>DASSYF010000011.1:0-32704 GCA_035703435.1 Chiayiivirga sp. | reverse complement strand
GAAGCGAACATTTGCGCAGCGAATGGCCCGCAGGGCAGGCTGCAGGAGGCGGCCTGTCATCCATGGATGTTCGACAAATCAAAACCATGGATTGCTTCGCTGCGCTCTCCATGAACCCATGCGATAAGTTGTTGATTCGTCCTCGCGAGCGCAGCGAAGCGATCCAGCGTTTTGGCTCCGAATTTCTGGATGGCCACGGCCCTTCGGGCCTCGCCATGACGGGTGGGTGGCAGGTTCATGGCCCGTGGGCATTTTCGGAACGGAAAAGGGATCTCGCAATGACGGCGTTTGGACTTGATCAGATGTTCCCAGGGTGGTTTCAGGACGCGCGACGCGCGCCGATGTAGAGGCCATCGAGCAGGTCGCCACCCAGCCAGTAGCACAGCTCGGCCGGGTGTTGCGCGCGCCACACCGCAATGTCGGCGCGTTGGCCCACGCGCAAACGGCCACGATCACTCAAGCCCAGCGCGCGGGCGGCATGGCAGGTGGCGCCGCGCAGGGCTTCTTCCGGCGTCAGGCGGAATTGGATGCAGGCCAGCGCCATGGCCAAGCGAACACTGAGCAAGGGCGAGGTTCCGGGATTGGCGTCGGTGGCCACGGCCATCGGCACGTCATGCGCGCGGAATTGATCGATCGGCGGGACACGGGTTTCGCGCAGGCACAGGAAGGCGCCCGGCAACAACACGGCGACCGAGCCGTGCGCCGCCATGGCCTTCACCCCGGCCTCACTGCTGTATTCGACATGATCGGCCGACAGCCCATCAAAGCTTGCGACCAGCGCGGCCCCATTGGAATCACTCAACTGATCGGCGTGCAGCTTCACCGGCAGGCCGAGCGCGCGCGCTGCGGCAAACACGCGCGCAGTTTGCTGCGGCGTGAAACCAATGCGTTCGCAGAAGGCATCCACGGCATCGACCAGACCTTCGGCGTGCGCCGCAGGCAGCAGGGTTTCGCAGACGTGCGCGATGTAATCATCTGCGCGTCCGGCGTACTCGGGCGGTACGGCGTGGGCGGCAAGGAAGGTGGTCTTGACCGTGATGCCGAGCACCTCGCCCACGCGACGGGCAACACGCAACATGCGCAGTTCGCTGTCGAGTTCCAGCCCATAGCCGGACTTGATTTCCAAGGTCGCCACGCCATCGGCCATCAGTGCGCGGGCGCGCGACAAGGCCAAATCGAGTAGTGCGTCTTCGCTGGCCGCGCGGGTGGCGCGCACGCTGGAGGCGATGCCGCCACCTTGGCGCGCGATGTCCTCGTAGCTGGCGCCGAGCAGGCGTTGTTCGAACTCGCCCGCACGATCGCCACCGAAAACGAGGTGGGTGTGGCAGTCGATCAGCGCCGGTGTCACGAGTCGGCCGGCGCAGTCCCGAACGTCATCGGCATCCCCCATCGACGCCGGCAATTGCGCGCTGGGACCGAGCCAGACGATGCGGCCATCACGACAGGCTAGGGCAGCATCCTCGATCACGCCGTAGCCTGCGTCATCGGCCAACGTGACGAGGCGGGCTTGGGTCAGCAGCAGATCCGCGGTGGTGTGGTTCATGGCGAGGCGTCGTCGGGAACGTGGGGCGAACGCCGGTATCGTAACGGTTCCGTGTTGAGCCGATTCGGGGCCGGGTTTGAGGCCAAGGTGTCGCCAGAATCGTGCCGTGGCATAATTTCCGCCCTTTGCCGGCGGCCTGCCGGTGATTCTTCATTTCAGACGCGAGTGTTCCGATGGACTTTTTGATTGCTTCAGCCCACGCCCAAGCCGTGGGTGCGGCTGACCCCGCACCGTGGTCGCCCTTGATCATGATGCTGGTGTTCGTGGCGGTGTTCTATTTCTTCGTGATGCGCCCGCAGATGAAGCGCGCCAAGGACCACCGCAACATGGTGGCCGCCATCGCCAAGGGTGATGAAGTCATCATCAGCGGCGGCATTCTGGCGCGTGTCGAAGAGGTGGGCGACAGCTTCCTTCACGTCGAGATCGCCGACAAGGTGACCGTCAAAGTGCAAAAGCACGCCGTCACGACGGTGCTGCCCAAGGGCACGTTGAAAACCGCCTGAGCCAGCCCCACTCCTGTCCACTCCTGCGCTTCCAGCCGGTCGGTTGGTAGTGCCCCGTTCCCCGATGGTGCCCACATGCTTGAATACGCCCGTTGGAAATACGTCGTCGCGATCCTGGTACTGATCGTCTCGACCATCTACTCCTTGCCGAACCTGTATCCGCAGGACACCGCTGTACAGATCTCCGCTACCCGTGGTGGTCAGGTCGACGACGCTTTGAAAGAGCGCGTTCAGGGCGTTCTGGAGCGCAGTCAGATCGCCACCAAGTCGATCAAGATCGAGAAAAACAGCTTGATCGTGCGTCTGGCCGATCCCAATGTGCAGGTGCGTGCGGCCGACACCATTCGTGGCGAGGTCGGACAAGGCTACGTGGTGGCGCTCAATCTCGCTTCGACCGTGCCGGATTGGCTCACCGCCATCGGCGCCAAGCCGATGCTGCTGGGTCTGGACTTGCAGGGCGGTGTGCACTTCCTGATGGAAGTGGATGAGAAAGCCGCGCTGGAGAAACGCGAAAACGGCTTCGTCGATGACATTCGCAGCTTGCTGCGCGATGCCAAGATCCCCTACGCGGGTGTGGAACGCACGCCCAACGGCATCCACATCCGCTTGCGCGACGCCACGGATCGCGACCAGGTGGCGACCCTGATCGGACGTGATGTGCCGCAGATCGAGGTCGCAGACGGTGCAGAACCCGGCATGCTGATCGCCCACATGCGCGAGACCGAGCTGAAGACCATCATCGACAATGCGGTCGAGCAAAACATCGGCACCTTGCGCAATCGAATCAACGAACTCGGCGTGGCCGAACCCTTGGTCCAGCGTCAGGGTGCCTCCCGCATCGTGGTGCAGTTGCCGGGTGTGCAGGACACCGCACAAGCCAAGAAGATCCTCGGCGCCACCGCCACGCTGGAATACCGCGCAGCGGTGGACGGCAACGCGATGGATGCAGTGCAAAGCGGCCGTGTTCCAGCCGGTGCGCGCGTGTACTACGAGCGCGACACGCGCCGCCCGCTCCTGTTGTCACGGCGCATCATCGCCGCCGGCGACCAGTTGGTCGACGCGCGCTCGGGCTTCGATCCGCAAGATGGTTCGCCGATGGTGTCGGTCACCCTCAATGCCGCCGCCGGCGCCCGCATGAACGAGTTCACCCGTGACAACGTGGGCCGTTACATGGGTGTGGTCTACATCGAACGCCTGCCGGAAACCAAGATCGTCGATGGCAAGGAAGTGCGCAGCGTGCGCGTGACCGAAGAGGTCATCAACTACGCCCGCATCAATGGCGTGTTCGGTCGCAAGTTCCAGACCACGGGCTTGGGCAGCTCCACCGAGGCGGCGGAACTGGCCCTGCTGCTGCGTGCCGGCTCACTCGCCGCACCGGTGGATATCGTGGAAGAACGCATCATCGGCCCCAGCTTGGGCAAGGACAACATCGCGCGTGGCTGGCAGGCGGTGAGCTACTCCTTCATCTTCGTGCTGGCGTTCTTCGTCGTGTACTACAAGGTGTTCGGCATCGTCACCAACATCGCCCTGCTGCTCAACCTTCTGCTGGTGGTGGCGGTGATGTCGCTGATGGGTGCGACCTTGACCTTGCCGGGTCTTGCCGGTATTGCACTGACGGTGGGCTTGTCGGTGGACGCCAACGTGCTGATCAACGAGCGCATACGCGAAGAGTTACGACTGGGTTTGCCACCCTTGTCAGCCATCGACATGGGTTACGAGAAGGCGACCGGCACGATCTGGGACGCCAACGTCACCGCCTTCCTCGCCGGTATCGCCCTGTTTGCCTTCGGCACCGGCCCGGTGAAGGGTTTTGCCGTGACCTTGTGTCTGGGCATCATCACGTCGATCTACACCGCCGTTTCAGTGTCGCGCGGCGCGGCCACGATGATCTACGGACATCGCCGCAAGCTCAAGCACATCGCGATTTGATCAACAGGTGACTCCGTGAACATTTTCCCTTACGACAGCAAGATCGATTTCCTGCGGATGCGCACCATCACCGTGGGCATCAGCGTGCTGCTGGTGCTCGCGACCTTCCTTCTGCTCGGCACTCGTGGACTGAACTACGCACTCGACTTCACCGGCGGCACGGTGGCCGAACTCAAGTTCGAAAAGGCCGTCGATCTCGATCAGGTGCGTGACAAGCTGGAAGAAGCCGGCTATGCCGGTGCGGTGGTGCAGGCCTTCGGCTCCGAAATGGACATCGTGATCCGTCTGCAACCCCGTGCTGATCAAGTCAATGCCGCACAAACGGGCGGTTCGGTGCTCACCACGGTGCAAACGGCGGACAATCCGGGAACCGTGGTTCGCAGTGACTTCGTGGGTCCGCAGGTGGGCAAGGAACTGGCGCAGAACGGCATCCTCGCGGCGTTGTTCGTGATGCTGGGTTTCGTGATCTACATTTCCATTCGCTTCGAGTGGAAGTTTGCGGTCGCCTCGATCATCACGACCTCGTTCGTGGTGATCGTCACCACCGGCGTGTTCGCGCTCAACCAGCGCGAATTCGACCTGACCTTGATGGCCGGCATCATGTCGGTGATGGGCTATTCGATCAATGACACCATCGTGGTGCTCGACCGCGTACGCGAAGTGTTCAAATCGGCGCATCGCCTCGATACGGTCCAGGTGCTCAATCAGGGCATCAACCAGACGCTCTCGCGTACCGTGATCACCTCCTTCGTGGCCCTGTTGACCGTGCTGGCCTTGTACATCTACGGCGGTGATTCGCTCAAAGGCATGGCCGAATCGCAGATCGTGGGCATCATCCTCGCCACCTTGTCCTCGATCTTCGTGGCTTGCCCGTTGCTCTACTGGCTGGGCACGAGCAAGCAGGACCTGATGCCGAAGATTCGTGACGACTCGGACCTCGCGCGTCGGCCTTGATCGAATTCAGCAGCTCGCAAAGAAAACGGGCGGCCAGTGGCCGCCCGTTTGCGTCGTGGTACCGGCTGAGCGGCGGCTCAGAGTGCTTCGGAAGCGAAATCCGCCAGACGCGAGCGCTCGCCCCGACGCAACGTGATGTGGGCGCTGTGTGGCCATTGCTTGAAGCGGTCCACGGCGTAGGTCAGGCCCGAGGTGGTTTCGGTGAGGTAGGGCGTGTCGATCTGTTCGACATTGCCCAAACACACCATCTTGGTGCCGGGACCGGCACGGGTCAGCAGGGTCTTCATCTGCTTGGGTGAAAGATTCTGCGCTTCGTCGATGATGACGTAGCGATTCAGGAAGGTGCGCCCGCGCATGAAGTTCATGGCGCGGATCTTGATGCGGCTGGCCAAGAGGTCGTTGGTCGCGGCGCGCCCCCAACTCCCGCCTTCGTGCGGGGTTTGGGTGAGGACTTCGAGGTTGTCGGTCAAGGCGCCCATCCAGGGTGTCATTTTTTCTTCTTCGGTGCCGGGCAGGAAGCCGATGTCTTCGCCGACCGACACCGTGGCGCGAGTCATGATGATCTCGCGATAGCGGGAGTGGTCCATGGTTTGCGCCAGACCTGCGGCGAGTGTCAACAAGGTCTTGCCGGTGCCGGCTGTGCCCAGCAGGGTGACGAAGTCGATCTCCGGGTCCATCAAGGCGTTGAGCGCGAAGTTCTGCTCGCGATTGCGCGCGCTCACGCCCCAGATCTGGTGATTGGCATGGGCGTAGTCATCGGTCACCTGAAGCACGGCGCGGGTCTCGTCCACCTGTGCCACGCGGAACTCGACGTCCTCGTCTCCGGGCAGGTAGAGAAACTGGTTGGGATGCCAGGGCTCTTCGTCGGCACCGAGCTGGACTTCGTAATAGGTATGGCCGCGTTCGGTCCAGGAGCGCAGCCCCTTCTCGTGCCGATCCCAGAAGTCGGCCGACAACGCGGTCACGCCGGTGTAGAGCAGGCTGAAGTCGTCCAGCGCGCGATCGTTCTCGTAATCTTCTGCGGGCAGGCCGGCAATATGCGCCTTGATGCGCAGGTTGATGTCCTTGGACACCAGGACCACGTCGCGGTCGCTGCGCTCATCGCGCAAGGCCAGGATCGCCGCCAGAATTTGATTGTCGGGTGCGACCTTGCCGAAGCGATTGCCGTGTTCAGCCGTGCGGGTCTGGAACAGCAGCATGCCGGTGTTGTCGGCGGCGCGCAGCCGCAGACCCGAAGGTCGACGCAGGCGCAGGCCGGTGGCGATTTCGGCGCTGCCGTTGGTTTCGATCAGTTCATTGATGAAGCGACTGACCTGGCGCGCATTGCGCGAGGATTCGCTCATGCCTTTCTTGTTGTTGTCCAGCTCCTCCAGCACCGTCATCGGCAAGAACACGTCGTGTTCTTCGAACTTGAACAGGGCCGTGGGGTCGTGCATCAACACATTGGTGTCAAGGGCATAGATGCGTGGCTTGGCTGTCATTGCAACTCCGGAGTGGATTCAGGAAGCCTCACGCAGGGCGTTCAGCACCGCTTGGGCGTGGCCGGCCACTTTGACGCCGCGCCACGCCTTGATGATGCGCTGTTGCGGGTCGATCAGGAAAGTGCTGCGTTCGATGCCGATGTGCGTGCGGCCGTAGAGGGTCTTTTCGCGCATCACGTCGAAGGTGCGGCACAGGGTTTCGTCGGGATCGGAGACCAGGGCGAACGGCAGGTCGTGCTTGTTGCAGAAGTTCTGGTGCGACTTCAAGGAATCGCGCGATACCCCGAGGATGCGGGCGCCCGCCAGGTCGAATTCGGCTGCGAGATCGCGGAAATCCTGTGCTTCCAGGGTGCAGCCAGGGGTGTTGTCCTTGGGGTAGAAATACAACACCAGCCAGCGACCGGCGAAGGATCGCAGGTGCTCGCGCCGCCCGTCGGAAAGATCGACTTCCAGATCCGGCAAGGTGTCGCCGACATCGAGCACGGGCAGGCTCAGAACTTCATCGGGTCGAGAATCGCGTCCAGGTTGAGGTGGTCGCAAAACTCAAGGAAGTCGTCGCGCAAGGCGGCAATGTGCATCGATGCCGGAATGCCGACGGTGAGCTGGGCCGAGAACATGTCGGCGCCGGTCTGCATGGCGCGGTAGCGCGAGCTGTGCAGGTTCTCGATGGTGATGCCCTGGCGATCGAAGAAATCGGCCAGTTGATACAGGATGCCGGGCTTGTCGGCCGCGATGACTTCGACCATGTAGGGCAAAAGATTGCTTTGCATCGGCTTGGGGCCGGTGCGATACCACACCAGTCGCATGCCATCCTCGCGCTCCAGCCGCCCGAGGCCGGATTCCAACTTGGCCACGGCATCCCAGGAACCCATGGCCAGAGCCAATGCCGAGACATCACGCCCGACCGTGGACAGGCGTGCATCCACAAGGTTGCAACCACTGTCGGCGATGCGGCGGGAAAGTGCCAGCAGGGGAGACTCCGGATGCGTTGAAAACGCGCTGATCAGGAGGTAGTTCTCGTTGGTGTTGGGGCGTTGCTGCGGGTCCGCCAAGGCGACATTCCAGAATGGGGCGCGAAGCGCTGGGTGAAAAGTCTGTATCGCGCATGCATGGCAGGCGTGCTTACCAAGCCAGCATACTTGCCCGTGCTTTGCTGCCGCAAGTAACATCCCACGGTTTCCCAATCGACGACTTCTCGTGCACATTCGCGGCAGCATCACGGCATTGATCACACCGTTCACCGATTCAGGTGCCTTGGACATTCCGGCCTGGCGTGAATTGATCAAAGGCCAGTTGGCAGCCGGTACCCAGGGCGTGGTCGTGGCCGGTTCCACGGGCGAAGCTGCGATGTTGAGTGAGGCTGAGTTTGGCGAACTGATCCGGACCGCAGTCGAGGAAGTCCAAGGTCGCGTGCCGGTGCTGGCGGGCGCGGGGCAATCGGGCACGGATCGCACCATCGAGCAGTGCCGCCGTGCGCGTGCGGCCGGTTCCGATGCGCTGCTGGTGGCGGCACCGGCCTACGTGCGACCCACGCAAGCGGGTCTGCGCTGCCACTTCGAGGCGGTCGCCACGGCCTTGGACATCCCGCTGGTGCTCTACAACGTGCCTTCGCGCACGGCCGTGGATCTGTTGCCGGAAACCGTCGCCCAGCTGGCGAAGAATCCGGCCATCATCGGCATCAAGGAAGCTGTTGCCGATCCGCAACGCATGGCGCAGCTATTGGCGTTGCGCAGTGCGGACTTCGCGGTCCTGAGTGGCGATGACGGTAGCGCCTGCCGTGCCATCCTGGACGGTGCAGATGGTGTGATTTCGGTGGCGTCCAACCTGATTCCGGCGGCGTTTCGACAGCTGAGCGATGCCGCGCGCGCGGGCGACGCCGCCACCGCACAGGATCTCGATGCGCACCTGGACGGCCTGTATCAAGCCTTGTCGCTGGAACCCAATCCCATCCCGATCAAGGCGCTGATGGCCTTGGCGGGTCGTTGTCACAATCGCTTGCGCCTGCCGCTGCTGCCGTTATCCTCGCCTTTTGTTCCGCAGGTGACGGCGGTTCTGGAGCAGGTGCGCCGTATCGAAGCCCGTCTGCAACCTGCGCAGGCGGCCTGAATTTTCCTGGAGTGAATGCCTTGATGAGCAATCGAATCTTGAATGGCCGCACCGGCCTGGTGGTCGTGTTGGGTGTCATGATCCTGGCCAGCTCGGGCTGCAGCCTGTTTCGCAGCAAGACCGGCTATGAACTCAGCCCCGAGTCGCGCCCCCTGGAAGTGCCGCCGGAACTGAGCGCGCCCAGCAGTGACGGCGCGATGAGCATCCCGCAGGTGGGTAACGCGCAACGTGCGGCCACCTCGGGCGCCTTCACGCTGGAAGACTCGCCGGCAGGTGCGTTTGGTCGGGTCGGGATTGCCTTGGAGCGCACCCAAGGCGTCAGCATCAAGGAACGCTCGGAGTTGTTGACGGTGTATACGGTCGACTACAAGGGCGAGCAGGTCCTGATTCGCATCGCGCCACATGGCGATGGCGCGCGCGTGTCGGCGGCCAACACCGAAGGCAAGGAAATAGTCTCGGGCGCCGGTGCCACCTTGCTGGCGATTTTGCAGCAGCGCCTGAAGTAAGGCGTGCCAAACAAAACGCCGGCGCAATGCCGGCGTTTTTCGATCATGCGCTGCGTTGCGCGTGGTGTGGACTCAACGTTCCAGATATTTCAGCTTGTCCGGCGTGCCATTCCACGCATCGGCATCCGCCGGCGCATCCTCGCGCACGGCCAGCACCGGCCAAATCTTCGACAGTTCGGCGTTGAGCGGTATGAAGTGCTCCTGCCCGGCCGGAACATCTTCTTCCGCGAAAATGGCTTCGGCCGGGCATTCGGACACGCACAGGGTGCAGTCGATGCACTCATCGGGGTCGATGGCCAGAAAGTTGGGTCCAGCGTGGAAACAATCCACCGGGCAGACTTCAACGCAATCGGTGTACTTGCACCGGATGCAGTTGTCGGTAACGACGAAAGCCATGAAACAGAGGTCCGAAATGGCGCTCCCTACGAGGTTCGAACTCGTGTTCCCGCCTTGAGAGGGCGGTGTCCTGGGCCACTAGACGAAGGGAGCGCGTTGAGCTGAGTCCAGCCGAACGAGTAGTATATTCGGCGAGGATGCCGGCAGGCAATCCGGTTCTTCCTTGGGCATTTGACCACACGTGCAATCCAGTCCCCCCGCGCTGCGCGTCATAGGGCGCGAACACCATCCCATCTCCCGCAAGAACATCAGCGCCGCGGCGTTGAAGGTGCTCTATCGCCTGAACGAAGCCGGCTACGATGCCTTCCTCGTCGGCGGAGCGGTGCGTGATCTTCTGTTGGGGCGTCAGCCCAAGGACTATGACGTGGCCACCAATGCCACGCCCGAACAGGTGCAACAGGTGTTTCGCAATTGTCGTCTCATAGGACGACGGTTCCGGCTCGCGCATGTGGTGTTCGGACGCGACATCATCGAAGTGGCGACCTTTCGCAGCAATGACGACGATGGTTCCGGCGATCGCGAAATCGACAATGGTCGTCTGGTGCGCGACAACGTCTATGGCTGCATCGAAGAAGATGCCGTGCGGCGTGATTTCACCGCCAATGCCCTGTATTACACGGTGCGCGATTTCAGCGTGCACGACTACGTTGGCGGTTACGAGGACGTGCAGGCGCGCGTGCTGCGCTTGATTGGTGATCCGGCGGCGCGCTATCGCGAAGATCCCGTGCGCATCCTGCGCGCCATGCGTCTGGCGGCCAAGCTCGATTTCAGCATCGAGGCCGCCAGCGCGGCCCCGATTGCGGCCCTGGCCCCGCTTTTGACCGAAGCCTCCAATGCGCGGCTGTTCGATGAATCGCTGAAGATGTTCATGACCGGGCACGGCGCACGCGTGTTCGAGCTGCTTTTGCAGCATCAGGTGCTCGCGCATTTCCTGCCGGACACCGCCAAAGCCTTGGCCGCAGACCACAGCGGCCTGTGTCGCGAGCTGGTGCTGGCGGCCTTGCGTGGCGGCGATGCGCGCGTGAACGATGATCGCAGCGTGACCCCGGCCTTCCTGTTTGCCGCGCTGCTGTGGCCGGCCTATGCGCACGAGTTGCAAGTGCTGCTGGCGGCCGGACACGACATGGCCGTGGCCGAGCGTCGCGCCGCCGATCGCGTGACCCTGCGTCAGCTCGAACACATCGCGATCCCGAAACGTTTCAGCCAGCCGATGCACGAAATCTGGTGGATGCAATCGCGCTTCGGGCAACGCCAGCGCAAGCGGGTGTTTCGCCTGCTCAATCATCCGCGCTTTCGCGCCGCCTTCGACTTCCTCGAACTGCGCGCCAGCGTGGTACCGGAGCTGCGCGCCGAATGCCAATGGTGGGCGTGGGCACAAGGTTTGGCGCCGGAGCAATTGGCCGATGCGCTGGTGGGCAAGTCGGCTGCGGCGGACGCCAAGCCCGGCACGCGTGCGCCAGTGGCCGAACCGGTCGATGAACTCGACACCCAGGCCGCCGAGCCAAAGCGCCGCCCACGGCGTCGCCGCAGTCGAAGCAAATCTCCGGAATGAACAGTGTGCGTGCCTTCATCGGCCTGGGCAGCAACCTCGCTGATCCGGTCGCGCAGTTGCAGCGCGCGGTGACGGGTTTGGAAAACATCGACCATGTCACCGTTCGCCGCGTGTCATCGCTGTACCGCACCGCGCCGTGGGGCGAAACCGAGCAAGCGGACTTCATCAATGCGGTGGCCGAGATCGAGACCTGCCTCGATGCCGAGCAGCTCCTGACCGAGTTGATCCGACTGGAACGCGAGGCCGGCCGCACGCGCGAGCGGCGCTGGGGTCCGCGCACCTTGGATCTGGACTTGCTTCTGCATGGCGATACCCAGAACACGCACGCACATTTGCAACTCCCGCATCCGCGCATGCACGAACGTGCGTTCGTGCTCGCACCCTTGGCTGAACTTGTTCCGGACCTGGTGCTGGGTGAGCATGGGCCGATATCCGATCTACTGGCGCGCGTCGGCCTTGAAGGCGTGCAACGACTGACCAGCGCATCGGATCCAACCGTGAGGATCGCGTCATGAGTGAAATCCATCCCCGCCCGACGCGGGTGACCGTGCCCGAGCTGGCGCGAATGAAAGCCGCCGGCGAACGCATCGCGATGCTGACCTGCTACGACGCCAGCTTTGCCGTGGCGATGGATCGCGCCGGCGTGGACATGATCCTCGTGGGTGATTCGCTCGGCATGGTGGTGCAGGGTCACGACAGCACCTTGCCGGTGACGGTTGATGACATCGTCTATCACAGCGCGGCCGTCGCGCGCGGATTGTCGCGCACCTTGCTCGTGGCCGACCTCCCATTTCTGAGCTATGCCACGGCCGAGCGTGCGCTGTCGGCTTCGCAGCGTTTGATGGGCGAAGGCGGGGCGGCGATGGTGAAGCTGGAAGGCGCGGGCGTGATGCTGGGGGTGATCGAGGCCTTGGCCACGCGCGATGTGCCGGTCTGCGCCCACTTGGGCCTGACGCCGCAGTCGGTGATGAAGTTGGGTGGCTTCAAGGTGCAAGGTCGTGAAGCCGCCGCCGCACAACGCCTGCGCGAAGATGCCCGTGCGGTGCAAGATGCCGGTGCCGACCTTTTGGTACTCGAATGCGTGCCCCGCGCACTGGCGGCCGAGATCACGACCAACCTGCGCATTCCCACCATCGGCATCGGCGCGGGTGCCGCGTGCGACGGTCAGGTCCTGGTGATGCACGACATGCTGGGCTTGCGCGGACGCCACCGCACACCGCGTTTCGTGAAGGATTTTCTGGCAGATACAGGCAGTATCGAAGCCGCGTTTGCCGCCTATGTGGCCGAGGTGCGGGAGGGTCATTTTCCCGGACCGGCTCACGGCTTCGACTGACGATGCTGCAGACCGAGCACCTCGATGAGCTGCGCAATCACGTCCTGAGCTGGCGACGTGCCGGCGAGCGTATTGCCTTCGTGCCCACCATGGGCAATCTGCACGCTGGGCACTATGCGCTGATCGCATTGGCACGCCAGCAGGCCGATCGCGTGGTGGCGAGCGTGTTCGTCAATCCGACCCAGTTCGGGCCAAACGAAGATCTGGATCGTTACCCGCGCACGCCCGAGGCTGACGCCGCCGGCCTGCGTGCGGCTGGTTGCGATCTCCTGTTTCTGCCCGATGTCACAAGCATGTATCCGTTTGGACCTGCGCACTGCGTCAGGGTGCAGGTGCCCGGCTTGACCGGCGAACTCGATGGCGCGGCGCGTCCCGGTCATTTCGATGGCGTGGCAACCGTCGTGCTGCGCCTGTTCAACATGGTGCAGCCGGACGTGGCGGTGTTCGGTCGCAAGGATTACCAACAGTGGCGGGTGATCGAGTATCTGGTGCGCGAATTGGCCTTGCCGATCCGGATCGTGCCGGCGCCGATCGAGCGCGATACCGATGGCTTGGCCTTGAGCTCTCGCAACCAATACTTGAACGCGCAGGAGCGTGCCGTGGCACCCGAGATCCACCGCAGCCTGCTCGCACTGCAACAGGGTTGGGCGCAGGGGCGCGATCTGGCCACGCTCGAAGCCGAGGCCTTTGGCCGGCTTCAGGCGCTCGGCTTCGTGCCCGACTACGTGCAGATTCGTCGCGGCGTGGATTTACAGAAGCCGCAGACCGGCGAGCGTGAGGGACTGGTCGCGCTGATTGCTGCCCGCCTGGGACAAACCCGCTTGATCGACAATCTCGAACTGGTGTCCTGAACCGGCGAAATTGCCGGTCGGCTCGAGCTCTTGGCCCACAGGAACAGGCCGACACGAGGGGGCGCAAACAGGGTGTAGTTTTTTTGCAAACAATGTGGTAGATTGGCCACGCCTTCAGGAGTTCTGCTGCCAAGCGCGCACCCCTCGAAGGTAATGCAGGGCGCATTTTTGGGTAATTGTCACTCCACTACAACCCCATCGGAGCATCCGGTGGGGTTTTTTTTTGCCCCGTGGTTTTTCCGGACTGTAGAACAATTCTTTGCATTAACAACAATTTGCATCACGTCATTGCCGGTCGTTGTGGTTCGCTGCCGAGGCTTTGCTAGCATGGCTGTTCCCCTTCGCAACGGGTATGTTGCGTTTTAACAACAACTGGAGCGTCGCCCCATGCACACCCCCGCCTGGCTGGAAAGCCTCACCTCGCACGCCGCGCGCATGGCCGATCAGGACTTGCGTGATCTGGTTCACGCCCGATCGGCGGGTGTGGCGGGTGAGACCTTGCGCGTGGGGCCGATCCTGGCCTGCTTTGCACGGCAGCGCATCGACGATCAGGCCTGGGCTGCGCTGCTCGATGTGGCGCGCGATCGTGATATGGAAGGCGCGATACAGGCCCTGTTCGATGGCGTGGCGGTGAATCAATCCGAGCGCCGACCTGCACTGCACATGGCATTGCGCTCGAACCTTGGCGAAGGCGCGGCGGCGCAGCAGGCTCACGCGCAAGCGCAGGCCGCACGGCAGACCATGGCGCGCCTGATCGACGACCTGCGTGACTCCCCAGTCACCGATCTGGTGAACGTCGGCATCGGCGGCTCTGACCTAGGCCCGCGTCTGGTATTGGAAGCATTGCGCAATCTGAACCCCGGTCGCTTCCGCGTGCATTTCCTCAGCACCGTGGATGCCCACGCCTCCGAACACCTGCTGCCGACACTGGATCCATCGCGTACCGCCGCCATCCTCGTGTCGAAAAGTTTTGGTACGCAGGAAACCCAGATCAACGGCGCTCGCCTGAAATCGTGGCTCGGTTCGAACGAGCGTCTGTATGCGGTCAGCGCCAATGTCGCCAAGGCGCAGGCTTTTGGCGTCAGCTCCGATCGCATCCTGCCGATCTGGGATTGGGTCGGAGGGCGTTACTCCTTGTGGTCCTCGGTCGGCTTCGTGATCGCGGCGGCCTTGGGCATGGAGAACTTCGAACGCCTACTGGCGGGTGCCGCGCAGATGGATGCGCACGTGCATTCGGCACCGCTGGCTGAGAACCTGGCGGTATTGCACGGCTTGGTGGCGGTTTGGAATCGCAACGCCATGGGTTATGTCAGTCAGGCGATCCTGCCGTATGACGAGCGGCTGGCGCGCTTGCCTGCCTACCTTCAGCAGCTGGTGATGGAAAGCCTTGGCAAGTCCGTCACGCACGCCGGCGCGCCGGTGGGTTGCGCCACCGGCACGGTGATCTGGGGCGGCAGTGGCACCGATGTGCAGCACTCGTTTTTCCAGGAATTGCATCAAGGTACCGACACCATTCCGATGGACTTCATCGGCGTGGTGCGCCCCGATCACGATCAACACGCGGCCCACGCGGCTTTGCTCGCCAATCTTCTGGCGCAAGCCGAGGCCTTCGCCAATGGTGCCCATCCGGCCGATGCGCAGAAGGTGCACCCCGGCAATCGACCTTCGACCCTGTTCCTGCTCGACGCACTGACGCCAGAATCCTTCGGGGCCTTGGTCGCCATGTACGAGCACAGCGTTTTCGTGCAGGCCACGATCTGGGGTATCAACCCCTTCGATCAGTGGGGCGTGGAACTGGGCAAGGTGCTGGCCACTGCCTTGTTGCCGACACTGACCGATCCGACGGCGGTGGTTGAAGATCCTGTCACCGCCGCATTGCTGGCACATATTCACGGCAAGGCCGCGTCGCGAGTCTGAGCGCCCGCACGCTCGGGCTTGGCCCACTTGACCTGGATCAGTGTCATTCCCGATTCACGAAGCCAGACTGGGCGATCCGCCTCGCGGTCATTTCCAACGACAGGAGTTCACCATGCAGTTTCGCCTTTCCGCCATCGCACCCGCCGCGCAAACCTTGGTGGGCTTGTTCAAGCCCATGGATCAGAATGTCCAGGTCACCCTGGATGCCAAGCGCGGTGTGCTGGAGGTGCTTTCTTCCACGATGACGGTCGACACGATCGTGCACGTTCTGGCCCAGGCGGGTTTTCCCGCCGAGCCGCTGGAGAAGCTGGTGCACGTCAGCGGCGGCAGCACCTGCTGCGGCGGCTGCGCCTGAGATTCAGCACTCGGCACCGGCCGGCGCACAGGCGTCGGCCGTCGTGGTCAAGGACGTTTCAACGATCAATTCCAAACCGCGCACGATGGTGTCCAGAGCCATGCCGGGGCCGTCGTGGCGCGCCGCTTGCTCGGGCAGCCAAGGTACGTGCACGAAGCCGGCGCGCACCTCGGTTCGGCGCGCCAGTGCACGCATCAGAACGTAGAACACCTGATTGCACACGAAGGTGCCGGCCGTTTGCGAAACGTCAGCCGCGATGCCCGCGTCACGCAAGGCCAACACGGCACTTTTGATCGGCAAGGTGCTCAGGCAGGCCAGCGGCGCGCCTGCGCTCACCGGCACATCGATCGGTTGCAGGCCGGCATTGTCGGGGATGCGTGCGTCGATGAGGTTCAAGGCCACCCGTTCCAATGACAGGCCGGCGCGGCCGCCTGCCTGACCGGTGGCAATCACCAGATTCGGTCGATGGCGACGCAAGGCGGCACGCAGTACCCGCGGCGCGGCGTCGAACGCGCACGGCAATTGGAGCGATACCACGCGATGCCCGGCAATGACGCGCCCATGCAGCGCCTGTACCGCTTGCCATGATGGATTGATGACCTCGCCACCGAACGGCTCGAAGCCAGTCAGCAAGGCAATGGGCTGGGGCGTCGTGGTCATCGTCATCAGAAGCGGAAAACGAGGACGTACATCAGAGCCAGATTCACCAGCAACAGTGCGGCGCCGGTTTTCCATTGCGCGCGGATCACATCGTTCTGGCCGGGCAGTTCCAACAGCGCCACCGGCACCACGTTGAAGTTGGCGGCCATCGGCGTCATCAGGGTGCCGCAATAGCCGGTCAACATGCCGAGCGCGCCGAGGATGGCCGGGTTGGCGCCGTGCATCTGCACCAACAAGGGCAGACCCACGCCGGCGGTCAGGACCGGAAAGGCGGCAAACGCATTGCCCATGATCACCGTGAACACCACCATGCCAAGGCCATAGGCGATGACGCAGGCGAGGGCGCTGTCGACCGGAATCGCCATGCGCACCAGTTCGGCCACGGCCTCCCCCACACCGGTGGCCGCGAACACGCCGCCCAAGGCCGCCAGAGTGAGCGGCAACAGTGCGGCCCAGCCGAGGGTATCGAGCAAACGTCGGCCCTCGGACAGGCCATCCGAAAGCCGCGCGCCGGTGACGTGCAGGGCGGCAAACAGGGCGATGACACAGGCCAGCGCCAATCCGGTCAGGGTCATGCGCCGGGCATCGAACATGGCCCAGTCGCCGAACGCAAACCAGCTTCCGAACAGCGCCACGATCAAGGTAACGAACGGGATCAACAGGGCCGGCCCGAACAGACGATGGCCCAGACGCTGTGCATCGGCCGCGCGTTCGATCTCGCTGCGTTCGGCCACGTGCTGGCGTTTCATGCGCGGTGAGAGCAGGCCGAGGGCGATCACGCCGAGACCGGCCAGTTGCGCGGGCAGGCGATGGTTCGCCTCGGCCGCCTTCAGGATCGAATCACCACCGGCGATCAGTGCCGCCAACACCAGCCAGAACGCCGCATGCGAAATCCGTCGCTGGCACAGGTTCAGCACGCCGGCAACGGCGAGAAACAGCGCGATCAGCGCGTAGCCATGTTCTATCGTCAACATCTCAACGCGACTCCGCGCCGCGCTGCGCCAATCGGCGCCCGAACCATGCGATACGCAGGCCGTGGATAACGAAGGCGGCGATGGCGGTCGGCAAGGCCCACAGCGCGATGTGCAGCGGTTCGAGCTCGATGCCGTGCTGCGAGAAGAAGCCTTGAATCAAGAGCACCGCGCCGAGTGCGATGAACACGTCCTCGCCGAAGAACAGGCCGATGTTGTCGGTACCTGCACAGAAGGCGCGCACCTCGTTGCGACTGGCGTGGTCGAGGGGCGTGCCATTCTTTTCGGCGGCGGCTTCCGCCATCGGTGCCAGCAGTGGGCGCACGGTCTGGGCGTGGCCGGCGACATTGGTCAGGCCCAGCATCGAGAGGATCTGACGCAGGCCCAGATAGGCCAGCAGCAGTCGCGGAAGGGTGAGCGTCTTCAGACTGGAAATCCAGGCGCGTGCATGCTCGCGCAGGCCGGCGCGCTCCAGTACACCAATCGCAGGCAGGGTCAACACGAACAACAACAAGGCACGCTCGGACACGAAGCTGGTGCCGAGCAAGGCGAGGATATCGCCGATCGACAGGCCTGCCGCGACGCCGCTGACCACACCGGCACTCACCACCACCAGCACCGGGTTCAGGCGCAGCGCAAAGCCGACCACCACCACGGCAACGCCGATCAGGGGCAACCAGTGCATCAGGGTTCTTCCTTGTGCGAGATTTCGATGCCGGCATTATGCAGTGCCTCATGGACCCTCCGAGCCAACGCCGCCGCATCGGCTCGATCACCATGGATGCACAGGGTGTCGGCCTCGATGCGCACGGCGCTGCCGTCGTCGGCCCTGACCGTCCCCTCGCAGGCGATCGATACGGCTTGGGCCACGGCTTCGTCGATGGACTCCAGCACCGCGCCAACCTGCGCGCGCGGCACGAGAGCGCCATCGGCACGGTAGCGGCGGTCGCAGAAGGCCTCGCGCCGCACCGCCAAGCCCAGGGCTCGGCCAGCCCCGATCAGGGCGCTGCCGGCCAGTCCAAACAAGATCAAATCGGGATCGACGTCACGCACGGCCAGGGCGATGGCGTCGGCGAGCGTGCGATCACGCGCCGCCTGGTTGTAGAGCGCGCCATGAGGTTTCACATGCGTGAGGCCGATGCCGACACTGCGGGCGATGCCGGCCAGTGCGCCGATTTGGTACAGGGTCTGCACGTACACGACGTCTGGGGCGATCGGCATCTCACGCCGCCCGAAGCCCGCGATGTCATCGAACGACGGATGCGCACCGGCCGCCACGCCATGTTTGCGGCAAGCGATGAGCGTCCCGCGCATGATCGTTGGGTCGCCGGCATGAAAGCCGCAGGCGATATTGGCCGAACTGATCCAGGGCATCACCCCGGCATCATCACCCACGATGCGACCGTTCACGGATTCGCCCAGATCGGCGTTGAGATCGATGCGATTGTTCATGCGCGGGCGAGCGTTTCGCCAGTGACAGGTCGATGGCAAGGGTAACTGCATCTGAATGTCGCAGGCTTCAGCCTGAAGTTCGACGCTTTTCGTAGGTCGGGCTTCAGTCCGACAAGACCGCAGCAGGAACCTGTCAGGCCGGCGCCCGACCTACGACAGCCGTGCCGCCACGGCAGCGATCACTCGCGCCAAGGCCAGTTCGCGGGTGTGCAGGGCTGCGAGTGCCTCGTTCAATTCGCAAGCTACGAAGCGCAAGCGATCCCCGGGGCGCGCCTGCGCCAAGCGCGGAAAATCCACCGCTGCGATCTGGCCGATACGAGGATAGCCACCGCTGACCGGTGCTTCTGGGCCGAAGGCGATGGGCTGGCCGGACGGCGGCAATTGCAGCACACCGGGAATGCTGCCGGCGCTCACCAATTCCATCGGGGATTTCCACGTCAGCGCGGGGCCAACCAGGCGCAGGCCGACGCGATTGGAGTCGTTCGCCACGGTAAATCCCTGCGTGAACAGGCGTTCGATGGCGTCGCGGGTGAGGCCAGCGCGATGGGCCCCGGGCAGCAGCCGCAGCGGGCGTTGTTCATCGAAGTCAAACCAGTGCGCGCCATTCAATGACCAGCTCGGCGCGTGCCGCCACGGCGGAGCGGCCTCATCAGCCAAAGGCAAACGATCGCCGGCGCAAAGTGGGCGCCCTTGCAGTGGCCCGAGTTTCGAATTGAGATCGCTGCTGCGGCTGCCCAGGACCGGCTCCACCCTCAGCCCGCCGGCCACGGCGAGATAGCTGCGGCAGCCTGTGGCCATGCGACCGAACGTGAGCGTGCTGCCGGCGCCGGCCTGCAGTGGCGACCACATCGGCCGCGCAACGCCATCCAGTTCGAGCGCCAACGGTGCGCCGGTGACCGCGAACCGGGTGTCGCGTTCGAACCGCAAACGCGGGCCGATCAGGGTCAGTTCCAGCCCGCAGGCATCGACCGCATTGCCGCACAGCGCATTGGCCAGTCGCAATGCGGGTGAATCGAACGCGCCCGACGCGCCCACGCCCAGCGCCATCAAGCCGGGTCGGCCGGCATCCTGAAGGCTGGTCATGAAGCCGGGCGCCAGGACCGTGATGCTCATACTGCTGCGGCCTCCAGCGCAGCAAAGCGTGCCGCTTCGATGGCCTCGAACTGCAGCCGTTGGCCGGCAATCGCCAAACACGGCGGATCGCGTGACGGATCGAACAGACGCAACGGCGTGCGCCCGATCAGGTTCCAGCCACCGGGCAGTTCGGACGGATAGATGCCGGTCTGCGCGCCGCCGATGGCGACCGAACCCGCCGCCACGCGCAGGCGTGGATTGGCTCGGCGCGGCACATGCAGCTGCGGATCCAGCCCGAGCAGGTAGGTGAAGCCGGGGGCAAAGCCCAACATCGCCACGCGATAGTTGCCGGCCACGTGGCGGGCAATCACCTCGGCCGTGCTCAGCTTTGCCTGCGCGGCCACCGCCTCCAGATCCGGTCCGTACTCGCCGCCGTAGCACACAGGTACGCGCAAGCTGGGATACTCAAAGCGATCAACCTTGGCGTGGTCGATTTGGCGTAGCAGGATGCGCAGGCCTTCGAGCCACGACTCGAACGAATCGCTGGTGAACGCACGATCGGGCGTCAGACGCACAAGGAGGCTGGCGTAGGCCGGCGCCAGTTCCACGACGTCCGGCAACTGCGCGGCGTGCAAGCCTGCCATCAAGCGATGCACGCGGGCATTGGTGTCGGCGTCGATGCCGTGCCCGACGTGCAGCAACAGCGCGTCTTCGGACAGGCGTTCGATGGGGAAATCGCCTGCGTCCGTCGGTGTAAAGGCGGTGAGCAAAGGTGAAGGCATCGTGAGGGGCAGGGTAATGACGCTGAGCGCCTCCATGTTGGCATGAGCGCGGCGAAGCGTGGCATGGCATGCAAGACCCGTGCCCTCGCAGCACATCAGACCGGCGCCGGTTGCGGCATCGAAGATCGCCTCGCGGGTGAACGACGAAATACGCGATCGTGTTCGCTCTGGTCTTCCGGCGGGACGAGTCGGCACCTGCGTCGTGAGCGCGGGCGTTTGGGCTCAGGGGGGCGACGCTTCGAATCCGTCGGAAAATATCGGATTGACGCTGCCCAGTCGCACTTTGTAGCGCGAGCTGCTGCCGGAAATATCCAGTCGCCAACCCTGATGCCAGGTGTCGCCGGATTGGGTGGTCCAGTCGATGATGTTGAAGCTGGCGTTGGCCGGTTCCAGCACTTCGATCAGGAGGTTGCCGGCGCGTGCGGTTTGGCCGCTGATGATGGGCTGCACCGGCACATTGACTTGAAACACCGCGCTGGTGCCGCTGCCGAGTGTGAAATCATCCTGCACGGTGAGGCTGCGATCGGCGAAATCGACGGTGCGTTGCCACGCGCCCACGGCGGCATCGCCGTCGTAGGCCGGGGTGAGGTTGGCCACGATGTGTACGTTGCCGCCACTGCCGGGCGTGACCGCCATTGTCGACGTGGTGCCGGTGTGCTGCCCCACGGTCTCGCCGTTGTGGGTGAAGCGCAGCATGTTGTTGACTTCGGTGCCGGCCTGGATGCCGCTGTGGGTCCAGATGTTGGAGGTCACCGCCAGCCAGTCGCCCTCGAACAAGGTGAAGGCGCCTTGCTCCTGATGGGCGTGGCTTTGATCGAACTTGCCAGCGGTGAAGGCCATCCACATCGCATTGCGATCCCAGCCGGTGCGTGCAAACACGTGGCCGGTGGTGGGCGCGTAGTACACCAATTCCGAGGGCGGTGTGCCGCTGCTGCCGGCGGGCAGCAGGTCGTTGTGGAGATTGAAGCCACTGGTCATCTGTTGAATCGGGATGTTGTTGAGCCACCAGCTGGCGTTGTCGCGTCGTTGCTGTGTGCTGGCCATCGCGCGCGCTTGCAGCATCAGGTTGCGGTGGTAGTCGTAGATCACCGGTTCCGATACCCGCGATTGGTCGCCGATGGCCGCGGTCTTGGCAAACGTCGGCACAGTGGCGTGGATCCACCACGCGATGGAGTCGTTCAGATGATTGTTCTGCGTGGCCAGATTGGTGCCGGTGGAATCACGCCACACGCGATACAGCTCGAACACCCGCGCGTGCGAGAGGCCATAACCGGTGCCTTCCTCGCTGCCGCCGCCCTGCACCGAGCCCATGTAGCTCGCCAGTGCCTGCCACTTGGCATCGAGCAGGGTGTCCCAGTTGCCGGTGTTGCTGGCCAGGGCCCAGTACATCGTGGCTTGCAGGAAGCTGTAGTAGTAGTTGTTGGCCGGATCGTTGATCGACCAGCCCGACCAAGGGAACGCGTTGCCGCCCCAGTGCGCCTGCGTGGGATTCCACACGTTCCACACCGCCTGCTCGGCGTAGGCTGCCCAGCGCGCTTGCTGCGTGACGCTGATGCGTGATTTGCACCAATCCAGGGTCAAGGCCAGATCGCCGATCATCGCGCCTACATGCAGGTAGGAATCGCCGGCCACTTCCGGGCGCTGGTTGGCCGCGATCGCTGCTTCGGCGGCCGTAACCTGTTCTTCAATCATCGCGATGGCCAGATCTGCGTATTGGGTTTGGCCGGTTAGCCTGTACATCGTCGCCGCCTCGCTGGCCGAGAAGGCATAGCCGGGATTGCCGGCGACCGCCTGATCCACCCAATCCTTGAAGCGCTGGTACTGGGCCGACTGGGTATCGACGTAGTTCAAATCGATGGTGATCTGGGCCTGTGCTGTGGGAACCGCACCGGCCAAGGCCAAGGCGGCCAGCAACACACCACGGCGCACGGACAACGAAAAAGGCATGACGGCACTTCCTTTGAGGTGGCGTGCGGAATGTAACGTATTGTCATGCCGGGCAAACTGGCCGTTGGTCATCAGCATCTTCCCGGCCGCTTGCAGACAAGGCATGCCGACCCATTTCACATTCTGATCAGCCCTGAATCTCAGCGGCTTTCACACCCGCTCACTTGGGGAGAGGGCTGGGGTGAGGGAAATCTCACGAACGAGCGCCCTCATCCGCCCTTTGGGCACCTTCTCCCGCTGGGAGAAGGGATAATTCGCATTGCCGCACGGAGAGTCGGGGCGAATCAGGTTTTACATTGAGCGTCACGCGGCCCTGCGGTAGGCTGGCGCATTGCAACAAAAGCCCCGAGACATGCAAGAAAATTACGATCCCAAGGCCGTCGAAGCGGCAGCGCGGCAGTATTGGTCCGATACCCGCGCCTACGAGGTGCAAGAAGACCCGAGCCGGCCCAAGTACTTCTGCCTGTCGATGTTGCCCTATCCCTCGGGTGCGCTGCACATGGGGCATGTGCGCAACTACACCATTGGCGATGTCATCAGCCGCTACAAGCGCATGACAGGCCACAACGTGCTGCAACCCATGGGTTGGGATGCCTTTGGTCTGCCGGCTGAAAACGCTGCGATCAAACATCGCACCGCGCCGGCTCAATGGACCTACGCCAATATCGATCACATGCGCAGCCAATTGCAGGCGCTGGGTTACGCCATTGACTGGTCGCGTGAGTTCGCCACCTGCCGGCCGGATTACTACATTCACGAGCAGCGCATGTTCGTGCGGCTCTACAAGAAGGGTCTGGTCTACCGCAAGAACAGCGTGGTCAACTGGGATCCGGTCGATCAAACCGTGTTGGCCAATGAGCAAGTGATCGACGGGCGTGGCTGGCGCTCCGGCGCGGTGGTGGAAAAGCGCGAGATTCCGCAGTGGTTCTTGAAGATCACCGACTACGCGCAGGAGTTGCTCGACGGGCTGGATGCGCTCCCCGACTGGCCCGATGCGGTCAAGACCATGCAGCGCAACTGGATCGGGCGCTCGCAGGGCTTGGAGATCGCCTTCAAGCTGGAGGATTCCGAAGACGAATTGCGAGTTTTCACCACGCGCCCCGACACCCTCATGGGCGTCAGTTTCATTTCGATTGCAGCCGAGCATCCGATTGCCTTGGCGGCCGCCGAAGGTTACGACGAACTGCGGTACTTCATCGAGGAGTGCCGGCATGGCGGCACTGCCGCAGCCGATATCGAAACCCAGGACAAGCGCGGCGTGTTCACCGGCCGCTATGCCATCCATCCGATCACCGGTGATCGGGTGCCGATCTGGGCCGCCAATTTCGTGTTGATGGGCTATGGCACCGGTGCGGTGATGGCGGTGCCCGGGCACGATGAGCGCGATTGGGAGTTTGCACAAAAGTACGATCTGCCCATCAAGATGGTCATCGTCAGTGACGCGGTGGCCGACGCGATTGCCGAGCTGCAACGCGATGTGCAGCGCCACGATGATCCGATGGAAGCCGCCTTGGGCGAGGCGGCGCCGGTGGATGTGTACGAAACCTCGGAAGCGGTGCGCATGGTCGAGGCCTTCGAGCGTGGCATCCAGGAGGAGGGCGCGTTTGTCGAGCGCGGCATCCTGGTCAACTCCGGCGACTACGACGGCATGGACTTCGATGCCGCCTTTGAAGCCCTCGCCGCGCGTTTCGAGGCCGAAGGTAAGGGCAGCCGCAAGATCAACTTCCGCCTGCGCGATTGGGGCGTGTCACGCCAGCGGTATTGGGGTTGCCCGATCCCGATGATCCATTGCACGGGCTGTGGCTCGGTGCCGGTGCCGGAGGATCAATTGCCGGTGGTGCTGCCCGAGGACGTGGCATTCTCGGGCGTCGCCTCGCCGATCAAGTCCGATCCGAACTGGCGCAAGACCATCTGCCCCGAGTGCGGCGGTGAGGCCGAGCGCGAAACCGACACCTTCGACACCTTCATGGAATCGAGCTGGTACTACGCCCGCTACACCTCGCCCGGCGCCGGCGACATGGTGGATGCGCGGGCGCGCTACTGGCTGCCGGTGGATCAATACATCGGTGGCATCGAACACGCGATCATGCACCTGATGTATTTCCGCTTCTATCACAAGCTCCTGCGTGATGCCGGCATGGTGGATGGCGATGAGCCGGCGACCCGCTTGCTGTGTCAGGGCATGGTGATCGCGGACACCTACTATCGCGAAAACACCGACGGTTCCAAGGATTGGTTCAATCCTGCCGACGTGGACGTGCAGCGCGACGACAGGGGCCGCAGTCTGGGCGCGGTGCTGCGCAGCGATGGTGCTGCGGTGGCCATCGGCAGCGTCGAGAAGATGTCGAAATCCAAGAACAACGGCGTCGATCCACAGTCAATGATCGACAAGTACGGTGCCGACACCGTGCGCCTGTTCTCGATGTTCGCCTCACCGCCGGAACTGTCGCTGGAATGGAATGAAGCCGGCGTTGAAGGCATGAGCCGTTTCCTGCGTCGCTTGTGGGCGCAAGTCGTCCGGCATGTGGCGGACGGTGCCACAAACGCACTCGATCCTGCGGCGCTGACGGCCACCCAGAAGACCCTGCGTCGCCAGGTGCACGAAACCATCCGCAAGGTCGGCGACGACTACGGCCGACGCCTGAGCTTCAACACCGCCATCGCCGCGGTCATGGAACTGCTCAACGCGCTGGCCAAGTTCGATGACGCCTCGGCCAATGGCCGTGCCCTGCGACACGAAGCACTGGAGAGCGTCGTGCTTCTGCTCAATCCCATCATTCCGCATGCCGCGCACGCGCTGTGGCAGGCACTGGGGCATGAGCGCACCCTGGTCGATGATCAGCCCTTCCCGCAGCCGGATGCGGCGGCGCTGGAGCGCGACGCGCTGACCTTGGCCGTGCAGGTCAACGGCAAGCTACGCGGCACCATCGAAATCACAGTCGATGCCACACGCGAGCAAACCGAAGCCGCCGCGCTGGCGCAGCCCAATGTCGCGTCCTTCCTGCAATCCATGACCGTGCGCAAGGTGATCGTGGTGCCCGGCAAGATCGTCAATATCGTCGCCGCCTGAGGCGTCCATCGAGGCCAGATCCGTATGTCGATTCCGATCCACGTCGAAACCCCGGTGCTGTATGCCGCACCGCTTTCCGGCTACGCCTACAAAGCCGCCCTGATGTTGCGGCTGGTGGGCTTGGAGCATGGGCTGCGTTTGATCGATCTGTCCATGCCGCGTGCCGCGCGGCCGGCCGAGTTTCGTGCGGTGGCAAAGTTCGATGAAGTGCCGGTGTTGTTGATCGACGGCCTGGCGATCTGCCAATCCAACGTCATCTGCGAATACCTCGCGCGGCGTGAAAGCGCCTTGCAGGAGGGCGATGAGAGCCAGCGCCTGAAGGTGCGCGAATGGTTGGCCTGGGAAACCGAGCGCGTCGGTTTGAATCTCGCGCACGCCTGTTTCGCACGCCAGTTTGGCACCCATCCAGCGGCCGTGGCGCAGTGGTACGAGCATCGCGCCATGCAGGATCTGGATCGCATGCGCGAGGTTCTTTCAAAGCGTCCATTTCTGGTCGGCGAGCACGCCAGTGTCGCGGATGTGGCCTGCTACGCCTGGCTACCGTATGCGCACGCCGCAGGCGTGCTGGAGACGGTTTCCCAGGCCGTGCTCGACTGGATGGCGCGCATGGCGGAACTGCCCGGATTTGCCACGCCGCACACGGTGTTCGGCTCGATCGTGCGCGAGACCATGGAATGAATCGGACGCACCACCTTCTTCTGTTACTGGTGATCTTGACGCTGCTGGCCGGCTGCGGCTTCAAGCTGCGCGGTGAGCAACCCTTGCCGCCTGAACTGTCGGTCCTGCGCGTGCAGGTGGCGGACACCTTCTCGCCCTTGCAACGCAATCTCGAACAGGCGCTGGCGCGCAGCGGTGCGCGCGCGCCGGTGGGTAATGAGAAAAGCGCGGTGTTGCGGATCGACAAGAACAGCATGACGCGCTGGCCGCTCACCGTGGGCAGCGCCGGTCGCGTGCAGGAATACAGCATGCGTTACGAGCTCAGCCTGACGCTCACCTCGGCTACGGGCGAAGTCGTGATGCCCAAGCAATCACTGCAGCTTGAACGCAGCTACCAATTCGCCTCGCTGCGCGCCCAAGGCACGCCCGGCGAAGAAGAAGTCGTGCGCGAGGAACTCGAACGCGACATGGTGCAGGCGATCTTGCGGCGCATCCACGCCACCCTGGCACGGCCTTGAGGCACGCGCGGTGGCCTTGAATCAGGCGCAGTTGCAGCAACGTCTGGCGCGTGAGGAGCTGCCGCCCGTCGTTTTGCTCGCCAGCGCCGAACCGCAGTTGTTGCTGGAAGCCGCCGATGCGGTGCGTGCCCGTGCGCGTGCGCGGGGCTTTGGCGAACGCACGGTATTCGACATCGACGACAAGTTCGACTGGAACCGGGTTCTGGCCGAAGTGGCCACCTTGTCGCTGTTCTCGCCACGACGCCTGATCGAACTGCGCCTGCCGACGGGTCGACCCGGCAAGGAGGGTGGCGCGGTGCTGACGCAGTTGGCCGAGCAAGCGCATTCCGACGTGGTGCTGCTGGTACAGGCCGCGCAGTGGAGTCGCGCACACGAAGAAACCGCTTGGGTTCGCACAATCGATCGCAGTGGCTGGCTGGTGCCGATGTGGCCGATCAAGCCACATGAGATGCCACGCTGGATCGAACAACGCTTGCGCGCCCATGGACTACGCGCCGAAACGGCGGCCATCGCCCTGGTGGCCGAACGGGTTGAGGGCAATCTGCTGGCGGCCGCACAGGAAGTGGACAAGCTCGCCTTGCTTCAACCCCAAGGCACGATCGATGCCGCCACGATGCAGGCCTTGGTTGCCGACAGCGCCCGCTTCGATGTGTTCGGCCTGGTCGAAACTGCACTGCGCGGCGAGGCCGGTCACGCCTTGCGCATCTTGGCCGGCTTGCGTGGCGAAGGCGCACAGGTGCCGGCGCTGATGGCCTGGATCGGCTCGCAGCTGCTGCTGTTGGCGCGTCTTGCCGGCGTGCAGGCGCAGCGTGGAAACCTGTCACAAGCCATGCAGAAGGCGGGCCTTTGGCAAAGCAAGCAGGCCCTGTTCCAGCAAGCCCTCGGGCGTGGACGACCGGGCGATTTTGAACAACTGCTGGCCACGGCCGCACGCATCGATCGCCTGTCCAAAGGCCAGGAACGCGGTGACGCTTGGCGCGAACTGGAACGCCTAATCGTTGGCCTTGCCGCTCCCGGCCGGCTGACCGCCTGAACATGCTGCAGGCACTGTACGGCGGCGCATTCGACCCTGTGCATTTGGGGCATCTGGCCGTGGCGCGTGCTGCACGCGATCAGCTCGATGCGGACCTTGCCCTCGTGCCCACCGGCAAGCCATCCCATCGCGACGCCGCCTGTGCCTCGGATAGGGATCGAATCGCCATGCTGGAACTGGCCTTGATCGGCGAGCCACGCCTGCACGTGGATCGGTACGAACTGGATCGGAACGAACCCAGCTACAGCGTGGACACACTGGCGCATTGGCGCGCCACCCTCGGTGTCGAAGCACCGCTGGCCTTGGTCATCGGGCAGGACGCATTTGCCGGTTTGCCGACATGGCATCGCTGGCACGAGTTGTTCGAACTGGCGCACATCGTGGTGGCTGATCGTCCACAAGCCCAGGCCTTGCCAAGCACGCTGACGCAGCAGATCGTCGGACGCGAATGCAAGGATTCACACCGGCTCCACCAGCGCCCGGCTGGGTGCGTGCATTACCTCGATTTGCCCCTGCATCCACAGTCCTCGCGCAGCATTCGCGCCCGTTGCGCCGAAGGTCTGCCCTTGACCCACTGGGTGCCGCAGGCGGTGGCGGACTACATCGCCCGCCGTGGGCTTTACCGCGAAGCCTGACCGAGTTGCCGGACCAGACTTGCAACCGGCCGCGCAATGGCGGCATATACTGCGCCTGTCGGCACGGCACCCGCCGGCCGCATGACAGGGAGATCGGACATTTGAATCAAACCGCATTGGCTACACCCACACGTCACCCTTCCTCCGCGCTGCTCAAGCGCAGCATCCGCGACGCGCTCGAACACCTCAAAGCGCACGACATCATCGAAATCGATGTTCGCGGCAAGTCCGGTGTCACCGACACCATGGTCATCGCTTCCGGAACCTCCACCCGTCACGTCAGCTCGATTGCGGCCGAAGTCCAGCGCCGCGCGCGCGCCATCGGCAATCCGCCCATTGGCGTGGAAGGCGAGCGCGAGGGCGAATGGGTGCTGGTGGATCTCGGTGATGCCATCGTCCATGTGATGTTGCCGCGCGTGCGCGATCTCTACACCTTGGAACGCCTGTGGGGCGAAGGCGGCCGCCACGAGCGCCCGCACACGGGTGACGGCATCGCCAGCTTCACGGCCTGAAGCGCGGGTTGCGGGATGAAGGCGCGGTTGATCGCCGTCGGCGAAGGCGCGCCCGCGTGGGTGGCCGAAGGCTTTGCCGAATACCGCAAACGCCTTTCGCACTGGCTGCCACTGGACCTGATCGAAATCCAGCCCGGCATTCGCGGCAAGGGTCGTGACGCGCGCCGTGCCACACAGGACGAAGGCGCCCGCGTGGTGGCGAGTTTGGGTCGCGGCTCCCGCGTGATCCTGCTCGACGACAAAGGCAAGGCCCACACCTCCGAACAACTGGCCGCCCGCCTCGAACATTGGCGCAGCGGCGGCCAGGACCTCGCCTTCCTGATCGGAGGCCCGGAAGGCCACGCCGAGGACGTGCGCGCCCTCGCCGACGAAGCCTGGTCCCTCGGCCCCGCCACCCTGCCGCACATGCTCGTGCGCCTGCTCGTGGCCGAACAGCTCTACCGCGCCGCCAGCATCCTTGCCAACCATCCCTATCATCGTGCCTGATATTCGAAACACGCGACGCTGCCGCCGTCTGGCCGCATCACCCCACGGAGTACATCGATGAACCACCCATTGCGTACCGCACAGGCAAAACGATGGATGCCGGCCTTGCTGGCCTTGTTGACCACGCCAGCACTCGCCACGAACTTTCCCGTCACCGGTAGCCTCAGCATCGACGGCAGCCCGACTACCTTGCCGGCCGGCGGCAACTTCGGTGATTCCACCTATGACCCGTTGAGCGGTGCGCTGTCTGCCGGCGCCTTCACCCTGCCTGCCAGCACCGTCAGCTTTCCCACCCAACTGGGCACCGTGGTGGTCGTGTATCAACTCAGCCAGACCAACACCTCCACCGGCACCGTCGATGCGAGCAGTGTCGCCAGCCTCACCCACGCCGAGATGGCGCTGACCGTCGTTTCAGCGAGCTTGAATGGATTTCCCGTGTCCTTGGGCACCTGCGTGTTCCAGCCGATCGACCTGTACCTGGTCGGCACCGCCTCGGCCAGCGGCATGGACCTGTCCGACCCGAATTTCAGTGTGCCACCCGTAGCCCCGACCGCCTGCGCCGGCTACGGCGCCACCATCAACGCCGCCATCGCCGGCAGCAACAAATCCATCAACCTGATCCTGACTGGCGACTTCACTCCACCCATCGGTATCCCGATCGACTTCCTCTTTGCGGACGGCTTCGAAATTCCCACGCCCGCCATCGCCGCGCCGCCGCCATCGTAGGTCGAGCTTCAGCCCGACACGCTGTTTCCCAACCTCGATGTGCAGGTCCGGCGCCAGTCGGGATGAATCCCGACCTACGCAAGCGGTGCCTCGGATGTTCCCGAGGCCAAGCGAACGCCATGCCCTGTAGGTCAGGCTTCAGCCCGACAGGATAGCTACCGCCGCTTGGCGGAACCTGATTATCCCCATCCTTCAGCCGACCGCATGCCCTTCGTTGCCGAAAATTCTGCGGAACGAGCAGGCTTTCGTAGAGCGCAGCTTGCTGCGCTGGGCGACCCGAAAAGCCGAGGCAGCGCAGCAAGCTGCGCTCTACAAACACGCCGACTCTGCGGTATTTCACCCAAACAGTCACGGCTTGGCTAGCTCTGGGGCTAATCAGCTTCTCAACCCCGCCTTTGGTGCGGCAGGATTTCGCGGAGAAACGACTGCGGTACAAAGTGAGCGGCGGTGCCGAGATGACCGAACTACCACTGGTGCGAGTTTACGCAAGCCCGTCAATCAGGTAGCGGGAAGTGCCTGGATCCAGCCAAAACGAGGCTGCGGCCAATTGGCCGCGGAAATAGGATCTGACGCATGAGTGGACATATCCACCACTAGCTTCAATGAGGCCGCGGCCAATTGGCCGCGGAAATGGCGGCAGGTTGGAATCGGGAAGAATGGCCGGATGGGCTTCAATGAGGCCGCGGCCAATTGGCCGCGGAAATGATCTCGCCCTTGAACCCCGCCCGATACGCATACTTGCTTCAATGAGGCCGCGGCCAATTGGCCGCGGAAATCCGCGCAACATGCCATTCAAGGTCGAACGACACCCTGCTTCAATGAGGCCGCGGCCAATTGGCCGCGGAAATCATATTCGACCAAGCGCACCTTGGCCCGCAACTCGACGGCTTCAATGAGGCCGCGGCCAATTGGCCGCGGAAATAAGACGGAACACGTTTTCACCACGCCAGCGGGTGCGGCTTCAATGAGGCCGCGGCCAATTGGCCGCGGAAATCGGCATAACCCCACCTGGTTGAGCTGTGCGCCACGTGCTTCAATGAGGCCGCGGCCAATTGGCCGCGGAAATCGGAGGACTTTCACCAGAGCGACACCCTAGTCACCGTGCTTCAATGAGGCCGCGGCCAATTGGCCGCGGAAATCAGTCTGCGCGCATTCCAGGGTAGCGATGTGCTTCCAGCTTCAATGAGGCCGCGGCCAATTGGCCGCGGAAATGAGGTCGGCAAAAGCTATATCTGGTCCATGACGGTCAAGCTTCAATGAGGCCGCGGCCAATTGGCCGCGGAAATGTACGCATCGGGAGTGGCACCGTTGTTCGCGTTGTGGAGCTTCAATGAGGCCGCGGCCAATTGGCCGCGGAAATGAGCAAGGGCCGCAAGGTTTGCCGGGGCCGCAAGGTGCTTCAATGAGGCCGCGGCCAATTGGCCGCGGAAATAACACCGCCAAGCGCCCACATGGCCACACCAGCACAGCTTCAATGAGGCCGCGGCCAATTGGCCGCGGAAATAGCGCATCACCGACTACCTGCGCGAGCGGCGAATCCGGCTTCAATGAGGCCGCGGCCAATTGGCCGCGGAAATTCAAGTCAGTTCACCGAAGAGGCCACCGAAGCGGGCTTCAATGAGGCCGCGGCCAATTGGCCGCGGAAATATCCCACCAGCCTGAGTCAGGCGGACCGTACGTGTCGCTTCAATGAGGCCGCGGCCAATTGGCCGCGGAAATACGAGCCGGGCGCGCAGGTCATCAGCGCGGCTACCACCGGCTTCAATGAGGCCGCGGCCAATTGGCCGCGGAAATACCGTACACCGTCTTGTGGCCCTTTGCGTAAGCCTGAGCTTCAATGAGGCCGCGGCCAATTGGCCGCGGAAATACTCGTGTGCTACTCGATGCATGAACACATGCGCCGGCTTCAATGAGGCCGCGGCCAATTGGCCGCGGAAATCGCATCACGTCAGCGGCATCATCCTGCGCACCAATGGGCTTCAATGAGGCCGCGGCCAATTGGCCGCGGAAATTAACCAGTCATGCGAGTACCTCCGAGTCATCACGATGCTTCAATGAGGCCGCGGCCAATTGGCCGCGGAAATCGTAACAGCGGGGGGCAGCGCCGATTCCTGTGGTGAGCTTCAATGAGGCCGCGGCCAATTGGCCGCGGAAATTGTCGCGGTGAGGCCATGCTGGTGCGCGAAGTCGGCGCTTCAATGAGGCCGCGGCCAATTGGCCGCGGAAATGCGCGCTGCTGTGGGACGAGATCGCCCACGCGCTCGCTTCAATGAGGCCGCGGCCAATTGGCCGCGGAAATGTGCATCAGTACATTGGCCGCCTCATCAAGCACCAGGCTTCAATGAGGCCGCGGCCAATTGGCCGCGGAAATGAAAAAGGACAAGCCAATCCCAGAGCGGGCATACCTGCTTCAATGAGGCCGCGGCCAATTGGCCGCGGAAATCCTAGTGTCGTGGGGCCAGATTTCAGAAGAGGATCAGCTTCAATGAGGCCGCGGCCAATTGGCCGCGGAAATCGACAAGACCACGTTCAGAACTTTTGAGGCCGCAAGGCTTCAATGAGGCCGCGGCCAATTGGCCGCGGAAATCCAACGGCGACCTCGTTGCGCTGTATCGCGTGGTCCAGCTTCAATGAGGCCGCGGCCAATTGGCCGCGGAAATGTCTGATCCGATCACCTGGGCCATCCTCAAGCAGATGCTTCAATGAGGCCGCGGCCAATTGGCCGCGGAAATCCCTCCACCGAACGGAACTCGCC
>DASSYF010000040.1:0-120906 GCA_035703435.1 Chiayiivirga sp. | reverse complement strand
CACCCGATCCCATCCCGAACTCGGAAGTGAAACGCAGCCGCGCCGATGGTAGTGTGCTTCGCGCATGCGAGAGTAGGTCATCGCCAGGGCCTTATACCAACGCCCCGATCAAGCAATTGATCGGGGCGTTATCCTTTGCGTGAGTAGTTGCGCTGGGTGGCTGGGAGTCATTGACCTCGCGCCCCACCTTCCGCGATCCAGGCTACTGGCTGATGCTTCCTGGCGTTCGGCGTTGACGTTCTGCGCGTCCAATCGCCGCGCATCTGCCGCCGAATCATGCAGCGGGAGCGGCGCCATCGAGGAAGGTGACTTCACCGGTTTCGACTGAATACTGCGCGCCAACGATGCGCAGTCCGCCCGCCCGAATGAGCTTTTCCAGCACGGGGGAGCTGTAACGCAGGTGGCTCACTGAAACCCCGACGTTGGCGCGCATGCCGTGCAGCGCCAGTGCTTCACGGTCGTGGCGCAGGTCGCTGTGCAACATGCCTTCGATCGACGGTCGCATGCGGTCGACGATGGATTGCAAGTTGCGCGACTGGCTCTCAACCGGCTTGGTCAGTTGATCGATGGTCGCCGCCACGGCCCCGCACTGGGTATGTCCCATTACGACCACCAATCGGGTGCCGAAATGTTCCGCTGCAAATTCCACGCTGCCGATCTGCGAGGGCGCAACGATGTTGCCGGCGACGCGAATGACAAATAGCTCACCCAGGCCGGCATCGAAAATCAGTTCCGCCGGCACCCTCGCATCAGAACAGCCGAGGATGATGGCAAACGGATGCTGATCGGCCAGTTCCAGATTGCGGCATACCGTGGCGTCGGATCTGGATAGGCTACTCACGAAGCGTTGGTTGCCTTCGCGCAGTCGAACCAAGGCTTCGTCGGCAGACATCGTCATCACGCATACTCCTATAGGCTGATCAAGTTGATTGTTCGCGCCAACAAGGGCGGAAACAGGGCATTGTAGCGCGGTGAAGTTCGGCACTTTTCCACGCCGTGACTCGGAACGCTCGCGTGCCGACCTACACGCCGCAGTTGACAAACGACCAGCAGCTGTTTGCATCATTGGGGTTGGCCGCAATTGGGCGGTCAACCAGCATCGGAGCACGCCGTGGCCTTCAACACCATCATCGAACCCTTTCGCATCCAGTCGGTGGCGCCGATCCGGATGACCACCCCGACGCATCGACGGCAGGCCATCGCCGCGGCCGGATACAACCTTTTTGGTCTGCATTCGGATGATGTGTTGATTGATCTTCTGACCGACTCGGGCACCGGCGCGATGAGCCGCGACCAGTGGGCCGCGATCCAGCACGGTGACGAGTCCTACGCCGGCAGTCCTTCGTTCGACATCTTCAAGCAGGCGGTGCAGAACCTGTTTCCCTACAAGCACGTGATTCCCACCCATCAGGGACGCGCGGCGGAGAAAATCATCTTCACCGTGCTGGGCGGCAAGGGCAGGGTGATCCCGAGCAACACGCACTTCGATACCACGCGCGCCAACATCGAATACACCGGCGCCGAGGCGGTGGATCTGGTGATTGCCGAGGGCCGCGATCCGGCCAGTTCGCACCCCTTCAAGGGCAATATGGATGTGGCCAGGCTCGATGCCTTCCTGACCGCCAACGCCGGCAAGGTGCCGGCGGTGTTCATCACCATCACCAACAATTCCGGCGGTGGTCAACCGGTGAGTCTGGCGAATCTGCGCGAGACGCGTGCGGTGTGCACCAAGCATGGCTTGCCGCTGTTTCTGGATGCCTGCCGTTTTGCCGAGAACGCCTGGTTCATCCGTGAGCGCGAGCCCGGGCAAGGGAATCGCGAGGTGGCCGACATCGTGCGCGAGATGGCCAGTTTGGCCGATGGCATGACGATGAGCGCGAAGAAGGATCCGATGGGCAATATCGGCGGCTGGCTCGCACTCAATGACGATGCGATGGCCGAGCAGTGCCGCAACTTGCTGATCTTGACCGAGGGTTTTCCGACCTATGGCGGTTTGGCGGGTCGTGATCTGGAAGCACTGGCTCAAGGCTTGAAGGAAGTCGTCGAACACGACTACCTGCGCTATCGCATCCGCTCCACCGCGTATCTGGGCGAAGCGTTGGCGAAATCCGGCATTCCGGTGGTGCAACCCATCGGCGGACACGCGGTGTATCTGGATGCGCGCGCCTTGTTGCCGCACATCGCACCGCTTCAGTATCCCGGTCAGGCCTTGGCGGTGGCCCTGTACGAAGTCGGCGGTGTGCGCGGGTGTGAAATCGGCACGGTGATGTTCGGACGCCATCCCGATGGTTCGGAAACACCAGCCACGCTCGATCTGGTGCGTCTGGCGATTCCGCGTCGAACCTACACCCAGAGTCATATCGACTACGTGATCGAAGTGTGTCAGCAAGTGGCGGCCAAGGCCAAGGATCTGCGCGGCTACCGCATCGTGCAGGAACCGGCGCAGTTGCGACATTTCACGGCGCGCTTCGAGCCGCTGGCAGGCTGAGCGAACCTTGGTTGCCGGGCGCTCATCGATGCGTCGCTAGAATGCCCGGCTGCCGTTGGGCGCGATCGTGCGCCCTGGCGTTTCCGAAGTAGTGAACCATGCCCGCCACCGACTCTCATTTCGCGGCTGCCACGCGCGAGATGCGCCGTACCATTCATCTCGCGCTGCCGCTGATCTTCGGACACGTGGCCACGGGCATGATTGCCTTTGTCGATTCGGTACTGGCTGGCTGGCACAGCGCCAATACGCTGGCTGCGGTGGCGGTGGGTTCGGCGATCTGGTCGATGGTGGTCATCGTGCTGGTGGGCGTGCTGTTGTCGGTTCCGCCGACCATCTCGCAGTTGGTGGGAGCCGGGCGTCGGGCTGACGTTCCGTACGTGTTCCGCCAAACCCTGTGGCTGGCGCTCGGCTTGGCCGCGGTGCTGGTGGTGTTCCTGCATCTGGCGATGGGCCTGCTGGAACCCATGGGCATTGCCGCCGAGATCCGCCCGGCAGCACGCGAGTTTCTGCTCGGCGTGCGCTGGGGTGTGCCGGCGTTGGCGCTGTATCTGTCCATGCGTTACCTGAGCGAAGGACTGCATTGGACGATTCCGACCATGGTGCTGGGGGTGGGCGGCCTGGTGCTGCTGGTGCCCTTGGGCTACGTGATGATGTTCGGCAAATTCGGCATCCCGGAACTGGGCGCGGAGGGCTTGGGTTTTGCTACCGCGATCATGCTCTGGTGTCAGGTGTTGGCCTTCGCTACCTATCTGGCGCGCAGTCCGCGATTTTCCGATCTGGCCTTGTTTTCGCGGCTCGAATGGCCGCGTTGGACACCGATCCGCAACCTGCTGCGGCTGGGCTTGCCGATCGGCGTCACGGTGGCGCTCGAGGGTGGCCTGTTCGTTGCAGCGGCCTTGCTGATCGGTCGCATGGGAGAGGTGCCTGCGGCCGCGCATCAGATCGCACTCAACATCGCGTCCATCACCTTCATGGCGGCGCTGGCTTTGTCCGAGGCCACCACGGTTCGCGTCGGACACGCGGCCGGTGCGCATGATGCGCGCGGCGTTCGTCATGCGGTGTTGGCGGGCTACGCCTTGGTGATCCTGGTCCAGTGCAGCACGGCAGCCACCATCGCCTTGGGCAATGACTGGATTGCTTCGATCTACACCCGCGATGCCGCGGTGCTGGCGCTGGCTGCGCAGTTGCTGTTGTTCGCGGCCGCATTCCAGTTGTCCGATGGCATCCAAGTGATGAGTGGCGCGGCCCTGCGCGGTCTCAAGGACACGCGCGTACCGATGCTGCTGGCCGCACTCGCCTATTGGGGTGTCGGCATGCCGGTAGGTGCGGGGCTTGGCCTTGGGCTGGGCTGGGGTGCACCGGGCATGTGGCTGGGCTTGTTGACCGGCCTGACCATGGCCGCCACCCTGTTGGCCTTGCGCTTGCGCAAAAGCGTGATCCGGCTGGAATCGCGCACCACATGGCAGCTTGCACCCGATACCTGAGATGCGGCGCTCTTGTGGCGATGCGCCACTTCCGGCACATGCGGGGCGCCATGAGGGCCACTATGCTTTGCGCATGATCCCATCATCGAGTTCCGTCATGTCCGATTCGAAACCCGGGCCTTTCATGCGTTTGCTGCGTGGCCTTTGGAACAGCGTCAATTTCCTGCGACGTCTGGTATTCAACGCCATTTTCCTGCTCATCGTCGTGATCGTGCTGGTGGCCCTGTTCAGCGGTGGCACGACGATGCAGGATCGCAACGTGCTGGTACTGGCACCGCAAGGCGCCGTGGTCGAGCAGTTCAGCGTCGATCCGATGGAGCGCGCCCTGTCGCGTGCCATGGGTCAGGCGCAAGAGGAAACCCAGCTGCGCGATCTCCTGCGTGCGCTCAAGTCGGCGGCGAACGATGCGCGCATCGAGCGTGTGGTGATTCGCCCGGACAAGATGGGCAGCATCGGCTTTGCCGCGCTCGAAGAGCTCGATCAGGCCATCACCGCGTTCAAGACCAGCGGCAAGCAAGTCATTGCTTACGCCGATGGCATGGATCAGAAGCAATACCTGCTGGCGGCCATGGCCGATGAGGTCTATCTGCATCCCGACGGCGCGGTGTTGCTGGAAGGGCTGGCCCGTTACCGGCCGTATTACCGCGAGGCCTTGCAAGACAAGCTGGGCGTGAACGTGCACCTGTTCCGCGTGGGCGAGTACAAGTCCGCCGCCGAACCCTACATCCTCGATGGGCCATCGGACGAATCCCGCGAGGCCGATCTGCACTGGATGAACGATGTTTGGCAGCGCTACCTCGGCGACATCGCACGCCTGCGCAAGCTCGATGCGGCGACCTTGCAGGCCAATATCGACAACTTCGCCGCTGAGGTGGAGTCGGTGCAGGGCAATCTGGCCCAGCTCGCGCTGCAACAGAAGTTGGTGGACAAGCTGGTGCCGCTCGACCAGTTCCGCGAATTGATGATCGAACGCGGCGTGGCCGAGGACGACAGCTTCCGTCAGGTCAGCATGGATGACTACCTCGGCTTCGTGGATCGCGAGAATCTTTCCTTTGGCACCGAGCCCAAAGTCGCCGTGGTGGTGGCTCAAGGCGAGATTGCTGGCGGTGACCTGCCGCCCGGTGCGGTCGGTGGCGTGTCCACCGCCAATGTATTGCGTCAGGCGCGCGAGGACGAGCAGGTCAAGGCCGTGGTGTTGCGCGTGGATTCGCCGGGCGGCGAAGTCTTTGCATCCGAGCAGATCCGCCGTGAAGTCGAACTCATCAAGGCGGCGGGCAAGCCCGTGGTGGTGTCGATGGGCAATGTCGCAGCCTCCGGTGGCTACTGGATCTCGATGAATGCCGACACCATCTATGCCCAGCCCAGCACCATCACCGGCTCGATCGGCATCTTCGGCCTGTTCATGAATTTCCCGGACACCCTGGCCAAGATCGGCGTGCACGTTGATGGCGTCGGCACCACGCAGCTCGCCGGTGCGTTCGACCTTTCACGCCCACTCAATCCCGAGCTGGGCAAGGCCATCCAGGCCGTGATCGATCAGGGCTATCGCCAGTTCATCGGCAAAGTGGCTGCCGCGCGCGACAGCACGCCCGAAGCGATCGACAAGGTAGCGCGCGGACGGGTCTGGAGCGGCGCACAGGCCCAGGATCTGGGACTGGTCGATGTGCTCGGTGGCCTGAACGATGCCATCGTCGAAGCGGCGCGCCATGCCAAGCTCAACGAAGGTGGCTATCGCGTGGAGTACGTGGAAAAGGCCATGTCTCCCTTCGAGCGGGCCGTGCTCGATGCCACCCGCAACGCCAGCCTGCGCGCCCTTGCCGTGCGCGTGGGCGTGCCGGCCTTGCTGTTGGAGTCGCCAACGGCCCAGTCACTCGAACAGGGACTGCGCATGCTGCAAACCCCACCCGCGGGCGGCAAGCCTTTCAAGGTGGTGGCGCACTGCTTCTGCGAGCTGTGAGTTTCAGGTGCGGCGGGCCGACCGTGGCGCGCCGCATCGACAACGCGAATCTGTTTAGCCCCATCCCTCAGCCGATTCCATGCCCTTCGTTGTTGAAAATCCCACAAAGCAAGCAGGCTTTCGTAGAGCGCAGCTTGCTGCGCTGTCCCTGCTCAGCGCAGCAAGCTGCGCTCTACGAAAGCGCCGGTTCTGCGGTTTTCACGGGTCAATCGGTCACGGTCTGGCTGAGTCACGGGGCCAATCAAGGCCGGGCTTCGTTCAAGCGCTTGAAGCCAGCTCCAGCCACGCCGGCGTGTGGTCGCTGGGTCGTTCCCAGGTGCGTGGTTCGCGATCGATGCCGGCCGCGATCACGTCTGGCTTGAGCGCATCGCTTGCCAGCAGCAAATCGATCCGCAGGCCCAGATTGCGGCGAAAGCCGGCCGCGCGGTAGTCCCACCAGGAGAACTGCCCGCCTTCGGATTCGAACAATCGGAAACTGTCCGAAAGCCCCAGACGCAGCAGGCGCTTCAGCGCGGCGCGCTCGGCGGTCGAAGTCAGGATATGGTCGTCGTTCCATACCGTGGCATCCGGCACGTCGCGGTCATCCGGCGCGATATTGAAATCGCCCAGCACCACCAATCGCGGATGCGCCTGCAACTCCACCGCCAGCCAGTCGTGCACGGCATCCAACCAACGCAGCTTGTAGTCGTACTTGTCGGTGCCCAGGTCCTGACCATTGACCACATAGAGATTGACCACACGCACGCCGTTCACCGTGGCCGCCATCGCCCGCGCCTGAGGATCGTCGAAGCCGGGGATCGCAATCTGCGCGTCCGCAATCGGATGCCGCGCCAGGATCGCCACGCCGTTGTAGGTTTTCTGCCCATGAAACACGCTGCGATAACCCGCTTCCAACAGGGTATCTTCCGGAAAGCGGTGATCCTCCAGCTTGGTTTCCTGCAGTCCCACCACATCGGGTTGGAACGCGCGTAGCCAGTCCAGCAGCTGCGGCAAGCGCACGTTGAGTGAATTGACGTTCCAGCTGGCGATTTTCATAAGGGAATGATAATCGGCTCCGCGCGTGCGTTGGGAGGAACGCAACTACACTGAACGACATGAAGCTGATTTGGAACTCGGGTGCAGAGCGCGTCATCGATCTGGTTCGACCCCAGATGCAGCCGTGCTACCGCTTGGATGTGGTCACGCCGGTACTGTCGTTGCTCGCCTTTGCGGAGTTGATGAAGGCGCTTGCTCGGCTGGAAGCGGCCAGATTGTTGTTGCCTCAGGAGGGCATGGACCTGGTCTGTCTGGGGGGTGAGAGCGATCGTGCAGCTCGAAACCAGCTGCGGACGCGGTGGCTGGCCAAGCGCCTAGCCGACTGGCTGGTGGCCAAAGCCGAAGTGCGGCGCGCAGCCGGAGCCGTTCCACAGGCGGCCATGGTGTTGCGTGATGCGCAGGATCAACCGCAACAAGTTGTCCTTGGCTCGTTTGCCTTCAGTACCGAAGGGCTTGGAATCACGCCGGGCAACCCGCTCAGCCTGGTCCAGGCGTCCGAAACACCGGAGGAAAGCCAGCTCCTCAGCCAGTGGTTCGACGTGCAGTGGGCTGCACTCCAGGCACAGCCGGAGGCCAAGCAACGACTCGTGGATCACTTCGAGTCGCTTGCGGCCCATCGGGATCCTGCTTCGGTCTATGCGCTCATGCTCCACCAGCTCTTCGCCGAGCAAGGTGAGCAGATGGACGAGGAACGCATCGTCAAGTCCGCGACGGGCATCCGCAACACGGCCATCTGGAAGAAACTCTTCAAGTTCCAGCGCGATGGCGTGGTGGGCGCCATCGACAAGCTCGATCGTTTCGGCGGCTGCATCATTGCCGACAGCGTGGGCCTGGGCAAGACGTTTGAAGCGCTGGCGGTCATCAAGTACCACGAGCTGCGCAACGACCGCGTGCTGGTGCTGTGCCCCAAGCGCTTGCGCGACAACTGGACGCTGTATCGCAGCAACGACCGCCGCAATGTGCTGGCCGCCGACCGCTTCAACTACGACGTACTGAACCATACCGACCTGTCCCGCGAGGGCGGGCTGTCCGGCGACATCAACCTGGCGCACGTGAACTGGGGCAACTACGACCTGGTCGTCATCGACGAGTCGCACAACTTCCGCAACAAGATCACCCACAAGGATCGCGAGTCCCGCTACCACCGGTTGATGCGCCGGATCATCCGCGAAGGTGTCAAGACGCGGGTACTGATGCTCTCGGCCACCCCGGTCAACAACCGCCTGACGGATCTGCGCAACCAGATCGCCTTTGCCACCGAGGGCGATGATCTGGCGCTGGCCGACCATGGCATCGCCAGCATTGAGGCCACCACTCGGCTGGCGCAGAGGCAATTCAACCGCTGGCTAGACCTGGCCGATGGCGATCGCACGCCGTCGCGGCTGATCGAGATGCTGGGCTTCGACTACTTCACCCTGCTCGACCACCTAACCATCGCCCGCTCGCGCAAGCACATCGAGAAGTATTACGGCACCGCGGAAACCGGAAAATTCCCGACACGCCTCAAGCCGATCAATATCAAACCCGATGTCGACCGCGCCGGCGAGTTCCGCTCCATCCGCGAGATCAACGACGAAATCCGGCGTCTGAACCTGGCGGCCTATGCGCCGCTGCGCTATGTGCTGCCCTACAAGCAGGCTGCCTACGACGAGAAATACAGCACGCAGGTGCGCGGTGGCGAAGGCTTCTTCCGCCAGGCCGACCGCGAGGAAAGTCTGATCCATCTGCTGCGGGTGAATGTGCTCAAGCGCATGGAAAGTGCGGTGTCGTCGTTCAGCCTGACCGTCGAGCGCCAGTTCAAGGACGTGGAGGCGACGCTGGCCCGCATCGAGGCAAAAGCGGGCGACATCGAAGAGATCGACATCGCCGATGTGGACATCGACGATCCCGCGTTCGAGAGTCTGCTTGTGGGCAAGCGCATCAAGGTCTTGCTGGGCGATGTGGACCTGATCCGCTGGCGGCAGGACTTGATCGAAGACCGCAATCGTCTGGCCACCCTGCTGTCAGCGGCGCGGCAGGTGGATGCTAGCCGCGACGCCAAGCTCAACGCGCTGCGCGACACCATCACGCACAAGTGCCAGCACCCGACCAATGCGGGCAACCGCAAGGTCATCGTCTTTACCGCGTTCGCGGATACCGCCCGTTACCTGTACGAACACCTGGCGTTGTGGGCGAAGGAAACGCAGGGCATCGACACGGCCCTGGTCACGGGCTCTGGTCGCAACCAATCCACCCTTCCGAAGCTAGGCAAGGATCTCGGCAGTATCCTCACCGCGTTCTCTCCGCGCTCCAAGGAGCGGCCGGAGGAATTGACGAACGAGGGCGAGCTGGACTTGCTGATCGCCACCGACTGCATCTCGGAGGGCCAGAACCTCCAGGACTGCGACTGGCTGGTCAACTACGACATCCACTGGAATCCGGTGCGCATCATCCAGCGCTTCGGCCGCATCGACCGCATCGGCTCGCCCAACGAGCAGATCCAGCTGGTCAATTTCTGGCCCAACATGGAGCTGGACGAGTACATCAACCTCGAACAGCGCGTTAGCGGCAAGATGGTGCTGCTCGACATCTCTGCCACCGGTGAGGAAAACCTGATCCAGACGGACTCGGGCGATCCCATGAACGACCTGGAGTACCGCCGCAAGCAGCTGCTCAAGCTGCAGGACGCGGTGATCGACATGGAAGACCTGTCCAGCGGCGTGTCCATCACGGACCTGACCCTGACGGATTTCCGTATCGATCTGGCCGAGTATCTGAAGGCGCATCCGGGCAAGCTCGAAAGCCTGCCGCTGGGCACGATGGCGGTCACTACCAGTGTCGATGCCGATATCCCACCGGGCATCGTGTTCTGCCTGCGTGCCGAAGGTGCGTATGCGGCCAAAGCCATAGACCCCAGCTATCCGTTGGCGCCGAACTATCTGGTGCATATGGGCGTGGACGGCACGACGCGACTGCCGCATACCCAGGCCAAGCGCATCCTCGATCGGCTCAAGCGCCTCGCGCATGGCCGCGATCTTCCCGATGCCGCTGCCTGCGCCCGCTTCGACACGCAAACCCGCAACGGCGAAGACATGCAGGCCGCCCAACAGTTGCTGGCGGCGGCCGTCGCGTCCATCGTCGGCAAGAGCGAAGAGCGTGCCGTCGCCAGCCTGTTCACCCCGGGCGGCACCCACGCGCTACGCGGCGAGTTCGCCGGTAGCGGTGATTTTGAAGTCGTCGCGTGGCTGGCGGTTCTGCCGGAGGCCGATGCGTGGCGGCAATAGCGGTCATCGCAGCGCTGAACCTGCCTGCGGCCGCCCGCGTGGATCAGCGTGTGCCGAAAAAGCTGTTGCTGGAAAACGGTGCGCCCACCGCCGCCGACAAGCGCCTGATCAATGAAGGTATCGAAGCGATCCAGTGGCTGGCCGCGCTGAAACCGGCGACCTGCGGCGTACCCGAGTTCCGTGACGAAGTGCGGGAATACCTGGAAATCGCCGTACTGCAACTGACGCTACGTGAGCAAGCGAAAGAAGCGCGCTTGGTCGAGCTGCTGCATCGCGCCGTTCCTTATCCGGTGTTGCTGCTGGTCGAACGCGCAGGCGCGTCATCCGCGTCGCTGGCCCACAAGCGGCAGGCGCTCAAGGAGGCCGACAAAGTGGTGCTGGACGGCGAGCCGGTCACGGTGACCCTGCCATCTGCCGATGATGGCGTTTGCGCGGCGTTCCTGCAGGCATTGGACTTGGCCCGACAGCCGCGCGCCTCGTTGTACACCCTCTATCAGGGCTGGCTGGACACGGCGGTCGCGTTGCAGGCCAGCCTGCTGACGGGCGCATTCAATCTGTTCGATTCTGTCGAACGAGCGCAGCAGCGTCGCCAGGCCTTGCACGCCAGCCTTATCCTGCAAGACCAGATCGCCAGCCTGCACAGCGCCGCCACCAAGGCGTCGCAGATGGCGAGACAGGTGGAACTCAATCTCGAAATCAAACGCTTGCAGGCCGAACTGGCCGCAGTGCACACCCAGTTATGAGCCAGGATGTCCGTATGAACAAGATCGAAGCCACCGACCCAGAAGCCCAATCCGCCGACCTGGTGGCCGACAACATCGCCCAGCTCAAGGCGTTGTTCCCGGAGCTGATTACCGAAGGCGCGGGTGGTGCAGCGATCAATGTCGATGTGCTCAAGCAACTGGTGGGCGACGCCACGGTCAGTGACACGGAAGAGAAGTACGGCCTGAACTGGCATGGCAAGCGCCGCGCCCGGCAACTGGCGTTGACGCCCAGCACCGGCACCCTGCGGCCGTGCCCGGAAGACAGCGTGGATTGGGATACCACCCAGAACCTGATGATCGAAGGCGACAACCTGGAAGTGCTGAAGCTGCTGCAGAAGAGTTACGCGGGCAAGGTCAAGCTGATCTACATCGATCCGCCGTACAACACCGGCAAGGATTTCGTGTATCCGGACAACTTCCAGGACAGCATCAAGAACTATCTGGAGCTGACCGGGCAGGTGGAGGGTGGCGCAAAGGTGTCATCCAATACCGAAGCCAGCGGGCGGTTTCACACCGACTGGTTGAACATGATGTATCCGAGATTGAAAGCCGCAAGGAATTTGCTTCGAGAAGATGGCGTAATCTTCATCAGTATCGATGATAGTGAGTACGACAACCTCAAGCGATTGTGTTCCGACGTGTTTGGCGAAGAAAACTACGTCAACACCATCTCTGTAAATATGAAGAATGTCGCAGGTGCGTCAGGCGGCGGTGAAGACAAGCGACTGAAGAAAAATGTCGAGTATGTGGTGGTGTTCGCGAAGAGTTATGACCACTTCGGTCCCTTTGAGAATTCCTACGAACTGATAGCAATTGACGAACTCGTCGCCAGATACAGGGAGGAGGGCATTAGCTGGAAGTACACCTCAGTATTGGTTCGCGACGGCGACAAAGAGTATGTCGGTTCAACAGTTGACGGCGAAGGGAATGAGATAAAAATTTTTGCACGCCACGACGCAATGATTAGCTCCGTCAATCAGGTCATGCAGGCAGAAGGAATTTCAGAGGCAGCGGTGTATGCCAAGTACGCCAAGCGCATTTTTCAGACTGCAATGCCTCAAAGTTCCATTCGGCCGCGTGTCATGCGCAAGGTAGAAGAGCTAGGGTTGTCGAACGACCTGTACTCAATTGAGTATGTCCCACGATCTGGGAGGAACAAAGGCGTCGTCTATGAACAGTTCTATAAGGGAGACAGCTTTCGTCTGTTTGCTTGGCTTGGCGATGTGGCGGAGGAAATTGAAGGGCGCCTATTCAAGAAGGAAAGGCAAGGCACCTATTGGGATTTCGTTGGCGAAACGAAAAATCTCACAAAGGAAGGCGACACTCCATTTGCCAACGGGAAAAAGCCATTAGCAATGATTAGTCGAATGCTTGAACTCGATGGGAGCCAAGAGAGCCTAGTCCTTGACTTCTTCGCTGGTTCTGGGACGACAGGTCATGCGGTCATGCAGAAGAACTGCTCGGATGGTGGAAGTCGGCGCTTCATTCTTGTGCAGCTACCGGAACCAATTGGTGCTGAAAACAAGGACGATTCGGTAGCGTTTGAGTTCTGTGAATCTATCGGCAAATCAGGACATATTTCGGAGATTACGAAGGAGAGGTTGCGTCGTGCTGGCAGTAGTTTGAGAGAAGCCAATTCTATGTTCACTGGCGACACCGGCTTCCGCGTCTACAAGCTCGACCAATCCAATATCCGCGCCTGGCAACCCAGTGGAAATCTGGAAAAGGACTTGGTCGACAACGTAGAACACATCATTCCTAGTCGCAGCGAGCAAGACGTGCTGACCGAGCTACTTCTCAAGCTCGGCCTGGACCTGTGCGTGCCGATCGAACAGCGCCAGATTGCCGGCAAGACCGTGCACGCCATTGGCGGCGGCGTGTTGATGACGTGCCTCGATACCCGCATCGGCAAGGACGACGCCGAACCGCTGGCGCTCGGCATTGCCGAATGGCACGCCGCGCTGGTGCCTGCCGGCGACACCACTTGCGTGTTCCGCGACAGCGCCTTCGAAAACGACGAGGCCAAGACCAACCTCGCCGCGATCCTGGAGCAGCACGGCATTCACCACGTGCGGAGCCTGTGACATGGATGGCGGCGTGAAGAGGCTCGATGAAACTTTGCGCGAATACTCACGTGAAGAACTGGATTCGCTCGGCGGCGTCATCGACTACGCCGAGAAGATGATCTATCGCGACGGCCAGCACCATCCGTATGCCTCGCTACGTCGGAGCGCCTACGGCAAGACCGTGGTTGTCGAGACTGAAAAGAAAGGCCGTCAAATCTTCCGGCTCAGCCAGACACCGGCCGTCATCACGCCCAACAACTGCGGTTATGCCACGCCGCACTCCCCGGTCGGCCGCCTGTGCGGCTATGTCCGCCCCGGAGACAGTGGCGAAAGTGCGTTGTGGGGCGAGTGGGAGGTCTCCGAGATCCGCCTCTTCGACCGGTTCGACGGCGTGCACTTCGAGGAGAACGTTCGCAATTTCTTCACGATGCAGGTCCTCGGCGATGCCGTGAAAGATTCCGTGACCGATCTGGCAGCATACCTCCGTCAGCCCACCCAGGTATTCCCAGCGTCATCGGAAGAAGACGAAGCCGAGCAACTGCCTGCCCATGTCGAAACCGCCACCTTCGTCCTTGCCGATGAGGAAGACGAAGAGACGATCGATTTGGGCGAACTTGACGAAACCGAAGACGAGCCGGAGATCCAGACCGCGGCCCCTGCCGGCTACTTCGGCCTGAATGAAACCTTCTACGTCAACCGGACCAGGGAGCAGGACGAGATCATCGCCCGCTCGCCTGTTGGCGCGATGTTCGTCGAGGGCGTGGCTGGCTCGGGAAAGACGTCGGCTGCACTGGGCCGCACCAAGATGCTCTGTGACTTCGATGCCAGCAATGTCACTTCGGAAGCCGAGTTCCGCGAAGTTTTGGGGGAGGATGCAGCGTACTGGGATGGCAAGTTTGCTGGTCAGTTCTCGCAGGAGAGCAGCGTTGGCTTTGTACGCACGGGTGAATTGATCCAGTACCTGAAGGAAACCTGCCGGCGCATCGATCTGCCGAACCTCCCCGTACTTGAATACAAGGAGTTGCAAACCCGATTGCGTGATCACCGCGGACTGGTGGCCGGTGGCTCGGGCAGGTCCTGGGCAGGAGCCGTTAACGAACGCACCTCGACGACCGATACCACCATGGCCTGGCTGCGTGCCGCGGACGCTGCGATGGGTAGGGAGTTGGCGGCACGCCTGCGGACAATGTTGCCGCAGCGTGGTGAAGTGATTGCAGGTTTCGAGGACAAGTACCTGCCCGTTGCCGCCCGTGTCGTGGACAAGGCGCTATACGATTACGCGACGGCTTTGGACGAACTTGCCCATGAGCTGGAGCACAGCGAGGGCGCGGCCTTTCGATTGGATCGGATCGTAGTCCGCATGCATGAGCGCCTTGCCAAGTTCCGAAAGGAAGTCCTTGGCAAGGACGTACTCTGGCTGTTCATCAGCGACAAGACATATACCGGTGTCCGGGAAACCGATCTTGCCGAGCAACTGATTGGCGAGCACGCTGAACTTTACGATCGACACGGCGCACGCTTGGTCTGGGTCGACGGGAACGGTCCACTCGACCCTCGGATCGCCTTCGTCGATGTGAATGGCAATGCCCTAGAGTGGAGCGAGGAGGTCGCCGGACAGTTGGCGGATGGTGGAGCCTTGGTGCGCGACGCCGAGGGCCGGGTTGTCAAGGGCCTGGCGACGAGCCTAGACGATCTGTACCTGCGTCTGTTGCCGACCACCAGTGAGAAGGCTTACCGCAACAAAGAGGGAACGCTTGTTTCGCTGAAAGTGGAGCAAGGCCTTGGCCGGTCCAGGATTCCGCTCAAGAAGGAAGAAGTGGAGGAGGACCCGGATCTGGACGAAGGCGAGCCCGGCGCCGAAATGGCGGCTGCACCGCGGGTGGTCAAGAAGCGCAGCATCGATTCACGGCTTCGCCCGCTACTGCGCCGCCGCATGCTCGCGCCATTGCGCGACATGGGTGGGCTGTACGAAGCGGGCCTGGTCAATCATGCGACATCCTTTCCGGATGCGGGCGTAGCTGGAGAGATCAGGGAGAGCCTCCGGGTTCGAAAGCTGACGGAATCGGACATCGACCTGCTGTTGTGCCTGTTCCAGATCGCGGGGCGGTCGTACAAGGCAAAGCCTGCGCAGCTGTCCGAGCCACCGTTCTTCCAGTCGGTGTTCATCGACGAAGTGCAGGATTTCACCGAGCAGCAGGTCTTTCTTATGGCGGCGCAGGCCCGCCCGGAATATCGGGCGGTCACTGTTGTCGGAGACTTGGCGCAGAAACTGCACAACGGGACCAGCATTGATGTGAAGGCGTGCTTCCCGCGCGGCAAGCTGGACTACGTCAAGCTCAGTCAGAACCTGCGACAGGCGGAGGCGCCCGGGCTTGCACTGTTCAGCGCGTGCTTCCGTGCGGCGGCGCATGAGGACGGCGAGATCGATTCGCGTGTCGTTGATGCGGCAGTGACCGCAGGTCCGGCCATTGTTCGTCCGGTCCAGGGCGTTTGCCCGAGCGACGCCGATCTCGATCGACGAATCCTGGACGAGCTGGCCAAACTTGGTGCCAATCAGACTGCTGTGGTGGTGTTCCCTACACATGGCAAGGCAGGGGAAACGTTCAATCGTCTGCAGGCCGGATTGACCGAGAGGATGATCAATGCCGAGATCTCCAGTCATGTGGATTTGTCGAAACGATTCGTCCGGCACTTTGCGACCATCGAGAACACGAAAGGCCTGGAGTTCGATGTCGTCCTCCTGCCGATGCTCGAGGACTACGATCTGTCGACCGACCTTGACCGGAATCGCTTCTATGTGGGCGTCAGCCGAGCGAAGCAGCGATTGGTTCTGCTTTCCCGCCATAAGGAGCTTGATCCCGTTCTCGACAAGGTCGTTTCCAACTATCGGGCGCTATTGGGCGCGCCGGCCGCCAAGAGCTGACTATGGCTGGGAACTTCCACGCTGACGACGACAAGGTACGTATGCTCGAGATCCTGGAGCAGCTACGTCGTGGCCCCAACGAATCGACGACGGTCGAGTTCAAGTCCAACTTGAGCGAGCCGAAGGCCATCGGCGAGTACATCTCCGCGCTCGCCAATTCGGCGGCTTTGGAAGGGCATGTCAGGGCGTGGCTGGTGTGGGGCGTCGAGGACGGGACGCATGCCGTCAAGGGCACCACGTTCGATCCGTTCAGCGCCAAGGGTGAGGGCAACCAGAGCCTGATCATGTGGCTGCAGCAGCTGACCAGCCCAAGGGCGGACTTCAGTTTCCACGCCGTGCCGCACCCCGACGGCAAAGTGATCCTGCTGGAGATCCATCCAGCCCGCAGCAAGCCCATCGCCTTCCATGGCACCCGCTTCATTCGCGTCGATAGCCACAAGGTCAACTTGGATGACCATGGCGACAAGGAGGCGCGGCTGTGGGAGGCGCTGGGCGTCAAGCAGGACTGGACCGGCGAGATCGTTTCCTCGGCAACGCTCGACGATCTTGATCCGGATGCGATCGACTTCGCCCGTGCACGGTTCATTGAGTATCTGATTCGCAGTGAGCCGGACACGAGCCGGCACGATCGAATCCGGGCCGATGTGGCAGCATGGGACGTGCCGACGCTGCTCAACAAGGCACACGTCACCAAGCAGGGCCGGTTCACGCGAGCGGCGTTGCTGCTGCTGGGGCGCGACGAATCGGCGCATTTCCTGACGCCGGCCGATGCCAAGATCAGCTGGATCCTGCGTGACGGCGACAACAAGGCGATTAGTTCCCAGCACTTCGGATTGCCGTTCCTGCGGACGACCGAGGAGGTGTTCCGGCGAATTCGCAACCTGCAGGTCGAGCACATGCCTGACGGGTCGCTGTTCCCCACCCCGGTGTCGCAATACGACCCGTGGGTGATTCGCGAGGCCCTGCACAACTGCGTCGCCCACCAGGACTACACCCTGGGCGGCAAGGTCAACGTGGTCGAGTTTCCGGATCGCCTGGTCTTTACCAACCTCGGTAGCTTCCTGCCACCGTCGGTGGAGTGGATGCTGGAGCATCAGTCACCACCGGAGCATTACCGCAATCAGTGGCTGATCGAGGCCATGGTGCGGCTGCGGATGATCGACCAGATCGGCAGCGGAATCCGCCGCATGTACGAGACCCAGCGCGAGCGCTTCTTCCCCTTGCCCGACTTCGTGATCGATGTCGATTCGATGTCGAAACCGCGCGTGGAAGTGGCGATCAGCGGCAAGATCCTGGATGCGAAGTACACCCAGGCACTGATGCATGCCTCCGAGTTGGACCTGCGCCAGGTGCTGCTGCTGGATCGTGTCCAGAAGGGACAGAGCCTGACGCCCAAGGAGGCGAAGGTGTTGCGGTCGGCAGGCCTGATCGAGGGACGCGCCCCGAATTACCTGATCTCTTCAAAGGTCGCGGATTGGACGGCACAGAAGGCCAAGTACATCCGCAACCGTGGCTTTGACGATGGTTACTACAAGCAGCTGGTCATTGAGTACCTGCAGAAGTACGACAAGGCCAGCCGCAAGGAACTGGATGACCTGTTGTTGCCCAAGCTGCCGGAGGTACTGGATGCCGAACAAAAGGCGCACAAGATCCGGAACCTTCTGCAGGCCATGCGTCGGGCGGATTTGATCGAGCGCCGCGGGAGCAAAAATGCACCCGAATGGCGGCTGAAGGGGCCCGAATAGCTTTGCTAGCGGCTTCCTTCGTCTAGCAAACAGCTAGATGGAAAAACGATGTAAGTCACTGATTTATATGTTTACTAGATCCGTAAATTGGCCCCGAATTAGCTAACGGCTAATGGTGGCAGGACCTGAGATCCACTATGAAGCTCCACTTTGAAGAAAACCTCCCCCACCAACTGGCGGCCATCGAGGCGGTCTGCGATCTGTTTCGCGGCCAGGAGGTCTGCCGGACCGAGTTCACCGTCACCCAGCGAGCGGCGACGCCGCAGATGGGGCTGGCGCTGGAGCAGGGCATGGAGGAGTCCGCGCTCGGCATCGGCAACCGCCTGACCCTGCTGGACGACGAACTGCGCGCCAACCTGACCGCCATCCAGCTGCGCAACGGTCTGGCGCCTTCCGAGTCGCTGGCGAACGGCAACTTCACCGTGGAGATGGAGACGGGCACCGGCAAGACCTACGTCTATTTGCGCACCGCGTTCGAGCTGCACAAGCGCTATGGCTTCACCAAGTTCGTGGTCGTGGTGCCGTCGGTGGCGATCAAGGAGGGCGTGTACAAGTCGCTGCAGATCACAGCCGACCACTTCCGCGGGCTGTATGCCAATACACCCTTCGACTACTTCGTCTATGACTCGGCCAAGCTGGGCCAGGTGCGCAACTTCGCCACAAGCCCGAATATCCAGGTGATGGTGGTGACCGTTGGCGCCATCAACAAGTTCGGCGACGAGGACGAGGCGGCGCAGGAAGAGTCCGACGACGCCAAGCGACGCGAGAAATCCAGGAACGTGATGTACCGCGCCAGCGAGAAGACCGGTGGCGAGAAGCCCATCGACCTGATCCGCGCGACCCGCCCGATCCTGATCGTGGACGAGCCGCAGAGCGTGGACGGTGGTCTGGAAGGGCGTGGCCGCAAGGCGCTGGAGCGCATGCATCCGATGTGCACGTTGCGCTACTCGGCTACCCATGTGGACAAGCACCACATGGTGTATCGCCTGGACGCGATCGACGCCTATGAGCAGCGGCTGGTGAAGCAGATCGAGGTGGCATCCGGCACGGTGGAGGGTGCAATCAACAAGCCGTTCGTACGCTTCCTGTCGGCAAAGAGTGCGCGCGGCACGATAACCGCCAAGGTCGAGCTCGATGTGGATGTGGGTGGCAGCATCCGCCGCAAGGAAGTGACCGTCATGGACGGTTTCGACCTGGAGCAGGAAACCGGGCGCGCGATGTACAAGGACTGTCGCGTCGGCGAGATCCGTGCCGGACGGGGTTCGCAATCGCTGGAGTTGCGGGTGCCGGGAGGCGAGGTCTACCTGAAGCCAGGCGAGGCGTGGGGCGATGTCGATCCGCTGGCCATCCAGCGCCAGATGATCAAGCGCACCATCAAGGAGCACTTGGACAAGGAAAAGCGCCTGCGGCCCAAGGGCATCAAGGTGCTGTCGCTGTTCTTCATCGACGAGGTGGCCAAGTACCGCGAGTACGACGCTGAAGGCAATCCGCACAAGGGCGTCTACGCGCAGATGTTCGAGGAGGAATACCGCCACTGGGCCAGGCACCCGGACTATCAGAGCCTGTTCAAGGAACTGGACATGGCGCACGCCGCCGAGGACGTGCATAACGGCTATTTCTCGGTGGACAAGAAGAAGATCGGCGGCAAGAACGTCGAGGTGCTCAAGGACACCAACGGCACCACCAAGGCCGACGACGACACCTACAACCTGATCATGCGCGACAAGGAGCGATTGCTCGACCTGGCCACGCCGCTCAAGTTCATCTTCTCCCACTCAGCGCTGCGCGAAGGTTGGGATAACCCCAACGTCTTCCAGATCTGCACCTTGCGCGACATCCGCACCGAACGCGAGCGCAGGCAGTCGATCGGCCGCGGCTTGCGCCTGTGCGTGGACAAGAACGGCGAGCGTGTCCAAGGATTCGACACCAACACCCTGACCGTGATCGCCAACGAAAGCTACGAAGCCTTCGCGGATGGACTGCAGAAAGAGCTGGAAGATCCGAACACCGGCATCGGCATCCGCTTTGGTGTGGTGGCACCGGAGCAATTTGCGGCAATCGCAGTGCAAGCGGAAGACGGCAGCGTGTCGCCACTGGGGGTGGTGCAATCCAAACAGTTGCGCACCGCGCTGCAGGAACAGGGCTATCTCAATACCGCAGGCAAGGTGCAGGATGCGCTGCGCACGGCGATCAAGGAAGGCGCAGTGCAGCTACCCGAGGCCTTCGAGCAGCACCGGGATGCGATCGTGGTGATCCTGCGCAAGCTGGCCGGGCGTCTGGAAATCAAGGACGCGGACAAACGCCGTGATGCCATCCCCGTGCGCCGTGCCGTGCTCGACAGCCCGGAGTTCAAAGCCCTGTGGGACCGGATCAAACATCGCACCACCTACCGCGTGCAGTTCGACAACGACAAGCTGATCGAAGACAGCATCGAAGCCGTCAAGGAATCCCCGCCTATCGCCAAGGCGCGGCTGCAATGGCGCAAGGCGGGCTTGGCGATCGGTCAGGCTGGCGTGCAGGCCACCGAGCAGAAGGGTTCGGCCATCGTGACACTGGACGAAACCGATATCGAGCTGCCGGACATTCTGACCGAACTGCAGGACCGCACCCAGCTCACCCGTCGCTCCATCCAGCGGATCCTGGCCGAGAGTCGACGCCTGGACGATTTCAAGCGCAACCCGCAGCAGTTCATCGAACAGACCGCCGAGGCGATCAATCGCTGCAAGCGGCTGGCACTGGTGGACGGCATCAAATACCAGCGCATCGGTGACGGGGCTTACTACGCGCAGGAGCTGTTCCAGGAGAACGAATTGCGTGGCTATATCGGCAACATGCTGATGGACACCGAAAAGGCCGTGTACGAACACGTGGTCTACGACTCAGGGGTGGAACGCGACTTTGCCAGCGAGATGGAGAAGAACGAGGCGATCAAGGTCTACGCCAAACTGCCGGGCTGGTTCAGGATCCCGACCCCGTTGGGTACCTACAACCCGGATTGGGCAGTGTTGGTCGCCAGCGACGACGGGCAGGAGCGGCTGTTTTTCGTTGTCGAAACCAAGAGCGATTTGTTGGCAGGAGGACGGCGCCTACATGAGGATGCCAACATCAAGTGCGGCAAAGCGCATTTCAGTGCGCTGGCGGTAGGCGACTCGCCGGCGGAATACATCGTCGAGCGATCGGTGGATGGATTGTTGTCTCGGGTTTATTGATTCGGCCCTTATTTTGTAGCAATGGAGCTTGCTCCATTGTCTGCCGAGCAAGCTCGGCAGCTACGCCAAGTTCGGACAATTTGAGGGCCGGATCAATAGGTGTACCGGCCATGAGTCTGCACCATGGCAACGACACAGTTTTGTGTCTGATGTGGTCCGAGCTTTGACCACAATCGACCTTGGCATTCGGGATGGAAGAACTTGGTGCTCCTTGGTTCATCGAGAGACGGCGCCTCACGGGCTCGTTCAGATGGTGGTTCGCCCTTGCGGTGTCGGTTTTGACGCCGCAGACGCATTGCGCAGCGCGATCACTGAGACGCAGCACAGGCTGCCGCGCGCTTGGCTACCTTGGCCATTTCGTCGGCATCGCTGGGGAACGCTGCGCCGCTGGCCTTGATCGCCTGCCACAAGGTATTTGCTTCGTTGGTCTGTTTGCAGTGGTCGGCGCCATCGGGTTGCAGGTCGACCAAAAGCCCCAGCGCGATGGCGACATCGCGCTGATACATCGCTGAGTCGGGCGCCGTTTCCAGCACCTTGCGCCGGTTCGTGAGCATGTCCTGCGCCAACGGCACCGCTGCCGTTGGCTGGCCTTTCTGGATCTGCAACAAGGCCTGGTAGTAGAGCGTGTTTCCGATGCCACGGAGGTATTCCAAATTGGCCGGATCGTGCGCGGCAATCGCGCGCATCGAGGTCAGCGCGGCGTCGAGTTTTTCGCCGGCTTCGGTGTAGTGGTGTTCGCTCATCAGGGCATTGCCGAGCTTGCTCAGGTTGAGCGCGAGGCTGCGTTGCGCGGAAATGTTGGCGGGGTCCAGCGCCGCCAATTCCTGATGGATCGGCAAGGCTTGCCGATAGGCATCCAGTTGTTTGGAGGGAAGATCTTCCTCGTAACTGTCGCCGAGTTTCAGCCAGGCCAAACCCAAGGCGCCCAGTACGTCGAGATCGTGCGGCGAGCTTTCGCGCAGCGCGGTCAGTTCATCCAGCACCTGCTTGAAGAGTGTGCGGGACGCGTCGAGTTCGCCATTCCATGCCATCACATCGCCGAGGCGCGTTTGCAAGTTGGCGCGGTTGAGGTCGCGAACGCGTGTTGGCACATCCGTGAGCTTCGGCAACAGGGCGATGGCGGCACGGTAATGGGTGATCGCCGCGCTGTACTGGTCCGTCCAGTACGCCACATCGCCCAAGCCGGTCAGGGTGGCAAGCAGGGACTGGGTCGCGCCGGCGACCTCGCGTTGGGCCAAGGGCGCAAGAAGGTGTTGGGCGCGAAGGTATTCGCTGTTGGCGCGCTGCATGTCGCTGGCGAAGAACGTGGTGGTGGCGCGGCTGTTGGCAATGCGTGCGCTGGCCAACAGGGCTTGATCGTCATCCGGTGTCGCTGCCAGCACGGGTGCCAGTGCGGCGTCGGCGTGGTCGTAGCTTTGCAAGGCGGCGACGGTCTCGCCGAGGTTGGCTTGGCCGGGTTTGCCCTGAACATCGCCAATGCGCAGCCAAGCCTCGGCGATCTCACGCTTGAGCGCCAGGGGCGCCTCGCCATCCTGATCCAGTCGCTCCAGATAGGCCTGTGCTTTCTGTACCAGCACGCTGCGCGCGGCGGTGGAGCCGGGTAACTTGGCGATGGCGTCATGGACATCGAACAACAGCGAGCGGGCCAGTTCCCGAACATCGTTGAAGCGCGCCTCGGCACGGGCGCGTTGTTCGCGTGCGATATTGGCCTGCCACAAACTGCCCGCCATGCCGCCCAGCAAAGCCAGGCACACCAAGGCGCTCGCAACGACCGTGACGCGATTGCGTCGCACGAACAGACGCGTGCGATACGCCACCGAATCCGGCCGTGCGCGAATGGGCAAGTGGTGCATCACCCGCATCAGGTCATCACTCAAGGCGTCGGCACTGCCGTAGCGACGCGCGGGGTCGCGGTGCATGGCCGTCATCACCACGGTATCCAGATCGCCTGCAAGTCGTCGCGCACGATGTTGCCGTTCGCTCGTGCTCAAGTGGGTGTTGCCGGCCACCGCTCGGCTGGGTGGCACAACCTTCAGCGAATCCATGATCGTCATCAGCGTGTGTGCGGTGACGCCGGTTTCCACTTCATACGGTTTCATGCCGCTCAGCAGGCGATACAGGATCACACCCAGCGAATACACATCACTGGGGATGCCGATGGCTTCGTCGAACACTTGTTCGGGGCTTGCATACTGTGGCGTGTAGACGATCTCCCGGTGGATCGTGTCGTCGCTGGCGTGGGGGCTTGCCAACAGCTTGGCGATGCCGAAGTCGAGCAAGCGTGGCCGCCCTTCACGATCCACCAGGATATTGCCCGGCTTGAGGTCGCGGTGCAGGATCAGGTGTCGATGGGCGTACGCCACGGCATCGCAGACCTGCCGCATCACCTCGATCATCTGATCGAGAGGGCGATCGGCCAGATACACATCCAATGGCACGCCATCGACGAATTCCATCGCCAGATACGGTCGCCCATCCGGACCCTCGCCGCCATCGATCAGGCGTGCGATGTTCGGGTGTTCGAGTCTGGCCAGCGCCTGACGCTCGATGGCAAAGCGCGACAGCGCATCAACCGAGCCGCGATTGAGCAGCAGCTTGAGCGCAACCTGTTGTTGAAAGGCTCCATCAGCGCGTTCAGCCAGAAACACATCGCCCATGCCGCCACTGCCGATGCGGCGCAGGATGCGCCACGGCCCGATGCGGGTGCTGGAATCCATGTTCGGTCCGATGCCGGGCGATCCGGAAACTCGGGTGATGTCGTCGTTGCGCGATCCGGGTACGGTCATCGGCATTGCCGTTTTGGCGTCCCGCCGATTTAGCCACGCGATGCCGTGTGGGTCAAACCGAGTGGCGGCACTCGGGCGGGAACGGCTGCGCCTGCATGACGCCAGTGGACAGCTTCGGCTGCGCCATGACGGGATGCGGGCGATCCTCGTTCTGGCGTGTCCAGGTTGCGGTGGGTCGCGGCAACATCGGAAAAGCCTGTTGACAAGGCCATATTGTTATCTAACACTGTAATCGACAGTTACGGTGTCACATATGAAACTGAGCCTGCAACAACTGAGTGAGCGTGCCGGTGTGCCTGGGCGCAGCATCCGCTTCTACATCCAGAAGGGCCTGCTGGCCGGTCCCGAGGGGGAAAAGCGCGGGGCCTACTACACCGAGGCGCATCTGGCGGACTTGTTGCGCATTCGGTACTGGCAGGAATCCGGTTTGTCGCTGGATGCGATTGCCGGGCTGCTGATGGCACGCAGCGAGCCACCGGTGGCGACGTTGCGGCCGGGCGCGATGGAAGTGCGCACGCATCTGGTCATTGCCGATGGTCTGGAGTTGATGGTGGCACCCGAACGCGCCCGTCTGACGCAAGCCCAGTTGCGCGTGTTGTTTCGCCACGTGCAGGACGCCTACGCCGAACTGCGTGAAGCCGCTTCACATGTTGACCCCGAGAATTCAGGAGATATGCCCCATGAGCCGATTGACTAGGCGCCACACGCGTCGCGCATCACAGACCGGCCTCTTGGCCGACAGCCACTTGCAGGTGGAGATCACCGACCTTCTGGCCGAGTACCGCCTGAGCCATCGTTTTCGCAACGAGGGTGATGAGGCGGTCGAGGCGGTGTACACCTTCCCGGTGCCGCTCGATGCAGCCTTCCTGGGCATGGAAGCGACGCTCGCCGATGAGCATCTGACCGCGAAGGTCGAGGCCAAGGCCGAGGCAACACGGCAGTACGACGATGCTCTGGCCGAAGGCGACAGCGCGGTGCTGCTGGAATCACTGCGGCCAGGCTTGCTGTGCGTGAATCTCGGCAACCTGAAACCGGGTGAGGATGGCGAAATCGTGCTGCGCTTTGCCGCACCCTTGCGCAGCTGTGACGGTGCCGTGCGATTCAGCCTGCCGCTGGTGCATCGACCCCGTTATGGGCGCAGCGTGCTGGATGAACTGGAGACGCCGGCGCCCGATTTTGCGGTCGAACATCCGCTGGCTGCGAGCATCCACGTCCGTGGACTTCTGGCCGGTAGGCCGGTCAGTTGCGCCACCCATGCCGTGCGCTTCGCCAATGACCCGAGCGGGACGATCCTGCAGTTGAATCAGGCCACGCTCGATCGTGATCTGGTGCTGGTATTCGACCTGCCGGAAGGCGGTCTCGGACTGGCGCGTCTGGTCAAGGATGGCGAGGCAGCCATCGGCGTACTCAGCTTCACCGCCCCGACTTCGACCCGCGCGCCGGAGCCGTGCGAGCTGTGCCTGGTGCTGGACGGTTCCGGCTCGATGCAGGGCGATGCCATCGTGCAGTCGCGCGCCGCGTTGCGGGCCGTGGCGGAGGCGCTGCACGCCGATGATCGTATCCAGGTGCTGCGTTTTGGCAGCAGCGTGGTGCGACTGTTCCGTCGCCCCATGCAGGTCAGCGATCGCGTACGCGAAGCCCTGCATGCGCAAGCGGGTGCCGTCGATGCCAATCTCGGTGGAACCGAAATGGCCGACGCACTCGAATCGGCCATTGACGCATTGCGCACGGGCGTTGCCAACGATGGCCGCAACCGCGCCATCATCCTGGTGACCGATGGTGGGGTGGAGCCCGAGGAACTCGTCGCGGTGCGCGCACAAGCCGAGGCCGAAGGTATCCGTATCTTCGTGGTGGCAGTCGGTAGCAGTGCCGGTGTCGACGTCCTGGAGCCGCTGGCCACAGAGACGCGGGCTGTGCTGGAACGTGCGGTGCCAGCCGAGCCTATCGACGAGGTGGTGCTGCGGCAGTTGCGTCGTTTGCGAGAGGCCCGGCCACTGTCGATCCAGGTTGAATGGAGCGATGCGAAGGCACGGGCACTGCCCATCTCAGTGACCTATCCGGGGGACGCCGTGATGGCGATGGCCTTTCTACCGGATGGCAAGCCCGTGCGCGCCCATGTGCGAGTGGGCGATGAGCACGTGTACGCGTTCACGCTTGAAACGCCCGAAGCAGCGCCCGCCTTGCGCGCACTCGCGGGGCAGTGTGCCTATCAGCACGCAGCACGCGATGAGCGTGCCGCGCTGGCGCTGCGCTATGGCTTGATCAGTCAGTACACCTCGGCCGTGTTGGTCAAGGTGCGCGTCGCCGACGACAAAATCGACGGCCTGCCACGCGTGAAGGCGGTATCGCCGATGTTGCCGCACGGCATGGCCCTGCGCACGGCCTACTCGATGGCGGCACCCCTTCCGACAGGGGCCTATTTGGATATCCCCCGTTTCCAGTGCCGCCAAGCCGTCCATCTGTCGATGGATTTGAGCGCGGCCGAGCCGTCGCCGACCGAGCTGTTGACGGCCGAGCGTCGCCAGCAGGTGATGGAAGCTCTGCACGCAGCGCTGGTCCAGTGTTTGTTCGTGGATGGCCGTGAGCACGTCGATATCGATCGGGTGCTCGCGCACATCGCGGCCGATCTGCACGAAGACGTGCGTGGCTACTTGGCCGATATCAATCGCGACCTCACCGACATCCACGCCGCCTGCGGCCTACTCGAATATCTGGTCGAGCAGGGTGTCGGCGAGGCCCTGAGCGAGGATGAGGAGGTTTACCTCGTGCAATGCCGGAAGAGCTGGCTGGCGGCTCCGGCGTCGAAGTGTTGAACCAGATGAAGCGAGCGGCTCACCAGCCGCTCGGCAGATTGATGTGGTGGAAGGAGCTGCCGGGAAATTGGCTGCGCTTCACGTAGGAGATGTTGCTGCCACCACCGCGGGCGGCTTCGAGGAAGAAGCCATTGGCGTTGCCGGTGCCCATGGTGCCACCCAAGCTGGTGTTGGGGTATTGCATCAATGCGGAGGGCTGGCTGGCGTAGAACATGAAGCGGATCAGGTTGAGGTTCGAGTCTTCGATGGTGTTGTTGCCCACATCTTCCGCGTCGCCACCGTTTTCGAACACGATGCCCCAATACGATTGGGTGACGGTGGCACGAATGATGCGGTTGTTGCTACCCATATAGGGCGGCTTGGGCGCACCTTCGTCTTCCGTCGAATCGGAAAACGAAACGAAATCGCAGGTGTTGATCATCTGCATGTCGAGAAACTGATTGTCACTGGCACCATCGCGAATCGTGATGCCGTTGCCGCCATTGCAGGATTCAGCTTGACCGTCGAATGGGCCGTAGGCCGTGTTGTTGCGGAAGAGGTTGTCCTTGGCACCCCGATGGCGCACGACATAGCCCTCGCCCATATAAACCGCGGTGTTGTTTTCAAACAAATTGTGGGTGGCGTCGATGGCAGGCCGGCCGGCTTCCTGATCGCGGTTGTCTTTGACCGTGTAACCGTGACCGGAATGGGCCGAGCCGGGCTTTCGCCAGATGTAGGAATTGCGGACCTCGTTGTAGCTACCCATCACGGTGATGTAATAGTCCGTCGATGCGGCACCGCTGGCCTCGTTGCCATAGACGCGCACGTTGTCGGCGAGGTTACCGTCGCCAACGAACTTCAAACCTTCGGCCGCTGCGTTGATGATGAGACTGTTGCGCACCACGTTGCCGTTGGAAAAAACCGTGCTGATGGAACCGAACTGCAAGGCGTTACCGTCATAGGACAGGTTGGTGTTGCCGATGGTCGACACATTGACGTTGTCGAGCTGGTGGGCCTCGATGAAGCCGCGATCTCCGGCCTTGCCCGCGATGAGCCCTGTTCCGTAATTGCGGATGTTGAAATTGCGAATGGTGATGCCCTGGCGGCCCGTGAGCTTGATGCCAACACCCAGCGCGCGATTGCCGCCATCAAGCAGGGGCATGTCAGCTGCACTGAACGCCGGGAAGCTCGGGGGGCCGTTGCCCGGGTTGATGGATGCATTGGCGAGGATCGGCGGCTGGTCGCCCGGGCTTTGCTTGTAGCCGATCAGGCGGATGCCGTCGCGGCTGAACACCACGTTCTCGGCGCCGTAATTGCCCGCTTTGACGTACACCGTTGCGCCACCCGGAGCGCCATTGGCGGCGTTGACCGCGCGATTGATTGTCTTCCACGGTTGGTTCTGTGTGCCAGGGTTGCTGTCGCTACCCGTGGTGGCGACGTAAAACGCCTGAGAGCCCTCGAAGCCATCCTGGAGGAGTGGAGCCGACCCGGCCGCGGCCAGGGTGGACATGAAGGATGCAAGGCACCCGAGCAGAGCGAACGCAGACACGCGCGGCGAAAAATCGCTGGGCATCGAACACACCTCGGATTGGACGCGGGAGTGCCGGGTATGGAATTGGTTTCGACCCAGCGCGCGGCAAGCCTAAGTGGGTGGTGGCGTGTTTACAATTGCTTACAATCATCCACTCATGCCAAGACATCATGAGCCGGTGCGCGTCATTCACGGTGACGCTTCGCGCGATCCAGGTTGCTGCGATCAGCCACGTTGCAACAGGCGTTCGGCGCCTTGAGCCAGCAAGTCCTCGGCCACGTTCAGGCCAAGGCGGTCGCGCGTCTGGGCATCGGCACGCGCCGTGGCGCGCAGGATTTCGCCGCTGCGCTCATCGCCCACCAAGGCATCCAGTTGCCACAGGCCGGCGTGCTCGGTGCAGTAGCCGGCGATGGGTACCTGGCAACTGCCGGCCAAACGCTGGTTCATGGCGCGCTCGATTTCCACGCAGCGTCGTGTCGGTGCATGGTCAAGCGCGGTGAACAGGGCGGCAGTCGAAGCATCGTCGCGTCGGCATTCCACCGCGATCGCGCCTTGCGCCACGGCGGGGAGAAAGTCCGGTGCCGTCAAGCGGGCGCGGATGCGGTGCTCCAAGCCCAGACGCTGCAAGCCGGCGCAGGCCAGGATGATGGCGTCGTAGTCGCCGGCGTCGAGTTTGGCCAGACGGGTGTTGACGTTGCCGCGCAGGTCGGCCAGTTGCAGGTCGGGCCGGCGTGCACACACCTGCACCTGCCGACGCAGCGACGAGGTGCCCACGCGCGCACCGGCCGGCAGTGCATCCAGGCTGGCGTAGTGATTGGACACGAAGGCATCGAAGGGATCGGCGCGTTCGAGGATCGCGGCCAAGGTGAATGGCGCATCCAAGTCCATCGGCACATCCTTGAGCGAGTGCACCGCGCAGTCGGCTTCGCCGCGTTCGATCGCGACTTCCAGTTCCTTGAGAAATAGCCCCTTGCCGCCGAGCGTGGCCAGCGATCGATCGAGGATTTCATCGCCGCGTGTGGACAGTGGCACCAGTTCGATACGCACGCTGGGGTGATGCTGGCGCAGACGCTCGGCAACGTGTTCGGTTTGCCACAGCGCCAGCGCGCTCTTGCGCGTGGCGATGCGCAGGGTGTGGTCGTGACTCATGGGCTCACAATGATTTGAGGCGTTGGCGCACGTTGGGCAGGCAGCGGCGGCTGACTTCGAGCAGATCCGGTGCGCGGCGGAGGGCAATGACATCCTGGCCTTCGCTGTCGCGGGTGAGTGCGCGAATTTCGTCGGCGGCCACCAGGCAGTTGCGATGCACGCGGATGAACAGCTCGCCGAACTCGGCTTCCAGTGACTTGAGAGAATCGTCGATCAGATCCTCGCCGTGGGCATGGTGCACCACGACGTACTTCTCGTCGGCTTGAAGGTAGTGGACTTCGCGCAAGGGAATCAGGCGCAAGCTGCCACGCATGCGGGCCGACAGGTGCGAGCGACGACCACCGGCGCCGGGTATCGTGACCGGCTCCAGCCGCAGGCGCTGGGCACGATCCAGCGCCTGCGCGAGGCGCTCGGCGCGAATTGGCTTGACCAGGTAATCCACCGCGTGCGCATCGAAGGCGGCGAGCGCGTGCTCGTCGTAGGCGGTGCAGAACACCACCGCGGGTGGTTGTGGCAGGCTCGCCAGATGTCGCGCTGCTTCCAGCCCATCCATCACCGGCATGGCGATGTCGAGGATCACCGCATCCGGCTGGAGTGCCGCGGCCAGCTCGCAAGCTTCGCGTCCGTCGCTGGCCTGCGCCAGAACCTCGTGTGTGCCCAGGTCCTGAATCAGGTCGCACACGCGCCGGCGGGCGAGGGGTTCATCGTCGGCGATCAGGAGTTTCATGGGTCGGCAATTGGGACGAAAAGCGTGGCTTCATAGTAGCCGTCCCGTGCCGTGGCGACCATGCGGGCGCGATGGCCGTAGCGGTGTGCCAGGCGCTGGGCGATGTTGTCGTGCGCGTGGCGGTTGCCGTGATTGGGCGCGGCCGCTTCGGCCAAGGGATTGCGAACCCGAATCGTGAGTTGCGCGCCGTCCTTGCACACCTGAATGCCGAGGACGCCGCCGTCGGGGCGACGGGCGATGCCGTGGAGAATGGCGTTCTCGGCCAGCGGTTGCAGGATCAGGCGTGGCAGTGGCAATGACAGGGGAAGACCGTCCTCGACCTGCCAGTCCACCTGCAGGCGTTCGCCCAGACGCAGGGCCTCGATGGCCAGGTAGCGGCGGGTGAGGTGGAGTTCGTCGGCCAGTGTCGATTCGCCGCCGCCGCTGCCGAGCGCGGCACGGAACAGTTCGGACAGGTCTTCCACCGCACGCTCGGCTGCCACGGGATCGTGACGGATCAGACTGGCGATGGTGTTCATGCTGTTGAACAGGAAATGCGGCCGGATGCGGGCCTGCAGTGCCTCGACCTGCGCTTGCGCGGACGCGGCCTGCTGTCGACGCCACTGCTCGCTGACATAGGTGTAGCGCAACACCGCTGCGGTCAGCAGCAGGGTCACGCCCATGCAGCTGAGCACGAAGGGATTGGTCAATTCAGGCGCAACGGTGAGGTCCATCGCGAGACGTTGATCGAGCAGCACCACGATGCGCGTGGCCGAGCCCACGAGGACAACCGGCAACATCAGGGCCACGCCCATGCTCAGCGCCTGTGGAAGGCGTTCGATGGGCGAGCGCAATTTGCACAAGGTGGTGACGCACAGCAAGGCCAGCCATTGCGCCAAGAGACTCGCGGTGGTGAGCGAGCTCCAGACCGTGGCGCCTTCCGGCAGGCGCAGCAACACCGCAGCCAGCACCACCAGCTCGACCACGGCCAAGACGCCGAACACGACCGGCACCCGGCACAGGTCCGGCATCCAGGCGTGGCTGAGGGAGTCGCTCATCGACGGTGATCGGCATGCGTCATGCGCGCAGCCTAGCAGGCCGCCAGAGCGTGGCAATCGCGCGCTCGGGGTGCTCAGGACAGGTCGATCGGGTCCACATCCAGCGACCAACGCACGCGACGGGATTCGGGCAAGTCGCCCAGTGCCGGAAAGAGGGTTCGCAACAGTCCCTGAAGGGCCGGGCGATGGCGCGACTCCAACAGCACTTGCCCGCGCAGGCGGCCGGCACGTCGTGGCATGGGGGCCGGCATTGGCGGGTGGGCATCGACCGCCTCGTGCTGACAGGCCAGCGCGTGCGCCGCCTTGAGGAAGGCGTCGAGTGGCGCGCTCTGGGGTGCCTCGGCCCGCAACATCGCCAGATGGGAAAACGGCGGGAATCCGGCGGCGGCGCGTTCGGCCAACTCGGCCTCGGCAAAAGTCGGATAGCCACGCGTGACCAGGGTTTGCAGCAAGGGATGCTCGGGATGGTGGGTCTGCAGCCAGACTTCGCCGGCCCGATCGGCCCGTCCGGCGCGACCGGCGACTTGAATCAGCAGTTGCGCCAAATGCTCGGCGGCGCGGAAATCGGCACTGAACAAGCCCTCGTCGACGTTCGCGATGGCCACCAGGCTGAGTTTGGGCAGGTCGTGACCCTTGGCCAACATCTGGGTTCCCACCAGGATGCCGGGCTGATCGCCGAGGCGATCGAAGTGCTGGCCCAATGCGTCGCGGCCACGGGTGGTTTCCCGGTCCACGCGGATCAGGGGTGCGTCCGGGAAGGCGGCCGCCAAGGCCTGTTCCAGACGCTCGGTGCCCGCGCCTTGTGGCATCAGCGACAGGCCGGCGCAATCGGGACACGCCATTGGCACCGGCCGACGCTGGCCGCAGTGGTGGCAAAGCAATCGCGCGCGGCTGTGCAGGGTCATCGGCCGATCGCAGCGGGTGCATTGCGCGTGCCAACCGCAGTCATGGCACAGCAGCACCGGCGCAAAACCGCGACGATTGCGAAACACCAGTGCCTGCTCGCCGCGCGCAAGGCACGCGCCGATGGCGTCGAGCAAGGGGCGCGACAGGCCATCCTGCAGACGCTGGCCACGCAGGTCGAGCACATGCACGCGCGGCGGACGTGCGCCGCCGGCACGTTCGCGCAGGGTCAACCAGGTGTAGCGGCCACTGCGTGCATGGTGCAGGCTCTCCAGCGATGGCGTGGCACTGCCCAGCACCACCGCAATCCCTAGGCGATGCGCGCGCACCAAGGCCAGATCACGGGCGTGATAGCGGAAGCCCTCGTGTTGCTTGTAGGAGGCATCGTGCTCTTCGTCGATCACGATCAGGCCGAGCTTCGGCAAGGGCGCGAACACCGCCGAACGGGTGCCAATCAGCACCCGGGCCTGACCGCGCACCATCAAGGCGTGGGTCTGGGCGCGCTCGCCATCGCCCAGACCCGAGTGCAGCACGTGCACCGGCACCGGCAGGCGTTCGCCATAGCGGCGAATGGCCTGTGGCGTCAGGCCGATCTCGGGCACCAGCACGAGCGCATCGCGACCTGTGGCAAGGCAGTGTTCGATCGCGGCCAGATAGACCTCGGTCTTGCCGCTGCCGGTGATGCCGTCCAGCAGTGCCACGCCAAAGCCGTCAGACAGTGCGGTGATGCGCGCAACCGACGTGGCCTGTTCTTGCGACAGTTCGGGAGCCGTGCGTCGACTTGCCGCCACACGGCGTGCCGGTTCGCGCCGATCGGTGGCGATGAAGCCGCGTTGATCGAGCGAGCGCAAGCTGCTGCGCCACTGCGTGTCGAAGCCGCTCAGGGCCGATGCATCGCGTGCTGCCTCGGACAGAAACTGCGCCAGACGCTGCGGGCGCGATCCAGCGCGCAGGCGACCGAGTGCGGTTTGGCCGGCCTCGCTCAGGGCATACCACGGCACCAGGGTGTCGGGCAGGTCGTCGCCTTGGCGAAGTGGCACCGGCAGGGCGCTGGCCAGAACTTCGCCCAAGGCGCGCTGATAGTAGCCGGCCGCCCAATTGAGACTGGCCCAAAGCTCGGGAGTGAACAGGCTCGCGCCCTGATCCAGCACCGCCTCCACCGTTCGCAGCGCCTGCGGATCCGTGTTGGCGGGCCCTGCGGCGACGAAGTATCCGATCAGTCTGCGCTTGCCAAACGGCACCCGCAGGCGTGCCCCCAACTCCGGCGTCGGACCGGGCAAGGGCAGGTAGTCGAACAGACGTGGCAAGGGCGTCGGCAGCGCCAGCCGCCAGACCGTGGGCGCGGGTTCACTCATGTCGTCAGTGTATGTCCTGTGGGACAAATGACGTGCCCATGCGGCATGCCGGCGGTTCGGGCCGAGTTGCAGCACAGTCTTGTCAGTGTTCTGACAAAAGTGCCATAAGTTGCCGTCACCAAAGACGAAAGTCGGGAAATCCACTGGACCTGTGGATAAGTGTGTGGATGGGAGGCTGATCCCGATGCGCACAGGGCGGTGTCACTGGCCTTTCAACAGCCTGACCAAAAAATAACCATGTCGCTCGTTTCATTGAAAATCAATAACTTGGAGATTGATGGTCGACGTGAAACGGATGCATTTCACGCTTGTTGACGATTTTGGCGGCTTGTACGTGCCGCTGTGCACAAACCTTTTCACGCAAGCCCTTGTGGACTAAAGGGGGAGCGAGTTTCCGCAGGCTGTCAAGCCACCACGAATGGGTATGTCCTGCCCCTGTGGCCGCGCTGTTATGCTGCGCCGACAGCTCGCCGATCAATCTCGCATGTCGCCGCCGGTCACGCCCAAGACACCGCCTTCCTTCCTCGCCATGCCCGAACTTCAGGCGCGGCGCATGTTGAATGCGGCTCTGGGACAGTTGTCGCCCTTGCAACGGCAACTTGTGATCACCCACCTGCGCACCGGCGACGATGCGGAGCGTCTGGCGGCACGCTTGGGACTGGCGCGCGACAGCGCGCGCGCCTCACTGTCCTTTGCGGTGGCGCAATTGCGCATGGCCTTGTCGGATGCACCACTCGACAAGACCCGCGAGGACTGGTTGCAGCGTTGCCGAGCCTTGCTGGAAGCGGCACGCACGGTACAGAAAACCCCGACCCACGAGGTCGACCTGCCCGCATCATGGGGCAGCGTCGAGCGGGTGCCGACGCCCCCGACTCCGACTCCGACTGAAGCCGATGCCGCCCCTGAAACGCATTATTTGGTGGTGGAGACGCGAAACTCGGTGCCGGTGGCCGTCGTGGCGCCGGCGGTCGACACCCCGGCACCCGTGGCATCGGTCCGATTGGAACCTGAGCGATTGGAACCCGAACGCGTCGCAACCCCGAGGGTCGCGCCAGCAGCGCGGCCGGCCAAAGCAACGATCCCGCCACCGACGCGACCCCGCCGCGTCGAAGCGGCGCCACGGATCTGGCCTTGGGCGGTGGCGGGATTGGCGGTGCTGGCCCTGGCCATCGGCGCGTGGCAATTCGCCAGTTCACCCAAAGAAGTGGCGCCCCCCAAGCCGATGCAGCCGCAGCGCGTGCCGGCCCTGAGCGAACCTGCGGCACCTTTGACCGCGTCCGACTTCCAGTTGGTGCTTTTGCGCCAGCAGCATGAGGGCGTGCTGGAGGACTTGGATTTCTATCTGTGGCTGTCCGAGCAGGAGGATGCGCGATGAGGCACGCCATTCGCGTCGTGGCGAGCATCCTCCTGGCGTCCAGCCTCGCGACGCACGCACAAACCACGGCGTCCACGGCGCCCACGGCCGACAGCCCCGAGCTTCGCGCCGCGCTCGCCCCGTTCAAAACCATGATGGAGGGCTTGCCTGCGCCCTTGCGCGAACGCTTGGTGCAACAGGCACGCAGTTGGATTGCCCTCAGCCCGGAGCAACAAGCGGCCCTGCGTGCCAACCTCATGGCCTGGGACAACAAGGCCCCGCAGGACAAGCTGCGTCTGCGCGAGCGTTTCGAGGCTTGGGAACAGCTCGATGCTGCCAGCCACGCGGCAGTGCTGGCGGCGGCCGAGCGTTACGCGCAGATGCCGGTCGAACAACGCCAGGCGCTGCGCGAACGTTTCGACGCGCTCAGTCCCGATCAGCGCCAGCGTTTCCTGTTCGATCCGGCCAATCGCGCCGCGATGGATCTGGCAAATGAACTGTTTCCCTTCATTCCGGTGGCCGAGCGTGCCGACTCGCTGACGATGCTGCGTGCGCTCAGTCCGGATCAAATCAAGGCCTTGCGCGCCGAACTTGGCCGTTTGCCGCTGGAGCGCCGCGATGCCGTCCGCCAGCGCCTGCTCGCACTCGATCCGGCGGCACGCGCCGAATCCTTGCAGACGACGCCGTGAGCGACCTGCGCGGGCATAAGCTCCCGTCACTCTCGGCTACAATCAACAGCTTGCCGCGAGGCGGCCCTACTTTTCGCGCAACCGCGCCTTGACCTCGGAGCATTTCATGAGCATCGAACATCTGGAAGACATCGCCCAGGCCATGGTGGCCCCGGGCAAGGGCATCATCGCCATCGACGAATCCAACACCACGATCAAGAAGCGCTTCGACGCCGTCGGGATCGAATGCAGCGAGGACAACCGCCGCGCCTATCGCGAAATGCTGCTGACCACGCCCAATCTGGGCCAATACATTTCCGGTGCCATTCTTTACGATGAAACCCTGCGCCAATCGACCAAGGCCGGCGTGCCCTTCACCAAGGTGATGGCCGATGCCGGCATCCTGCCGGGCATCAAGGTCGACAAGGGGCCGGTGCCACTGGCAGGTTTCCCGGGTGATTCGATCACCGAGGGCCTGGATGGCTTGCGTCCACGCTTGCAGGAATACGCCAAGCTCGGCGCCAAGTTTGCCAAGTGGCGCGCCGTGATCGCGATCAGCGACGACAATCCCAGCGGCACCTGCATCGAAGCCAACAGCCACGCGCTGGCGCGTTATGCCGCACTGTGCCAGGAGTCGGGCATCGTGCCGATGGTGGAGCCGGAAGTCTTGATGGATGGCGAACACGACATCGAAGTCTGCTACGAAGTCACCGAAGCGGCGCTGCGCTCGCTGTTTGCCGCACTCTACGAGCACAACGTGCTGATCGAAGGCACCATCCTCAAGCCCAGCATGGTGATCTCGGGCAAGGACTGCGTCGAGCAGGCCGACATCGAGGAGGTCGCCAGCGAAACCCTGCGTTGCCTCAAGGCCACGGTGCCGGCGCTGTTGCCGGGCATCGTGTTCCTCTCGGGCGGCCAAAGCGATGAACTGGCCACTGCGCATCTGAATGCGATGAACAAGCTGGCCGGTCGTCCGTGGCCGCTGTCGTTCTCCTATGGCCGTGCGATGCAGCAGGCCGCGCTCAAGCTCTGGGCCAAGGACATGACCGGAAACCTCGCCAAGGCACAGGAAACCGTGTTTGCCCGCGCCCGCGACAACGGATTGGCGGCGCTCGGCAAGTGGAAGTGAAGCGGCATCGCAGCCCGCGTCGATGAAACCTGAAACGCCACCGCACGGTGGCGTTTCCATGTGCGGCCGAGGACGTCCGTCTGGCCACGATCAAGCGCGCAGTGCCGCGTCGCTGCGCAATGACGGCTGATGAAGCAATGGAGCTTGCTCCATTGCCTGCCGAGCACGCTCGGCAGCTACGTCAGGTTCGGATCAGTTCAGGGCCGGGTCCATTGGCTGCGCCGGGCAGTGTCGCACACGCACGCTGTTTGCCGGCAACTGCGACGCTTTGCACGCTCGCGCCATACGCCTGCCACACCGTGCCCATACCAGTTTTGCGGCGTGGATCGGGCGCGATTTCGCGCAAATGCATCAGTCTGAGTACCCTCGCGAGGCGCTGCCGCGATGCCGCAAGCAAAGACTGGCGCGGCCTGCGCAAGGAAATCCAAAAAAATTCTTGCAATGAAAAAAATCTCTGTGGTAAAGCTGGAATTGTTGCAGTGCAGCGAAGCCAGAAATCACACGGGGAATGTCCATGGAGAGCGATCAAGCCGGCCTTTACGACCCACACGAAGACCACGATGCCTGTGGCTTCGGCTTGATCGCACAACTGGATGACCGACCCAGTCGCGCGCTGGTGGATGCCGCCCTCGCGGCATTGACGCGCATGACCCATCGTGGCGGCGTGGCCGCCGACGGCCTGAGTGGCGATGGCTGCGGGCTCTTGCTCAAGCATCCCGATCGTTTCCTGCGCGGCCTGGCGAGCGAGGCGGGCATCACCTTGGGATCGCGCTTTGCGGCCGGCTTGGTGTTCCTCCCGCACGAGGACGAAGCACGCGGCGCCTGTCGCGTCGCCTTGGCGCAGGCGCTCGATGAAGTGGGTCTGGCCGTTGCCGGTTGGCGCGAGGTGCCGCACGATCCGCACGCCAGTGGTGAATCGGCCCGCGCCAACCTGCCCGCGATCGAACAGGTGTTCGTGGTGCCACGCGATGAAGCCGTGGATGCGCGCGAGTTTCGTCGTGCGCTGTTTCTGGCGCGCCGTCGCGCCACCCAGCGATTGGCCTCGATCAAGGCCTTCTACGTGGTCAGTCTGTCGGCTGAAAGCATCGGCTACAAAGGCATGGTGCTGCCCTCGCATCTGGCGCAGTTCTATCCCGACTTGAGCCGGCCCGAGCTGGAGTCCTCGGTGGTGGTGTTTCACCAGCGATTTTCCACCAACACCAGCTCGCGCTGGTCCTTGGCCCAGCCGTTTCGTTTGCTCGCACACAATGGCGAGATCAATACCATCGCCGGCAATCGCGCCTGGGCACAGGCCCGCGCCCATGTGTGGCGCAGCCCCACGCTCGATCCACGCGAATTTGGGCCGGTGATCGAGGTGGATGGCTCCGATTCCCAAAGCCTGGATGCCATGCTCGACCTGCTCGAAGTGGGCGGCATGGATGCCTTGCAGGCCATGCGCATCCTGATTCCACCCGCGACGCAATCGCTGGAGTACAAGGACACCGACCTGGCCGCGTTCTACGAGTATTACGCGCTCAATTCCGAACCGTGGGATGGGCCGGCCGGCATCGTGCTGTTCGACGGGCGCTATGCCGCCTGCACGCTCGATCGCAACGGTCTGCGTCCGGCGCGTTGGCAACTGACCGAGGATCGCCTCTACATGGTGGCGTCGGAAGCCGGCGTGTGGGATGTGCCGGCGGCGCAGATCGTGCGCAAGGGCAAGCTGGGTCCAGGGCAGATGATGGCGGTGGATTTGGAGCAGGCGTGTCTGCTCGACAGCGATGCCATCGACGCCATCAACCGCGCCCGTGCGCCGTACAAGGATTGGCTGCGGCACGGCATGACCTATCTGCACAGCGAGTTGATCGATCCGGGTCTGGCCGACGCGCCCTTCGATCGCGCCACCTTGAACGGGTTCCAGAAGCTCTTTCAGCTCAGCCACGAGGAGCGCGAGAAGGTGCTGCGTCCCTTGGCTGAGATCGAGCAGGAAGCCATCGGCGCGATGGGTGACGATGTGCCGATGGCGACCTTGTCCCAGCGCGTGCGCCCGCTCTACGACCGTTTCCGGCAAGCCTTCGCGCAAGTCACCAATCCGCCGATCGATCCACTGCGTGAAAGCTGCGTGATGTCCTTGGCCACGCAGTTGGGCCGCGAGGGCAATGTGTTCGACGATCGCGCCGACGTCGTGCGTCATGTGCATCTGAATTCGCCCGTGCTCTCGCAACGCAAGGTGCGCCAGTTGCTGGCCATGCCCGAATACGCCGAAACACATTGCTATCTGGAGCTGGTGTATCGACCCGCGGTTGGCCTGCGTGCCGCCATCGAGAACCTCTGCGCGCAGGCGGAAGCGGCCGCACGCGGCGGCGCTTCGCTCTTGATCCTTTCCGACCGTCGCCCACGCCGCGATCACCTCGTGGTGCATGCCCTGCTGGCCACGGGTGCCGTGCATCAACATCTGGTGCGCACCGGTCTGCGCTGCGCGATCAACCTCATCGTGGAAACCGGCACCGCGCGCGATGCCCATCACTTTGCGTGCCTGATCGGTTTCGGTGCCACCGCGGTGTATCCGTATCTGGCCTATCAAACCCTGCACGATCTGGGCGTGCGCGGCATCGTCAAGCCCAAGCATGGGGAAGTGGCGCAAATCGGTCGCAGCTATCGGCGTGCGATCAAGAAGGGCCTGCTCAAGATCATTTCCAAGATGGGCATCAGCACCGTCGGCAGTTATCGCGGTGCGCGCCTGTTCGAGATTATCGGTCTGGCGCCGGAGGTCGTGGATCTGTGTTTTGCCGGCACCGTCTCACGCATCGGTGGTGCGGGCTTTGCCGAGTTGCAGTCCGATGATGAGTTTCTGTCCGACCTGGGCTGGGATGACAATGCCTTGCCCGACATCGGTGGCCTGATGCAGTACACCGCCGATGGCGAATATCACCTTTACAACCCCGACGTGGTGCAGGGCCTGCAACGCGCGGTGTTGACCGGCACGCGCGAGGATTGGCAGCGCTATGCCGATTTCGTCAACACGCGACCGGTGGCGGCGCTGCGTGATCTGTTGGTGTTCGACGAAGCCCGGTGCACACCGATTCCAATCGACGAAGTGGAGCCGGTGGAGGCCATCGTGCGGCGCTTCGATACCGCCGCGATGAGTCTGGGCGCGCTGTCGCCGGAAGCGCACGAGGCGCTGGCGATCGCGATGAATCGTCTGGGTGGGCGCAGCAACAGCGGCGAAGGCGGCGAAGATCCGGCACGCTACCGCAGCGAGAAGGTATCCAAGATCAAGCAGATCGCGTCGGGCAGGTTTGGCGTCACGCCGGAATACCTGGTCAACGCCGAGGTCTTGCAGATCAAGATGGCGCAGGGCGCCAAGCCCGGCGAGGGCGGACAGTTGCCCGGCCACAAGGTCAATGCCCTGATCGCGCGCCTGCGCCATGCGCGTCCCGGCATCGGCTTGATCTCGCCGCCGCCGCACCACGACATCTATTCGATCGAAGATCTCGCCCAGCTCATCCACGACCTCAAGCAGGTCAATCCCGAAGCCCTGATCTCGGTGAAGCTGGTCAGCCACGCCGGCGTCGGCACGATTGCCACGGGCGTGGCCAAGGCCGGAGCCGATCTCATCACCATTTCCGGCCACGATGGTGGCACCGGTGCCAGTCCGATTTCATCGATCCGGTACGCCGGCGTACCGTGGGAATTGGGTTTGTCGGAAGCGCGGCAAGCCTTGGTGGCCAACGGCCTGCGCGAGCGGGTGATCGTGCAGACCGATGGCGGATTGAAGTCCGGATTGGATGTGGTCAAGGCGGCGCTGTTGGGTGCCGAAAGTTTTGGCTTCGGCACCGGTCCGATGATTGCGTTGGGTTGCAAATTCCTGCGCATCTGCCACCTCAACAACTGCGCCACCGGCATCGCCACCCAGGACGAACGCCTGCGCGCCGAACATTTCACCGGCCTGCCCGAGCGGGTGGAAAACTACTTTCGCGGCATGGCCGAGGAGGTACGTGCTTACCTTGCGCAATTGGGCGCGCGCAGTCTGGGCGAGATCGTCGGTCGCACCGACCTCCTGCGTCAGCTCGATGCCCGCGAAGCCACCGGCGAGGACATCGACCTCTCGCGCCTGTTGGCCAGCGAAGGCTTGGTGCAGGGCGGCCATTGCGGCACGCCGGCACTGCGCGAAGCGCCGCATGGGCTGGCAGCACGGCTGGATCGGGAACTGGATCTGGTGCTGACGCACGCACTGGGTGGGCGCTATGCCTTTCCGATCTCAAATACCGACCGCAGCATCGGTGCGCGACTATCCGGCCGCATTGCACGCCTGCACGGCGACTACGGCATGAAGGATGCCCCGATCGACCTGCATTTCACCGGCACCGCCGGCCAGAGTTTTGGTGCTTTTCTCGCCAGCGGCCTGCGCATGACCCTGGAAGGCGAAGCCAACGATTACGTCGGCAAGGGCATGGCCGGTGGCCGCATCGTGGTGCGCCCGCCGCGTGATTCACACTTCGTGGCCAAGGACACCCCGATCATCGGCAACACCTGCCTGTACGGGGCCACGGGCGGTGAGCTGTATGCCGCCGGTCAAGCCGGCGAACGTTTTGCGGTGCGCAACTCGGGCGCCGTCGCGGTGGTGGAAGGCGTGGGTGATCACTGTTGCGAATACATGACCGGCGGTGTGGTGGCGGTGCTGGGGCGCACCGGCCTCAACTTCGGTGCCGGATTCACCGGCGGCATGGCCTATGTGCTCGATCTTGAGCGCGATTTCGTCGATCACTACAACCACGAATTGATCGACCTTTTGCGCATCAACAGCGAGGGCTTCGACGCCCATCGCTCGCACCTGACCGACTTGCTGGAGGCGCATCTGGCGTTGACCGGCAGCGATTACGCCCACCGCATCCTCACCGACTTCCGCGACTTCCTCGGCAAGTTCTGGCTGGTCAAACCCAAGGCCGCCAGCCTTGAATCCCTGGCCGACGACCTGAGGCGCGCCGCATGAGCAAGAAGCCGTTGTTCGAGTTCATCGATCGCGAGCGCAGCATGCCCAAGCGCGTGCCGCTGGAGCTGCGGCGCGAGGGTGACTGGAGCGAGTTGTATGGCCGCTTTGCCACGGAGGAAGCCAAGCAGCAAGCCAGTCGTTGTCTGGACTGTGGCAATCCCTACTGCACCACGGGTTGTCCATTGACCAACCGCATTCCGCAGTGGCTGGAACTGGCGCGTGAAGGGCGAGTGGTCGAGGCGGCGACGCTTTGCCATGAGACCAATCCCTTGCCGGAAATCTGCGGCCGGGTGTGCCCGCAGGATCGCCTGTGTGAAGGCGCGTGCACGCTGGATGATGGTTTTGGCGCGGTCACCATCGGTGCGGTGGAAAAATACATCACCGATGCCGCATTCGCCCAAGGCTGGCGACCCGATCTGAGTACCGCGCCGGCCACCGGCAAGCGCGTGGCCGTGGTGGGAGCAGGGCCAGCGGGATTGGCCTGCGCCGATCGTCTGGTGCGTGCCGGCATCAAGGCGGTGGTGTTTGATCGCTACGAAAAGATCGGTGGACTGCTGCAATTCGGCATTCCCACCTTCAAGCTCGATCGTGAGGTCTTGGCCAAACGCCGCGACGTGCTCGATGGCATGGGCGTGCAATTCCGCCTCGGCGTGGAAGTGGGGCGCGATGTGTCCTTGCAATCCTTGCTGGAAGCCTTCGATGCCGTGTTTCTGGGGATCGGCAGTTATCGCTACACCGATGGTCGCCTGCCCGGACAGGACTTGGCCAACGTGTTGCCGGCCTTGCCCTTTCTGGTGCAGAACGGCCGCATCGTCGGTGGCGACGACCCGCGTGGCCGGCCGATCGCCGGCTGGGAAGATCACGTCACCTTGCCCGATCTGCGCGGCAAGCGCGTCGTGGTGCTGGGTGGCGGCGACACCGGCATGGATTGCATGCGCAGCGCGGTTCGTCTGGGCGCGCGCAGCGTGACCTGCCTCTATCGCCGTGATGAGTCGGCGATGCCGGGCTCGGTTCGCGAAGTGGCCAATGCGCGCGAGGAAGGCGTGCAGTTCCTGTTCAATCAACTGCCGCTGGCCTTGCTCGGCGAAGACAGCGTGCGTGCGGTGCGGGTGGCGGAAACGCGGTTGGATGCGAGCGATGACACGGGCCGACGTGGCATCGAGCCGGTGCCCGGCAGCGAGCGAGAGATCGAAGCCGACGTGGTCATCATCGCCTTCGGCTTCCAGCCCGAGCCGCCGGACTGGCTGGCCCAACACGGCATCGAAGCTGAAGCCAATGGCCGCATTCGCGTGGCACCTCGAGCACGCTACGGCGTGCACAGTCCGCGCCGCTTGGCCTACCAGACCACCCATCCGAAAATTTTTGCCGGTGGCGATGGTGTGCGTGGCGCCGATCTGGTGGTGACGGCGGTGCAGGAAGGACGCGATGCGGCCGCCAGCATCGCGCGCCTGCTGCGCGACCCGGCGACTTCCGGCGCCGCATGATCCAGCAAGCCCGGCGTTGCGTGGCCACGGCTCTTGCCCAGGCCACGCACTGCCACGCGCGCGGACTCACGCTTGCTGCGGTTCGGCAACGCCTTCGTAGCGCTCATTGCGATGCAGCCACTGATACAGCGCCGGCAGCACCAACAAGGTCAAGAGCGTGGATGAGAGGATGCCGCCGATCACCACCGTCGCCAGCGGCCGTTGCACTTCCGAGCCAGCCCCGACGTTGAAGGCCATCGGGATGAATCCGAGCGAGGCCACCAGTGCGGTCATCAGCACCGGCCGCAAGCGTCCGAGCGCGCCATCGACCACGGCCTCGTCGAGGCGATCGCCCTGTTCACGCAGTTTGCGGATGAAGGCGATCATCACCAAACCATTGAGCACGGCCACGCCCGAAAGCGCGATGAAGCCGACGCCGGCGGAAATCGACAGCGGAATCCCACGCACGAACAAGGCCAGCACGCCGCCGGTGAGCGCCAGCGGCACGCCACTGAACACGATCGCCGCATCCTTGGCCGAGCCGAATGCCCAGAACAGCAGCGCGAAGATCAACATCAAGGTGATGGGTACCACCACGGACAGGCGTGCGCTGGCCGAAAGCAGTTGTTCGAAGGTGCCACCGTAGGCGATCCAGTAGCCGGTGGGCAGCTCCACCTGCGCGCTGATGCGCTCTTGCAGCTCGGTCACGAAGCTGCCGAGGTCGCGACCACGGACGTTGGCCGTGACCACGATGCGGCGTTTGCCGTTCTCGCGGTTGACCTGGTTGGGCGCCAGCTCGCTCTGGATGCTGGCCAATTCGCGCAGCGGTACCGTGCGCGGTTCGCCCGAATGCCAGGCCGCGGCACGGCTGGATTCGTCGCGATTTTCATCGCCACCCAACTGAATCGGAAGGTCTTCCAGCGCGGCAGGATCCTGGCGCAGGTTTTCAGGCAGGCGCACCACGATGTCGAAGCGTCGATCGCCCTCGTACAACTGCCCCGCCACGGTCCCGCCGATCGCTGTGGCCACGGTTTCCTGCACGATGCCGGGATTGATGCCATAGCGCACCAGTGCGCGACGGTCCGGCGTCACGGTCAGCAGCGGCAGGCCGGTCAAGGCTTCAAGCTTCACATCGGCGCTGCCAGCAACCGTTCGGGTGACGGCCTCGATCCTCCGTCCCACCGTTTGCAGCGTTTCCAGATCATCGCCGTAGAGCTTGATCGCCACATCGGCACGCACGCCCGAGATCAATTCATTGGTCCGCATCTGGATCGGCTGGGTGAACTCGTAGTTGTTGCCCGGCAGACGCTCCAATTCCGACTCCATTTCCGCCACCAGTTGTGCCTTGGGTTTGCGCGGGTCGGGCCACTGCGCCCGTGGCTTGAGCATGACGAAGGTGTCGGCCACCGACGGCGGCATGGGATCGGTGGCCACTTCGGCGGTGCCGAGTTTGCCAAACACATGCGCGACCTCGGGAAACTGCGTGATCCGGGCTTCGAGCGTGGCTTGCATGCTGAGAGCCTGAGTCAGGCTGGTGCCGGGAATGCGCAGCGCGTGCAAGGCAATATCGCCTTCATCGAGCGAGGGCACGAACTCCGAGCCAAGGCGCGGTGCCAGAGCCGCGCAGGCGGCCACCAGCACGACGGCCATGCCGACCACCCACGCACGCCGCCGCAGCGCCCAGTCCAATGCCGGCGCATAGAGGCGTCGCGCCTGCCGCATCAACCAGGTTTCCCGCTCGCGGATCGTGCCACGCAACAACAATGCCGCAGCCGCCGGCACGAAGGTCAAAGCCAGCACCATCGCGCCACTGAGCGCCAGCACCACGGTGATCGCCATCGGATGGAACATCTTGCCTTCCACCCCGGTGAGGGCAAAGATCGGCAAGTACACCGCGGTGATGATGCCCAGTCCGAACAGGCTTGGACGGATCACTTCGCAGGTGGCGGTGGCGGTGGTGTCGAGACGCTCACGCTCGTGCAAGGCACGTCCCAGCGTGTGCTGGCGTTCGCCGATGCGGCGCAGGCAGTTCTCGATGATGATCACTGCGCCGTCCACGATCAGACCGAAATCCAGCGCACCCAGACTCATCAAGTTGCCGGACACGCCGCCGCGCGCCATGCCGGTGATGGTGAACAGCATCGCCAGCGGAATCACGGCGGCGGTGATGAGCGCCGCGCGGATATTGCCCAGCAGCAGGAACAACACGGCGATCACCAGCAAGGCGCCCTCCATCAAGTTGCGCGTGACCGTGGCGATGGTTCGATCCACCAGTGCCGTGCGGTCGTAGATCGGGCTGGCCGAGATGCCTTTCGGCAAGCTGCGATTGGCCTCGGTCAGACGTGCCGCACTGGCCTGCGCCACGGCGCGGGAATTGGAGCCGATGAGCATCACCACCGTGCCCAGCACCACTTCGTGGCCATCGAGCGTGGCCGCACCATTGCGCAATTCAGGACCTTCACCGACGGTGGCGACATCGCGCACGCGGATCGGAACGCCATCACGGCGATCCAGCACGATGTCGCCGATGGCCTCGATGTCGGCCACTTGTCCCGGCGCGCGAACCAGAAATTGCTGGCCATTGCGCTCGATGTAGCCGGCGCCCAGGTTCTGATTGTTGGCGGCCACCGCCTCGACCACATCACGCAGGCTGAAGCCCAGCGCGACCAGACGCGCAGGCTCCGGGGTGATGTGGATCTGCCGGGCGAAGCCGCCGATGGTGTTGACCTCGGTCACGCCCGGCGTGGTGCGCATCTGCGGCCGCACCACCCAATCTTGCAGGGTGCGCAGGTCGGTGGCGGTATAGGGCGTGCCATCGGGCTTGCGCGCATTGGGCGCGGCGTCGAGCGTGTACATGAAGATCTCGCCCATGCCGGTGGCAATCGGACCCAGCTGCGGTTCCAGCCCTGCCGGCAGTTGCGACTTCACCTGCCCGATGCGTTCGGCCACTTGCTGGCGTGCAAAGTAGAGATCGGTGCCGTCTTCGAACACCACGGTGACTTGCGAAAGGCCATAGCGCGAGAGCGAACGGGTGTGATCCAGATGCGGCAATCCGGATAGCGCGGCCTCGATCGGAACCGTGATGCGTTGTTCGGACTCCAGCGGTGAATAGCCTTCCGCTTCGGTGTTGATCTGCACCTGCACATTGGTGATGTCGGGCGTGGCATCGATCGGCAGGCGGGTGAAACTCCATGCGCCCAGCAGCACCAGGGCCAGGGTCAGCACCAGCATCAGCCAGCGATGGCTGATGGAAAACCGGATGAGGGATTCGAGCATGGCGGGCCTCAGTGCTCGTGACTGGCGCTGGACTTTTCGATGTCGGCCTTCACCAGAAAGCTCTGCTCGACGACGATTTCGTCACCGGCTTCGACACCGCTGCGAACTTCCACCTGCACGCCATCGCGTGCGCCCAGTTCGACCGTATGGGCGTGATATTCATCGCCATCGCGCACGAACACCACCTCCTTCCCATCGAGCGTTTGCAAGGCCGACAGCGGCACGGCGCGTGCCACCGGAATCTGCGCCACGGTGATGCGCGCGGTGACCGCCGAGCCCGGACGCCAGCGCCCATCGGCATTGGTGATGGTGGCGCGCGCCACGGTGCTCTGGCTGGCGGTGGCGGTGCCCGGCAGGATGCGTTCGAGCGTGCTCTGGGTGCTCGCGCCATCGCTCAGGCGGCTGACCGTGATCGGCGCCCCGGCCTGGATGTGGTCGGCGTCGGCACCGAACAGGTGCAGATCGACCCACAACTCGGACAGATCAGCGAGCTCGAACAGAACACTGCCCTCACTCACCACGGCACCCAGGTTGCCGTTGCGGGCCACCACCACGCCATCGATCGGGGCGCGGATCGCATAGGCGGTCAAACTCAGGTTGCTGTCGATGCTGGCCAGACGTTGCCCTGCCTGCACCCGAGCACCGACCTTGGCATCCAAGGCCCGCACCACGCCGGGAAAGCGTGCGGCCACGGTCGCCTGATGCCCCTCGACCGGCGTCAACAAACCTTGCACGACGTGCTCGTCGGCGATGACGCCCGCTGCCACGGCCGCCACGCGGATGCCCACTTCTTCGGCAATGGCCGCTTCGATGCGGGTGTGTTCGGACGCGCTGTGATCGGCGCCTTCGGCGGCCTCTTGCTCGTCATGTGCCGATGACGGATGGGCGTCGGATGCCGGTTGCGACGCCCCGCACGCGGCGAGCAGGGCGAGCAGGAATACGGTGAAGAAACGCTGAGGTAGGTTCATGGTGTGCTCTCCTCGACGGAGGCATCGGGTGTGGCCAACAGGGCTTGACCGGTCAGACGCTGGATTTCGATCAAGGCCGCATGCGCTTGCAGTGCAGCCTCCAGTTGTTGGCGTTGCGCGGCCACGCGCTCGGATTGCAGTTGCGCCCATTCCAGATAGCCGAGCGCACCGGCGCGATAGGCGCGTTCGGCCGCCGCTTCCGCCTTCGCCAGACGCGGCAACACGTCCTCGCCCAGACGCCTCACGTCCTGCGCGGCGGTGCGTTGCCGGCCATGGGCTTCGACCAGGGTCGCGTACAGACTCAGCTCGGATGCCTCGCGCTCGATCGCAAGCGCCGCCAAGTCGGCTTCGGCCAGATGCTGTTCGGGCGCAGCCCGCGCTGCGCTGCCAAGCGTCGTCGACACGCTTCCGATCAGCGCCATGTCCTGGCTGCCTTGCAGTCGGCGCACACCCAGCTGCCAATCCCAGTCGCTGCGGGCATCGCTGGCCGCAAGGCGCAGGCGCGCTTCCCCGATGCGCTGGGCGAAGGCGAAGCGGCTCAGTTCCGGGGTATCGTCCAGCAGGGCCTGCAGGGTTTCGAGATCGGCGATGTCGGGCACCTGCAAGGGATCGGTCGGGGCGATATCGAAATCCGCCTCCCGTGCACCCCAGAGCACGGCCAGATACTGGCGAGCGCTGCGTTCCTGTTGCTGCGCACGGACCTTGTCGCCGCGCGCCTGCGCGAGTGTGACTTCAGCGGTCAGGACGTGGGCTTCCGGCGCCGCGCCGGCGCGCAGGCGGCGCTTGGCGGCGTTCACGACACGCTGGCGTTGCTCGATGTCGCGTTGAGCGATGGCGATGCGGGCATGCGCGGCCACCGTGGCGAGGTAGCGACGCGCGACCTCGGCCATGAGGTCGAGCCGGCGGGTTTCACGCTCGACTGCCAGCGCGTCGATGCGCGCCTGTGCCAAGGTCTTGCGCGCATCGAGCTTGCCACCGCGCTCGAACACGCCGGCCAGGCTGAGGCTCAATTCGGCGGCATGAAGCCCGCGCGCTTCGCCACTGCCCAAGGCGTTCTCGAGCTCGGCGTTCACCTGCAACGTCGGCTTCAGCGCAGCGCGTTCGCGCTCGGCGTCGAGGGCTTGTCTTCGAGGTCCAAACAGTCGCAGTTCGGGATGGACATCTGACACCCGCTGCAGGGCGGCATCCAGGGTGATGATCGGGGAAACTTTGTCAGATTGGGCGAGTGCCACAGGGGCCACAACGCCCATGCCGACGCAAACGGCCAAAGCCGCAAAACGTGTGCGCATGGGGAACTCCAAAAGCGGAAAGACGAGGACCGGCGACGAGCCGGAATCAGGTCACGCCGCTATCGGAGGTCGAAACGGTGGGTTCAAGCGCGTGGTGATGCGCGGTGCGGACGGGGGTGCCAATCGCTCGGTTGCCGCCGGCACAAGCGTCGGTACCAGGACGCTGGTCGCAAACACCGCAGTCGTTTGTCCGCAGCAATGGGCAAAGTGCAGCAACAGGTGCAAGGTGCCTTCACTCTCGTCATGTGTCGCGCCATCGGCGTGCGCGCCCACCTGATCCAGATGCAAGCTCGCCGACTCGGGATGCACGCGGCTCTCATGCATTTCACCCAAGGCCGCCAACACCGGCTGACTCACCAGACACAGCGCCAGCAACACCAGCAACACCAGCAAAGCGGCGCGAAACAGGCGATGGCAGGGGCGCGGCAGGGTCATGGTGTGGCGGATTCGTCGTGTTCAAAGGCTCCGTGACGGTGAAGGATACAGGCTTATGGAACCTCAGAATAATCCGTCATCGCGAGCGCAGCGAAGCGATCCAGCACTTTGGCCCCGAATTTCTGGATTACAGACTGACTCCTGTAGCCTGCCCTGCGGGCCATTCGCTGCGCAAATGTTCGCTTCGGCATCCATGCCTGCGCAGTGCCACGGCCCTCCGGGCCTCGCCATGACGGCTGGGAGTCAGGTTCATGGCCCGTGAGCATTTTCGGAACGGAAAAGGAAACTCGCAATGAAGGCGTTTGGACTTGATCAGATGTTCCTTGATGTCGAGCGTGCGCCTGAAGCATCCAACGCGACGCGAATCGTGGCACGGATGATCGCGCCTGAACGTTGCACAATACCCGCCTTCAGGATGACCAAGTTGGTGTTGCGATGGGCGTGAAAACGATGAATCCCAGGGTGTGTGGTGCGCTGTTTGCGGCGCTGATCGGGTTTGAGGGCATCGCGAACTTGGTTTGGCCACAAGCTGGACTTGCCCACGCTGCGCTGGATGCGCCGGCGGCTGAGGCAAGGGTGCAAGCACCAACACTTCAACTGGATGGGCCTTACGTCTTCGCTACCGAATCCGGCTATCGCATCATCGACACCGCAAAGGTTGGCGATGACTGGCAACTGCGCGAGCGCATGATGGCGTCCACCTCACCGTGCATCACCGTGCACGTGGACAATCCCGCCGCGACCGTATTCACGGTGGCGCCGCGCCCCGCGCCGCCACCGGCACCTGCAGTCGTCGCAGACAATCCATCGCGCCTGCTGATGGCGTCGGACATGGAAGGCGAGTTCGACAAGTTCACGGCCCTGATGCGCGCGCAAGGCGTGATCGATGCCGACCTGCACTGGAGCTATGGCAACGGCCATCTCGTGCTGGTGGGCGATTTCGTCGATCGCGGACAGAACGTGCTGCCTCTGCTGTGGCTGATCTATCGGCTGGACGACGAAGCCATCAAGGCCGGCGGCGGCTTGCACTACGTGCTGGGCAATCACGAGCAGTTCGCGCTATCGGGCACCCCCAAGTACTGGCCGGATCGCATGATCGCCAGCGCGCAGGCCATGGGTGATCACGCGGAAACGCGCATGTTCGGTGAATCCTCGGTGCTGGGTGCATGGCTGCGAAGCAGGCCGGTGATGATGAAGATCGGTGACCACCTGTTCGTGCATGCCGGGGTGAGTCAGGCGTTTCTCGACACGCATCTGACGATCGACGCTGCCAACACCTTGGCCCGCGCCCATATCAACCAGCCACTCAAGCAGTTGCCGGCGCAGGTCCAGCCCGTGCTCGGCCACAACGGCCTGACCTGGTACCGCGGCATGGCCCGCCCGCACGACCCTGAATACGCACTGGAAGCCGATCCCGACGTCCACGTCCAGCGTGTGTTGCAACGCTATGGCGTCAAACGGATCGCGATCGCCCACACCATCGTCGAGCATGTGATGCTGGAACACGACGGCAAACTTCTGCGGCTTGACGTGCACCACGCCGAGCAGGTGCCCGAAGCGGCCCTCTACGAAAACGGTGTGCTGTGGTGGGTGGATGCGAACGGTGGGCGCAAATTACTGGCGGGCAAGCCGTGATCGCGTACGGGCATGGCAGCAGCGAAACCAGGCATCCTTTGGGTCGTCAGTTCGAAGTGGGTGCCTTGTCCATCACCCAGTCACACCGGAGGTTCACATGAAGCGAGTCACAGGCATCGGAGGCATCTTTTTCAAGGCACAGGATGCCGCCGCACTTCGGGCGTGGTATCGCCGTCATCTCGGGATCGACGTTCAGGAGTGGGGCGGCACCGCGTTCACATGGAGCGATGCCGATGGCAGGCCGAGTGGCGGGACGACCATTTGGTCGATCGGCACCGCCGAAAGCGACCCGTTCGCCCCGAGCCAAGCCTCGTTCATGATCAACTACCGCGTGGAAGACCTGCACGCCGTGGTCGCGGCCCTCAAAGCCGAGGGCTGCAAGGTCCTGGATGCGCTCGAAGAATCGGAGTTCGGCAAATTCGCGTGGGCCATCGACCCGGAGGGAAACAAAGTCGAACTGTGGCAACCGCCCGCCGGGCAGTGATACAAGGATTTCGAAAGCAATTCTTGAGACGATTCGGTATTGGAGTTCGGTTGTCGCTGATCGATCTCGCGTGCGAAGCGCAGCTTCGAGCCCAGGGCGAGCGCCCGAGCGTTACGCGCGAGGGCCGGGAATCACGCAAGGAAGCCATCTGCAAGATGGCGCGCCTGGAGGGGCGAGCGTCACCGCGTGCGAAGCGCAGCTTCGCGGTGACGTCGAGCGCCCGAGCGTTACGCGCGAGGGCCGGGAATCACGCAAGGAAGCCATCTGCAAGATGGCGCGCCTGGAGGGATTCGAACCCCCGACCAATGGCTTCGGAAGCCGCTCTCTAAACGCTGTGATATCAGATTTCAGTTGTTGCCAATCGGTGCTGTTTGGTGCCGTTCGTGCATAAGCCTTTGATTCGATTAAACCGCGGCCACCCCAACAACATCACTCAACATCGACTCAGACAGCGGTCATCCCGGTGCCGTTTTGTCACAAGCAACTGATTCCAGATGACTAATAGCCTGTAATCCATTGCCCGGTTGAAGGCCTACTCATCCGCCACCAACCGCCTTGCGCTGCATTCTAGACCACGCAGGATCGCATCACTCACGGATGCCGGAAATCCTTCGGGCAGCGACGATTCGATGCTGGCGATCACGCCGGAGGTCCGCTCGACGATTTCCTCGATCAGCGTTTCCACTGTCCGCCCATCATCGGCCAGCACGCCGTACTTCCTACCGATTGCGACCCAGTGCCGGGGCAGGATGTCCTTCATCTTCCAGTGCGCATTGGTGGTCCGGATCGCCATGGCCATCTTGACCTTGTGTGCTGACAACTTGTTGGGTGCATCCCCAATGACCGGCCAAGCCGACATCACGTCATACAGCGGGGTGAGCGCATAGGCGCCCGTTGGCAGAATGAACAGGCTGAAATTCTTGGCGTGGCCATCGGGTGCGCGGAGCATCCAGAACAGGAGTTGGGCCAGGAAGAAGGTGCGCCGATCCTGCTGCGCCGATGCGGACGTCGCCAGCAGGCCCATGATCCGGTCAATCCCCGGGCCGCCATCCGCTTCGTACTTCCGGGTTGCCGGCGTGCCGGTGGCCTGGCAGAAATCTTCCTGTGGCAGCCTTGCCAGCCACCGGCCTTGCTGGCCATCCAGCCAGGTGCGGTCGAAGCGCTCGACCGACAGCACTTTCATGTCCTCGAACTGCAGGGGTTCGCAGTTGGCAACCGGCAGTCCGTAGGCCGCCAGGATGCGCGCGCAAAGCCATTCGTTCTCTATCGAGTGGCTCAGGTCGAGCTTCATGTTCCCGACCACACCCATGGGCAGCTTGAGGATGTGGGTGGTTGGCGTCGCCCCATGTGGCCGGCACCACTGGCCATCGAGGTTCAACAGGGCAGTCTTTTCCTGCGCCCCGGCAATCGAGATCCGGAAATCGTCGTCGTCTTGGGTCGCGGCACCGGCCAAGGCGCCCGGCGCGACGGTGCCCCGCAGGATCGCGGCCACTTCCTGTTCGTCCAGCGGTGTCGCGTCAACGATGCCTACGTCACCGGGCACGGCGCCGTCAGGCAGGATTTGCAATGCCCCCACGCAGTCCCGCCCGATCTGGGTCAGCAGGTCGAAGGCGTTCGTGGACTTGGCGTGGAAGCGACTGGCCGCCCTGGCTCGGATGTCCTGGCTGTCCGGCAAGAGGTTGTCGAAGTAGGCGCGCACCACCCCGCCGCGATGTGGGGCCGTTCCCGGGGTAAAAGGCAGCGAAAGTGACAGCGGCCGGCCTTGCGGCGCGGTTTTCCAGTTCTGGTCGTACTCGAGGATGTCCTCGCCGCCCGAGCTCAATCGCCATGTACCGACGAACGCTCCGTTCATCCACAGGCCCAGCGTCCGCCGGCGCGATGTCGTTGCCTTGGAGGCCGTCACCATTGGGACGTCTCCCCAGCGGATCCGCTTTCACGGTCCGGTGAAGCTGGCTTTTCCTGCAGGACCATCTCAACGCCCAGGATGCCCAGCAGGTGCAGCAGCCGTTCGGCGCTGACTTTCTCTGCGTTGCGCTCCAGCGCGGAGAGCGTCTGCTGGGTGACGCCAAGGCGAAGCGCTGCCTCGCCTTGGGTAAGACCCGCCTGCTTCCTGAAGGCCTTCAGCAAGGCGGGTAATTGCTCGGCAGCATGGACGACGTACGGGCGCATGAATACAACCCTCGATTTGTATTCCAGAAATACAGCTTATACGCTGTATTCGCAAAATACGCAATAGGATTTGTATTTCTACGAAATTCAACTAATCGCGGTTGTCCACTTCCGGCACGCAAGCCTGATCGGCAGTGTACTGATCAATGGACGACCAAGAATTTGAACCGCAGGTTCCCGCGAGCGCTCCGAACGTAGGCTTCGACCAATCCGCTAACAAACCGGATGGCGCGCGCGCGCGACTTCCGACTGTCGCGGCGTTACTCGGTTTGCTCGCTGGAGACGGCGATTCACCACGTGAGGGCCAGCGCGACATCATTGCGTCGGCCATTCGGCACGCGCTGGACACAAGCAGCACAAGTGAGTTTCCGAACCTTGCACGACTGATTGACGCAGCGGGCATTGGCGAACTGGATCAGCGCGCAGCCCGATGCCGTAGCCGCCAGATGCATGTTCGGGGCCAGTACCAAGATGTCCCGGTGCTCGCGCTAAGCGCAGAGATCCATCGGAATGACTTCATAGACGCGGATGGCAAGGAGGCCAGGTGCAAACTGTTCTTGGCACTGGTCGACCTCGCGATCTCGTGCCCCGAGCTTCTGGGATCAAACCCGTTCAGGTCAGCGGTAGCAGGCCTGCGCATTCTGCTCGAGCGTCTTGCGGCGCAGCCCAAAGGCAGCGTTGCGACGCGACATTTCTCGGTTTGGCAACTCTTCGACTGGGTTGAACAGAACGTAGATTTCGCGGGTTACGTTAAACACGCTATCCGTGCATTGCGACCCCGCTTTCTGATGGCGTGGCGTGCATTCGCCGATGCGGAGGATGACTCCGCTGATGCAGAGCAAGCCGAAGAGGCCATTCATCAGGAAGAAAATCCAAATGAAGCGCTCTGGCTCCTTCCCGAGTCGACGCGTTACGAATGCGACCTGCCTCCAAACCTAAAGAAGAAGCTTCTCGCGACGGAGCTGACACGCATCACGGCGCTGTCGCGATACGCATCAGCATCGCTTCTCGTTCACACGGATGCAGAGATGAAGTCCGTGGTTGAAGAGCTGCTTGTGGCGGCAAGAGCGGGATCAGCGAAAAGGCCGCATGCGCTGGCGCAGTTGTTGTCGATTTCGACCGGGATCACCGTCGACCATGCCTACCGGATCAGATACGCGGACCCGGCGAACCTCGCCTCCGTTCCTGCTTATCCGGGCATCATCACGCTTGATGGTGGCTGGCTAATCCGAAGCGAGTTCGATCCTCGGGCAAAGTCAGGGACTGGGTTTGAGCCAAGGACCGTGCATGTGCCGATCCCGGAGCCTCTTGCAGCGCTTCTTCGAACGCAGACAGGCGAAATTCTCGCGGGCGAGTGCGCCATCCACGTGCCGATCGGCGTGGCGCAACAAAAGGGCCCGAGGGCACAGTCAGGTTGGTTCACTACGCTGGCCAGCCGTTTGATCCGCGACGGCAGGTACGGTGTTTCATTGGCCCAGCACGCGCTATGCACCTCGCTCGGCCTGGACACGGCACCCTTGTATTACGACAGGATTCCCGCGTCCTACATCGCACATGCGATTGCGAGAGTCACGCATCCATGGTTCGGGAGTCCGCCGCGCCCCCGTGCCAGTGAAATGCCCTCGCACTACATCGGATCGCAACGCGTCATAGAGCTGGAGGATTGCAAGCACTTCTTCAGTGGTCTGCGCAACGAATGGAGTGACCAGCTTCCACGCTTCAAGCGAATTCACCTGCGATCCAAGAACCTCCGCAACGGAGTGCTTCTTGCCATCTGCTCAAGGACGAACACGAGCATCGAGAGGATCACGCTGGCGGATATCTCGTCCAGCAACAAGATGATGACGGTCTTTGACAAGGCCGTTGCTCTGGACCACGCCAATCGCCTGGCGGCGCTCCCAAAAAGATTGATTCGCGAACTGGATGACTACCTCTCAGAACTAAACGAAGCCACGCGCGAATATCCCAATACACCCCTGGCAACCCATGCCGCTGGCGTTATCTCTGGGGAGATTCCGCTGTTCTTGCATGTCGAGTCTGCAGAGGACTGCCATCCAATCGATTTGAAGGATCACCTCGCGGATTTCCCAGCGTCGGCAAACGATATCGTGAACTGGATAAGGCAACTGGCGAATGACTGCCTGACGACCCTTCTTCCAGAGCCCCTCCGTGTCGCGCAGATGGGATGGCACGGAACGAGGGCAGGTGCCTTTTCCGAGCTGTCCGTGCTGTCCGCGATTGAAGCAATGGCGCGGATCTCAAAGGCGTTGGACGATCTGCTCAAGCAGTGTGGCTGGGCACCACTTCCCAAGAGCACCCTGGATCCGTGTCCAAACCTACTGCCTGCAGTGAACTGGAGTCAGGCATACGCCGACCACCAACTCGCATTCAATATAGGTCTGAAAAGGCTGGAAGAGACGGCCAAGAAAGCACGTCAAGCGTTCGCTGGCGAGGTCATTCCAGGAATCAACGCGTTCTTCCGCGCAAACGGCGTTGCGCTTGAAGCGACGGAAGACGGATTGGTCTGGCACGAAGCCAAATCGATTGTTCCAGCGCCTCGCGAGCTACATGCCGCGATGCTTCGCGTCATGACGTCGGATTCACGCCCCGAAATGCTTGCGCGCGAGTTGATCCATGAATGGATAAAGGGTGCCAGGCGAGAGAAGCTCATCAACGGCCCGCTGCCGAAGCATGTAGTAAGACTTCGCCCGACCCAGCCTGGTCCATTTGTCGGACAGGCGCACCGCAGCCTGGATCACCAAGCAAGCATCTTGGAAATCGCGAAGCGATCTTCAATGTCTGCCGCTGCCAGAACCTTCCTCGTGGTGCTTCTTGAAGGTTGGGTTCCGGACACAGGCACGATCCTGGAACTGATGAGGCCGGGTGCATCCCTGCACGATCTCGCGGAAACAGGTGTCCTGCTTATCGAACCAAACCACGCCCAGGCAGTTGAATTTGCTGCCAAGCCCGTGGGATGCCTCGCCTTCAACGGAGCCGCAGCCTTGGCACTCCGTGCGTGGCATCGAGGGGGAAGTCCCACGAAGCCCAACGCAAGTGAACTCATGTCTGAGATCCACTTCGTTCTTTCACCAGTCATGAGCCCCGATGTCGATGCGCAATCGATCATGAATGAGTTGGAAGCCTTGATGCGCACGTATCTCGCGTTGCGGGCACCTGGCGTCATGCGTGATGTGGCGATGCAGAAGATCGTTCCGGCTTTCGCGCCGATCTCTAGGGTTGTAGCCCTTCATGAAAACCACCTCGTCTGGCCATCGGGTGTGCACGCACTTTCCCGGAAGAGTATTGCGGTCGGAGTCAGAAAGTCACGGAAAGGAAAGCTGGAGCAGGACTATTCAGCGATCAAGCAACTCATCGCCAATCTGGTCGATAAGTGGACTCCTGGCTCAGACGAGACGCTTCGAGAGGAAGCCATGCTTGCGCTCCGTCTTCTGGTACCGGGTGGCGTGCCTCACACGGGGGTTCACATCGTGGCGCTGTATGCCGCCGCATACCTGAGCGAGGGCTTGAACAAGAAGGACGTCCGCCCAATCACGGTGCAGGGAGCGATTTACAACGTCGGCAACGCCCTTATCGCGGCACTACCGGAACAGAAGGATTTGTCGAAGCGCGAAGTTTGGCAGGCCGCATACGCTCGAGCTTTGGATGCTTGCGAAGAGCAAGATCGCGCTCGCCTTGCGCGCGACCTAAATCATTTCCAGAAGGTGATGTCGCGTGAGTACGATCTACCAACCGTTGAATTGGAACCACTGCTTGCCGCGCTCAGTGTTCCGAGTCCACCCGAAGTCACCGGGTTCCTGACAAGCGCGGAGCAGGCGGCCGTTATCTCCATGGCTCACATGCGCCAGGCCTTTTGTGCCGTCAGTGGATCACCCACAGAGCAAAAGGCAGCGCTTGGGGTGCTGGCCATTACTGCAATCGCCCTCTCGACATCCATGCGGGACCGTGAGGTCAGGGTTCCCCAGATAAAGGCATGGCGAGACGGCAAGGGTACGTCGCCACGCATCGACCTGCGTTCCAATGGACAGGATTTCGTTAAATCCGAGGCAAGCCGACGGGCCTTGAGCCCGCGCGGAAACTTCTCATCCATTGCGGCCGAAGCGACAGAAAGACTCGTGCGCATGAAATTGGCCACGGGGGGATATGAAGGAAGCGACAAGCTGTTTCCCCCAGCGTCTTCGCTGATGGGCGCAATGGACGTGCCAAGCATGATTGGACTGATCAATGCCGACATCCGCCATGCGACCGGCGTTTCACAGGCGGCGATCGATATCACTCGCAAGACTTGGGCCCTGAGTGCATTCAAGCGCCTGCCTCAAGCAGCGAATGGTTTATGGCCTGCGCGCGACATGCTTGCGGAAATGGGGCAGGCAAGCCTTTCGACAATGCTCGGCTACTACTTGCACGACCCCTTGGTATTTCTCGAGCGACTAGGGAAAGCTGGCGAGGCTCAAGCCTCATATGCCGGTTGGATCCTCGGCATGGTTCCAAGGTCCGCGACGCGTCTGTTGAACCAAGGAAAATCTTGGCTTCGACCTGACGAAGTCAGGGCGACTTCCCCATCCTCGGCGACGTTCGACTTTCCCCTTGGGGACTCGACCCGCACATTTTCTCCATGCTTGCCTGAGGTAGAAGGTCTTACTGAACTCATTGCAAGCGGACAATCCGTTGCATCGGCCGTGGGCATCCTGGGTTGGCCGACCAGCCTGATAAGGCCGGTCGAATGCGCCATGGATGGCCTTCGCAGAAAGGGCGTGATGCTTGGTCGAGCAACAGCCACCGGGATGTATGGACTGTTGCCGCCTCCTCGCGCTTATGTGAGTGAATCCTTGGATGCCTGCCGGATGAACGCCCATTGCTGGGCGGGCATGGCGTGGATTTTCGACCAATGGCTGACGGATTGGCGCATGTGGGAGCGAAAGGGAATCACCGCCAGGCCTGCCGATTGGGATGGGCAAATCGAAAGAACCAGCCCGATCCGGTGTTTGCCTTGGCAAGAGTCACCTGACGGCCACATGAGTTTCTACCAGCTTTGTGGCGACCGAAAGCATGCCCACTCGGCTTGGCCCGCGTTTCTTTGGACCGCTTTGTCCGCCTGGTTGCTTCAACAGATTCAGAACGCGTGATGTCCACTTCCGTAGACATTGGTGGATGGCTATACATCGCAATCAGGAAACGCAACCTAGCTAACCATCAAGGATGAATCCATGTACGTCAGATCAAGCAAATCAGTGCTTCTGGATGGCAATCGCTTCGTAACTTCCAGAAGCGATCTCACTACCCTTCTCGCAATGGCCGACGCCATTGCAAAGCTTCCGACCAAGGACTTGGTCCTCAAGGACGAAATCGTCTTTGAGAACGGTCGCTTCAAGCTGGCATGGGCTGCGTCCAAAGGCGGCGGTGTTCCAACCGCGGATCAGGTCCGAGACCTTGAGCGCGACATCTCAACGGCGCTCACGCACTGCCAGAGCCGGCGTGCCGATGCCACCAAGAACAATCGAGCGATTCATGAACTGCCAACTGACGCGAAGATGCTCGCCCTAAACAAGGCCCTGTATGTGGCGGGCCGGGCGAACTGCTCGTTGAATTTTAGGGGGGCAGGGCCTTTGCCAGCCTTCGATCCCGCAGAACTGTTGCTTCAAACTCCCGAACCCGAACTGAAGACCGCGGATGTGGATTGCATTGTCTCGGGTTCGAATGTCGTTGGTGGCGTCGTCCAACTCGATTTGCTGGAAGAAACAAAGGTCGATGTCGTTTACTTCATCCATAACGGGCCATGCCAGCAGGTTCGCGCGTCAGTGCCGTTGCGGTTGTCGAACGTTAGGAACCTCGTCACAAGGATTCGCGTCAGGTGCACGTATTCTGCTGAAAGCGTTGTCTACTACGCGGCCAACCAACCGTGCTTCTATCATGTGCAGGACGGTCAGGAAATTCCGCTCTAAGGCGACTGCGACGCGCGCATCGATGTGCAATCTCAGGGGGCAGCATCCATTCCAACAAACCCTGTCAGCCGATTCTCCAGTTCAGCTTCATAGCGCAGCAGTAACTCCTGTAGAACGTAGGCAGAGCCCGCTGCATTCATGTAACGGCCCGTTGCAGAGAAGTTTCGGAAAAGGTGCAGTGGCTCAGCAACCATCGTTCCCTTGACGATGGAACCAGCAAAGGCATGCGCCTCCTGTGCGATGAAGAGTGACAACTGCGCCGTGGCATGGGTCAGCGCCCCTAGTGACAGGAAGTGCACCTCATCTTTGTCCGTCAACGACGGCGCGAAAGCGCTCATCAACGACGATTGACGTCCACCGTGCGTGCTCTCGGAAAACATCTTCTTGGCTTCGCGGTGCCTATCGACGAACAGGTTGGCGCGCCCTTCGTCGATGCCACAGGCGAGAAGATACTGGCGAACCTTTTCGTACACCTTTCCGTACCCGATGTGCTTGTTCCAGAATTCGTTCGTGTCATTCGTTGACGCAAATGCTTCGCAAGTTTCGGAGCTCAATGCCAAGGCCATTGCGATCTCTATGTCTTCGATGAAGGTGCGCGCCAATACGCGCGCCGTCATGTCTTGGCCGATTGCAAGGAGGTCTCGGATTGAGATGACATCGCGCTTCAACTTGGAAACCGTGACGGCGAAGCCCGTTAGGTTGCTGCTTAACGGTGCCTCATACAGATACCGCTCGAACTGCACGAAGAACTGGATGCCCTCATCGAGTAATACGAACCATGGTTGCAGGTGTGCGTCGATTCCCTGCGCCAGTCGATCACGATTGGCCTGCAATTCGACACCAACGTCGATCCGGTGACAGTCCGCTGGTGCAGTGGCAACAAGCTGTAGTCGGCTCGCCTGCTCGACCAGGGCTTGGACAACTGCGGCTTCGATTCTCATCGCTCTCAGAAGATGCGGTTAACAGGACTACTAGCCATCATACGGCTAGCACTCGTCACGTATGCGAACACCAAGATCAATCCGATCCCGCGGAATCACGTCGCAGTCAATGAGATCACGGCATGTGAATATCTGACGGCCTGATCATCTGCTGATGTAATGACGTGCATTGACACCACCCGATTGATCACGAAGTCAGTACGCAACCACCATGAAGACATTGCTTGACGCCATCAACGACGAGCATACTGCCCGCATAAAGCACGAAGATGCCTGCACGGCTGTATGGGAGGCACTTCAGTCGACTTGCCCGGAGGTGAGCCGCCAGATCTCTCTTCTTTTCAGCGACGCTGCTGCTGCAGCGAATTGGATTTGTGCGTCCTATAAAGGCGGCACATCGCCAGCGGAGAAAATTGCTGCAAGGCAGCTAGCCGAGGTCGAAGAAATACTGATGCGCGCTCTACATGGCATGGGCGCCTAGCCGACGAGAAATCTCTCAATCGTTGACGATCTTGATGACTGCCTCGCGTAGCATCTTGGCGCCATCGATAGCAGAAATGACATTCCCGTTTTTCTTAGCTTGAAGAATGGCGAAGAACTTGCATTTCGACCCGTTTCGGTAGGGTCCGCAAGTGGTGCGAACAGGTTGCGGAACCCCACCGACGCTCAAGCAGTAGACGGGCTCGGGATCCCCATTCCGAAAATCAAAGCCGATGCGTGTCGAGTAGCCGCTATTGAAGCAGCCCTTGTCCGCCAACCGATCAAAGGGGTTCTACCCCGCTAACACGGACACTTCAGTTAAGCCTCATGATGGGGCAGGAGGAGTGTCATGCAGCAGAGAAAGCGTTATAGCGAGGAGTTCAAGCGCGAGGCGGTCGGTCTGACCCGGTTGCCGGGCGCAAGCGTGTCGCAGATTGCCCGTGACCTGGGCATTCGGGCCAACCAGCTCCATCGATGGCGACGCGAGCTGGAGGTGGTCGGCAAGAAGGCCTTCCCTGGCAACGGCGTCGCCCGCGACCAGGAGTTGCTGGCACTCAAGCTGGAACTGGCGCGGGTGAAGAAGGAGCGGGATTTTTTGCGCGATGCGGCGGCGTTCTTCGCCAAGGAATCGCCTTGAGGTACGAGGCGATCCGACGCCACCGCGACCAGTACCCGGTTCGGCTCATGTGCCGTTGCCTGAAGGTCTCGCCCAGCGGCTTCCATGGTTGGGCGACGCGCTCACCCGGCGCACGCGCGCAGGACAACGCGAGGTTGCTCGGGAAGATCCGCGAGCACCATGCCGCCAGCGACGGCGTGATGGGCGCCCCGCGCATGCACGAAGTGCTGGGCTATGAAGGCGAGACCGCCAGTCTCAACCGGGTCGCCCGGTTGATGGCGGGCGCCGACCTGTCGGGCGTGCCGCAGAAGCGGCGCTGGCGACATAAGCGTTCAGGCGTACGCCCGGCCCATGTCCGCAATCACCTGGCGCGCGACTTTGCCGCATTGGAACCCAACACCAAATGGGTAGTGGATATCACTTACATCCGCACCGGCGAAGGCTGGCTGTACCTGTGCGCGGTGTTGGACCTGTACTCGGGCAAAGTCGTCGGCTGGTCGATGGCACCGGTGCAGGATCGACATCTTGTACTGAAGGCGGTGATGATGGCGAGCTGGCAGCGGTCGGATCGCAGCCCGGTGATCCTGCACTCCGATCGGGGCGCGCAGTTCACCTGCGCCGAGTACCAACAGTTCCTGAAGGACCACCACATCGTCAGCAGCATGAGCGACGTCGGTCACTGTGGGGATAACGCAGCGGCCGAAGGCTTCTTCGGCAAGCTCAAGCGCGAACGGGTGCATCGTCGTCGTTACCTGACGCTGGCCGAGGCCAGGAGCGACGTGTTCGACTACATCGAGCGGTTCCACAATCCGCTCATCCAGCGAAGGCTGGATGCCAAGGACCAGGCCTTTAGACTCTTAACCCAACCGTCCGTGGAAACGGGGTAGAACCCACTGAAGTGTCCGTGTTAGCGGGGTAGAACCCGGCGAATCATCGAGGATCCAGAATTGCTGGCGTCCTTCAAGGGCTTGGTCGACGCAATGTCGGAAGCGACTAAAGCAAACTTCCGCTTCGGGAAAATCTGCGTCACGGAAGGCGCATACATCGTCGACGTGTGCTGTGTGGCCGGCCTCACCAATCAAGACGCTGAGATCGTCGCCCTCTTCGAGAAGTTCGACCAGGACGTTGAACGGCTTGAGTTGAACGCAGGGTGCGAAGATCCCACCAGTGCATCTGCTTGCGGTGTCAGTTCGCCATCACTTGACGTGCTTGAGGCAGCTTTGGAGATGAGGCGCTCCGATAACGTCGTCAGCGTCGTTCTTGATGATGGGCAAGAGATTGAGCTGGCCGCGCCTAGCCAAGATGCAATTACGGCACTGCCTCCACGCGAGAAGAAATCCAGAAAGGTGGATGGCGAGATCACTGGAATGGGCTGGGGTGATGAAAGGGGTAGTCGACTTGAGGTAGGGAATGGTTCCATGTTCTTGGTGTCACGCCTGACGCTGGAAGAAGCGTACGAGCTCGTGAGGCAGAAGCAGCACATTTCCGGCGTAGCAACTTGGGATCATGATGCCTACGTCCTCGATAAGCCTGTCTATGAGAAAGAACTTGGGATTTAGGCTGGTGACGGGAACCGACCCGAAGCGGACATCGGAATGTTCAAGCGCGCATTTCCTGTCAGCAGATTCGTAATCCTGTCGTCGTCCGAATAGATAGTTGTCGGGGGGGGCGGACCCGGCCGCTTAGGACGGCAGGGGGCTTTTCCGGCTTTTAGAAGGGTGCCTCGATTGGCTATCAGATGACCCGATCGTCGGGGCTTGGGGGACTTCCGGTTTTTCCGCCAGGGGCTCGACTGAAGGTATGCTCGTTCAGGTTCGGGGCGCCGGTCAGGACTTCCGGTTTTTTTGCCGACGCTTCGACTGGTGGGGAAACGACCCCATTGAGCGTTCGACGCTGGCCCGTGGCCTGCCGCGATCGCGTAAGGCACCAGATCGGATGATCCGGTCTTGCATTCGAAGAGGTCGGAAAGCCTGGAGGAAAATAGCCGCATGAAAGCCGACCTAGAACCACCCGATAGCGAACCGGGGAAGCAGCCCCCGGGCCGCCTCCCCGAAGTGACTAGCCAAATCGACGCGCTCGAAGCGCTCAGCCGCGATGAGCGACTGGCCCGCCTGAAGCAAGCGGCACGAAAAAAGGACCTGCGCGCCGAGACGCTGCTGTACAGCGTATGTGCGGGCCACGACTCGAAAGACCAAGAGCTGTACTGGGCCGCATTCGAGGCCTTGGTCAAAGCCGCCACCCCGATGATCGCCGGCCGCATGCGCCGGTTGTATGGCATCTCCGATGACGACCTGCTCGATCACCAGCAGCTGATCTTCGAGAGCGTGCTCAAGAGCGTAGAGCGCAACGATCCGGGCTTGGAGTACGGCATCCGCCGCTTCTCCTCGTACCTAGTGTGTCGTTCGATCGATGCCATGCGGTCGCGGCACCACCCTTGGGCGCGCAGCCTCGAGCTGGCTCTGGAAAAGGTCGACCAGCATTATGACAGCGTAGGCAATCTGATCGAGCCTGACTGCGATCCGCCGGATGTGGAGTTCGAGCCGCAAGCCCGTGCCTTGGCTCATGAAGAGCTCGAAGCCCTCCAGCGCCGCTTGGTTCATCTGCCTAAAAAGGCCGTCGAAGCGTTCTTGCTCTCGCGCGTGCTGCAGCGAACCCAACCCCAAATTGCACAGCAGCTGGGCGTCTCCGATCGCACCGTCCGCGAGTGGATCGGCAAGGTCGCTGAAGCGCTTGGTGAAAGGAAAGATCTATGAGCTACAAAAATATTCTCGACGACGTCCTCGGCGCCTTCGCCGCCGCGGCAGACCGCCCGTCCAAGGCCTTGGTGGACGAATGGATCGAAAAATACCCGCAGTTCGAGAAGGAGATCGTCGCGTTCGCCCTCGAGTGGGCGGCGACGGTGCTGGTTGGCAGCGAGTCGTTGGCCGTGGAGGAGGAAGACCACCTGGTCAGCCACACCATGAGCCACCTGCAGCGCGTGAGCCAAAAGCAAGATCACGTCGCGGCCGCGCCGGCGGCGGTGCGGTCGGCCGGCGCGACTCATGCCCAGATCCAGCGCGTGGAAGCAGCATTTCGTGCGCGCGGCCCCCAAGCCGCGTGGACGAAGAGTTTGGGGATCGACGAGTCGATCCTGGCGCTGTTTGAAGAGCACATGATCTTGCCGCCGGTGCCTCAACGTCTGCTCAACGCCTTTTCATCCGCGCTCAACGAAGGCGTGGACGCCGTCAGCGCCTGGTTATTTCAAAGCAACCATCGGGTGGTCCTGGCCCGCTCCGCGGCCAAAGCCCCCACACGTACATGCTGGACGTTCAAGCAAGCCGTTGAGAACTCCACACTGTCGGACGAAGCCAAGCAGCAATGGCTTCGTGAGACCGTCTAAAGCGTACCTGCCGTGGATGCGTTTACTTCGGTTCGGCTAAAGGCGCAACAGGTGCGCCAGCGCCTGCAGGAAAAAACAAGCTGCGGCCAGGCCGCCCCTGCGCTGTTAAAGGCGGCTATGGGTGATGCCGAACTCACCGTCTTGCACGTGCCCGCCGACTACCCCTTGCTCGGGGGCGGTATGGGCGCGTTGCAACGCACCAGCCAGCGCATCACCCTTTCCAATGCGCTGGACCCGGAAGCGAAGGTCTTCGTCCAGGCCCACGAGTTCGGTCATTGGGTGATCGAATCGCCCGCCGATCCGGTGCTGGTGAGCTTCGACGTCGACCCCGAAGGGCCCGAGCAGGCCACGCCCTTGGGCACCGGGCGCGTGGAAGGCTACAGCGCGCAGGAGATGCGCGAGCGCTATGCCAATGTGTTCGCGCGCGAATTCTTGTTGCCGGTGGACCTGGCCCGACACCTGTTCGTCGAGCGGCAGTGGCCGGCCTCGAAGATCGCCAGCGAACTGGGAATCGCGTCGGGCTTGGTCTACCAACAGTTGCAGTACGCACTGCTGGTGCCCGATCCGCAGCCTGCGTCACCGGACAGACCGCTCACGGGGCTGGATCCGTCGCAGCGCATCGCCGCCCACCACGTGGGCACGCCAGCGCTGGTGGAAGCCGGCCCGGGCACGGGCAAGACGCGCACGCTGATCGGACGCATCGAGCACCTGCTCGAGGCGGGCACCGATCCGCGGTCAATCCTAGCGTTGACCTTCTCCAACAAGGCGGCGCGCGAGATCAAAGAGCGCATCGCACGCACGATCCCGGCCGCGAACGAGCTGTGGGCCGGGACCTTCCACGCCTTCGGCCTGGAACTGCTGCGCAAGCATGCCGTCCAAGCCGGACTGCCCGAGCCGGTGCGCGTGGTGGATCCAGCCGATGCGCTCGAGCGCCTGGAAGCGGTGCTGCCGAGCCTAGAGCTGCACTACTACCTGCGATTGAATGATCCGCTCGCCCAGATCCAGCCGGTGCTGGGCGCGATCTCGCGCGCCAAGGACGAGCTGTGCACGCCGGCGCAGTACGCTGCGTTTGCGGCGCAAATGGCCCAAGGCGCGCAAACCGATGCCGAACGCGAGGCTGCCGAGCGGGCCGACGAAGTGGCCCGGATCTATGCTCGCTACGAGTCGATGCTCGAAGAAGCGGGGGCGGTGGATTTTGGCGACCTGATCTGGCGCGCCATCCGTCTGCTGGAAGATCACCCCGAGGTGCTGGCCGCGGTCCGTGACCAATTCACCCACGTGCTCGTGGACGAGTATCAAGACGTCAACCGCGCCAGCTCGCGCCTGCTCAAGCTGATTGCGGGCGACGGAGAGCGCTTGTGGGTGGTGGGTGATGTGCGCCAAGCGATCTACCGGTTCCGCGGTGCATCGCCTGGCAACATGCGCCTGTTCACGAGCGAATACCCAGGGGCCAAGGTGTTGCCGCTGGAGTGCAACTACCGCTCCGGGCAACGCATCATCGATACCTACACGACCTTTGCCCGTAGCTTGGACGATGCGGTCTGGCGCGCGGCCACGCAGCTTAAAGCCGATCGCGGGGACGGCCATCGCCCCCAGTTGCTGATCGCACCGGACTTGGATTCGGAAGTCAGCGCCATCGCACAGGCGATCGAGGCCCATCGCCAGCAAGGCGTGGGCTACCGCGACCAAGCCATCATCGTGCGAACGCACACCCATGCCGAACGCATCGCCATGCGTTTGCAGGCGTTGGGCGTGCCGTCGATGTATCTGGGCGACATCTTCGAGCGGGCGGAAGTGCGCGATTTGCTGGCGCTGATTTCCTTCGTCGCCGAACCCAGCCGCGGCGCCTTGTTGCGGCTGGCGGCCACCGGCGCCTACGGCATGCCCCTAGAGGACGTGCGCACGTTCTTGCAGCATGCGCACGCGACCCAGCGCATGCCGCTGGCGGCGTTGTCCGACCCCGCAGTCGTCGCCGCGTGCTCGCCGGCCGGGCGTACGGCCCTAGAACGCCTGCGCGATGACTTGGCCGGCGTATCCTTCGAATCGACCGTCCCGCAGGTGCTCCATCACGTGCTGTTCGAGCGCCGCGCCTTGGTCGATGCGCTCTTGGAGGGAGACGGTAGCGCCGCCCAGCAGCGCCGTCTGGCGGTCTTCCAGTTGTTGCAGTTCGCCGCCGAACATTTCGACCCGCGCAAGGGCAACTCCAAGAAGAACCTGCTGCGGTGGATCCGCCGGCTGGAGCAATTCGGTGAGGAACGAGCGCTTCGCGAGTTGCCAGCGGCCGCCGCCTCGATCGATGCGGTGCGGCTGATGACGGTCCACGCCAGCAAGGGCCTGGAATTTCCAGTGGTGTACCTGCCATACCTGGCCACCACCCACTTTCCGCAATCCGGTCGCTACGTCCCGTGCCCGCCTCCGACCGGCATGTTGCGCGCCGAGGATGTCAGCGACCGTTTCGAGGAAGAAAGCCTGTTTTACGTGGCGCTCTCGCGCGCACGCGACCATCTACATCTGTCGCGATCCCAGCGGCTGGGCGCCCGCAATGCCTCCGAATCCAAGTTCCTGCCGTCCATCGTGGGGCAGGTCGCGCGCACCGACGCCCCTCAGTGCGCGCCCTTGCCGATCGCCGACGAGCTGCCCGCTCGCCCGGAGCTCAAGCTCGAGCCGTCGATCCACGAGGCACGCGAGCTGGAACAGTACGAACGGTGCCCACGCAAGTACGCCTATTCCCGGAGCCTAGGCTTGCACGCCAGCGGGGACGATGACGGATATGCGCGCTTCCACCGCTCGGTCTACGCGGTGTTGTCGTGGGTGCTGCAGCAGCGGCAAACGCGCGACGTTCCGCTGGAGGAGTACTGGCCCCAGCTCGAGCAGGTGTGGGCGACCCAGGGACCGGGGGCTCATCCGTTCTCGCCAGTCTACAAAGACTTCGCCGTGCGGTTACTCACCAAGGCGCAAGAACATCTGCGCGCGCCTGGGGCGACCTCCCAGCCAGTGGAAATGGACCTGGGCGGCGTGCGCGTGCGCGTGGAGCTCGACCAGACCGAGCCAGGCAACGGTGGCTTGGTGCGCCGCTACAAGACCGGTCGCCGCCCCAAGAAGGTGAAGGTGGAGCTGCCTGAGACCTTGCGCCTGCTGGCCGGCCAACAGCTCTACGGAAAAGGTGCGCGTTTGCAGATGCATTATCTGACCTCCGGCGACACCGTCGATCTGGAGATCACCGGCAAGCAGCTCGATGCCACCGTGGCCGAGGTGCGCACCATCGCCAATGCCATCGCCGCCGGCGAATTCCCACCGAACATCGGCGACCAATGCCCGCGTTGCCCGTTTTTCTTCTTGTGTCCGGCGATCCCGCCGGTCGCGGTGGCTCTCTGATTCGGGCGCGCCTGGCCAAGTTTCTTCGCCGCTTTCAAAATCACCTTCCGGTTTTTTCTCGTGCTACGCGACTAGCTGTGTGACGGCGTTGGAATTCCCCAACGACGAATGACACAGAAGGTGGTGAAGCGTGAAAAACATCAAGATCGTATTGCAGCGCGAGGGCGCTGCGCAGGTGCTGGTTGGCGACGCTGAGGGTCAGCAGACGGTGGGCGAGGTGCTCAAGGAACTGGGCGTTACCCACGTCGGGCAGGACATCCTCCACGCCGAGGATCACGACGGCCCGGTGGAGTTGAAGACGCCAGTGCAGGCGCTGGTATCGGGCAAGGGCGAAGGCGGGCCGGCGCTGGTGCGCTTGCACCAAGGTCGCTGCCAGCGCGTCAGCGTCAACGTCACCTTCAACGGGGTGACGAAGTCGCGCGACTTCCCGCCGGTGACGCGCGTGGGCCACGTGCATCAGTGGGCCACGCACAATGCCTTCGAGATGTCGCCGCGCGACGCGGCCGAGCACGTGCTCGAGCTCGAAGGTGGCGACGAGCGCCCCGATTCCGACGCCCAAATCGGCACGCTGACCGATGGCACGCAGTGCGCGGTGGCCTTCGACCTGGTGCCCTTCAAGCGAGTGGAGGGCTGAAATGACGTCCTTGGACCAACAGGCCTTCGAGGCCGACGTCAACTCCGGGGCTTTCCTCAACGGCTCGTTCTCGGGCCGTTGGGGGCTGGACTCGATTGCGTGGCCGCACGCGCTGATCTGGGTGCGTGCCGGCGACGGCAGCCGGCTGCTGCTGCGCTTCGAGCTGACCAACTACCCGCGCAACGCACCCACGGCCCAGCCGTGGGATGGCGAGTGCAACGCCACCTTGTCCCCGGCGCGGTGGCCGCGCGGCCACGAGCGGATCAACGCCGCCTTCAACCCGAACTGGAACGCCAGCGCGCTGTACATCCCTTGCGATCGTATCGCGATCCAGGGTCACGAGGCTTGGCGCCAGCAGCATCCGTCCATGCTGTGGGATCCGGCTGTGGGCATCCACCGTTACGTGCGGGTCGTGTCCGACCTGCTGGGGTCGCCTGACTATGCCCGCGCCCAGTGAACTTCGGATGCCACGTCGATTGTGGGACGGCCTGGTCGCGCAGCTGCACGCACGCACTGGCGGCGAGACCCACGAATCGGGCGCCTTCCTGCTCGGGCAGATAACCGAGCACGGTCGCCGCGTCACCGACGTGCTGTACTTCGATGACCTGCACCCGGAAGTGCACGCCCGCGGCGTCGTGGACTTGCCTGCGGCGGCGTTTCGTCGCCTGTGGGCGATCGTGCGCGAGCGCGGCGTGCAGGTGGTGGGCGATGTGCACGTGCACCCGTACAGCGCCCGACAAAGCCGCATCGATCGGCAGAACCCGCTGATCGCCACGCGCGGCCACATCGCGATCATCTTGCCCAATTTCGCGCGACCGCGAATCCGCCGCTGGTCAGTGGGTGTGTACGTCTACGAGGGCGACCACCAATGGCAGGCCTTGGGCGGGTGTGGCAACCGGTACTTGGTGCTGGAGAATGACCATGAGTGAGTCGATGGAGGACTTGGGCGAGCGCTTGAGCCGCGTGCTCAAGATGGTGCTGGACACCGGCGAGGCGGCCTCGGAGGTCGAGGCGCTGGCGATCTTTGCGCGCTATCGCGTGCAGCTGGTCTTTGGTGCTGACCTAGGCGAGATGGCGCAGGCCGCCTTGCTCACGGCCGCCGCCACCGCGTTGCCGTGCCTGCTGGGCGGCGTCAGCTACCTGGGCCCCGAGCAACCGTTGCGCGCACGCTGGCGGGGGCATCCGGATGCGCCGGCGCCCGCAGGCCTTGCCGCAACCCTGGAAGCCTTCGGCGCGACGCGCGCAAGCGCGCGGGATCCCCAAGTGCCTTGCCTAGTGATCGGACGGGCGCAAGCCGAGGGCTTCGGCGTGCGCGCCAGTTTCGACGGCTGGACCGCCGCGGTGCTGCCGCTGGACGACGAGCCACTGGCCGAGCAGGGCAACTGCGCGGCCGCGGCGGTGCTCGCCGGCGCGATGGCGGTGAGCGAGATCTTTCAGTTCTTCCGCGGCACGCAGCCGCTGGCCTGCCATCGCCGCATCGGCTGGTCGTTGTGGGATCCGACGGTGTCGTGGACGGCGGCCGCGCCAGGTCCGGCGCTGACGGTGCTGCCGCAATCGGCTTGGCTGGTGGGCGTTGGTAACTTGGGTCAGGCCTACCTGTGGACCTTGGGCCTGCTGCCCTACGGCGCCGACCCGTGCGAGCTGGTATTGCAGGATTTCGATCGCGTTTCGCTCGCGAACAAGAGCACGTCCTTGCTCAGCCGTGAGATCGATGTGGGGCGCCGCAAGACGCGGATGGTGGCAGACTGGGTCGAGCACCGCGGCTTTCGCACTACTCTGGTCGAACGGCGCTTCGCCGCCGACTTCACCGTGGCCAGCGACGAGGCGGCTGTGGCGCTGATGGGCGTGGACAATCCGGCGGCGCGGCGACTGGTCGAGCAGGTGGGCTTTTCCCGGGTGATCGAAGCCGGCCTCGGACGCGGCCCCGGGGATTACCTCGGCATCACCGTGCACACGTTTCCGGCCTCGCGGCCGGCGCTGGATTGCTGGCCGGACTCGGCGACCGCGACCGTCAATGCGAATCCCGGCTCCTTCAACCAGGTGGCCTACCAGCAGCTGCTCGCCGACAGCGGCGATCGCTGCGGCGCGCTGCGCCTAGCGGGGCGGAGCATCGCCACGCCTTTCACCGGCGCGGCAGCGGGGGCGCTGGTGATCGGCGAATTGCTGCGGCTGTGTCACGGCGGAGCGCGAGTGGAGTACACCGCGCTGCATCTGGCTCGGCCGCTCGAGGGCACGGTCGTGGCCGGGGTACCGTGGCCGGTCAGCAACCCCGGGCTCGTCGCAACTGCGCTGTCGGTGTAGGCGAGCCTAGAGCTAACGCAGCTGCTTGCACACGGCCGCACCGAAAGGAGTCCTCCGTCCAGCGGTAGTTCGTAGCTCCGAAGCCTTGGGGAATGATCTTGGACATGAACCAATCGATTTCTGACCTGATCGCACATCTGCCAGAGCTGTCGGATGAAGAGAAGCATCGGCGGATATCGGCTGGGCTTGCAGATGTGGCTGCGGGACGTTTGATTCCTCACAAAGAAGTAAGGGCGTGGGCACGATCCCACTTTCGATCCAGCCAAGAGTTGAACGAGTCCGAATGAGTTCCAGCAACTGGCTGAGCGCGTATCCGATTACAGTCAGGCAGTACGGGTGACCGCACCTTCGCTGATCGCAGTCCATAAGGATCCATGCTTTGCTGGCTTGACATGGAACACGGGAATGTTCCCCGCGGCGAGACGAGGGTTCCCTTTGCCAAGGTACTTCAGCTTCTCGGTGACGAAGACATAGACGTCTGTCCCCAAGTAGCCACGTGCCCATGTCCACTGCCTGCCGTCCGGCTCAAGGCCCACGGCCGGGTCAACCATGCCTCGAAGCAGACCTTCGTGCAGGATGCTTTTTACGTTGCCGTTGCCATGGACGTCTTGGTGGATGGACAAGTGCGGCAGGATCATGTCGAAGTCCCCGCGGCTCCATGCTCGTGGATCGGAGGTCGCAATCTGGACGTAGCGTGCGATCCGCCCCGAGGTGCCGGTTGCCGGTAATCCCAATGCTCTCGCTATTTGCTGAAGGCGAGCGCGCGGCAACCGGGTTTCCCGGATGGGCTGGAGAACCTCACTACACGCGTGCGCGATGACGCTGGCATTCATGGGGTTTCCTCCGGAGCTGTTTTCACTGGCCACTTCTTCTGGCGCGGCAACAGGCCCATGCATTCGCCGTAATTCCGTGCGATGGCCAAGGAGTGGAAGCGCAAGGGCCGAGGCATGTTCCAACCGAGGGGGCGCATGACGCCTGGAAGCGGGAGTGGATCGTCGCGGAGGATGCGAGTGAACCCCCTGCCCCGCGCTAGTAGCACCCAGCCGGGTTGGCTGCGATCGTCGAGCTCGACGATCTCGATGGCGCGGACCAAGCCAACGACGCGTGCGAGCTGGAGGGGAAGGAGCGAAATAAGCTTGTAGTGCATGCGGGCCTCCGCTGTGTGCTTGGAGAACCAAGAGTTCCCTGATGGAATCTCCCGGACTGCGACGCCAATCGTCAGGCTTGGAATTCATCGGATGGGCGATCGTCCCAAGCGCGCGGCGTCCACACGGGACGCGAGGCTCGCCGCGATCCGCTCGCCACACGGTCCCGCTCACAGCTGCGCTGGTCGCAGGCTTTGATGCGTTGAAGCAACGAACTGGGATGGGAGCCGTTTTCGCGCATCCGGGAATTGCCACTGAGCAGGCAGCGCATGACGTAGGCGCCGTCCGGCCAAGCCCGCTCCAAGCGGGCGAGCTCCGGCTCGAGCCTGCACAAGCCCACCAGTTCATGACCCATGGCTAGGCTAGCCGCATTGGGGAACATGTCGTCGGTGTAACTCCAGACCTTGCCGATGTCGTGCAGGAGCGACCCGGCAATGCCAAGGTCCAACTCAAGGTCTGACAACCCGAGATGGACCGACAGATCGTCGGCAACTTCCTGCGAATGGACGGCCAAACCGCCGGGATAACTGTGGTGATCCCGCCCGGATGCCGGCATGATCCAGAACGTGTCGAGTACGTCGCGGCGCTGGAACACATTCCTTACGAAGGCGTGCAGCGGCGCGGTCTTGATGCTTGCAATGAGGGCCTTGGTCCGCAGGATGACACCCGCAACCGGACAGATGTCATTCGGGAGGTGCGTCAGTCCGTCCGAGAACGGATCCTCTTCGAGCCCAAGGAGAATCGGCAACCGCGTGCCTTCGTCGGCATGGGCCAACTGCAGCGTCCACGGGGTGAGCGGGCCTTCCAACGCCAAGTCGAGCCACGGCGCATTGAATGCCAGCGCCTCGAAAACGCGCTCTTCCTGCCCGATGCGAACGGTACGCGGGAGGTCATGGCCGCGCGCGGTGGTCGCGGAAAGAATCACGCCGGTCTGGAACATCGCGCGCGGCGTCAATGTGTTGGTCGCGTTAGTGCGCATCGGTGTTCTCCTTGACGTTGGACTTCTGCTCAAGCTGGCGAACCAGCGCTTCCAGTTGGGTGCGGCTGAGAGCCGCGAGCGACTTGGTATCCACGGCGGTCGAGCCGCCGGTCACAAGCCCAGTGAATGCACGTCCATCGTTGCGAGTCAGGTTGGGGACATACCGGGAATAGACGCGGAAGAGCATCTCGGTCGATGAGTGGCCGAGGACGCGCGCGACCCATTCCGGGTTCTCGCCGGCCGCCAACATCAGGGTCGCCGCCGTATGGCGCGTCTGGTAGGGACGTCGGGAGCGCAAGCCGAGGTGGCGCAACAAAGGGTGCCAGACACGGTTGGTGAAGTTGACGAGGTTGATCGGGCCGCCTTCAGGCGACACGAACACCCATTGACTGTCCTCCGGCGAAATCTTGCGTTGCTCGAGCAATGCTTGGCGCACCGAGGGAATCATGGGCACGTCGCGCGTCGAGCCATCGGTCTTCGTTTCCACCAGCTCATTGCGCACCAAGACCTGCCTGACGCGGATCACGTCGTTGTCTAAGTCGATGTGCTTCCATTCAAGGGCATTCGCCTCTCCCGAACGCAGACCGGTGAAGAAGCGCAAGGTGAGGTAGGGCTGGTAATCGGCGCGGACGGTGGCAAGCATCCGCTCCACCTCGTCCAAGGTGAACGGCTCGATGTCGGCCTTCTTCGTGCGAATCGGCTTGATGTTGCGATAGGGCGATACGAAGCCCAGCTTGTCGGACGCGTCGGTCAACACCATCCGTGCCACGCCCATGATGTGGTTCGCCCGGGAGGCGGACAGCGATTCCTGCCCCTTTCGATTCGACGAACCAATCGTTTGCGCACGGAACTCAAGCAAGTCGGCGCGGCTGATCGCATCCACCGGCTTGTCTCCGAAAACCGGGAGCAGGCGCTTGTCCAGGATGGCCTGGGTCGTCGCCGCATTGGTATGCCGCCACTGCGGCTTGTTCTCGGCGAACCAGACCTCGGATGCTTCGCGGAACGTCATCTGTACCCCCGGCGGCTGGTTTTGGGCGGGCGCAGTCTGGGCCAGGGCTACAGCCGGCACATCGAATGCGGCGGCGCGGGCGCTGTCGGGGAAATATGTGCGGTATTGGAACTGCCCCTTGGCGAGGTCGCGCTTGATGCGGGTCGCCAGTCCCTCGAGCATCTTCCGGTTCTGGGGCGTGTCCTGCAGCGAAGTCTGTTCCCGGCAACGGACGCCGCGGTAACTGAAGTCGAGGTAGAGGTTGCCCGTCTCGGGGCGGACGCGGACCTTAGCCATGGGCCACCCCGCCATTGGCCATGGGGATCAGCGGGGCGTGCGCCGCCGAGGCAGCATGGATGTCCTTCTCGATCGCCTCCCAGAGGAAGAGCAGCTTCCTGCCGCCGAAGGGACGGATGTAGTGGACTCCCTCGAACAACACGCTGTCCTTGAGGCGGTCGCGGATCGTCCGGACGTCGTAATGGATGCGTTCCGACAGCTGTTCGGTGGTAAGGTACGTGGCGCTCATCAGCATTCTCCTATGCAGATATCCGCTATCGCGTGATAGTCAAATTAATCACGTGATGGCGATATTAGCTATCGAATGATGAAAAGCAAGATCATCTGATTGTTTTAATTATCGGTATTCATCTAATGTTAAGATTCAAGCTGCGTGAGCGAATTGCTGATCTGGAGTTCCGGGAGCGGAAGCGAATCCAGCTGCAGGAGATCGCCGCAGCCACCGGCTTGAATCGGATGACGCTTTCGAAGCTGGCCAACCAGCACGGGGCCAACGTCCAGACGGACGTGCTCGACAAGCTGTGTGCCTACTTCGGATGCCGGATCGAGGATCTGGTCGAGCATGTTTCCGGCGAGTCGCCGGAGCACCCGGATATCGCCCAGTGAGACGCGCAGGTCCTAGGGTCTTGGCCGCACGGGTGGACGCTGACAGGGGGCGGACATGAGTCTTGGGGTCAGCATCTGCTCAGATGCGGAGAGGATGGATCTGGCGGCTTCGAACCGCCTGATCGGATCCTTCTACTTGGATGCTTCCTTTGCCTTGCCCGACCCACGTGGCGAGCTTGCAGCCAACGGCGTCAGGGTTGCTGCGGACAGCACATTCCCACACGACCGCAACGCGCCAGCCGGAATCGATCAGGGCGGCAATTGCTGTCTCGTCGCGTTCCTGGTTGCGCCGCAGCTTTTCGTTCCAGAAATCGGGGCGGGTTTTGGGAAGGCGGAAGTAGGGGCAGCCAGCGTGGCGATGCCAGAAACAGCCATGCACAAACACAACCGCTTTCCATTTCGGCAAAACCAGGTCGGGTTTGCCTGGCAGCCCCTTGGCATGCAGTCGATACCTGAAACCTGCGCGCCAAAGTTGTTTCCGCACTCGCAATTCCGGGCCGGTGTCCCTGCCCCGGATTCGTGACATCAATGCGGAGCGCTTGTCAGCGCTCATCACGTCAACCATATCGTCAGAGTCCAGATCTTGTCCGCAGCACGCAAACACAAACGCAGCACCATCGGTGTAATCGACATCTTCGCAGGCCCCGGCGGGCTGGGCGAGGGGTTCAGCAGCTTTGAAACCGCCCCCGGTTCGGGCATGCATCCGTTCGAACTTGCCGTTTCTGCCGAGATGGAAGCATCTGCTCACTCAACCTTGCGTCTGCGCGCTTTCTATCGGCTGCTGGTTCGGCAGGAAGAGGGCGTACCTCAAGAGTACTTCGCCTATCTTGAAAAGGTAGCCAAGGGTGAAGCGCTGCCGCCCTCCGCCCACTTTGGTGAGGGGAAATGGAAGGTGCTCTGGAAGCAGGCCGAAGAAGAGGCCTTGAACCTGACGCTGGGTGTGGAAAAGGACAATCGTGCCCTTTTTGATCGGATCGACGAGGTGAAGGACGAGTTCGAAGAAATGATCCTGATCGGCGGCCCCCCATGTCAGGCCTACTCGCTTGTGGGGCGTTCCCGGCAGAAGAAAGTGAAGGGCTTCAGAAGCAAGGGCACAACAAAGCATTTCCTCTACAAGCAATATCTCGACATCCTTGCGGAGTATTCGCCTGCCGTCTTCATCATGGAGAACGTCAAGGGCATCCTGACATCGAAAGTCGGAAACAATGAAATGTTCGCGGCCATCATGCGGGATCTGGCCGACCCATCCGCGGCGTTGTCTGGGTCCTCAAGGCCGGGCAAGAAGGACAAACGTTACGTGCTTCTGCCCATTCACTTGGATGAAACGCAGAAGCGGACCACCGAACTGGTAGCAAACAACCCTGCCGCCTTCATCATTCGTTGCGAAAACCACGGCATTCCACAAGCAAGGCATCGGGTGATCATCATGGGGATCCGCGAGGATCTGATGCATCCGGGCGTCGCTACGGTGCCGGGGCTACCTGTATCTGACAGCGAGATCTCGATCGAAAAAGCGTTGGCAGGCCTGCCGAAACTTCGGAGTGGATTGAGTCGACAGCAGGACGATCCGGAGCTGTGGAAATGGGCTATGGAGTCCGAGCGGGATTGGGTGCTAAAGGTTCTTGGTTCGAGCATGCCGAATGTCTCTGGGCGTCTCAAGAAACTGAAGCCATCCCACGGGTTGCCGCGCAGCTCCTTCAAATACAGCGAAGGGACGAACTGCTTTACGGAGAAACTGCGGAGTTTCGACCAAACGGTGGTTCTAAACCATGAAACCCGGGGCCACATGCAGTCGGATCTGGGTCGCTACATGTTCTGCGCGGCCTTCGCCAAGGAGCATAAGCGCTCCCCGTCTAGTGAGGAATTCCCGAAGCGGCTGGCCCCAGATCACAAGAATTGGGACTCCGGCGCATTTGCCGATCGCTTTCGAGTACAGAGGCAGGACCGACCTTCAAATACCGTGACTAGCCATCTTTCCAAGGATGGTCACGCCTTCATTCATTGGGACCCCAAGCAATGTCGCAGCCTCTCCGTTCGTGAGGCCGCACGTTTGCAGACCTTCCCGGACGACTATCTGTTTATGGGAAACCGGACCCAGCAATACATCCAGGTCGGAAATGCCGTTCCGCCAATGCTGGCGCGTGAAATTGCACAAGTGGTCTGGTCGATCATTAGAAAGTAAGGCGAATTCCAGGGGGATAACCAGATGGATGAAGGACCTAAGCACCTCCAAGATATCAATGCTTTGTAGTTTCCAAGATGGACGGAAGCACGAACCACCCACCGCTCAAGCCGCTTCTGCGTCTTGCCATTTCGCAAGGCAACGCGGAATTGGTGCGAGCATATCTAGAAAACGGCGGCAGTGCGGAGGCGCGCGATCAGCGTGGACGATCGCCATTGATGCTCGCTGCGACGAAGGGCAATTTGAAGCTGTGTCGCCTTCTCTTGGAATACGGAGCAGATCCAAAGAGCACGGACGAAGACGGGATTGATGCGATAAGAATCGCGAAGGTTGCTGGCCATATTGAAGTGGCCGAGTATTTGATGGGGTGCAACGCCCCAGATCTTCCATCCGGACCGTCCCCCGAAACAACGAGCGCGGACCCTACGGGCGACGTGGAGTGGGTGTGGGAGGAAGAAGAGGAAGTCAGCGCACCTGAAGACGACACGACCCTCCGAATTGCCATTTCCGAGGTTGAAATGGAATTGGTCGCGCATCGCATCTTCGATACCGATGAAGACTGGTCGGATCTCGAAATTGATCTGCCGGACGTCCAGGATCTCAGGGCAAGACGCATTCTGTTCGATGGGGATGGAAGGAATCGCCTTGCGGGCATTCTGGCGGATGGTCGCGATTACGGTTGCGTGAGGATTTCCCGCTTACGCGAACTCGCACATGAAATGGAAGGGTCATATAACGGGGAACTTGCTGCACGACTCGAGCAAGTAGTTAGTGAATTTGGATTTGTCATCTCCGATGACGATTCGGAGTGGATGACGGAAACCGAAGTTGTAGAGCTGTCGGAATCCGATGAAGTGCTCCTTGCTGACGCGGAGGCATATCTGCTTGAGCTGGCCTCTCGTGGAAACGATCCGGCGTTCCACTTGAGCAAGGCGTTGGGGCGGTCCGAATTGCTCGACCGAGAGGGAGAACAGCGCATTGGAAAGCTGATCGAGCTGTCTGTCGGAGATGCGTGCCGCGCGATCGCGAATAGCGAATCAGCAACAGACGTTCTCTTGACTATTCGGGAGGAGCTGCTCTCGGGTCGGTTGCAGGTGGACACGGTCAGCCGGATTGGCGAGCAGGATCAGGAAGAAGAAGGGGCTAGCGATGGCGCAGCGCCACTGGCAGCGACACCCATTGATCAGGACGATGGCTTGGAAGATGGAGCGAATGCCGATGCACAGAAATTCAATGCACTCCTCGACGAAGTTCAGCAAATTAGTTGGCGAAGAAGTGCTGCTTCCGATCGTGGTCACGGAGACAACCGTCTTGTCGGAGCGGTTCTGGATCTCAAGCTCACTATCGCTGGCATCCGATGGGTCCACTCCAGATTGGCGAGTTTAGGCAACGAATGCCCGCCACTGGCGGCTGCGATTGCAAAACTCGACGTACTCAAAACAGAAATGGTCGAAGCCAATCTGCGGCTCGTCGTTTCCATCGCAAAGAAATACAGTTGGTCAGCCCTGTCCAGAATGGATCTCATCCAAGAAGGAAATCTTGGGCTCCTACGTTCTGTCGAGAAATTCGACTATTCCCGAGGAACAAAATTCTCCACCTACGCGACGTGGTGGATTCGACAGGCAGTCACGCGCGCGGTTGCGGACAAGGCCAGAACCATTCGGGTTCCAGTACACATGCTGGAAAAGGTAGCCAAGCTGGATGCCGTAGCGCGAAGTATGGGGCTTGATACCGCCTCTGAGTTGCCTTTGGACATCCTTGCAAGGAAATCCGCCATGCCGATAGCGGAAGTTGGCAAGGTCTTGGGCATAGTTCGAGAACCAGATAACAGCGACGAATCAGAAGCGATCCGTGAGGCGGTTGAAGCGGTTCAAGACGAGATGATGGGGCCCGAAGAGTATGCAACCGCACAGAACCTCATAGAGGTCGTGCGGGAGTGTGTCTCTATATTGCCTGAAAAGATGGCGGCCGTGATCAGCCATCGTTTTGGCCTGATCGATGGCCAACAAATGACGCTCGAAGAGGTGGGTCAGGTGTTTGATTTGACACGCGAGAGAATCAGGCAGATCGAAAACAAGGCACTCGTGAAGCTTCGCAATCCCTCATACGCTCGCCAGCTACGTGCGTTTTGGGCCGACGATGAGGATGAAGAGACATGAGCATGCTCAAGACCAGGAGTGCTCCACCACGAGCCGACGGCACGATCGAAGCATTGAGAGGACTCGGCTATACGACAGAGACGGCGCTCGCCGATCTGATTGACAACAGCATCTCAGCGGGTGCCACAACGGTTGAGATCACATTCCACTGGGCAGGAAGCGACAGCTGGGTGACGATTTGCGATGACGGCCGGGGAATGTCCGACCCCGAGCTGGATAGGGCCATGAGATTGGCCGAAATGAATCCACTTCGAGCCCGGGATCCAGCGGATCTTGGCCGGTTTGGCATGGGCTTGAAGACGGCTTCTTTTTCGCAATGCCGCCGGCTTACGGTAGCGAGCCGCAAGAATGGTGAGGTGAGCTGTCTGCGTTGGGATCTAGACTTCTTGGCGAACGATGACGAAGGTGGTTGGTACCTGCTGGAAGGGCCTCACGAAGGTTCAGATGTAAAGCTTCATCCCCTAGGAGGGCTTGAACATGGAACCATGGTTTTATGGGAAGTTCTCGACAGAATCGTATCTGTAGGCTTCAGCGAGCGAGATTTCCTGGATCTCATAGACCGGGTAGAGCGTCACCTGTCCATGGTGTTCCATAGATTTCTTGATCGCAGCGGACCTTCAATCGATCTTCGCATCAATGGACAGAGAGTCAGGGCATGGGATCCCTTTCTGTCATGGCATTCGGCAACTTGGCGGTCACCAGAAGTCCCAATCGGCGCATCCGACTGGCGCGTCTTTGCTCAAGCGTTTGTGCTTCCCCACAAGGACAGGCTGAGTGAAAAGGAATATGAGGACGCCGGAGGCCCCGAGGGTTGGTCATCCCAGCAAGGACTGTATATCTACCGAGGTCGACGGTTGCTGGTTGCGGGTAGCTGGCTTGGCTTGGGTCGCGGCAGATCGTGGTCGAAAGACGAATCCCACCGGCTGGCACGTATTCGCGTTGATATCCCGAATAGCTCCGATTCCGACTGGAAGATCGACATACGGAAATCTACTGCGCACCCACCCGTACGGATCCGTGAACAGCTAACAAGGCTGGCCGAAGACGTTCGGGACAGGGCGCGCAGGGTGTTTCTTCACCGCGCCCAAACGAACACATCCTTTGTGCGGGGCGAGCAAGTGGCGCCGGTATGGGTTTCGGAGAATCTGGCTTCCGGTCGCCGGTATCGAGTGGATCGTTCGCATCCAGTGGTTCGGTCCCTCTTGGAAGAGGGTGGGGACATAGCAAAAAGAGCAGAAGTGTTGCTCCGTGTGCTCGAGGAAACCATTCCGGTGCAGCGGATCTGGCTGGACACCGCTGAGACTGGTGAGCAGCCCAAGGGGGGCTTTACCACGGAACCGGATTCGTCGGTCATGGAAGTGTTGAACGTCCTGTATCGGAATCTTGTCCTCCGTAAAGGTATGGCGCCGGCGGTGGCGCGTCGGCAGCTGTTGGCGACGGAGCCCTTCGACTTGCATCCCGACTTGGTAATGGGCCTCCCCGACAATGTCGCCGCTAACTGACTGTGCAACACAGGGAGCACAATGAACGATTCGAATTCAAGCCGCGTAGTCAAGATTGTTCAAGAGCTTCTCCTCGACGAAGAGGACAAGTCCGTCATCAGTCCGGCATTGATCGCAGAAAAGATCGATCTGGTTTTGCGGATGCACGCGAAATGGGCGGAAGCGCTTGATCGTGAGGCTGTGACGGACGAGCTGATACGCCGATTCAGCGTCTGGATTGGCGAAGACACCTCGCTCGTGGATTCGTCGGGTCACGAGCCTTGGCTTGATGCAGCGAGAAAGCAGGATTGGCGGTACTGGCAGCGCTATAGGGAACTCCAAGAGAAGAAGTTGTCTTGGAAGGCAGTGGACGCTTTGGACAAGTCCACAGACAAGATCTTGGGCATGCTCGAAGACCCAATGCGTCCTGGCACGTGGGACCGTCGTGGATTGGTCGTAGGCCATGTTCAGTCGGGCAAGACTGCAAACTACACCGGCCTTGTTTGCAAGGCGGCGGATGCCCAGTACAAGGTCATCATCGTGCTGGCTGGCCTGCACAACAATCTTCGGTCTCAGACACAGATTCGTCTCGAGGAGGGGTTTCTTGGATACGAGACCAATGGCGCCACAAATGTTCAGCGCCGCATAGGCGTAGGGCTCATCGACACGGACCAATCGATCAATCCGAACTGCGCAACGACGCGGGCCAACAATGGCGATTTTGGTGGTCGTGCTGCCACGCAACTTGCAATCTCTCCAGAGCAAAGGCCTTGGCTATTTGTCGTCAAGAAGAACAAGTCAGTTCTAGTCCAGTTGTTGAAATGGATCCAGAACCATGTAGCCGACATGCCGATTACTTTGGATAGTTCTTCCGCCGCGGAAGACGATAAGCTGAAACTGCCGCGTGTAGAGAAGCGAGTGACCAAGCTCCCACTACTAATCATCGACGATGAGGCGGACAACGCATCCGTGGACACGGGTGAAACCGTCGTCGATGCAGATGGAAACCCTGACGACGAGCATCAGCCCACGACGATCAACCGCTTGATCCGTCGAATACTCCATTCGTTCTCAAGAGCAGCGTATGTCGGATACACGGCCACGCCGTTCGCGAACATCTTCATTCACGAACGTGGTACGACCAGATCGGAGGGGCCGGATCTCTTCCCCGCCGCTTTCATCCAGAATCTCGCCGCACCGTCAAACTATGTGGGTCCTGGGACAGTGTTCGGGCGTCCTGGGCCGAATGGCAGGGAAGGTCAGCTCCCTCTCATCAAGGAAGTGGCGGACTACATGTCCGAGGATGGAAAGTCGGGTTGGATGCCCGTTAAGCACAAGCCCGTCCATGTTCCAATGTATTCGAGCTCCGATGCGCTTCCGCCAAGTCTGAAAGCTGCGCTGAACTCCTTTCTGCTTGCATGCAGCGCAAGGGAACTGCGCGGCCAAGGAAGCGAGCACAGCTCGATGCTTATTCATGTGACCAGGTTCAACTCGGTCCAGGCAGCCGTCCATCAGCAGGTCGCCGAATACCTGCAGGACGTGCGGCAAAGGATAAGTCGCCAGATTGGCCACGAGGCAATCATCGAACAGCTTCGGGAGCTATGGGAGGCCGACTTCCTGCCTGCGACGCAGCAAATTCGCTTGGCAGGAGTCGGCAATGTTCCGAATGAAGACGCGGAATGGAAGGACATCGCCAGCGTTCTGCCAGATGTATTGCATGACATCGATGTTCGAATGATCAACGGCACCGCAAAGGACGTCCTGGACTACGAGGAAAGCAAAGCTAAAGGACTGAAGGTTATTGCCATCGGTGGAGACAAGCTCGCCCGCGGCCTGACGCTTGAAGGACTATGCACAAGCTATTTCCTCCGTGCGTCCAGGATGTACGACACGCTGATGCAAATGGGCCGGTGGTTCGGCTATCGGCCTGGCTATCTTGACCTCAGCCGTCTCTACACGTCTTCAGATCTCGTCCGCTGGTTCCGACATGTTTCGGATGCGGCCACGGAGTTGCGCGAGGAATTTGACCTGATGGCGAATTCTGGTGCGACGCCGAGGGAATATGGGCTGAAGGTCCAGTCCCACCCCGAGCTTCTGGTTACATCGCAGATAAAGATGCGGAGTGCCCGCACCTTGCAGCTATCGTTCAGTGGTCAGTTGATGCAAACGGTATCGCTGCCGCGTCGGAAGTCCGAGATCCAAAAGAATTTCGATGCAGCTTCAAGGCTTTTCGGAGCACTAGGTCCATCGGCGGGAGAGGCTTTCGAGCGCAGATTCGGTGCAACCAGCCATCAGTGGACTGGCCATCTGTGGAGGGATGTGTCGCATTCGCACATTGTCGATTTCCTGCAGGGATACAAGACCAATGAAGCCGCTCATCGTGTCAACAGTGCCGCCTTGTCGGACTTCATACGGACGATGGCCGGCTCCGGGGAGCTGACAAAATGGAAGGTTGCTCTGTTGGGAGTTCGCACTGGAAGGCCATCTGAGCTTGCGCCGGGGGTATCGGTGAACATGGCCAAGCGAACAGGCGATTCCGAATTCGATGATCGATACGCGATCGGAGTGCTGTTGGACCCCAAGGACGAATCGATTGGTCTGGACGAAGCCCAGTGGAATGCGGCGCTTGAGTTGACTGCAGAAGCATGGGCAAAAAGCGGGAAGGTCGGTCAGCCTGAGATGCCCGGTGGACCTGCCATCAGAAGAGTCAGGGGCCTTGGAGCACCTGGAGTACTACCACGGCCTGACGAAGGGCTTCTGGTCATCTATGTGCTGGACCCGGAAGGTGCCGGGCTCGGCTTCGAAGGCGGGACGCCTGGCATTGTGGCTTTCGGCGTCAGTTTCCCGGGAAGCAAATCAAATGTGAAGATCGACTACAAGATCAACAATGTCGCCTGGGAGCTTGAGTATGGCGCTTCAGAATGAGCAGGATCAGCTGACCGCAGCGTGGCGTGCTCTCGGAGCGGAAAGCGGTCAAGGCTGGAGAGCTATCGAGCTTGTCCGGAAATTGAACTGCACCGTCCACGCAGGGCGGCGAGCACCAGGCAATGAGGAATCGCTACTGATTGGCATCGAAGGCTCTCCGGTCGCACGGGATGTCCAGCTGCCCAGGGGGCAGGGATTCAGCCTTACTCGGACCGAAACCATTGATGCGGCTACTGGGAGGACATGGTTCGCACTCGCTCGCAACACTGGTGGGCAACTGGGGCTTTTTTCACTGATGGCCGCAGATCTGGTGGCGCTGCTTGCTCAAGCGGGCGACGAGGAGCCAAGCCGCATCTACTCCGCCTTGATGGCCCGCATTCGTGCATGGCAGGAGTTCATGAAGCGGGACCGCACAGGCGTGCTGTCGGCGGAAGAGGAAGTTGGCCTATTTGGAGAATTGCTTGTACTGAAAGACATCTTGGGATGCGGCATGAACGCATCGGATGCCGTTGATTCCTGGGAAGGGCCAGACGATGGGCTGCACGACTTCTTGATCGGGACGGGAGCAATTGAAGTCAAGTCGACGGTTTCTCCAGTGGGGTTCGTTGCCGAAATTGCAAATCTCGACCAACTGGATGACAGCTTACGACGCCCTCTCTATGTAGGTGCGGTGCGCCTTGCCCAAACGACAAGTGGGCAGACATTGCCGGAGCTTTGTGACGAACTGGCGGCGGCTGTCCAGGAAGCGACGGGGGTAGCGACGTTACTGTGGAGCAAGCTCTTGTCGGCGGGCTACATCGAAGCCATTCGGGAGCAGTACACGCGTAGATTCGTCCAGGCCCATCTTGGCTATAGATTGATTGGTGATGATTCGCCTCGATTGACTAGATCGAATGTCCCTGTGGCTGTGCAGCGCGTCAAATACGCGATGGACCTTGGTGTCATCCCCGAAGTGGCGACGAGGTGTGAGGAAATCATGGAAAGTCTTGGAGTGAATGCCGCGTGGAACTGATCGAATTTCTTGTTCAAACCCGCGCCGAAGTGAATGATGAGATTGCGGAGCGGATGAGCATATCCGGAACGCCTTATCCGTATCCCGAGCTCGTATTCTCCGAAATCGTCATGCACCACATGGAAGATGTGGGGATGACTTATGAGCCGCAGGTCTGCCACTACGACACCAAGGTTGGTAATGCGAACATCAAGCTGAGCGGCTATTCGGTTTCCGAAGATGACGACAGACTCGATCTGTTTGTCAGCATCTATATGAGCGCGGATACGCTGCAGTCGGTGCCGGATTCGATAACCCAGAAAGCAGCCGAGCAGTGCCTGCGGTTCTTGTCGCTATCGGCACAAGGGAAACTTGCGTCAACCATGGACCCTTCGAACGACGCCCATGAGCTGGCCGTGCACATTGAAAAGGGTTATGCAGGCTTGGACGAAATCAGGATCTATGTCCTGACTGATGGCCAAGTCAAAGCCAAGAACTTCAAGTCTCGGGAGATCAACGGCAAGACCGTCAGGCTGGAAGTGATGGACATCGAACGGCTTCATCGCCACTGGTCGGAAGGCAAGCCGCGGGACGAGCTTGTTGTGAACTTCGACGATGTTGCTGGCGGACCATTGCCTTGTGTCTATATCGAAGGGAATCCGAGTACCTACGACTATGCGATGACCGTCTTTCCGGGCGATGTCCTTAGATTCCTCTATGAAAAGTACGGTGCCCGCCTTCTTGAGGCCAATGTCCGCTCGTTTCTAAGTGCCACCGGAAAGGTCAACAAGGGGATCCAGGCGACGCTTCGTTCGGACCCAGAGAAGTTCGTTGCCTACAACAACGGCATCGTCATCGTCGCAGACGAGGCAAGACTGGGGCAGACCAAGCAGGGCGGCCCAGGAATCGCATGGCTCAAGGGTATGCAGATCGTCAACGGCGGTCAGACTACCGCCTCGATCTATTTCACCAAGAAGAAGTATCCCGAAATCGACCTTGGGAAGGTCCGTGTGCCTGCCAAGGTGGTTGTCTTGAAGACCGACGACCCTGCGGCGGAAGAGGCGATGATCTCGGACATCTCACGATGCGCCAACAGCCAGAACACAGTGAAGCAATCTGACTTGTCGGCAAATTCTCCCTTCCATGTGGAGCTGGAGAAGCTGTCCAACAGGGTTTATTGCCCAGATGGTGTCGGGCGCTGGTTCTACGAGCGAGCCGCGGGAAGCTACACGACCATGCTGGCACGGGAGGGGTCGACGCCGGCCAAGTACCGTAACCTGAAGACGGCCGTGGTACCGCCTGCTCGCCGTCTGACCAAGACTGACCTTGCCAAATTCCTAAATGCTTGGGATGGTCGACCGGACCTCGCGAGTTTGGGAGGACAGAAGAACTTCGCGCGCTTCATGGATGAGATTCGGGACAAGGAGGAGCAGGGTCTATCCGCAATTCCAGACGTCCAAGGCTACAAGCGCATGATCGCCAAGGTCATCTTGTTCAAGCGTGTCCATTCGCTTGTGCGTCCCATGTTTCCAGCATTTCAGGGCAACGTTGCGATCTACGTTGTCTCGATGATTTCACGCGCATATACGGGCAAGGTCGATCTCGACAAGGTTTGGGAGCAACAGGACGTTTCCGATGCCTTCAAGAGTCAGATTCGGATGTGGGCGGTAGAAGTGAATCAGGCTCTCCATGCGTCCGCCAACGGTCGGATGATTTCAGAATGGGCAAAGAAGGAGGAGTGCTGGACCTCAATTCAAGAAATCAAACTATCGCTGCCAAGCTCCTCGATTCCAGAAATGTTGTGAGGCGGATTCAGCAGCCCAACTCCGCCGCTAGATACAGCAACTATGAAGGCCGTCCATGGCGACTTTGGAAGCAGAAGTGTTCAACCATCTCGCGAAGAGTGAGTTGGAGTTTGCTCTTTCAAAGATTCCAGAGAGCCCTATTGATCGCTTTGTCCTATTCACAGAAGCCACAAGGGTTCTCGACTACTGGTCTGTTTTTCAGTTCCTACTTCCAGAAGGCCATCGCCTGAGTGAGCAGGATTTCCAGCTCTTGCAGTGGGGCTGGGGTGTTGCGGCCGCGAGACTGCCAGCTTCGATAGCACATTTGTCTGGCTTCCCATTGATTGAGAGCACGCAGCAGACTCGCTTCTTTGCGACGAGTCTGCTCCATAGCTTTGGCCGTTCAAGCTTGGCACTGCGCTCGGCCGAGATGATTCGTCAGCGGTTCTTGCATGCGCATGACGAAGATGGAGAGATTGTCGTCAAACGTAGCGACCATGCGAAGTTTCAAGGCATAGACCAGCTGGAGTTCGATAGGCTTGACCGACTGCTCGAAAGCTGGAGAGTCAATCCTCCAAGTGGCTGGACAGCCTTTGATCCTGAGGATCAGGAAAGGATCAGGAACCGTTTGGGGAGGTTCGTTTCACTCCAAAAATACAAGCAGCTCGAAAAATATCTTTGCCCGAATGTCGATGAATTAATGCGCCCATTGATTCACCCATGGAATTCTGGCCATGGAGTCATGATGGGGTATGGAGCTCATCCAGACGTGGATGATCATTTTCTGGCTCAGGCAGCGAAAATTGTATTTGACTGGCAGGAGGAAGCTGGATTTCATCCAAGCATTGCTCTAGGTGGAGTTTCGGGCTCCGACATAACCTCCGTCGTTATCATCTTGGTTTCCCTGCATGCAAAGCACGTAAGATTTGCAAGACTGGCAATGGGCGACCACAAAGAAATATCGATACCTCAAAGCCTAACGATTTGGGAGCCACGAACAGAGCTTCTAACCAGCATCGTCGACCTAACAGGGATGGCCACGGATGTGGTCGACAAGGCGCTTTCTGTGGTTTCAATGGTCGCGAGTGATTCAACGCATTTGGTTGCTCATACAACCCCGTTTTCGCCTTTGCTTTACGACCTTGAGAATGGGTATGTCCTCAGGCCAGTTTCCAGCATCTATAGAAACCCATTTCCTGCAATTCTGGCTTTTCAGAAGTGGCGAGAACCAACCTCGATAAACCAAATTATCGCCCCGCGCGAGAACTGGATGAGGGAGATCACGTATGCGCTCTTCCAAGGAAACAGGTACGTCAGAATTGAGGGGGCGATCAAAGTCCGTCTAGGCGGTGTAATTGCAACGGACATTGATGCGGCCATTTTTGATCGCACTACGGGCGAGTTGGCGCTATTTCAGTTCAAATGGCAGGACTTCCACACAAATGATGTCAGGCAGCTTCGAAGCAGGGCTAGCAATTTTGTGGGTGAAATGGATTTCTGGGCCAAAAAAGTCGAAGAGTGGATGACTTCCGTAGGCCCTGAAATCTTGGCTCAATCGCTAAAACTCAAGAAGAGCCGAGGCGAGGTCATTTCAAGTGTTTACTTGTTCGGTATTTCGTATTCGGTTGCAAGAATGCAAGGGTTTGGGAAACGCACGGAGTGCGAAAACCTAGCAGTGTGCAACTGGCCCCAGTTTGTTCGTGTTCGCCATGAAATAGGCGCTGCAGACATGGTCTTTCGCAGGATGCACGAGGTAATTGGACTCGAGATGGACGCTGTCGCCGAAACACGTCCCATGCCAGTGACCCTAAAGATCGGCGGCACGAGCGTCAGGTTTGAGGACCTTTGGGAAGCGGTGGTTCGAGATGGTATCGCCGCCGAATAGCTCTTGTGCTCGTTCGCCTGATTCGACCAAGTAGCAGTGCATAGCGCGATCTCGAATACGTCTCTCGTTACGGTGAGACCCCGACAGCGGCACAACGCTATTACTCGGTGGGACTACACCGGAACCGTTAGGTTCGTCGCAATCTAGGCACAGATTCGTCACAGGGGGATGGCGCGCCTGGAGGGATTCGAACCCCCGACCGACGGCTTCGGAAGCCGCTACTCTATCCGGCTGAGCTACAGGCGCTCGAATCAATAGTTTACTGCGTTTTCCGGCCTTCCTTCGAATATCGGCCGTGTGACGCTTCCGGAACCCTGATGGGGGGATGAGTAATGGCTTCGGAAGCCACTACTCTATCCGGCTGAGCTACAGGCGCGTGCAAGCAAGTCGCTCATTTTGCCACGGATCGTGGCTGTGTGACCGGCTCACAGGTCGAGCTGTCGGATCAGCGTCGATACAGCGCGGCGTTCAGGCACGAAAAGAGGCTCACCACGAACCATCCGAATGGCAACAGCGAGAGGGTGAACACCCAGGTAATGGCGAAGCCGATGCAGGCGAACACGAACCAGAACATGGCCGACAACAGGCGACCCTGGATGAGTTGGCCCAAGCCTGGGATGAAGAGGCTGCAGAGTGCGGCGATGACATTGCCGGTACTGCCTTGTCCTGCGGTGCTCATGGTGCGGTCCTTGTGGCGTGAGGGATGACAGGGATCAGGACGCCGAAAGGCACGGCCTGTGACCGCTGCCGCTACCATATCGGGTTCGAGGGTGGATAATTCCAGCCCTGCCGCTTCGCGTCCGCAGGACTTGCACGCCCATGCCGCCTCCCACATCGGATCGTCCGCGTTCTGTTGCTGTTGTACCGACAGCGCGGGGTCTGGCCGCGCGTCTGGCTACGGGGTTGAAGCCGCTGGCACGCGTGCTCGGACACGAGCAACCGGAAGCGAGTTTGCTCCTGCTGTGGCCAACGGCGTGGGGCGCGATCCTGGCCAGTCGGGCGCTTTCCAATGCCTGGCTCTGGTTGGCGCTGGTCGTGGCTTGTGCGGCAGTGCATATGGCCGTGCGCTTTGCGTCCTGCGCTTTGGTCGATCGCGAGATGGCACTTGCACATGGGATCAGCCGCAGCGGCGCGTGGATGCATGTCACGGCGCTGATGGCATCGGCATTGGTGCTTGTGGCTGTGTGCAGTGTGCTGGCCGTGCAATGGGCGTTGATGGCGCTGGTGTTGGCCGTGTTGACGCCGTGGGTGCGCCGGCACAGCTATCTCGCGCAGGTGTATGTCGCCGCCGTGATGAGTTCGGGAGTGCTGGTGGGCTTTGTGGCGATCACCGATAAGGCGCCTTCGGCCGAGGCCTGGTTGCTGTGGCTGGCGGCCATGCTGTGGGTGACTGCCAGCGTGTTGTGGAAAGCCATGGTGACGCGCAAGACCGACGAAAAAGAGCAACGCAAGTCCATGGCGATCCTGTTGGGCGAGACCGCCATCGTGGCGCAGCTGTTGATCCTGGGATGCGGCTACTGGGCCTTGGTGATGCTGGGTGCGCGTGCGCAGTGGGACGCGAGCTATTACATCGGCCTGGGCTGTGCGCTTGCCTTGGCGCTTTGGGCGTTATGGCAGGCACGTCGACGCGAGCCGGAACGCGACCTGCGCGCCTATCGCCTTGGTCTGGTGCAAGCGGCCATCGTGCTGGCGGCGCTGTGCCTGGCCCCCGCCAGCACGCCCATCGCGGGCTAGTTCCGCCTCAGGCGCTGTCGGCAGCGGGCTGGGCGCGGTGACGCTTGAGATGGACCAGAAGCAGTGAGATGGCAGCGGGAGTGACGCCGGAAATGCGCATCGCCTGACCAATGGTTTCAGGGCGGCTGGCATCGAGGCGTGCACGCACTTCGTTGGAAAGCCCTGGCACTTGGCTAAAGGAGAATTCGGCCGGAATCACCGTGCCTTCGTTGCGTTGCTGGCGATCAATGTCCTGTTGCTGGCGCTCCAGATAGCCGCCGTACTTGGCCTGGATCTCGACCTGCTCGGCAATCTTGGCATCGTCCACGGCCGGCCCGAGTTGCACGCGTGACGTCAAGCGGGCGTAGTCCAGCTCCGGCCGGCGCAGGAGTTCGAGCGCCGAAACGTCGCGGCTGATGCTGATTCCGAGCTCGCGTTCGATGTCCTGAGTCGATGGCTTGCCTGGAATCAGACGCAGGGCATGGAGACGCGCCTGCTCGCGCTCGATGGCCTCACGTTTGCGGCTGAAGGCAGTCCATCGATGTTCGTCGACCAGGCCCAGCTCGCGTCCACGCTCGGTCAGGCGCAGGTCGGCGTTGTCCTCGCGCAGGTGCAGGCGGTACTCGGCGCGCGAGGTGAACATGCGATAAGGCTCAAGGACGCCGTTGGTGGTGAGGTCGTCGATCAGCACGCCAATGTAAGCTTCATGACGCTGCGGGCACCACGCGGCCAGTCCGCGTGCCGCGCGTGCGGCATTGAGGCCGGCAATCAGGCCTTGCGCGGCCGCTTCTTCATAGCCGGTCGTTCCATTGATCTGGCCGGCGAAGTACAGGCCCGTGATGGCGCGGGTTTCGAGCGAGGTCTTGAGCCCACGTGGATCGAAATAATCGTACTCGATGGCATAACCCGGACGGGTGATGTGCGCGTGCTCGAAGCCGCGGATGCTGCGCACCAGCTCCATTTGCACATCGAACGGCAGCGAGGTGGAGATGCCGTTGGGATAGATTTCGGTGGTGGTGAGACCTTCGGGTTCGATGAAGATCTGGTGGGAATCTTTTTCCGCAAACCGCACCACCTTGTCTTCGATCGACGGGCAATAACGCGGTCCGCCGGCCTGAATTGCGCCGGTGTAGAGCGGCGAACGATCCAGCGCGCCACGAATGATTTCGTGGGTGCGTTCGCTGGTACGGGTGATGCCGCAACTCACTTGTGCGGGCTGATCGGCGTGGCTGCCCAGATAGGAAAAGATGGGGCGTGGTTCGTCACCGGGCTGTACCTCCACCACCGACCAATCGATGCTGCGGCCGTCGATGCGCGGTGGCGTGCCGGTCTTGAGTCGCGCCGTTCCGAGGCTCATTTCGCGCAAACGTGCAGCCAGCGACATAGCAGGCGCATCACCGGCACGGCCGCCGCCGTAGTTGGTCTGGCCGATGTGGATCTTGCCGGCCAGAAAGGTTCCGACGGTCAGCACCACGCAGGGCGCATCAAAGCGCAGGCCCATCTGGGTGATGACCCCGATGACGCGATTGCCTTCCAGCACCAGATCGTCGACCGGCTGCTGGAACATCGTCAGTCCGACCTGATGCTCGACCGCATGCCGGATCGCAGCCTTGTACAGGACGCGATCGGACTGGCAGCGCGTGGCGCGCACGGCCGGACCCTTGGAGGCATTGAGCGTGCGCCACTGGATACCGGAGCGATCGGCGGCCTGCGCCATGATGCCGCCGAGGGCATCGATTTCCTTGACCAGATGGCCCTTGCCAATGCCGCCGATGGCCGGGTTGCAGCTCATTTGGCCGATGGTTTCGACGTTGTGGCTGAGCAACAGGGTGCGCGCGCCTGCGCGCGCAGACGCCAAGGCGGCTTCGGTGCCGGCGTGCCCGCCACCGACGACGATGACGTCAAATGTCTCTGGATATTTCATGTCAATTCATGACCTTGGATGACAATACTGCCGCGTTTGGGCAGTTGGAACGATTCCTGCAATGGAAAGCCTGCACCCGTGTCGGCAGGCACGGTGGAAGGTTCAGGGCGCAGCGTTTGGCGCGACTTGAAGATTCCACGGTGCTGGCCGAGTTGGACAGGGATCGGCCAGCGCGAGACGGGGATGCCGCCGGAATCAGTTTACTGATCCCGGCACATATTCAGGCATTTCCACCGCAGAGATGCCACGCATCCGCCTTCGGCGCGCATGACGCGCGGCGACGAAGGCGAGGTGGGAAAAGTCGGCGCCCGACGATCCATTTGGAACAGGGGGAATCCGGGTGGATCATTGCCGGGCGCCGAACAGCCGATGAACTCGGTGTTGAAAGCTGCAGTCACCGTCGAAAACCGACGTGATGCGTCACGTGGCTGCATGATGCCCCCCCGCCCCATGCGCTTGCAAGACGTAAACCACCGTTGTTTACGTCAGGTTGTGACTGCTTTCACATAAGTCTGTGGCGATCCAGGATTGCGGATCGCCACCACGTGGATCAATTCAATGTTCGCGCCCGGAACGCACGCGCCGCACTTCCGAGCGATCACTGCTGGACCCGTCATCGGACGAGTTGCTGGAGGAATAGGACCGGCTCGATTCGCGCGAGGGCTCACTGCGTTGGAACGTGGGCTCACTGCGTTGGTACGCCGGCTCGCTTCGCGGCATCGACTGACGGACGGGCGCCTGATAGCTGGACGCTGGGGCTTGGTAGCGCGGGTTGTCGGTCGAGTAGCTGCGATTGACGGGAGCCGGCGTCAGGGTGCGCGGTGCCGTTGGATAGCGATTGACCGATTCCCGCTCAGGCGCGTACTGGCGAGGTGCCTCACGCATCTGCCCGAAGCCACGTTCGGGCAGCGCGCTGCCGCGTTCGTAACTGCGCGGGGCTGTCGGCGCTTCATAGCGACGTTGCGGCATGGTTTGGCGGGACGGCACCGTGCGCGGCGTCGATTGCCTGCCGGGCAGTGCGTAGCCGCCTTGATCGGCACGCTCGCGTTCCAGCAGGTTGGTCGAACTGCCGCCCAGACGCGTGCTGTTGCCGCGCTGTTCGGAGAGACGCCGAACCTCGGTGCTGTCGCCGCGTGGCACGACCTCGCCACGACCGGTGGCGGCACGCGGGTTTCCAGTGCGCGAACTGCCATTGGCGCGTGTCGGAAGGCCGAATGCGCCGGTGGACGGCTCAACGCGCGGTACGCCGGCATTGACACGGCGCACGTCTTGGCGCGGCGTGTTGGTCAGACCTTGGCGCTGCGACATGCCGGCGCGGCCATAGTCGGCACCGCGATTGCCGCGATAGGCCGGTGCCGGCGCTCCGGCGCTCACACGCGGATTCGCTTGATAGCCGTCACCGCGATAACTGCGCGGCCGATCCCATCGGCGCATGTCTGCCAGGCGCGAGGCTTCCACCTGCGCATCGCCGTAGCGTGGCGTCGGGTAGTAGTGGCTGTGGTACGAGTGCTGATACCACGGGCGCCAGTCGTAGTAGTTGTCCACCCAGGAATAGCGATAAGGCGAATACGCCATCCAGCTACTGCCATGCCAGTGACCACCCCCGAAGCCGATGCTCAGGCTCAGGTAGTTGCTGGGGAAGAAGGTGACGCCGTAGCGGTAGCCGGGATAGGCGAAGGGATCGTAATACCAACGGTTGATGGGCCAGAACAGCGAGTAGTAATACGGGTAGTCGTAGTAGCTCACCCCGTAATTGACATTCCACGAGCCGCCGTAACCGGAGCCGTAGTAGTCGCCGTAGCCGTCCTGGCCGGGCGTGTAGTAGTAGCCCTCATCGCTGTAATAGCGCGGGGCATTCTGGTAGTTGCTTTGATAGTCCTGCTCGTACGCAGGTGCCGGGCTGTAGCGCTCGCGGTACACGACTTCCTGCGTGTAGACACAGCCTGTCAGGGTGGCGACGGCAGCCAGGGTGGTGATCCAACGCATCATGACGACTCTCCCCCAATGGTGTGTGGTGCATTGAGTCTCGGGACTCGGCTGTAAATCGGTGCTGAACCCACGCGCTTCAGGCCATTTCGCATGCCGTGGATTCAGATTCACGCCACCCCGCATTCAGGTTTATCGAACCGGCCCTTGTTTTGTAGCAATGGAGCTTGCTCCATTGTCTGTCGAGCAAGCTCGACAGCTACGCCAGGTTCGGACGATTTGAGGTCTGGTTGAGGACCGGGTCAATGGTGTTGACGCGCAAGCGAGCCAGCATTTCACGACAGTCGCGCGATGACAGGCGTGATTCCAGTTGATCCAGATGCTGCCCGATCAGACGGCGCCGCGTGGCATCCAGGCGCTGCCAGGATTCCAGCAAGGCCAGGTGACGGGCGGCGATGGCGGGATTGGTGGCATCCAGTTCCGGCAAGCGTGCAAACAAGGCGTCATATCCGGCGCCATCGAGTCGATGGAAGGCCGGAATGTTGTTGCGCACGAAGGGCGCAAGAATGGCGCGCACGCGGTTGGGCTGGGCCGCGTTCCAGTAGCTTCCGGCCAGAAGCTCGGCGACCGTCAGTACCGCACCCGCGCGCGGGGTGGCGGCGACAATGCTCAGCCATCGGTCGGTCATCAGGCTGTTGCCCTGATGCTGTCTGGCAAAGCGCTGCAACAGTTCGGGTGCCTGAGGTGCGCCGCGATGCACCAGTGCGGTGAGGGCAGCGAGGCGATCGGTCAGGCCGCGCGCATCCTCGAAATGCAGGGTTGCGCGCTGGCCATCGCGTTCGATCCGTGCCAATCGCGCCAGACAGGCATTGCGCAACCTGCGAGCGGCGGCACTGGGGCCATCGAGTCCGCCACTGGCCTGTTCGCGCAGGGCGTGATAGCGCGCGTCCAGACTTGGCGCCAGCTGGCGCGCGAGTATGTCGCCGAGGTGTTCCCGATCGCGCCAAACGCCATCGAGGTCGATCTCAGGCAGGTCCGAACACAGATCCCAGAAATCCGGTAGCGCGAGACACTCGGCCACGAAGGCGGGGTCGGCGTGATCATCCGTGAGGATGCGGGCGTGCGCGGCGACCAGCGCCTGTCGTGCGCGCAGGCGCAGCGCGCCAGGCATGATGGCCACGCGCGCCAGATCCTGCAGCGATTGCCAGCATGAAAGTGGATCCGACTCCACCTCCGCGATGCGCGCCAGTTGTTCCGGGGTATAGGCCACATCCATGCGCACCGGCGCGGACAGCCCTTGCGCAAACACCGGCAAGGGCGGCTGCGTGAGGCCTTGCAGTTGCAAAACATGCATGGATTCGCGCAGTTCGAGCACGGGGCCATGGACTTTGGCATCGGTTTCGGGCGGCGTTTCGATGCGATGGCCGCTGGCGTCGTAAAACGCGCAGGCGAGCGGAATGTGCAGCGGTAGGCTGGGGTCGACACCGTGCTGGTTCAGCAGCAGGGTGTAGCTGCCGGAACTGGCATCGAAGTCTTCGATGACCTCGATGCGTGGGGTTCCGGCTTGATCCCACCAGCGCCTGAATTGCATCAGGTCGCGGCCCGAGGACCGCGCCATCGCGGCCACCAGATCCTCGACCGTGGCGGCACCGCCATCGTGGGTGGCGAAGTAATCATCCAAGCCTTGCCGGAACGTTGCTTCACCCAGCAGGGTGTGCAACATGCGCACCAGCTCGGCGCCTTTCTCGTACACCGTGGCGGTGTAGAAATTGTTGATCTCGCGGTAGCTCGCTGGCCGCACCGGATGCGACAGCGGCCCTGCGTCTTCGACGAACTGGCGTGCCTTGAGCACGCGCACATCGTCGATGCGTTTGAGACCGCGCGAATGCAGGTCGGCGGTGAATTCCTGATCGCGGAATACCGTGAGCCCTTCCTTGAGCGAGAGCTGGAACCAGTCGCGCAGGGTGACGCGATTGCCGCTCCAGTTGTGGAAGTACTCGTGTCCAATCACCGATTCGATCGCGATGAAGTCATCGTCCGTTGCGGTGTCGACATCGGCCAGCAAGAGGCGCGCATTGAAGATGTTGAGGCCCTTGTTCTCCATCGCGCCCATGGTGAAGTCCTGGGCGGCCACGACGTTGAACACCGACAGATCGTAGACGCGTCCGAAGCGTTGCTCATCCCAGGCCATGGCACGCAGCACCGCACCGAGGGCGTAGCGACAGCGGTCGATGTCCTCTGCGGCCGCCCACAGATTCACGGCGACTTGGCGTCCGTGGCGGGTGGTGAATGGCGCGCTGATGCATTCGAGCGCGCCCGCGACCAGGGCGAAGAGATAGGACGGCTTGGGATGCGGATCGTGCCAGCGGGCGAAGTGGCGCCCATCGGAAAGGTCGCCGTGTTCGACCGGATCACCATTGCAGAGCAGCACTGGATAGCGCGCCTTGTCGGCACGCAGGGTGACTTCGTAAATGGCCGAAACGTCGGGCCTGTCGATGAAATAGGTGATGCGACGGAAACCTTGTGCTTCGCACTGGGTGAAGAGTGCACCACGACTTTCATAAAGCCCCTCGAGGCGCGTGTTGGCGCTCGGTTTGATCTGCACTTGGGTGTGCAGTTCGCAGGGGCCGTCGATGCCATCGATCTCCAGACCCTGCGCATCGACACGGTACTCGTGCGCGGCAAGGATGCGGCCATCGAGTGCGATATGCAGCAATTCCAGATCTTCGCCATCCAGACGCAACGTTTGCGACGTGTGCGTGGGATCGGGCACCAAGGTCAGCGTCGCCCCCACGCGCGTGGTCTCCGAATCCAGATCGAAGTCGAGTCGAACCCGTTGCACGCGCCAGGCTGGCGGCTGGTAATCGGCCAGACGAATTTCTGGATCGGGGGATTGAATCATGCTGGATCCTGATGGCGAGCGAAGCCATGAGCGCGCAATGTGCCGGCAGGCTTCTGTGCGATGGCCACCCGAGCGTGCGTCCGACGCGGGTTGACCGAAACGTGAATGTTACCCATGTGTGGGGTCTGGTGGCCAGAATGCGCCGGCGCTCGGGCTCAAGCGTGTGACCATGGGCGAGCAGGGCCAGGCCCATCGGCTTGGCCCTTGTATCCAACAAGACGGTCGCACATCGTGGACGGTCGGCCCTGTGCTTGGCGCTTACCTCAACCCCTCGCCAGGCGGGAGCGGGGCTTTTGCCGTGGATCGATGCGAATCAGCGTGCAGCCAAGTTCAAAACTTCTCCATGCCCCACAGCCAATGGCGATATGCGTGTTGGATCCATTGCCCATTGTCGTGGGGCTGGTAACAGGCCTCAAACCCCCACGGTCCACCGGTGGCCCAGAAGTTCCCGGCGACACACGCGGTGATGGAGGTCGTGCTGGCTGAGGATTTGGCCGAAGCCACGGCATCCTGCAGGCGGGAAATCACCGAGGCACGATCTGTTTTCTTGTCGAAGGAAAAAACCTGCTTGATGGTCGTGTCATCGCCAATTTTTTCCGACAGTTCCACCGTGCGGACTGAATAGATCTCGGATATGTCCAGAAAACCCGTATCCCCCGTGAGGGTGAGGTAAGGAGATAGCACGTCCGCAATCTCCTTCACGCCGCGTGGATCAGGAATGGGGCCGGTGCCGCCGGACAAAGCACTGGGTGAAAAGACGGCGATCCGCTTCTGGAACATCACCTCGCCGCGCTGTCTTTCCACGTTCGCGCCCATGGCCATGGTGGAAAAAGCCAGTGCTGCCATGATCAAGAAAATCCGCATCGTCTCGCCTCAATGGGGTTTTGGGGAGTGGGCATCCTGTCATGGCCATTGCAACGGATCTACGGCGAATGGTGTGCCAAGGTGGGCGCTCAAGTGGTGGGTGTTCTGCGCGTTGGATCGCGGGGTTTGGCTCGGTCCGCTCGGACATATGACTCTGCGCGCTATGCTGGCCCTTGGTCATTCAAAGCCTGCCGTGATGCTCGATGCCCTCGCCATTCCTGATCTCGATGCCGTGCGCGCGGCCGCGCAACGCATCGCGCCATACGCCCATCGCACACCCGTCTTGCGCAGTCGTTCGCTTGATCGTCTGGCGGGCGCGGAGTTGCACTTCAAGGCCGAGCATCTGCAGCGCGTGGGCGCCTTCAAGTTTCGCGGCGCCTGCAATGCCGTGTTCTCGCTGGATGAGGCTCAGGCTGCGCGCGGCGTTGTCACCCAGTCGTCCGGCAATCACGGTGCGGCGATCGCGCTGGCATGCAAGCTGCGCGGCATTCCGGCGACGGTGGTGGTGCCGCGCAGTGCGCCCCAGGTGAAACTGCAAGCCATTGCCGACTTCGGTGCGCGCATCGTGCCGTGTGAGGTGGCGCAACAGGATCGAGATCGGGTGACCGCGCGAGTGCTGGCCGAGACCGGCGGCGAATTGATCCATCCCTTCGATGATGCACGGGTGATTGCCGGGCAGGGGACCGTCGCGCTGGAACTGTTGCAGCACGTGGATGGGCTTGATGCAGTGATCGCGCCGGTCTCGGGTGGCGGCCTGTTGTCAGGAACCGCGCTGACGGTGAAAGCACTGAAACCCAACATCGAAGTGTGGGGTGCGGAGCCGGAAGGGGCGAGCGATGCATTTGAATCGCTGCGACAGCAGCGGCGCATCACCGAGATGAGTCCGAACACGATCTGTGATGGCCTGCGGGCGCACCTGTCGGAGCGCACCTTCGGGATTCTGAGTCAGCACTGCGATGGCATCGTATTGGCGAACGACGACGAGGTGCGTGCCGCGATGCGTGGGTTGTTCGAGCGGCTCAAACAGGTGGTCGAGCCGTCCGGTGCAATCGGCTTGGCGGCGTTGGTGCGCGCCGCGCCGCAGTTCTCCGGCAAGCGCGTGGGGATCGTGCTCAGTGGCGGCAACATCGACCTGTCGCCCCTGTTTGCCACACCCTGAGTTTCAGTCGCGTGGTACCGGATCGAGCGGATCGGGATCGTGGCCAAGTTGCGGCAGTCCCATGCTGCTGCGGGACTCGACCACCGCCTCGCCGGCAATCCGATCGCGCAGGCTGAGCGCCACCGGCGTCGCTGCGCGCTCGTTGCGCAAGGCTGCCAACGCCTTGGCATAGGCTTCGCGCGCTCGGGCATCCTGGTGTTGTGCGGCGTGGATGTGACCCAGTTCTTCCCAGGCCGGCGCCTTGGCACCCAGAGCCAAGGCACGATTGATGTAGTCCTCGGCCTTGCCCCAGAGTTGCTCGTTCCGGCACAGGCGGCCCAATGCGATCAACAGGTCCACATCGTTGGGATGTTCGGTCAGCCAAGTCTCGGCCATCTTCAGGGGTGAGCGTTTGCCGCCACGCGGCAGGAGGCTGTAGACCGCGATCAGTTCCGGTGACCAGTGCGTGCGCAGGGATTTTTCCACAGCCTCGACGGCGCGGCTGGTTTCGCCACAGTCGAGCGCGCGCCGAGCGTAGGCGGCGACGATCCGCGCATGGGCTTTCTGCCGGCGCGAGAGTGGCGACCACAGGGCTCCCAGCGTCTCGTCGTCGATCGATTGCTGCAACGCCAGGGCGATGATCTGCGCCTCGCGTGCTTCCAGCGCGGCGCCTTCCAGCACCTGGGAGCTACGCAGGGCGGGCAACAATGCGACAGCTTCGCGCGCTCGGCCGGTTTCGGTCAGGGCGTGCAGGTAGATTTCCAACGCCCGCGGCGGCAAGGCGGCGACCGGCTCGGCATCGAACAGGGCCGTGACCTCGGCAAACTCGCCGCGGCGCTGGTGTTGACGGGCGCGCAGCAAGGCGACGCTGAGCGGATCGTGTTCACTCGCCGCCTCGGCCAACAGCGATTCGGCGTTGCCGTCATCGCCGCGTTGTTGCGCTGCGCGTGCCGCGCCAAGCAGGGCCGGAAAACGATGCTGAGGTTCACGGGCGGCGCGACGAAGCAACTTTTCGGCGCGGCGCCAACGGCCTTCGTGCAGGGCCACCAGGCCACCGGCGAGGCACTCGCGCGACTGGTGTTTGCGACGTTGATCCAGATAACGCAACGGGAATCGCACAACCAGCAACAGCAGCCACAGGGCGATCCATAGCACCAACCAGGCCGCCACCGCAACGACCAGTGTGGTTTCGATGCTGTAACCATTGAGTGCGACCAGCACATAGCCCGGATCGCGTGCCACCCAATGCCACAGCCACGCCCCGAGCAGAGCCAAGGCCAGCAAGCCAATCAGTACGACCAAGCGTCTCACCGATGGACTCCGGATTCAGGCTCGAGTTGCGGCAGGCGCGGCGCCGCATCGGTGGCGGCCGGCAGCAGCGGCAGATCGAGATTGGGCTGGGCGCGTCGCACCGTGCGCAGGTTGCGCAGCTCACGCAGGGTCGCACCCAAGGCCGGAAGCTCCGGGCTGAGCGTACGCTGGCGCGCCGTGTCCAGCCGCTTGATCCAGTCGGCCACCTTGGCGTCATTCGCATCGAACAGACGCGGCATGGCGTTGGCGACCTGTTCGAGCGTGTCACGGAACGCGTTTTCGTCCGGACGGGTCAGCGCGAGTTGCGCCAGTTCCAATTGCAAAGCCACGGTGGCCAGCGCCGCCTCGCGTTGGCTGGGGCCGAGCAGGCTGGTGTTCGGATCGTAACGACGTACCGTCACCAATCGGCCCAGAACCTGTGACAGCCGCGACGGGTCGGCCGGGGCGGATTCGTGCCCGGAAGGCGCAGGCAAGGTCGATAGCTGGTTCTGCAAGGCGGACAGTTCGCTGCGGATGGCATCGCGTGGGTCCGGTGGCAAGCTGCGCAACTGGTGCAATTCCTCTGCCAGCGTCTGGCGCAAGGTGGCAAGACTAGGATCCTCGAGACCCGCCAGTGCCTCTTCGGCCAGACTGAAGGCCGCGATGGCCGCTGCGGGATCGGCGTACAGGTGCAGACGTGCCGCGCCCATGGTGAGCAGGAACTCGGTCTCGTTCAGTCGCAGTGCCGTGTCCCCGCCCATGCGATTCTGCGCCAGTCGCGCCACCGCGTCTTCCAGCAGGGTGGCGCGCTCGCCCATGCCGAGCAGTTCCTCGCGCAGCACCTTGTTGGTGGCATTGGCGCTGTCCAGTCGCTGGCTGGTCTGTTGTTGCTGCTGGCGAACCTGATCGAGCGCCTGTTTCAGATCCGCAACCTTTTGCGCGGCCTCCGTCGCCTGTGCGTTCATCGAGGCCTGTTCGAGATCGGATTGGCGCAAGGCATGGATCGCGACGAAAGCCAGGATCACCAGCGCCGTCAACACGATCAAAGCCAGCAACCACGGCCAGCGTCGTGGTTGGGGACGCGGCGTCGGGTTGGTGGGTGGCTCCGACGTGGCCGAGGTGCTCAGAGCCGGTGCATCCGAATCGATGTCGCTCACAGGATCATCCATGAAACAGATTGAGTGACGATGCTACCGCATGGTTTGCGTCGCGGCATGTTTCGACAGGGCATCGAGCATGGCGCTCGTAGTTGGGGCGCTGGCCTCGATGCGGCTCACAAGGCCGTGGTTGGCGGCCAGTTGCGCCAAGCGTGGACTGGAGCAAACCGCCACCGACTGCTGCAACAGCGCACGTGCGCTTGCGGGAAGGGCCGCCAGTACACCGTCGAGGGCCTCGCCACTGGTGACCAGCACGGCACGCGGTGCGGACGCCGCACGCAAGGCCTCGATCTGGCGTGGTGTCGGCAGCGGTGGCAAGCGCTGATAGACCTCGGCACGCACGCGCTGGAAGCCACGCGCGGCCAGACCGGCATCGATCACGCCACGACCGCCGGGTGCCGTCACCAGACCAACCGGGCCGGTGACCTCGTCCCAAGTTGGCAGCGCCAATACGCCCTCCGAGTGCATGACCGTCGGAGGCGGCGTGATGGCGCGGATGTGGTGTCGCGCCAAGGCTCGCGCCGTACCTTCGCCCACCGCGACCATGTGCTGCCCGGCGACGGGCTGCAAACGGCACAAGCGGGCTGCGAAGTGCACGGCCGCCGGGCTGGTGAACACCACCGCCGTGCAGGCCAATGCCTGGCCCAACGCGTCGCTGGCGGCCAGCGCCTCCAGTCGTAGACCGGGCAAGGTCACGTGCTGCCCGCCGCGCGCATGGACGCGGCGCTTCACGGCGGCTTGCTGCATCGCCGGACGCAGGCAGATCACCGACCAGCCGCGAAGATCCGTTGGGCCTGATGTAAAATTCATCGCTGAAGTCTAATGGCTGTGCCAATGAACCTTGCCTTGAACCCCGTGGCTGTGCCGGCTTCGATCCAACAACGCCTGCACGCCATGCCCGCGGTGGCGGCCCTGCAGTTGCGCGTGGCCGACTGGAATCACGAGGGCCTGAGCCTGGCCGCACCCTTGGCGCCCAATGTCAACGACAAGGGCAGCGCCTTTGGCGGCAGCCTGGTGAGTGTGATGACACTGGCGGCCTGGAGTTTGATGTCGGCCACGTTGGAAGCCGCAGGCCACGATGCCGATGTCTATGTGCAAGATTCCAGCGTGCGTTATCTGGTGCCACTCTACGAAGACCTGCTGGCACGCGCACGTTTGGCGCCCGGACAAAGCTGGGATGCCGTCATCGCGACCTATGCACAACGTCGCAAGGCGAGGGCGCAGTTGCAGGTGGAAATCCACGACGGCAGCGGCCGACTGTGCTGTGCCTTGGAGGGACGTTTCGTGGCGCTCGCACCCACGCCCTGAGCGCGCCTACTTGTCCACGAAGGCGCGTTCGTAGACATAGTCTCCGACATGGCCGACGCGCGCCGAGACCTTGAAGCCACGTCGATCCAGAATCGCTCGGAAATCCGCCAGCATGTGCGGGCTGCCGCAGATCATGGCCCGATCCTGCGACGGATCGAGTTCGGGCAAACCCAGGTCGGTGCTGATGCGGCCAAGGTCGAACAATTCGGTCAGGCGGCCTCGGTGCACGAAGTCCTGGCGCGTGACCGCTGGGTAGTACAGCAATTGCCGCCGAACCATCTCGCCCAGATATTCGTGTTCGGGAAGTTCCTGGGTGACGAAATTCCGATAGGCCAGATCACCGACTTCGCGTACACCGTGGGTAAGGATGACGCGCTCGAAGCGCTCATAGGTGGCCGGGTCCTTGATGATGCCGAGGAACGGCGCCAGTCCGGTGCCGGTGGCCAGCAAGTACAGATTGCGGCCCGGATGCAGATCGGGAATGAGCAAGGTGCCGACCGGCTTGCGCCCCACCAGGATCGCATCGCCCACCTTGAGATGCTGCAGGCGTGAGGTCAGTGGTCCATCCTGCACCTTGATCGAGAAGAACTCCATCTCCTCTTCCCAATTGGCGCTGGCAATGGAATAGGCGCGCATCAAGGGCTTGCCATCGGTCGGCAAGCCGATCATCACGAATTGGCCGTTTTCAAAGCGCAAGCCCGCGCTGCGGGTGGTGCGAAAACTGAAATAGTCGGCCGTCCAGTGGTGGACGTGGAGCACGTGTTCCGTATCGAACGCGGACATGGATCATCCAGAAACAAAAAAAGCCCGATCGGGTGATCGGGCCGTGCATTGTAGCGGCGCACGCGCAACAGGCTTTGCGCGCGATCAGAACGATTCCTCTGAAGTTCAGTCCTCGATCTGCGCCTGCAACCAGTTTTCCAGACCGATGCGCGTGATCAGGTCGCGCTGGGTCTCCAGCCAGTCGAGCTGGTCTTCCTCGCAGACGACGATCCCGACCAGAAGGTCACGCGAGGCGTAGTCACCAACCTGCTCGCACAGGGTGATGGCTTCGCGCAGCTGGCTCAGGGTCGTCTGCTGGCGACGCAGGTCGCAGTCCAGGCATTCCTGAGCCGCTTCGCCGATCAGCAACTTTCCGAGATTCTGCAGGTTCGGGAGGCCTTCCAGAAACAGGATGCGCTCGATCAGGCGATCGGCCTGTTTCATGGCGCGGATGGAATGGGCGTAGTCGCGCTCTTCCAATTCCTTCAGACCCCAATGGCCATACATGCGGGCGTGCAGGAAGTACTGGTTGATCGCGGTGAGTTGGTGGTGCAGCGCCTGATTGAGTTGCGCCACGGACTGTCGGTCACCCTGCATGGTCGGTCTCCGCTGAAACGAATCGGCATGGTAGCTCGATTTCGGCCTGCCTCGCACTTCAAACGAGCGGCCTGGCGCGGAGGCGGCGCGGTCTCAGGCGGCGTGTGCCAGCATCGGAAGCGGGAGCGGTTCGCGCAGGGTTTCGCGCAGAACTTCCATCGCCAACTCGCCACAGCTACCACACGAAGTGTTGCAGCCGGTGAGCGCCGACAGTTGTGCCAGATCCTGTGCACCGGCACGCACCGCGTCGCGAATGTCGCGGTCGGTGATGCCATTGCAGATGCACACGTACATGGATCGGGAGCGTCCGTGGGAGCGTGGATGCATCGTGATGCGAATGCGAATGAATGTCAATTGCTATCAGGCGCAGGACGAAAATCCGGCTCCATCGCGTTCAGGTACAGGGTAGGCGAAGCACGAAACGCGCCCCGCCCTCGCTCCGGCGCTGGGCGTGGAACTGGGCGCCATGCTCGCGCGCAATGCGGGCCACGATCGCCAGCCCCAGACCGGTTCCACGCGGTTTGGTGCTGCGATAGGGCTCGAACCAATGGGTGTCGAAGCCTTCCGGCAGGCCCGGACCATCATCGGCCACCGCCAACTCAACCCAGGCTCGGCCATCGTCCTGCACCAAGCCGGTCTGCAGCTCGATCTGGCTGCGGCTGCGCTCGATCCCCGCTTCGATCGCGTTCTTGATGAGGTTGTGCAGCACCTGACGGATGCGTCCGGCATCGGCCAGCACCGGCGGCAGGTGCGGGGAAAAATCGCGCACCAGCTTCAGGCGTGTGTCCTGTTCGTAGAGATCCAGAACTTCGCCCGCGAGAACATTGAGATCGAGTCGCTTCAGCGCGAGGCTGGTGGGGCGGGCGTAGTCGCCAAAATCATTGACCATGTTCTTGAGTGCATCCACTTGCGCCACGATGGTGTGGGTAGCGCGATCGAGCACCTGGGCATCGTCAGGTTCGAGCTTGGGCAAGACGCGCCGACGCAGGCGCTCGGCGGCCAGCTGGATCGGGGTGAGTGGATTCTTGATCTCGTGCGCCAGTCGGCGTGCGACTTCCGACCAGGCTGCATCGCGACGCGCATGGTCGATCATGGTGGTGTCATCGAACACCGCTACCGCACCGTCGTCGGGCAGGCGTGCACCGCGCAGCAGCAGGACCCGCAAGCTGCCATCTTTGCCATCGAGCGTGACTTCCTCGCGCCACTCGCGCGCACCTTCGCGCACACGCTGCAACAGCACTGCCACCAGACGGGCCGCGTGCGGCGCCTGTTCACGGACCTGTGCCAGTGACCAAGTGGTGGCAGTGCCCGGCTCCAAGCCCAGCAGTTCGCGTGCCGCGGCGTTCATGCTGCGCACCTGCAGGCTGCTGTCCACCACCAGTACGCCGGACGACAAGTGCGTGAGCACGGTGGCCAGAAACGCACGCTGGCGCTCGGTTTCCTCGGCACTGCTGCGTTCGCGTGCGCGGGACAGTTCCAACTCGCGTGTCATGCGGTTGAAGGATCGCACCAGGAATCCGAGTTCATCGTCCTCGCCCTCGGGCAGGGTGCTGTCGAAACGCCCTTCGGCGATGGTGCGGGTGGCGCTGGACAAACGCGCGATCGGTGCCACGAGCCTGCGCGCCAGTCCAAACGACACCAGTACCGTGGCGAACAGCGAGATCACCAGGACCAAGGTCAGGATCAGGGTAAAGGCCAGTTTCAGCGATTCGCGCAGGTAGCGTGCGCGCGCTGCTGCGTGCATGGCCGCTTCCACGCGCAAGGCCTGAGCCGCAGCCTCCGGAGGAAGCTCGAACAACGCTTGCAGGCTGCGGGTGCTGCCAAGCCGGGTCAAGGTGAGGATTCGCAGGCCATCGCCATCGCGCTGGGTCGTGGCAAAGGCACTGCGATTTCGAATGGCGAGGCGGGCCTCGTCCGAGGGCGGGCTCGGCATCAGCAAGGACGGGTCGGCCGCCGCCACCGCGCGCATCCGGCCATCGGCCTCGAACACCGCCAACTGCCGCGCATCGCTGGCATCCAGTGCGTCTTCGAGAGCCAGGTCCAGCGCGGCATCATCGACGCCTTCCAGCGCGCCAGCAGCCTGGGTGCTGGTGCGTCGCGCCGCGTCGATGTGCTCATCCAGATAGCGCTGGCTGAGTGCGAGGGCATCGCTCAGTGCATCGGCACTGTTCGCCGGCAACCAGGAATCGACCGTGACCCCGATGAAGCGCACGCCAAAGCCATACACCAGCAGCAAGGGCGGCAGCGCCAGCAGCACCAGCAGCATCAGCAGGCGGCGGGTCAGGCGGGCGCCGGGTTCGCCGCGTTTCAGTTGCCGGCGCAGACGCCACAACCGCAGCGCGATGGCGATCGTCAACAGCGCCAGCGCCGTGAGCGTGGCGATGAAGACCGCCGGATACCAGCGCGTGTAGCGCGGGCCCAGACCTTGTGCACCGGCCACCACGTAAAGCCCGATCAGAAGGCCAAGCAGCAGGACCAGTGGCACGAGGATGCGAAACCATGCGGCGCGACGGGAACTCACGGAGCCTCCCACGACGCGCGCATTGACCTGAGTACCCACTGCTTTGGCTCGAAGAAGGCCGGAAAGCGCAGCGGTGTGGGCAGGGCGGCGAGGTCCAGATTCACCTGCACGCTGCCGGAACAGCGCGCATCACGCGGCAGATCGAGTGGCAGGCGAATCCGATCCAGCGCCGCCTCCAGGGCTGACACGCGCACGAAGTCACGCACCTCGGACCGGCCTTCGATCTGCAGCTCGTAACGGCGCTTGAGCGGGGCGTGACGCAGCCAAAGCGCACGCGTGCGCGACGTCCCGCAGGCGGTAATGTCGTAGACCAGGCGCAAGGCAATGCCGTGGTCGAGTGCCTCGCGCATGGCGCCTGTCAACTCGATGTGCTGACTCAGTTCCAACTCCAGCCCGCGGACGCCTGCGAGCGCGCGCGCGGCGCTGATGATGTCTTGCTCAGGGACGCGTTGGCAGCCACTCAGAAGCGCGATCAGCAGCAGGCTTGTCCAGCAGGGCAAAGAAAAAGCCATCGCCGTCCTCGCGCTCGGCAAAGCGTTGCACACCCGCGCCGACGAACTGGCCGAGTCCGCTGGGCGCGGTGCTTGCGCGGGCAGAGGGAGTGCGGGCAAGGAAGGCATCGATCTGGCGGTCGTTCTCGTCACGCAGCACGGAGCAGGTTGCATAGACTAGACGCCCACCGGGGCGCAGCATAGACCAGGCCGCATCCAGCAGGCGTGCCTGCAGGGCGACCAAGACGGGTATGTCCTGCGCGCGGCGATGCCACTTGATGTCGGGTTGTCGGCGGATGATGCCGGTGGCCGAGCAGGGCGCATCGAGCAGGATGCGGTCGAAGGGATGGCCATCCCACCAGCGTTCCGGCTCGGTGCCATCGCCAATCACGCAATCGGCCTGCAGGTTCAGGCGCGAGAGTGTGCTTGTAATGCGTGCGGCGCGCGCCGGATCACGTTCCAGCGCCGTGACGCGCACGTCGGGGCCGAACACCTCGCAGATCTGTGCGGTCTTGCCGCCCGGCGCAGCGCCGATGTCCAGTACGCGGTCGCCCGCTTGCGCCATCAACAAAGGCACAGGCAATTGCGCCGACACATCCTGCACCGAAATCTGGCCTTGGTTCCAGCCCGGCAGACGTGTCGGCGCGACGCCTTGTGCCGGGCAGAGGGCAGCCGGTGCCAAGGCATGGGCGCGCGCTGCGATGTCGAGGTGATGAAGCTGTTCGCGCCAGTCATCGACGCTGATCTGGCGGGTGTTGACGCGTAGCCACAGGGGCGCCTGCACGAGGTTTTGCGCCACGATCGATTCGACTTGTTCGGGCCAGTCGTGCTGCAAACGCTCCAGTAGCCAACGTGGATGCGCGCTGGCGGCTTCCGGATCGGCTTGCGCCCGCGCATCGAGCGCATCGCGTTCGCGTGCAAAGCGTCGCAAAACGGCATTGACCAGCCCGACCAAATGCGGCTGACGCAGTGATCGCGCAGCTTCGGCGGTGGCCGAGATCACCGCGTGGGGCGGCATCTGCATCGCGTGCAGTTGCGCCAAGCCGGCGAGCAGCAAGGCGTGCACGGTTCGGGCTTTGCTCGCCAGTGGTTTCTGCAAGAGGCGATCCAGCCAGAACTCGTAACGCGGCAACCAACGCGTGGCTTCAAACGCCATCGCCTCGCACAACGCGCGATCACGCGCATCGGTGAGCGAATCCAGGGCAGGTGGCAAGGCGGCTTTGAGCGAGCGTCCATCGAAGCGCACCGCCGCGATCAATTCGGCGGCCGTGGCACGCGTGGCAGCACCGGGCGTCATGTGCGCAGCGCGGGACGCGCGTTGAGGTATTCCGCCGCCGTGACCGGCTTGCCGCCGTCGCGCTGGACGCGCAGCAGGCGCAAGGCGCCGTCTCCACAGGCGACATCAATACCATCGCGCGTGGCCGCAAGGACGTTTCCGGGGGTGCCGTCTCCGGCGATGACCTCGGCCTGATGCACGCGAACACGTTCACCGTGCACTGTCAGTTCCGCGATCGGCCACGGCCAGAAGGCCCGCACCTTGCGCGCCAGGGTCGTCGCCGAGGCGGTCAGGTCAAGTACGGCTTCGGCCTTGTCGAGCTTGTGGGCGTAGTTGGCCAGCGCATCGTCCTGCGCCTGTGCTGCGGGTGCTTGCGCCTGATCGGACAGCTGCGCCAAGCCATCGTGCAGTGCCTGTGCGCCCAACACGGCCAAGCGGTCGTGCAGGCTGCCGCCGGTGTCATGGATTTCAATGGGTGTTTCCACGCGCAGCATCACCGGGCCGGTATCAAGACCTCGGCGCATCTGCATCAGGCACACTCCGGTCGTGGCATCACCGGCCTCGATCGCGCGTTGGATCGGTGCTGCGCCTCGCCAGCGTGGCAAGAGCGAGGCGTGGACGTTCCAGGCACCAAAGCGTGGGATGTCGAGCACGGCCTGCGGAAGGATCAAGCCGTAAGCGACCACGATCAGAAGATCGGGTGACAGCCCGCGCAACTGCGCCTGCACCGAGGCGTCCTTCAGCGTCAGGGGTTGCAAGACAGGCACGCCCGCATCGAGCGCCACCTGTTTGACCGGACTGGCCTGTGGCTGGCGGCCACGCCCCGCAGGACGATCCGGTTGGGTGAGGACGGCCACGACCTCGCCGCCCTGCAATGCCGCACGCAGGCTGGGCACGGCGAACTCGGGCGTGCCGGCAAACAGCAGTCGCAGGTTCATGGTGAGGCCAGGGTCCGTCGTCGATGCCGGTGACGAGATGAAGCGCGCACGCCGGCTCAGGCCGCGCTGCGACGCTGCTTGCTCAACTTGCGCTTGATCATGTCGCGTTTCAATGGCGACAGATAATCGATGAACAATTTGCCCAGTAGGTGATCCATCTCGTGCTGGATGCAGACCGCCAACAGGCCTTCGGCCGCCAGCTCGAACGGCGCACCGTGCGCATCCAGCGCCGTGACCACGATCTTTTCAGCACGCGTCACATCGGCCTGGATGGACGGCACCGACAGGCAACCTTCCTGACACACCTGCTCGCCCTCGCGGCTGAGGATGCGCGGGTTCACGAACACCAGACGCTGATCGCGCGCTTCGGACACATCGATCACCATGAAGCGGCGATGGTCATCGACCTGACTGGCTGCCAAACCGATGCCTGGCGCGGCATACATGGTCTCGAACATGTCATCGACATGCGCGCGGAAGGCATCATCCAGCTCGGCGGGATCAATCTCGCGGGCCACCGTACGCAGACGCGGATCAGGATATTCAAGGATCGGAATAAGGCTCATACGGGCCAGAATGGGGGTCGCGTGCACGCAATGCAAGCCATCGCCATCAGGGTGCGTTCGGGACGATGCCAACCGGTCGATCGAGGGGACATTTCGCTTCGCGCCAAATTTCCGTTATATTCGCCCCAGGTTTATGGGGAAACCTGCTTGGGGAATCAGGTAGATGGACGCCATGTTTAAAAAAATTCTTGCAATTTCCGCGGCAGCACTGCTCACCTTCATGACCGGGACGATCGCCGCAGAACTGCGGGCGGACCATCCCGAGACCTATGTGGTCCAGAAGGGCGACACACTTTGGGATATCGCCAAGCGATTCCTGAACGAGCCTTGGCTGTGGCCCGAGATCTGGCAGGCCAACCCACAGGTCGAGAACCCGCACCTCATCTATCCCGGTGACGTGTTGAGTCTGGCCTATCTGGGGACCGGCCAAAGCCAGCCTGCGCTCAATGTCACCCGGCTCTCGCCCAAGGTGCGCGCCGAGGCCATTCCGGTGCCGGCGGTGCCGCTGACGGCGGTGCAGGGCTTCCTCAAGGACATGCACGTACTCGATGACGAGGAATACAAGTCCTTGCCGTATGTCGTGGGTCTGGAAGAAAGCCGCTTGCGCAGCACGGGCGGGCAGATCGTCTACGTGCGCAACAGCTCGTTCAAGCCGGGTGATCGGGTGTCGATCGTACGACCGACCGTGCGCTATGGCGTCATGCCGCTGGCGACCGACAAGCACCCCGAGCGCGAACCCATCCTGCGCCGAGACAACTGGAGCACGGCCGAGGGGCTGGAGTCCTCGTGGGGTGGCAGCATTCGCTGGGCGCACCACTTCATCGCCAAGAAGCGCTTCGAGTTCTTGGGTTGGGAAGTGGCCGAAGTGGCTCAGGGCCACATCACCCGTGACGGTGATCCCAGCACGTTGCTGGTGACCAACGGCGGATTCGAGGTGCGCAAGGGTGACTTGTTGATGCCCTACGACCCCTTCCCCTATGACCTGAGCTTCTACCCACACGCCCCCGCCGCCATTCCACCGAATGCACGTTTGCTGGCCGTGACCGACCAAATCGCGAACGGTGGTCGTTACGATGTCGTGGCGATCTCGGCCGGTGCACAGGATGGCGTCGAGAACGGTCAGGTGTTTTCGGTCTGGAGCGTCGGCGAGACGGTGCGTGATGACGTGGCCAACCCGGTGCGTTTGCGTGCGGAAGCCAGTCGCAACAAGATCAAGCTGCCGGACGAGTTTGCCGGTCACGTCATGATCTTCCGCACCTTCAACAAGATGAGTTACGGTCTGGTGATGGATGGCATTCGCCCGGTGCACGTGGGTGATCGCCTCAACGGCCCGGATCGACTTTGATCCCGTTATCGGGTGTCGCGATCTGATCGTGGCACCCGACTCGATCATGCAGACCGAAGCCACGCCGGACACGATCGACGCGTGGCTTCGCGTCATCCGTGCGCCGGGACTCGGCGCCACACGCATTCGGGAACTTCTGTCGCAGTTCGGTTCGATCCGGGCCGTGGCAGAAGCCGAGGGTGCGCAGCTCAAGCGTGTCGGCATCCCATCTGCGGCCATCGCATGGCTGCGGCAACCGGATCACGCGCAACTTGAGGCCGACCGTACCTGGCTGGCCGAGCCGGATCATCACCTCCTGACTTGCGACAGCGCCGATTTTCCGGCGCTGCTGGAAACCAGTGTGCGTCCACCGGCGGCGCTGTTCGTACGGGGTGACCCGCAGTGGCTCTGGTTCGCGCAAATTGCCGTGGTGGGCAGTCGCAACCCAACCGAAGGCGGGGCATCCAACGCGCGTGATTTCGCCCGCGATCTGGCGCGCTCCGGCCTGGTGATCACCAGTGGCCTGGCCGATGGCATCGATGCCGCCGCCCACCGCGCCGCGCTGGACGCCGGTCAAGCGACGGTGGCGGTGATCGCAACCGGTCCGGACCTCGTGTACCCCGGTCGCAATGCAGCTCTGGCGGACGCCATCGCAGCTCATGGTGCGATCGTGAGCGAGTACCCGCCCGGCACCGGCCCGCAACGCCCGCATTTTCCGCAGCGCAACCGAATCATTGCTGGATTGGCTCTTGGTACGCTCGTGATCGAGGCAGCCCACCGCAGCGGCGCCTTGATCACGGCGCGCAGTGCCGCCGAATCGGGGCGCGAAGTATTTGCCCTGCCGGGGTCGATCCACAATCCCATGGCCAAAGGTTGTCATCGCCTGATTCGGGAAGGCGCAGCACTGGTTGAAACCGTGCAGGAAATTGCCGAGGCTCTGGCGCCGCACGCCGCGCAGTTGGCCAGCACCTTGCGTGGCCATCTGATGGCTGCCGAGTCGCCGCGGCCGCGCGCCGCAGGCCCGGAGGCACTCATCCACGAGGATCCCGAGCGGCAACGCTTGCATCAGGCCTTGGGCCACGATCCTGTGCCCATCGATGAACTTGCCCAGCGCACCGGATTGACGGTCGATAGCCTGTCCTCCATGCTTTTGATGATGGAGCTGGACGGTCAGGTCGTGGCCGCACACGGGCGTTACGCCCTGCGTCGACACTGAGCGATGAAGCCATCGACCCATCAATTCTTCAACGCGCTTCACGCGCGCCCCCCTGCGTGCCAACGCCCAATGCCCCAACCGAGGACGCCTGGTCTTGTTTGACGTGCTGCTTTACCTGTTTGAAAACTACTTTTGTGACGACCCGCATGCGAGCCGGGATCGCGATGACCTTCAGGCCGCAGTGATCCAGGCCGGCTTCAAGCCGAGCGAAGTCGCCAAGGCTTTCCAGTGGCTGGATGATGCCGCCGCACGGCGTATCGAGTTCGCGCATTCGGACGCTCTGCTGCCCAGTGATTCGCTGCGCGTGTACAGCCAGCAGGAGATCGAACGTCTGGATGTGGAAGGCCGTGGATTCCTGATGTTCCTGTGTCACAACGGCGTGCTTGACCGACAGCAGCATGAGTGCGTGATCGATCGAGCCATGGCGCTGGAGATCGACTGCATCGATCTGGACGACCTCCGATGGGTCGTGCTGCTGGTCCTGATCAACCAGCCGGATCAGGAAGCGGCCTATGCCTGGATGGAAACCTACCTTTTCGACGATGCGTGTGAGTCCATCCATTGAGCCCCTGCTCGTCTGCCATGCAAACAGTCGTCCAGCCACTGCCAACAGGATCCGGAAATGTCAGATCAATGGATGAACCCGCCCGCGCCGACATCTGCAACCACGGCCGCCGACGTGGTTCAAGCGGGCTTCCTGCGGCGCTGGGCAGCACTGTTTCTGGATCAACTGATTCTGGGCGTGGCGTTCTACGCCGTGTTCTTCGTGGTGATCCTCGTGACCGGCCTTTTCAGTGAACTGGTGACGGCGCAATCGGGCAAGGCCGATGACATTTCGCCCGCCATCGTGGTCGTGTACTTGGGTATGTTTGCGCTCTACTACGTCATGGCCGGGGCCTACTTCGGCATGATGGAGAGCTCGCGCCACCAAGCTACCGTCGGCAAGATGGCGCTGGGTATCAAGGTCGTGGATGCTCAGGGCAGACGATTGAGCTTGGTGCACGCCTTGGGTCGTTGGGTTGCCGCGGCGTTGTCTTACCTGACGCTCTACATCGGCTTTCTTATGGCCACATTCAGCCATGACAAGCGTGCCTTGCATGACATGCTGGCCGGCACCCAGGTGGTGGACCAGTGGGCCTACACCGAGCATCCGGAGCGCCAGTCGCGCAAGCCCGGCGGCTGTGTGATCGCGTTTGTCGTGGCACTGGTTTTGATGATCGGGGTGTTTGTCTTGGGTGTGCTTGCTGCCATCGCGGTGCCGGCCTACCACGATTACCAGCTGCGTTCGCAGTCGGCCCAGGTACTTGCCCCCTTGGCCCAGATGCGCGATCAAGTCGTGCAATTCCAAGCCGATACGGGAAATTGCCCGGACAATGCCTCCGAAGGTTTCGAAGCACCGGAAAGTTATGCCGCGTCCGGCATCAGCCGCATCGTGGTCGGCGAATTCGAAACCGGCTATTGCGGCATTTCGGTGTGGATGCCGCCCGTGAGTGGCACGGTCGAGCGTCAGCTTCTGGTTGAATTCGATACGTCCGAACATATCTGGTACTGCACCAACAAGGCCAAGCTCCAAAAGCTGCCGGATTGGTGTCGTTGACTGGCGCGCGGGGCTGCGAACTGGGGGTTTGGCTTGACAGATCTACGCGTTGCATGGTTTGACTAGAAAAAGGAACGCGCACCCGACGCGTCGCTGCCACCGCGCAGACCCGACCCATTTACAAGAAGGCGACATGCCCAAGAACCTGCTCATCGTCGAATCCCCGGCCAAGGCCAAGACGATCAACAAATACCTCGGTAGCGACTTCCAGGTACTGGCCTCCTACGGCCACGTACGCGACCTGGTGCCCAAGGAAGGCGCGGTCGATCCCGACGCCGGCTTTGCCATGCGCTACGAGCTGATCGACAAAAATCAGCGCCATGTCGACGCCATCGCCAAAGCGGCCAAAGGCGCCGAGGCCTTGTATCTGGCCACCGACCCGGACCGTGAAGGCGAGGCCATTTCCTGGCACATCGAGGAAATCCTCAAGCAGCGCAAACTCATCGGCGACAAACCCGTGCATCGGGTGGTGTTCACCGAGATCACCCCGCGCGCGATCAAGGAAGCCATGGCGTCGCCGCGCAAAGTGGCCAGCGATCTCGTCGATGCCCAACAGGCGCGGCGGGCGCTGGATTATCTGGTGGGCTTCAATCTGTCGCCGGTGCTGTGGCGCAAGGTGCAGCGTGGCCTGTCGGCCGGCCGCGTGCAGTCGCCGGCGCTGCGCATGATCGTGGAGCGTGAGGAGGAGATCGAAGCCTTCGTGGCACGCGAGTACTGGACGATCGAAGCCGCCCTGGCGCATCCGACCCAGACCTTCAGCGCCCGACTGGTGAAGCTGGCCGGAAAGAAGTTCGAACAGTTCGACCTGACCGATGGTCAGTCCGCCGAAGCCGCGCGCCAGCGCCTGCTCGATGCCGCCGGCGGCAAGCTCACCGTGGCCGATGTGCAGAGCAAGGAGCGCAAGCGCCGCCCGGCTCCGCCCTTCATTACCTCGACCTTGCAACAGGAAGCCGCGCGCAAGCTGGGCTTTTCCACCAGCCGTACCATGCGCGTGGCGCAAAAGTTGTACGAAGGCGTGGCCTTGGGAGCGGAAGGCACGGTGGGCTTGATTTCCTACATGCGTACCGACTCCACCCATCTGTCGGACGAGGCCGTGGCCGAACTGCGTCAGCTCATTGCGCGCGACTTCGGCACCCATGCGCTGCCGCCTGCGGCCAACGTCTTCAAGACCAAGTCCAAGAACGCGCAGGAAGCGCACGAAGCCATTCGTCCGACCTCGGCGCTGCGCACCCCGAAGTCGGTGGCAGCCTTCCTCGACAGCGATGGCGCGCGTCTGTACGAACTGATCTGGAAGCGCGCGGTGGCCTGCCAGATGATCCATGCCACCCTCAACACGGTGTCGGTGGATCTCGCGGCCGGGCCCAACGATGGTTTCCGTGCCAGTGGCACGACCGTGGTCGATCCGGGTTTTCTGGCGGTCTACGAAGAAGGCCGCGACACGCGCACGAGCGAGGACGAGGACGAAGGCCGCAAGTTGCCGCCGATGCGCGTGGGCGATGCCGTGCCTCTATCCACGATCGTGGCCGATCAGCATTTCACCGAGCCGCCGCCGCGTTTTTCCGAAGCCAGTCTGGTGAAGGCGCTGGAGGAATACGGCATTGGCCGTCCGTCGACCTATGCCAGCATCATTCAGACGCTGCAAAATCGCGAGTACGTCTACCTCGACGCGCGCCGTTTTCGCCCGACTGATGTCGGCCGCGCGGTGGCCAAGTTCCTGGCCAGCCACTTCACCCAGTACGTCGATTACGACTTCACCGCCAAGCTCGAAGACGAGCTGGATGCGGTCAGCCGTGGCGAGGAAGAATGGGTGCCCTTGATGGCGCGCTTCTGGAAACCGTTCAAGGCGCTGGTCGAGGAAAAATCCGAGAGCGTGGATCGTTCCGAAGCCACCGGTTCGCGTGTGTTGGGTGATGATCCGGCCAGTGGCAAGCCCATCAGCGTGCGCTTGGGACGCTTCGGGCCGTTTGCGCAGATCGGTACCAAGGAGGACGAGGACAAACCACGTTTCGCATCCTTGCGGCCGGGGCAGAGCATCCACACCATCAGCCTCGAAGACGCGCTGGAATTGTTCAAGCTGCCGCGTGCGCTTGGCATGGATGGCGACGATGAAGTCACCGTCGCCGTCGGCCGCTTTGGCCCCTTCGCCAAGCGCGGCAGCACCTATGCCTCGCTCAAGAAGGAAGACGACCCCTACACCATCGAACTGGATCGCGCCTTGTTCCTGATCCGCGAGAAAGAAGAGATCGCCGCCAATCGCATCATCAAGCAGTTCGAGGGTTCGGACATCCAGGTGCTCAACGGGCGCTTCGGACCGTACCTGTCCGACGGTGCGCTCAACGGCAAGATCCCCAAGGATCGCGAGCCGGCCTCATTGAGTCTGGAGGAAGCGCAACTGCTCATGGCCGAGACCGGCAAGCCGGTTCGCAAGGGCTTTGGTCGCAAGGCCGCCAAGAAGGCGCCTGCGAAGAAGTCAGATGAAACCAAGGTCGCCGTCAAGAAGGCACCCGCCAAGAAAGCGGCGGCCAAGAAGGCGCCCGCAAAAAAGGCCGCGGCCAAGAAAGCGAGTGCCAGGAAGGCGCCAGCGAAAAAGGCTGCGACCAAGAAAACTGTGGCACCAAAGGTGGCCATGGGCGCCGACTGACGTGCTGCTTGAGCGCGCCGTTCGGTGCATGATGGGTCGCCAACAGCAGCGTTGCTGGCGGCGTGACTTTCTCGCCACGCACCGGAGCTCAGTCGTCGGCAGCGGCGCCCGATACGCGCAGGGCGAAGGTATCCTCTCGTCTTTAGCCTTGCTCGTGTTGCCATGCCGATCGCCTTGACCCCCTTTGCCCGCGCCCGCCTCTTTCCGGCCGATGGCCGACGTACCGCGATCCAGGATGTCTCGGCCGAGGACTTTGTCCAGCGCCTCAATGTTGAATCGCCTTTCAAGGTGCTCGAAGGCTACGCGCCGTTCTGCAAGCTGCATGTCCATCGCAACTGGACCTCCACGCGCTGCTCGGTGATCGCCATCACCGACGGCAATCGTCACCGCCTGCGCAGTGCGTACGAAGCGCGCAGCCGCGAGGAACTGCCGGTGCTGGTGCGTTGGTTCGAAGGGCTGGAGCCGCCGGTGGCCGAGTACCTCATCCCGATTCTCTACAGCCGCGAGCAAATGGCCAAGGAAGGCACGCCGATCGAGGCCGATTGGGGCATCGTCGGTTGTCTGTATACGATGGAGCCTGAGGAAATTCCGATGGTGCCGATCACCATGATGCGCAATGCTCTGGGGGTGGACGAGGGCGGCTCCGGCGTTGCCATCGACCGCGCCACCTATCGCCGCAGCGTGGCCTTCTGGGAGGCGCACGCCAACTGGCGCTGATTCACCGCGGCAACAGGTGCTCCGGCCGCGCCGATGCGCGAGGCCTCATGCGTCGGGCGCTTCCGTCGCCGCGCGCGTGGCGGCGATCCAATCGTCGATCACCCGTTCAAGCAAGGTCAGTGGCAGGGCGCCGTGGGTGAGGATCTGGTTGTGGAATTGTTTGAGCGAGAAGCGCGTGCCGAGTGCGCTCCGCGCCTTTTCGCGCAAGGCGAGGATCTTGAGCATGCCGGTCTTGTAGGCCAAGGCCTGGCCGGGTGCGACGAAGTAGCGCTCGATCTCGGCGGTGACATCGCCCTCGGCCATGCCGGTGTTGTCCATCATGTAGGCGATGGCCTGTTCACGCGTCCAATGCTTGTAGTGGATGCCCGAATCGACCACCAGACGCACCGCGCGCATCATCTCGTCGCGCAGGCGTCCGAGGTTGTCGAGTGGATCGTTCTCGAAACCCAGTTCCCAGGCCAGGCGCTCGGCATACAGCGCCCAGCCTTCGCTGTAGGCGGTGAAGGGCAGCACGCGACGGAAGAATGGGACGCCGGTGAGCTCCTGTGCGATCGTGATCTGGAAGTGATGGCCGGGAATGCCCTCGTGGTAGGCCAAGGTGCGCATGGTGAACTTGGGTGTCTCGGCGGTGTCGCGCTGATTGGCGTAGAACACGCCGGGACGCGAGCCATCGAAGGCCCCCGATTCGTAATACGCACCGGGCGCGGTCTTCTCGGAGAACGCGGGCACCGGCTTGACCACGACGCCGAGCTTGGGCCGCACGTCGAAGGCGTCGCCGAGCTTGCCGTTGACCTCATCGAGAATCGCCTGATACTGCGCGATCATCGCGGCCTTGCCTTCGGCTGTATTCGGGTAGGTGGCGCCCGGCAGACGCGCGAGCAGCTGCACGCGTTCGCCGATGCTGCCATCGACCAGACCCTGATCGCGCAGGATGGCATCCATCTCGCCGCTGATGCGTGCCACTTCGGTCAGGCCCAGATCGTGCACCTGCGCTGGCGTCAGGTCGGTGGTGGTGTGCAGGCGCACGCACCACGCGTAGTAGGCATCGCCATCGGGCAGGCTCCAGGCGCCGTGGTTTTCGGTGGCCTTGGGTGCGAGTTGGGTGAAATGGTCGATCAGTTGCCGATACGCCGGATACACCTGGCCGTCGATGGCGACATCCACACGCGCGAGCAGTTCCTTGCGCATGTCCGAGGACAGTTCCTCGGCTGGAATCGTGTCGAGTTTCTCCTTGAAGGTGGTGTAGAACATGTTCTCGCTGGCCGGCATCGCGATGAAACCGCGCATCTGCTCCAGCACCTTGGTCACGGTGAACTGCGGCGGGACCACGCCACGGCCTTCACGCAGGCGCAGGCCTTCGATCACCTGTGCGAACTTGCGCGGGAACAGGTTCAGGCGCGTGATGTAGTCCTCGGCGTCGGTGGCATCACTGACCGGGTGGTTCTGGGCCATGAAGTTGGGCAGGCTCGACTGCACGCCGAACATCTGGTTGACCGGAAAATCGTGGTAGCGAAAGCGTTCGCCTTCGACCTGGATCGAAAGGAACTGGTCCATCACGTCGTAGGAGAGCTGGCCTTCGCGATCGAGCGTGGCGCGGTCGTAGCGATGCAGGGTTTCGAGCGCGGAAGCCAGCAGGCGCCCCATGGCTTCTTCCTGCGCGGGCGAGGCGTCGTCGAGCTGGTCGCGGCTGAAATCGGCCCAGCGCGGCAGGATACGCATGGCGCTGACTGACTCCGGAGCCTGCAGCGCAAATTGCGCAAACACGCGGCCATAGAACCAGTTGATGTCGAGTGGTTTGAAGTACCACACGTGCACGAAGACCAGCGCGGCGATGACAACCAGGCCCAGAAGCAGGGCCGAAAACCACTTGAACAGGGTGCGCATGGACGACTTCCACAGACGGTGACGGCGCAGGGTATCAGGGTCGTGCGCCGGCTTGCGTGCACGACCCGGTGCGGGCGGCACACGGCACCCACACCGCGCATTGCACAGACAACGACGTCCTGTTCCGAAGCGCCCTGAGTCGATCAGGTGAGCCCGTGCACGTGCAGATCCATCAATGCGGGCGCGGCAGATTCACCGGCACGCCATCGGCGGTGCAGCCGTAACGCTCGCATACGGCCTGTCGAAGTTGGGGCTGGGCTTGCAGCAGCAGGTGAAAGATCGTGTTCTGCTCGATATTGCCGCGCACGGCATCGGCACCCGGGCCGCTGGCCCACACGCCCACATCATCGCCGCCGTGGGTTTCAGCGTTTGTGGGGACGAGCGCTTCTTGCAGAAAATCCGGATCGCTGGTGTCCACCTTCGTCAGATCCGGACGGGTGGCACCATCTCGATGACCGGGACCGTTGGCATAGGCCAAGGTGGTGTAGGGCAGGCCATCCTCGGCCTTGGTCGGCTTCAGCGTGCCTTGCGCATCGCGATTGGCCACCAAGCCAAGGATCGGATTGCCACGATCCGGGTAACCGACAAATACCAGTGAATGACTGTGATCGGCGGTGACCAGGATCAAGGTGTCGGACTCGGAGGTCATCTCGCGTGCTGTCCGCACCGCATCGCTCAGGGCGATGGTTTCATTGAGCGCGAGGAAGGCATTGCCGTTGTGGTTGCCATGGTCGATGCGACCGCCTTCGACCAGCAGCACGAAGCCCGAGTCATTGTGCTGCAAGCGTTCGATGGCTGCGCGGGTCATCTGCGCGAGCGACGGCTCACCCTCGGGGCCGGCATTGCGCGCGTTCTCCCACTGCATGTGGCTGGGCTCGAACAGGCCCAGCAGCGGTGTGTGAGGTGGCGCTTCGGCCAGCTGTGCGTTGTTCCACACATACCGCCCCTCGGGATGCGCGTGCCGCCACTGTGCGATGAGATCGCGACCATCCTTGCGACGGCCACGCTGTGCCGGGTATTCCGGATCGGGTTGCGACTCGGGCATGAAATTGACCCGGCCACCGCCCATCAGAACCGTCGCGCCCTTGCCGTAGGGATTGCCGATCATTTGCTGGGCAATGTCGGTGCAGCCTGATGCGCGTGCAGCCTCGGGGGTGTCGCTGTCGGCTTCCCAATTACGGTCGGGCACATGCGCGAGGGTGGCGGCGGGCGTGGCATGCGTCAGGCGTGCCGTGGTCACGACGCCGGTTTCAAGGCCCGCTTCGGCCGCCAATTCCCACAGGCTCAAGCGCGCACCCTCGGCAAGGCCGGTGCACTGGCCGCGCGGCATGGTCTGATCCACGCTGATCACGCCGCCTCGGGTTTTCAAGCCAGTGGCCATGGCGCTCATCGTCCCGGCCGAATCGGGTGTTTGCAGATCGACGTTGTAGGTCCGCGAGAGTGCGGTGTGACCAAAGTCCTCCCACGTGAGTCGATATTCCTCACCGGATTGCCCGGCACGCTGGCCGGCGAGAATGCGTGCTGCAGCCACCGTGGTCAGGCTCATGCCATCGCCCACGAACAGGATCAGATTCTTGGCGTGCGCATGGGTGGCACCGCGCGTGGCGGCTTCCGCCGCACCGGCGGTGAACCACCATGCCGGGGTTTCACCGTCCGGTCGTTTGATGGCGGGAACGTTCACCACCGGCATCGCGGGCGATGCGTGGGCGGTGACGGCAGGCTGACGCGGTGCGACCGGTGCGCCGGCGCAGGCCGTGAGCAGTGCCGCCGTCAATACGGCGGCAGGGTGGCGGATGGATTTGGAAACACGCATGGCAGGCTCCAATGGCCTCAGTAACGATAGTGATCCGGCTTGTACGGGCCTTCCACCGGCACGCCCAGATACGCGGCCTGCTCGGCGGTGAGCGTGGTGAGCTTCACGCCGATCTTTTCCAGATGCAGACGCGCAACTTCCTCGTCGAGCTTCTTCGGAAGGATGTAAACCTTGGCC
>DASSYF010000053.1:0-6940 GCA_035703435.1 Chiayiivirga sp. | reverse complement strand
CGCTCAGTAGGCAATTTTTCAAAATATTGTTAAGCCTTTTCTGAGCATGGTATTTTTCATGGTATTACCAATTAGCAGGAAAATAAGCCATTGAATATAAAAGATAAAAATGTCTTGTTTACAATAGAGTGGGAATGATCGCCCCCGGCGCGGGCAGGTGACCCACGCTTGCTCGGCTAAGACACATCAAGCGGAGCAAGCTCCGCTCTACGGGCGTGGCGGTGTGTAGAGCCGAGCTTGCTCGGCTGAGACGCCGTATCTACGGTGCAATTCCGGCTTGCGGGCATGCGTCCGGCCGGTCGGCCAGGACGCATGCCCGCGAGAGGTACCAAAAGCGGATCAGACCAACATCCGCAAGCGCATCAGCCCTTGGCGATCAGTTTGCGGATCTTTTCCGCGCGCTTGGGTGAGGCTGGGTGTGAGGACATCAGGCCACCGCTGCTGGGAAGCTTTTCGAACAAGGTGACCAGCCCGTTGGGATCAAATTTGTGGCGAATCATGAAGTGATAGCCATAGTCATCCGCCTCGCTCTCCTCCTTTTGGGAAAACTGGGCATTGATGAAATCCTCGGCCAGACCGCCCAGTTCCGACTGGGCCAGTTCCGCGCCCTTGCCGCCGGATGCGGCCACGCCCTCGCGCGCCGCACGCGTGAGCAGCGCGGCTTTCATTTTCTTCTTGGTATGGCCCAACTTGGCATGGCCGATCTCGTGCCCGATGACACCAAGCAACTCGCTATCGCTGGCCTTGTCCATCAACCCGGCAAAAACGCGCACGCAGCCGTTGGCCATGGCGAAGGCATTGACGTCGCGCACGAGATAGACCTTGAAATCCAGCTTCAAGCCATCTTCGTTGCCGAGCCCTTTGACCAGTCCCGCCAGGCGCTTGGCATAGGCATTGCCGGCGGGGGCAACCGGATTGAGCTCGTCGGAAGCGGCGCAAGCATCCTTGGCTGATTGGATCACGTCGGCATCGCTCAGGCTGAGCCCCTTGGCTGCGGTCAGGCCGGCTCCGATCTTGCCGGAAAAAAGGCCATCGGCCGAGGCGCCGGTAACCAAGCCAGACAAGGCCAAGGCGAGCAGAACTTTGCTTTGAATTTTCATGAGTCACTCCTGATGAATGCCGTCGGCACCATGCCAACGGGCGGGCTTCAACCCATGAATCACGAAGCGGTGCGAAAATGCGTCATCTTTTTTTCTGGACCACGGTCCGCGATGAACGACCCGAGCAAGCCGATACATGGATAGCCCCGAACCCTTCGACCACCAAGCCGAAATCACCTTGCAACTGACCCGACTGGTGCGCGACCGCGCCCTGGATCTGGATCAGTTGATGGTGGGCCTGCACGCCGAGCTGCGGCAGATCGCGCGGCGCCAGCGCCGTGGCGCGATGGCGGGTGAAACCCTCTGCACCACTGCGCTGGTCAATGAGGCCTACCTGAAATTCAGCGCCTCGCCGGGCTTGTTCGAGGCCATCGACCACGGCCATTTTCTCGCCCTGGCCGCCCGCGCCATGCGCTTCATCCTGATCAACCACGCGCGCGATCGGCTGACCCAGAAGCGCGACGTCAAGCGTGAGCAGCGCGGGCTTGAGGCGTACGAGATCGAAGTCCCTGACAGCGGCAACGAGGAGGAACTGCTGGCGCTCGACCACGCACTCGAACAACTCGAAAAGGTGCGCCCACGGCTGGCACAGGTGGTGCAGCTGCGGTTTTTTGCCGGCCTGAGCGAGGACGAGGTGGCCGAGGCCTTGTCGATCAGCCGAAGCAGTGTCGGGCGCGATTGGATCAAGGCCCGTGGTTGGTTGCACCAAAACCTCGCGCAGGACACATGAGCAGGCTGTCTTTGGAGGATTGGGAGCGCCGCGAAGCCCTGCTCGATCGCGTTCTGGATCTCCCCGAATCCGAGTGCGCCCATTTTCTCCGACAACTGCAGCGCAGCCATCCCGAAGATGCTGCCGCGGTGCGCGAATGGCTCGGCGCCATTCGGGATTCCGAGGGGCGCTGGGCACCCTCGGCAACGCCCATGGCCGCGATTGAGAGCGGTGAGACCATCGGTAGCTGGCGCCTGCTGCGCCTGCTGGGCCGTGGTGGCATGGGTGAGGTGTGGTTGGGCGAGCGCGCCGATGGGCTGTACCAGAAACAGGTGGCGATCAAGTTCATCCGCGATGACCGCCCCGAACTGGCGCGCAGCATCGAATCCGAGCGCCGCCTGCTGGCGGGGCTGCAGCACCCAGGCATCGTACGTCTGCTGGATGCCGGCACCCGCCATGATGGCCAACCCTGGCTGGTTACCGAATACATCGATGGGGTCGCGCTGGACGTATGGCTGCGTGCGCAGCATCCCGATCTCGATGCCCGACTGGACCTCTTCGATCAGATCGCCGATGCCATCAGTCACGCCCATGAGCATCTGATCATCCACCGCGACATCAAACCGGCGAACATTCTGGTCGATGCGGCCGGCCGCGCCCACCTGCTCGATTTCGGCATTGCTCGGGTGCTGGCCGGCGATGGCGAGCTGCAGGGCGAAACTCTGCTTGCCCTGACGCCCGATTTCGCGGCGCCCGAGCTCATCAGCGACAACCTCGCAAGCATTCGTTCGGACGTGTACGCACTGGGCGGCCTGTTGTACTTCCTGCTGTGCGAGCAGGTGCCCCTGCCGCTGCAGGGGCTGTCGCTGGGCGCGATGATCGAGCGGGTGCGCGAACACGCGCTGCAGCCACCGAGCCGCAACCGGGTGCGCATGGATCACGCCGGCCGCACACCATCAGCCGGCGATCTGGACCTGATCACGCTCAAGGCGTTGGACAAGGAGCCGGTGGCCCGCTATGGCTCGGTCGCGGCGCTGCGTGAGGACCTGGCCAATGCCCGCGCCCGTCGCCCGATCCGGGCGCGTCCGCCCTCGCAGGGGGATCGCGCTTGGCGCTTTTTGCAGCGCCATCGGCTCGGTGCGACTGTTGCAGTCACTGTGTTGCTGTCCTTGCTCGCGGGCATCGCCGGCACCCTGTGGCAGGCGCAGGAAGCGCGGGCGCAGCGCGATCGCGCCGAGGCCGAGGCCAAGCACGCCATGCATGAGGCCCAAACCGCCAGCGCAACCCGCGATTTCCTGATCGGTCTGTTCGAATCCGCCAACCCCGCGCTGCGCGGCGAGCAGGCTCCGAGCATCGTCGAACTGATCGACACGGGCGTGCTGCAAGCCCAATCCACCCTGCACGAAGAACCAGAGATACAGCTGCGCCTGCTGCAGGCGCTGGGGCGCACCTACACCGGTCTGGGTGAATACGACAAGGCCGTGACGGCACTTGACCAGGCGTATGGTCTGGCCCTGAAGCACTTCCCGCAGAACCGGGCTCTGGGCACCGCCGTGGCCATCGATTACGCCGCTGCCGCCGGCCATTCCGAGACCCGGACGGACACCGCCATGGCCATGCTCCACGCCATCCTCGATCCGGACCGTCCGCTCAATGGGGTATCGCTGCAGCAACAAGCGGTGGCTCGGGTGCAACTGGCGGGCTTGCAGTACAAATCGGGTGCGCTGAATGAAGCGGAAAGAAACTTCGAGCGCGCCACCGCCGATCTGGCCGAAATCGGCCCTCCGGCCGCCGCCGATCTGGCCGAGGGCCTGCGCCAGTGGGCCGGGCTGGAGATCTCACGTGGCCACCGCGAGTCCGCCGTGGCGCGCTTGCGCGAGGCCCTCGCCATCCAACTCGCCTTGCCGTCGCCCGCCCCGACACAGATCAATGCAACCCGAACCGACCTCGCCTCCGAGCTCGGCAAGATGGGTCTGGGTGACGAGGCCGTTGAAATCTTGCGCGATGTGGTGGCATCCGATCGCCAGATTTTTGGTGATGAACATCCGCGTACCCTGGAAAGCTCCAGCTGGTTGGCGCGTGCGCTGCTGCGGCAAAGCGCCTACGAGGAGGCAGACCGCATCCTCGAGCACACCCTGCAGTTAGCCCTTTCCCGCCAAGGCCCGGACAGTCTGGCTACCGCCACGGCGCGTATATCCCTGGCTGCGTCCAAGTTCGCCCAAGGTGATCTGGACGCGGCCATCGCACTCAATCGACAGGTGCTCGACTACGCCATGGCCAATGGCGGCCCGGACAGTTACCGCACCATCGTGGTGACGCAGAACATTGCCCGATTTCAACTCGCCAACGGTGAATATCAGGCAGCCCTGGACACCGCGAAGCAGGTGCTCGATGCCATGCAGCGAATCGGATCCAATGACCTCGCCAATGCGCAGGAACTCATGGGCACGGCCCTGTTGTACATGGGCAAGCCCGCCGCAGCGCTCGACAGCCACGCGACCGCACTCGAATCCCTGGCACGAAACGGCGACACCCGCAGCATCGATGTGCAGATGCTGCGCGCCTGGATGGCCGAGGACGCGCGCGACCTCGGCCATTTCGATGCCGCACGCGAGCACATCACCCGTGCAATCCAGGACCTGTCCGCTCTCGAACAGGCCGCCAACGATGACCTGCTCGCCAGCATGCGGGCGCAACAGGCCGAGCTCGATGTGCTGCAGGGGCGCTGCAACGGTGTTGACCGCCTCGCGGTCGCACACGCGCTGCGACAGGAGACGGCGCCAACCCCGGTCGGCGCCTGGCAAACCGCGCGCCTGCAATTTTTCATTTCCTACTGCACCGCGCAGCACCCCGCGAGCGACACCGCCACGGCCCTGCGCGACATGAACACTCAGGCCAAAATCCTGCTGGATTCACCCCTCGTCAGCCCGCAGATCAAGGCCCGGGTGCGAACCCTCACGGCGCGGGCCACGCCGCCCGCAACATGAGCATCCGCAACCAGCGACGGTCCGAGGTTCTGGAACGGGTGGACACACGTGCAGTTTGCTATTGACGTCCATGCTGCAGCACCGCATAATTCTCCGTCTTGGGCGCCCGTAGCTCAGCTGGATAGAGCACCAGGCTACGAACTTGGGGGTCGGGAGTTCGAATCTCTCCGGGCGCGCCATCATGAAAGGGTCAACTTGCTTCGGCTGGTTGGCCCTTTTGCTTTTCCGGGCTGCTGGCGGCTTCGTGCCACGTCCGAGCCAATCCGACTCCTGACTAGCCCCATTCCTCAGCCGTTGTATAGCCCCTCTCCCTCGGGGAGAGGGGTTGGGGTGAGGGAATCGTTGCCGGCAAAGCAAGATAAAGCCCCCTCATCAACCTTTCGGGCACCTTCTCCCGGCGGGAGAAGGGATAGAGCAATGGCGTTGGCTGTGTGATGAGGCTAGTCAGGTTCCTTCTTGTCTGTCGTGCCACACGGTAAAAAGGGGTCATGCGACTCGGTGGTCGCACCCCGCGAGATTCGGTCCGGGTATCTTTGCGTGCATTCTATTGGTTGCGCCGGCATCCATAAGCCGCTCGCCACATGCCTGATGGGCCACCCCAAGGCCACGCCCTTGATCGCAAAGGAACCCCGCTTTGACCCCCGATAAAGTCACCCTCTCCCGACTCGAATCCTTCCTGATGGGCGCCGCCGACATCCTGCGCGGCAAGATGGATGCGTCCGAGTTCAAGGAGTTCATCTTCGGCCTGCTGTTCCTGAAGCGCCTGTCCGACGAGTTCGACGCCAAACGCCTGCGCCTGAGCACGCACAATTTCGCCCATCTTCAAGATCAGCCCGCGCTGCTGGCCGAGCTGCTGGAAGACCGGACCAGCTACGGCGAAACCTTCTACGTGCCGGTGCGCGCACGCTGGAACGAAACATGGGCGGATAACAACGGCGACACCGTGCCCGCGCTGAAGGACCTGAAGCACGACATCGGCGCCATGCTCAACAAGGCCATCGCCGCGCTGGAAGACAACAACGATTCGCTGGCCGGCGTGCTCAAGAGCAACATCAACTTCAACGAAGTCAAAGGCAAGACCAAGATCGCCGACCAAAAGTGGAAGGACCTGCTCGACCACTTCAACCAATTTGGGCCACTCGTCAACGACCGCTTCGAGTTCCCGGACCTCTTGGGCGCAGCATACGAATACCTGATCAAGTTCTTCGCCGACAGCGCCGGCAAGAAAGGCGGCGAGTTCTACACGCCGGCCGAAGTGGTGCGCCTGCTGGTGCAGCTCACCAAGCCCGCCGCTGGGCAAACCATCTACGATCCCACGGTCGGCTCCGGCGGCTTCCTGATCCAGGCGCATCAGTACGTGGAGGAACAGGGCCAGGACGCCAACGATCTGGCGCTGTACGGGCAGGATTCCAACGGCACCGTGTGGTCGATCTGCAACATGAACATGATCCTCCACAACATCACCCGCTTCACGATTGAAAACGGCGACACCCTGGAAGACCCGCAGATTCTCGAAGACGGCCGCATCCGCCAGTTCGACCGCGTGCTGGCCAACCCGCCGTTCTCGCAGAACTACAGCCGCGCCAACGTCAAGTTCGCCAGCCGCTTCCGCGAGTGGTGCCCGGAAACCGGCAAGAAGGCCGACCTGATGTTCGTCCAGCACATGCTGGCGAGCCTCAAGCCCAGTGGCCGCATGGCCACCGTCATGCCGCACGGCGTGCTGTTTCGCGGCGGCAAGGAAAAGCTGATCCGCGAGCTGTTTCTGGATGACGACTGTATCGAAGCCATCATCAGCCTGCCGCCGGGCCTGTTCTATGGCACCGGCATCCCCGCCTGCGTGCTGGTGTGCAACAAGCAGAAGCCCGACGCGCTGCGCGACAGGATCCTGTTCATCAACGCCGACCGCGAATACGGCGAAGGCAAGGCGCAGAACAGGCTGCGCCCGGAAGACATCGAGAAGATCGACTTCGTGTTCAGCCACAAGCGGGAGCTGCCCAAGTACTCGCGGCTGGTCGGCAAGACCGAAATCCTGGATGCGCACGACGCCAACCTCAACATTCGCCGCTACGTGGACAACACGCCGGACCCGGAACCCGAGGACGTCCAGGCGCACCTGGTCGGCGGCATTCCGCAATCGGAGATCG
>DASSYF010000047.1:0-61114 GCA_035703435.1 Chiayiivirga sp. | reverse complement strand
CGCGCCGTGGCGAGGCTCGGCGTGGCTTCACTGGATCGGCTCGTCCAGCATCAACTCGCGCACGTAGCGCACCGGTGGGGCGCCGTAGGACAGCACCTGGTCGTGATAGGCCTTGAGATTGAAGGCCGCGCCCAGTTTCTTTTCCATCGCTGCACGCAGATCGAAGTGTTCCTGTGCGCCGACGAAATAGGTGGGCAGTTGCGCCGAGCTCAATTGGGCACGAACCCACTTGCCGGCGGCTTCGCTTTCCTGCTGGAAGGCATCGTGCACCATCAGGTGCATGGCCTGTTCGCGGCTCCAGCCGTCCACGTGCACGCCCTGATCGAGCAAGGCATTGGCGATGGTGCGCAGGTAGAACTTGAGCTGCACCAGATGGAACAGCGGGTCGTTATCCAGATAGCCTTCCTGCTGCATCATGCGTTCGGTGTACACCGCCCAGCCTTCGGCGAACAGGCCCGAACGCAGCACGCCGCGCAGCACCGATGGATAGCGCGCCGAGTGCCAACCTTCGAGGTAGTGTCCCGGGATGCCCTCGTGGATCGAGAGCAGGTGGATCATCTGGTCGTTGTATTCGCGCAGGAAGGACTCGGACTGGGCCGCGCTCCAGTCGTCCGGGATCGGCGAGATCGCGTAGAAGGTTTTCAGATTCTTGTCGAGTGGACCGGGCGAGTCGCAGTAGGCGACGGCGACGCCCCGCTGAAACTCGGGCATCAGGATGATGTCGACGGGTGAATCGGCCAGGGTAACCAGATCCTTCTGGCGCACGAACTCGGTGGCCACGGCCAGAGAGGCCTTGGCGTCCTCGACTACCGCATTGCGCGCCGGATGCTTGACGTAGGCCAGTTCCAGCGCGGCCTCGATCGCGGCCTGTTGTTGTTCATCGGTGGGCTGGTCCGGCATCGCCGGCGCCTTGGGCTGATCCTTCAGGACGGTGCGCGCGATCTCGTACATGTCGGCACGCACCCGCTTCATTTCGGCTTCGCCACGGCTGCGGATTTCGGCGCGTGACAGCGATGACGAGAGGGCGAACTTGAGCTTCTGGTCGTAGATTTCCGCGCCCACGCGGAAGTCGCCCTTGGCGTTGGGCACGAGGGTCTTGTCGAGCCATTCCTGCTGCTCGGCCACGGCCTTCTTGAGGGTTTCGATCGCGGCGCGGGTGCGTGCGGCATCGGCTTCCGGCAATTCGTCCAAATGCGGCACGATGAAGGTGTTGACGATCGAGAGGATGCCCTGGTTCTGCTTGGCAACGGTCTTGGCGCTGATTTCCGACACGCGCGCCGGGTCGAGGTTCTCGCGTGCCTGCGCGAACAGGGTCGGAATCTTCTCCATGCGCGCGGTCGCTGACTTGATGCGGTCGGGCAGCGGCGCGAATTCGCGCGCCATCAAGCCGTAAATCGCACTGCCCGCGAGGCCGTTGTAGAGCATCGGGCTGTTGGCCCAGGACTGCACCACTTCGGCGTTCCAGATTGAAGACTCCAGTTCGTTGCGCAGCAGGGCGGCATCGACCTGGTTCTCACGCGAGAGCTTGGCCACATCGATGCCATTGAGCTGCGCCAAAAGGGCCTTGTTGGCGTCGAGTGATTTCTGTCGGGCGGCGGCGCTGAGGTCGTCCAACTGGTCGTCGAAGCGGTGGTCGCCGGTCTGGGTGGCATTGATCGGGCTGAGCTGCATCCAGGTATCCAGCGACTTTTTGGCAAGCGCGTCGAACTCGCGGGCGGCCGCTGCGGTGGCCTTGGCTGCGGCCTCGGCTTGCACCTGTTCGGCGCTGGGCGCGGGGGTTGTGCTTTCAGGTGTGTTGGGGCCGGAACAGGCGGCCAGCAGTGCGGTGATGGAGAGGGCAAGCAGGGTGCGACGCATGGGGCGGGTCCTTGGCGGGGAAACGGACCATGCTAGCGGCGTGGAGCGGTGCGGCGTGAGTGCCGAAAGTGGGTGGGGATCGTGGCGTGGCGCCGGACGAGGGGTTATTGATCCGGCCCGATGTTTGTAGCAATGGAGCTTGCTCCATTGTCTGCCGAGCAAGCTCGGCAGCTACGCCGGGGCCTTGTTTCGTAGCAATGGAGCTTGCTCCATTGTCTGCCGAGCAAGCTCGGCAGCTACGTCAGGGTCAGATCATTCGAGGGCCGGATCATTAGCCGTCGGAGATCTGAATGCGGTCGCGGCCGTGCGCCTTGGCACGGTAGAGCGCCCGATCGGCGGCCTCCAGCCAGGCGCGCAAGGTGGCGGTGGGGCTGGGTGGCGATGCCAGACCGAGGCTGATCGAATAGCGCAGTTCCGGCACATCGGGCAAGGATGCCTTGGCCACGCGCTGGCGAATGTCGTCGGCTACGTCCTGTGCCTGCGCCAGGGACATCGGTAGCACCGCGACGAATTCATCGCCGCCCAGACGGCCGGCGTGCGAGCCGGCGGGCAGGGCCGCAATCAGGCACTGCGCGATGCTGCGCAGGACATCATCACCGCAGGCGTGGCCGTAGCGATCGTTGATCTGCTTGAAGTGATCGGCATCGAGCAACAGCAGGCACGCGGGCTGGCCATCGCGGTGGCGTTCGAGCACGGTTGCGGCCACCGCTTCCCAGTGATGCCGACTCTCAAGGCCGGTCAGGCTGTCGCGGCGCTGCATTTCATCGAGCTTGGCGTTGCTGGCCTGGACTTTGCGGATCCAGAAATGGCTGGTGGCGCTGCTGGCCAAGGTATGGATCACCAGCAAGGGCAAGCACGCCAGGACCACCGCGGTGCTGGAATGGATGTCTGGACGCCAACCGTACGCCATGCCACTTGCCAGCAAGCCCACGGCCATGCCGATCAGGGCGCGAGACCACAGACCGCGCACGCCCGAGGCGAACTTGTCGGCAAAATTCACCGTCACCAGCATCACCGTGGGCAGGAGGTTGAAATGCATCAGCGGCAGGAGACTGCCGACGATGATCGAATCCATCACCAGATTGCGCTGTTCGGCACGATAGGGGGCGGCGCTGCGGCCCGCGAGTACGTGGGCCAGATGCGGCCAGACCACCCCGCAGGCCAGTAGCCAGGCCCAGGCGAGGCTTCCAGCCCGCAATTCCAGAAACACGATGGCGACTGGCACGATACCCAAGGCCATGCCCAGCGTACGCAGAGGATAGATGCGCTGATACAGGCTTTGACGGTCGAGCGTCCGGCCCGCAGTAGCCTTGGGCGGGGCGGGCGCGGGACTATTCACACGATGGCGCGAAACGAGGCGGCGTAGCCGCTGTCGCTGATGCGTTGCTGCACCTGCTCGGTCACGCGCAAGTTGCCGGCAATGATCTGCCCGTACTTGATGCAGTCGTTGCCACCGTTGAAATCGATGCAGCGGCCACCGGCTTCGCGCACGAGCAGCATGCCGGCGGCGATGTCCCAGGGCTTCACGCCGGCCTCGAAGTAGGCGTCGGCACGACCACAGGCGACCCAGGCCAGATCGAGCGCAGCCGAGCCGGTGCGGCGGACATCTTCGGCCTGCTCCAACATCAGGCGGGTGGCTTCCAGTTGTGGGCCCAGACGTTGGCGCTCGCGCGGAGCGAAGCCGGTAAGCAACATCGCGCCTTCAAGATCATTGCGCGCCGTGACGCGCAGGCGGCGATCATTGAGGTGCGCGCCGCTGCCGCGACTGGCCGAGAACACCTCGTTGCGGATCGGATCGAAGATCACCGCGTGCACCGGCTCGTTGCCTTCCAGCAGGGCGATGGAGACGCAGTAATGCGGAATGCCGTGCAGGTAGTTGCTGGTGCCATCGAGCGGATCGATGACGAAGGTGTTGCGGGCCTGACCCATCGCTCCGCCTTCTTCGCACAGAAAGGCGTGGTCCGGGTAGGCACGGCGCAGCTCGCGTATGATTTCCTTCTCGGCCAGCGCGTCCACCTCGCTGGCATAGTCCTGACGGCCCTTCTCGATGACTTGAAGGCCATCCAGACGCGAGATGTGGCGCAAGATGACGTTGCCAGCCGCGCGTGCGGCCTTGACCATGGTGTTGACCGCGGGCTTGAGCATGCGCGTCCTGTGCCTCGAAGATGGAAAGAGCTTGCGCTTGCATGGCAGCGCGGGCGCGGATTCTAGCAGCTTGGATCGTGTCGGCACCTGAAGCGACGCGATTCGGCAACACTCGTTCACATACCGACAGGCGACACCGTGGCTCCAATCAACCCTGCGCACGAGGGCATCGTGATCGTTCTGGTGCGCACCTCGCATCCCGGCAACATCGGCGCGGCGGCCCGCGCCATGCGCACGATGGGATTGACCCGTCTGCGTCTGGTGGCACCCGAACGTTTCCCGCATGCGGACGCCAGCGCCATGGCGGCGGGTGCTGACGATGTGCTGGGGGCAGCGCAGATGTTTGGCAGCTTGCAGGAAGCCGTGGCCGATTGCCGCTGGGTGATGGGCTGCACCGCGCGTCGTCGCAGTGTGGTGATGGATGAGTTCGAACCGCAAGCCGCCGCGATTCGGCTCTGGGATGCCGCCAGCATGGGGCCGGCGGCGCTGGTGTTCGGTTGCGAACGCACCGGACTGGACAACTCGGAATTGCAGCATTGCCACGCCGCGGTGCACATCCCCTCGGTGCCGGATTTCAGTTCGCTCAATCTGGCAGCGGCGGTGCAGGTGCTGGCGTGGGAGTTGCGGCGCGAGTCCCTGGCGCGCAGTGCGGTCGAGATGCCAGAGGCGCAGATCGATGCGCCGCCGGCGACGGCGGCACAACTGGATGGCCTGTTCGAGCACCTTGGGCAGATGCTCGATGACATCGACTTTCACAAAGGACGCTCGCCTGATCGTGTCATGCGCCGGCTGCGCCAACTCTTGCTGCGTGCACAGCCAGATCAGCGTGAAGTGCGGGTTTTGCGCGGTATTTTCGCCGACGCCCAGCGCATGGCACGCTTGGCCAACGAGGGTGAAATCCGTTCAGGCAGCGAGGTCCAGTCCTAATGCCAATCCGATCACATTCCGAATGCGCTAGGCTGTAGCCGTTTTCCTCTACACCTTGGTCGCTGTGCATCCAATCATCCGAAGCCTGTGCGTGCTGTTGCTCCTGCTTCCGGGGTATTCACGTGCGCAGTCGGAGATGATCCCGGAACATCCAGTCCTGGTCCTGGGGCGCGTCAGCGATGATCCACGTCGTGACGCTGAAAAACTGCAACCGATGCTCGACTACGTGGTTCCGCGCATGCGCTCGGTCGGGGTGCGGAGTGGTCGCATCCTGATGGCGCGCGATGCGGCGCAGATGCAGAGCTACCTGCGCCGCAAGCGGGTGGATTGGGTCAGCGATACCGCCATGATGGCGATCGACTATCGGCGGCGTGCCGGTGCCAACATCTTGCTGGTAACCGAACGTGGCGGCGGGATCAACTACCACTCGGTGTTTTTCACCTGGCGTGGTAGCGGCATCACTTCGCTCCATGACCTTAAGGGCCGCAGCATTGCCTTTCAGAACAGCTATTCAACCAGCAGTTACGTGATGCCGGCAGCCGAGATCCTGCGCAACGGACTGGACCTGGACGTATTGCTGTCGCCGTTCGACCGTGCCGCATCCGAGCGGGTTGGTTACGTGTTCGCGCGCAGCGAAGGCAATATCCAGACCTGGGTGCGCAAGCGCGTGGTCGATGCCGGTGCGTATTCGAATCTGGATTGGGACGAAGGCATGCAGCTGGAGCCCGGCGCGGCACAGGATCTGGTGATCTTTCACGACAGCCGGCAGGCGCCGCGTGCCTTGGAAGTGGTGGCGGGTGACCTGGAACCGGCGGTACGGGCACGACTGCGGGAGGTGTTGCTGGGCGCTGGCGAAGACCCGCTGGCCGCCGATGCGCTGGAGCCCTTTTTCGGTACCCGCGCCTTCAGACCCATGAATGGGGAGGTCGAGACCAGCCTCAAGCAGTTGCAAAAGGACCTCGACTTCGTGCGCGAGCGCCTGGAATGAGCATGCGCATCGGTCTGAACGCGCGCTTCTGGCTGTTGGTGTTGCTGCTGATGCTGGCCTGCGTCACCTTGGGGGTGATGACCTGGCGCAAGCAGATCGCCGGCATCGAGCACGTTGCACAGTTGGGTTCCGAGGCGATTCACGAAGCCAGCCTGGAAAGTGAGCGCAGGCGCGCATTGACCCTGGCCAACATGCTGGCAACGGCCCTGGTCAACCCGCTCTATTACTTTGATCTGGTGGCCATGTCCGAACTGGCCCAATCGGCCCTGGGACAACCCGATGTGGCCTATGTGTTGGTGTATGACAGCGATGGTCGGATCGTGCATGACGGAACGCGTGAGATCGTGCGATTCGGCCAGCGCATGGGTGATCCGCTTGCAGCCACGGCCTTGGGCGCGCAAGGGCCTTTGGTGCAGGAAGGCGGCGGCGTGATCGACGCCTCGGTGCCGGTCTGGCTCGCACGCCAGCGCATCGGTGGCGTGCGCGTGGGCATCTCGACGAATGCCACCTTGCAGTACGAGCGCCGTGCCGGCATCGCCGTGCGCGCCAGTGCCGACGAGCTGGAACAGCGTCTGGCCCGCATTGGCTTGTGGTTGTTGCTGGCGGTATTGGCGCTGGCGCCCTTGGTGGCCTGGCTCATCGCGCACAACGTGGTGCGTCCGATCCAACGGCTGTCGCAAGCGGCACGGCGCATCGAACGCGGGGACTTCCACGCGAACTTTCCAGCGTCCCACCGCAATGATGAAATCGGGGACTTGGAGCGCGCCTTCATCAGCATGGCCGACAGCGTGCACCGGCACGATCAGGAAATTCGGCGTCTGGCCTTTGGTGACATCCTGACTGGACTGCCCAATCGCGCGGCGTTCCGCGAGGCGCTGAAACGTCGCATCGAGGCGGCGGGCTCCAGCGGCGAGCAGGTCGCGCTGCTGTTCATCGATCTGGATGAATTCAAACGCATCAACGACACCCGCGGCCATGATGCCGGTGATGAGGCCATCATGGAGTTTGGCCTCCGCATTCGCCGTGTGACCGAGGCCATGGCGCCCAATTCGGTCGATCTTGCCCGCTTTGGTGGCGACGAATTCGTGATCGTGGTGTCCGGTGATGGCGTACGCGATCGCGCGGCGCGCCTGGCCAAGGCGCTTCTGGCCGAACTGCGGCAGCCGGTGTTTCTGGACAATCACCCGATCGTACTGGCCGCGTCGATCGGCATCGCGGTGTATCCGCAGGACGCAAATCAAGCCTCGGCCCTGCTCAAGAATGCCGATATCGCCATGTATCGCGCCAAGTTGGACGGCAAGAACTGCCATCGCTTCTACACCCAGAACATGGAACAGGTGGTCGAGCAGCAGATGCAGATGGAGCAGGACCTGCGGCAAGCCTTGGAGCGCGGCGAGTTGAGCGTGGTGTACCAGCCGATCGAATCCTGCATCGGGCGACGGGTGCTGGGCGCCGAGGCCTTGGTCCGTTGGAGTCACCCGCAGCGCGGCATGATCGGCCCTGACGTGTTCATTCCGGTGGCCGAACAAAGCGGGCAGATCGAGGCCATTGGTCGCTTCGTCATGCTCACCGCCTGCCGCGACGCGGCTGAATGGCCTCTGGGTTCCGGCCCGGGTTTCGTGTCGGTGAATGTGTCGGCCTGGCAGTTGCAACGCAGCGACCTGCCGGCACTGGTGGAGGAAGTCCTGCACATGACCGAGTTGGCGCCACAGCGTCTGCATCTGGAATTCACCGAAACGGCGGTCTTGGCGAATGAGGCGGCCGCGATTGCGGCGTCCACGCGCTTGCGCGAGCTCGGGGTGAAGATCTGGCTGGACGACTTCGGCACCGGATTCTCCGGCCTGAGTCAGTTGCGACGCGTACCCGTGGATGGTGTCAAGGTCGATCGCAGTTTCGTCGCCGACATGCTCACCGACCCCGGTGATCTGGCCTTGACCGTGGCCATCATCGCCATGGCGCATTCACTGGGCATCGTGGTGACCGCCGAGGGCGTGGAAACGGTGGGTCAATTCGAGGAACTGGCGGCGCGTGGTTGCGACAACATGCAGGGCTTCTGGCTCGGTCGGCCGATGCCCAACGCCGAGTTCATGCGGCACCTGGTCCGGGGAACATCTGAATAAGCCGTCATTGCGAGATCCCTTTTCCGTTCCGAAAATGCCCACGGGCCATGAACTTGCACCCCAGCCGTCATCGCGAGGCCCGAAGGGCCGTGGCACTGCGCAGGCATGGATGCCGAAGCGAACATTCGCGCAGCGAATGGCCCGGAGGGCAGACTGCAGGAGGCAGTCTGTAATCCAGACATTCGGAGCCAAAACGCTGGATCGCTTCGCTGCGCTCGCGATGACGAATCAACAACTTATCGCATGGGTTCATGGAGATGAGCGCAGCGACGTGGCACTGCGCAGGCATGGATGCCGGAGCGAACATTCGCGCAGCGAATGGCCCGCAGGGCAGGCCGCAGGAGGCGGCCTGTCATCCATGGATACTCGACAAATCAAAGGCATGGATTGCTTCGCTTCGCTCGCAATGACAATGTTCCGACTTGATCAGGTGTTCCCTAACTGGCTGCTGAAATCAGTATTTCAGCAGCCTGCTAAATCGCGGCAGTCACCGGCTGCCAGGTACACCAGCCGACTTCATCGCGTGTCACGTTCAATGGCACACCAAACAACTCGCTCAGGCGTGTGCGTGTCAGCATCTGCGCCGGCGTGCCGTGGGCGAGGATCCGGCCGGCGCGCATCAGGATGACCTGCTGCATTTCCGGCACGACTTCTTCCAGATGATGGGTGACCAGAATCAGGGTGACATCCTGCCGTGCCAGCTCGCGCAAGGTGCGCATCAGCTGTTGGCGCGCAGCAATGTCCAGGCCGGTGGTGGGTTCATCCAGGATCAAGGCCTGCGGCTCGTGCACCAAGGCGCGCGCAATCAGGACACGGCGCGCCTCGCCGGCCGAAAGGCTGGCCAATGGACGATCGCGCAAATGGTCTGCATCCATCCGATGAAGCGCCTGTGCGGCGCGTTCCTGCATTGCAGGCGTGAGCTGACGATGGCCCGGCACACCGTGACTGCCCCAGAAACCGGAAAGCACCGCCGCGTTCACATCCAGCCAGGGATGGCGAGTCAGATCGTTCGTGAGTTCGGCTGAAACCACGCCAAGCTTGCCGCGCAGCTCCGACACATCCCAACGCGATTGACCGAAGATCCGTACCGGTGCCGGCCCATCGGCGCGCGCCACCGGATACAGGCTGCGGTCGATCAGGCGCACGAAACTGGACTTGCCGCAGCCGTTCGGCCCAAGGATCACCGTGTGTTGGCCCGCCGCGATGCGCAGACTGAGATCGTGCAAGACCGGCACGTCGCCGCGCATCACGCTGGCGCGGTCGAGTTCGATCAGGGCGGCTGTGTCCACCATTTCCATGCCGCGAGTGTGATCGGCGTGCGCCAGTTCGTCCAACGACCGTGACTTTCGGAGCTTTGCGCGGCCCTGGTCATGCTCTAGAGTTTTACGGTTTCCCCTCTTCAGGATGACCCGCATGTTGGACCTTGCACGCAAACCCCTCGCCCTGGCCTTGGCCGCCGTCTTGCCGCTGTGCGCCTGCCAGCCCGCACAACAGGAAGCGACTGCGCCGACAACACCGCCAGCCGTGGCACCACAAGCGGGTTCTGCGCCGCTCGACCTGTCGAAGTTGAAAACGGCCGAAATTCACTTTGCGGCCAGTGACCTCGATGCCTCGGTCGCGGCCTGCACGGATTTCAACGCCTACGTCAACGGCAAATGGCTGGCGGCCAATCCGGTACCGTCCGATCGCACCACCTGGGGCAGTTTTGAAACCCTCGCCGAGCGCTCGCTGGAAGTGCAGCGCGCCTTGGTCGAACGCGCCGGTGCCGACGCCAAGGCCAGCGGTGTCGAGAAGCTGGTGGGCGACCTGTATGCGTCCGGCATGGATGAGGCCGGCATCGAAGCGGTCGGCCTTGCACCGATGAAGGCCACTCTGGATCGTCTGGCCGCACTGAGCACCCCGCAGGATGTGACGCAGTACCTGCGCGATGCCGCCGCAGCGGGTCGCATGCCCTTGTTCTATTTCTATGGCGACGCCGATTACCGCGACTCGGCCAATGTCATCGCCTATGTCGGGCAGGGTGGGCTGTCCTTGCCCGAGCGCGCTTACTACCTTGAAGACCGCGAAGACTACGTGAAGGCGCGCGCCGCGTTGCGCGAGCATGTGGCGGCCGTGTTCACCCTCGCCGGAGATTCGGCCGAGGTGGCGGCCCAGCACGCCGATACCGTGGTCGCGATGGAAACCCGTCTGGCCAAGGCATCGACGCCGCGCGTGGAACTGCGCGACCCGGCCAAGCGCTATGTGCCGACGAGCTTGGCCGACGCCGATGCCATGACGCCGAACTTCTCCTGGACCGCGTTCTTCGATGGCATCGGTGTCGCGCGCCCGGCGATGTTCTCGCTGGCGATGCCGGACTTCTTCCGCGAATTGAACACCATGCTGGCCGAGGTGCCGGTTGCGGATTGGCAGAGCTACCTGCGCTATCACGAGCTTGACGGCGCTTCGCCCTACCTGACCCGCGCCTTTGCCGAGGAGAGTTTCAAGTTCTACAACCAGGCGCTGCGTGGCCAGGCTGAGCAGGCGCCGCGCTGGAAGCGGGTGCTCGATGCCACCAACGGTTCAGTGGGTGAGGCGCTGGGACAGTTGTACGTGGCTGCGGTGTTCCCGGCCGAATCCAAGGCACGCATGGAAAACATGGTGGCGCAGTTGTCTCAGGCGCTCAAACGTCGCATCGAGAATCTGCCGTGGATGGGCGATGCCACGAAGAAGAAGGCCTTGGAAAAGTGGGCGAGTTTCACCCCCAAGATCGGCTATCCCAACCAATGGCGCGACTGGAGCGGCCTGAATTTTGATCGCAAGGACTTCGCCGGAAACATGCTGGCGGCGCAGGCCTTCAACGCACGCTACAACTTCGCCAAGATCGGCAAGCCGGTGAACAAGGGCGACTGGTACATGACCCCGCAGACGGTCAACGCCTACTACAACGCCACCCAGAACGAGATCGTTTTTCCGGCCGGCATCCTGCAGCCGCCGTTCTTTGATCCCAAGGCTGATGACGCCCTCAACTTCGGTGGCATCGTGGCCGTGATCGGGCATGAAATGATCCACGGTTACGACGATCAGGGCAGCAAGTTCGATGCCCAGGGCAACTTCAACAATTGGTGGACCGACGCCGATCGCACGGGCTTCGAAGCACGCACCGGCAAGTTGGTGGCGCAGTTCGATGGCTATGAATCCATCGACGGCATCCACGTCAACGGCACCCTGACTCTGGGCGAGAACATTGCCGATCTCGGCGGCCTGTCGACGGCCTTCGATGCGATGAAGGCGTCGCAAGGCGAGGGCTTCAGCGATCCGATGATCGATGGCTTGACCCAGGACCAGCGCTTCTTCATGAACTGGGCCACGGTATGGCGTCGCAACTTCAATGACGCCGAACTCAAGGTGCGACTCAACACCGACTCGCACGCACCGGCGCCGTTCCGCGCCATCGGCGCGCCGTCCAACATGGACAGTTTTGCCCAGGCCTTCGGATGCAAGGCCGGCGATGCCATGGTGCGTCCGGACGATGTGAAAGTGGTGATCTGGTAAGACCTGCGAGGCGGTCGCGGTGGCTCGTCGGAGGTATCCGGCGGGCCACTACCAGCCGATGCGGAACATCAGTTTGGCCAGCAGCACGATGCCGACCATGTGGCAGAACACGCTGATGTGGATGCCCTTGAACAGATGCGAGACCAGCTTGCCGCGACTGCGCAGGGTCATGGCGGTGAAGAAGTGCCCGAGCACGCTCAGGGCCAGCACGATCTTGATGCTCAACATCAGGCCGAACGCCGAATCCAATGGATGCGCCAGGAGTGCGCGGTAGTTCCAGGCCATGCTGAGGCCGCTTCCGTAAAGCACCAGGAGCACCCACGGCATGATCTGGCGCGCACGTTTTCCAATGCCGACTTCGATGGCGGCCATGATCCGTTCGGAAACGTGCTTGCGCACGCTTTCCAGAATCAAGACTTCGAAAAACACCGTGCCCACGAAGATGAAGGCGGCAAACAAATGCAGCAGCAGGAACAGGGTGTAGGTGTTCATCGACGCAGTTCGGAAGGTGACGTGGGCGGCATCCTGAATCGCGGCGATGCAGGTGCGCCGGTTTTGCATGATAGCCGTGTCGATTCTCAATGAGAATTATTCGCAATAAATATGAACATGTTCGTCCGCTCTGGCGCCCGCGCACGGCGCGATGTGCAGCAATCCAAGTAAGCTTCCGCGATGCTCTATCTGGCTTCCCAGTCTCCCCGCAGGGCGCAGTTGTTGACCGCGCTGGGTTATGCGTTTTCGACCTGTGACATCGAGGTCCCTGAACATCCTGCGCCGGATGAAGGTCCCCACGAGTACGTCTCGCGTGTCGCGCTCGACAAAGCGCGTGCCGGGTTTCGCACGCTGGATCGTGTGGAGGGCGCCGTGGTGCTCGCGGCCGATACCGAGGTCGTGTTGGGCAATGACATCTTCGGCAAGCCCGACGATGCGGCGGCGGCGCAGGCCATGCTCGAGCGCCTGTCCGGGCGCCAGCATGACGTCATCACCGTGCTGTGGGCCATCGATGCCGGTGGCGCGCGCAGTGCTTGCTGTCGCACCCAGGTCAGTTTTGCGGTCTTGAATCGTGTGCAGATCGCCGAGTACATCGCCAGCGGTGAGCCGTTTGGCAAGGCCGGTGCCTACGCCATTCAGGGTCGCGGCGGGGCCTTTGTCGAAAGTTTGACGGGCAGCCACTCGGGTGTGATGGGCTTGCCGATGTTTGAAACCGATCGCTTGCTGCGCAGCTTCGGCCTGCAGCCGAGCGCAGCGAATGTTCATGGGTAGATCGCAATGTCAGAAGAAATCCTGATCAACGTCACCCCGCGCGAAACCCGCGTGGCCGTGGTCGAGAACGGCATGCTGCAAGAGGTGTTGATCGAGCGTGCCAGCCGCCGTGGATATGTCGGCAACATCTACAAGGGCAAGGTGGTGCGCGTCATGCCGGGCATGCAGGCGGCCTTCGTGGATGTGGGGCTGGAGCGTGCCGCGTTCCTGCATGCCTCCGACATCCTTCGCGCCGTCAGTCCGGACCTGCGCGATGGGGTTGATGAGGCAGGCGAACCCGAACTTGCCGTGCCCGCGATCACCGAACTGCTGCGCGATGGGCAGGAGTTGGTGGTGCAGGTGGTCAAGGACCCGATCGGAAGCAAGGGCGCGCGCCTGACGACACAGTTGAGCATCCCATCGCGGTACCTCGTGCTGTTGCCTTACAGCCGGGTGATGGGCGTGTCGGCGCGGATCGAGGACGAGGCCGAACGCAACCGCCTGAAGTCGGCCATGGCCGAACTGGTGGGCGAGGCGCCCTTGGGTTACATCGTGCGTACCAATGCCGAAGGTCTGGAACGCGAGGTGCTGGCCAAGGACGTGGCCTACCTTGCGAAAGTGTGGAACGCCATCCGCAACGGCATGGTGGAGTCTACCGTGGGCACGTGCGTGTACGAGGACTTGTCCTTGTCCTTGCGCTGCGTGCGCGACTATCTGCGCGAGCACGTGGAAAAGGTACGGGTCGATTCGCGCGAAACCTTCGAGCGCATCCTGCGTTTCGTGAGTCGATTCATCCCCGAGTGGGTCGATCGCGTGGAACATTATTCCGGTGAGCGGCCGATTTTCGATCTGTACGGTGTGGAGGATGAAATCCTGCGGGCGATGCAGAAGGAAGTCCCGCTCAAGTCCGGTGGCTACCTCATCATCGACCAGACCGAGGCGATGACCACGGTGGACGTGAACACCGGTGCCTTCCTCGGCCACCGCAATTTGGAAGACACGGTTTTCCGAACCAATCTGGAAGCGGCTCAGGCCGTGGCCCGTCAACTGCGACTGCGAAACCTGGGCGGCATCATCATCATCGACTTCATCGACATGCAGGACCTCGAACACCGTCGCCAGGTGCTGCGCCAGTTGGAAAAATCCATGGCCAGCGATCATGCCAAGTCCACGGTTTACGAGTTCTCGCCCCTGAGCCTGGTGGAAATGACGCGCAAGCGCACCACCGAGAGCCTGGAGCGGCAGTTGTGCGAGCCGTGCCCGACCTGTGCCGGGCGCGGCACGATCAAGACGGCCGAAACCATGTGCTACGAGATCTTCCGCGAAATCACCCGTGCCGTGCGCCAGTTCGAGGCGGAGAAACTGCTGGTGCTGGCCTCGAGCCCTGTCGTCACCCGCATTCTGGAGGAAGAGTCGGCCGCGGTTGCCGAACTTGAAGTTTTTATCGGCAAGACCATCCGCTTCCAAGCCGATGAGCAGTATGCGCAAGAGTTGTATGACGTTGTGTTGCTCTGAAATTGCGTTGCGGATGCGGGCATGACTGCATCACGCAGCGGCCGTTGGCGTCACCGTCTGCGCCATCTGCGGCGGATGGTGGGATGGTGCGTCCTCGGCGGCATCATTGCCTTGGCCATGGGCGTGGCCGTGGTCAGTCAGCTGTTGCCGCTGGTGGCGCGTCATCCGCAGCACGTGGCGGAGTGGCTGTCGGTACAGATCAAAGCGCCGGTCAGTCTGGGTTCGGTCCAGGCCCGCTGGAACCGCGCCGGGCCGGAATTGACCCTGCGCGGCCTGCGCATCGGTGGGCCCTCACAGGCGCTGGAGATCGATGGCGCACGGCTGCAGATCAATGTGTATTCCGGCCTTTGGCCCGGCATGCCCCTGACCGAGCTGCGCATCAGCAAACCCGAGTTGGAACTGAGCCGCAAGGCGGGTGGCGAGTGGCAGTTGCGTGGCATCGGTCGGCCGGCGGCCAGTGCTTCCAATCAGTCGCCCACGGCCCTGCTCGATCGCTTCGGAGCCATCGACATCGAGGCCGCGAGCTTGCGCCTGGAGGATGAAGTCAGCGGTCGTCGCTTTGAACTGGCGCGCGTGGATGCCCGCTTGCAGCGGCGTGGAACTCGCCTGCTGCTGGGCGCGGTGGTGCAAGCCAAGCCGGGCAGCCGTCTGCGCCTGGCTGCCGATCTCGGTGATGATGCCCGCAGCGGAACCCTGTACCTGGAAGGCCTGCAGCAGGACTGGGCGGAATGGTCGCAGTCGCTGTCGTGGCAGGAGCTCGATCTGGCGCAGGCACGTGGCGACATTCGATTGTGGATCGATCTGTCCGATGGCCAGCCCGTGGGCGGGAAACTGCAGATGGCGCTGGCGCCGTTCAACGTGCGCCAGCACGCGCAGACGGGCCATGCAGACGATGCGGACGCCGGTTACACGGCCGAGTTTGCGCGTTGGCAGCTTGCCGCCAGCTTCGAGCGGTCTGCCGAGGGCACATGGGCCTTGCGTATACCGCAATGGAAAGTCGCCGATTCCGACGAAACCAAAGATCAGCCCGAATGGCGTGATGCGGTACGTGCCTTGCAGCTGGTAGGCGAAGGGTCGAAGGTACAGGCGGTACAGGCCGAGCATCTTGATTTGGCAGCGTTGTCACGGCTCGGACAGGTGCTCCCGCGGGTGCCGGAAGCCCTGCGACGCGCCTTGGCGACCTTGCAGCCCTTCGGAGCACTGCGCAACGCTGGCGTGCGTCTGGATGGGCACGGCAGGTTCCGACTGCGTGGCAGCCTGGATGGCCTCGGCTGGGCCTCGCATGGGCGTGTGCCCGGCATCGCCGGGATCTCGGGCGAACTGGATGGCGATCAGGATGCCCTGCGCCTGAGCCTGACGCCGGGGCCTTGGAAGCTTGGCGCGCCTGGAATCTTCCGTGATCTTTTCCAGCCCCAAGTCGATGGCGAATTGCTGGCGTTTCGCGTGGGCAAGGACTGGCGCATCGATACGCCCGGCCTGCGCCTGCGTGAATCCGATTACGACATCACGCTGGCCGGTGGCGCACAGTTTCCCGCGCGTGGCGGCGCCGTGCTGGACCTCCGCGCCGATGTGGCCGAGGCGCCCTTGGTAGTGGCCAAGCGATTCTGGCCGATGAATGTCATGCCGCCGGCGGTAGTGCATTGGCTCGATACCGCACTGGTCGATGGCAAGGTGGCACATGGCGCGGCCCTGGTGCGCGGCAACGTGCTCGATTGGCCGTTTCGCCATGGCGAGGGGCGCTTCGAAGCCGTGGCGGAGCTGGCCGATGCCACGCTCAAGTTCCACCACGATTGGCCGCAAGGGCACGGCATTTCCGGCACGGCGCGCTTCATCAATGTGGCGATGGAGGTGGATCTCAAGGGCCAGATCGGTGGTGCACAGATCAGCCGGGTCACCGGCGGCATCCCGAACTTCGGCGATGCCATCCTGGAGTTGGCGGTGCAGGGCGATGGCACGGGGCCGGCACTCCTGGGCGTGTTGCGCGAAAGCTCGCTTCGACGCGAGTTCGGAAGTTTCATGCAGAACCTGACGCTGACAGGGCGTGGCAACACCCAACTCGATCTCCACATCCCATTGGAGAAGCACCTGGGTGAGCCGAGCGTTGACGGCTATGTCGATATCGAGCGCATGGACCTGCACGATCCCACCTGGGGACTGGGCTTCCAGAACGCTAGTGGTCGCGTGCGTTATTCCAATCGCGGTTTTTCCGCCGATGAATTGAACGTGGGCTTCGCCGACACCCTGGCGACGCTCAATATCGCAGTGGGCGACTACACTTCGCATCCAAGCAATGTGGCCGAAGCCAGTGTGCGTGGCCGCTTCTCCACCCAAGTGCTGGCGGCGAGCAATCCACACAGCGCGTGGTTGTCGCCGTGGTTTTCGGGCGATTCGGACTGGACCTTGCAGTTGACTGTGCCGAAGGCCGCGGACGCTGTGCAAAACACGCCGAGTCTGCGGATTCGTTCCGACCTCGTGGGTACCGCCATCACGCTGCCGGCGCCCTTGCGCAAGGCGGCCTCGGATCGTCTGGGCCTGGACATCGAACTGGGCCTGCCGCTGGCCGAGCATGCGTTGACGGTACGCCTCGGCAGTCTGCTGCGCCTGCAAGGGCGCGTGGACGATGCCGAAAACTTCAACGGCTTTGCCGTGTTCGGTGACGCCCCTGATCCGAGCGTGCCGGAACGGGGCTTGCGCATCGTCGGTCAGGTGCCGGTGCTCGACGCCGAGGCCTGGAGCACGGCCTTTGCGCAGACCAGTGGCGCCAGCGACCTGTTTCTGGATTCGCTGGATTTGTTCGTGGGCGAGTTGAATCTTCTCGGCACGCGTTTCCGCGAGACCGGCCTGAGCATGACGCGTACGGCGCAGCAGGTCGCTTTGGGTTTTCGCGGTGGCAGTTTGGACGGGACGCTGGCGATTCCACTCGTGAACCTGATGCAAGATGGCGTCACCGCCAGTTTCAAACGCCTGCATTGGCCGGGTTCCGATGCACCGGAGGCGCAGGTGGAACCGATCAAGCCCGGTCTGCTGGCGCCCGCCAGCGTTCCGCCGCTGCATCTGGAGGCACAGGACGCGCGGTTTGGCGACGCGGTGTTGGGCAATGTCTGGTTGGAGACCTGGCCCACGCCCGAGGGCATGCACATCGAGCGACTGGATATTCATTCGGATGCGATGGACATCCAAGCCAAGGGCGACTGGACCGGCAGCGGCACGGATCAGAAGACCCAGGTGTCGCTGGATTACTCCTCGCACGACGCGGGAGCGCTGATGGCAGGACTCGGCTTTTCACGCCTGATCGATGGAGCCGCCACCCACGGGCGCTTGCAGTTGGCTTGGCAGGGCGCGCCGGCCGACTTCGACTGGTCACGCACCGATGGCACGCTTGAACTCAGCCTCAACCAAGGCCGGATTCTGGAAGTGGAACCCGGGGCAGGGCGCCTGTTCGGTTTGTTGAATCTGACCGAGATCCCACGCCGGCTGGCGCTGGATTTCAGCGATTTCTTCAAATCCGGCTTTGCCTTCAATCAGATGGGTGGCCGCTTCGAGATTCGCAAAGGTGATGCCTTCACCACCGACTTCAGCATCGATGCGCCCTCGGCCCGCATCCTCTTGAGCGGGCGCACCGGCCTCAAAGCGCGTGATTACGACCAGACCATGGATGTACGCCCGAAGGCGGGCAGCGTGTTGCCAGCCATTGGCGCGCTCGCCGCGGGGCCGGCGGGAGCAGCCGTGGGCGCCGTGGCGCAAGCGGTGCTGCGCCAGCCTTTGAGTGAGATGGCGCGCACCGTTTACAAGGTAACCGGCAGCTGGCTGGCGCCTCAGATCGAGGTGGTGGAGCGCAACAGCAAACCCGAGAGCCCGCCATCGAGCGATCCACCGACGGCGGTGCAGGTACAATGAGAGGTCCTGCGCGATGTGTGGCCGCGTGATTCATGATCGCGGCGAGCGCATCGATTCGATCCGATTTTGGCGAGGTTCCCCATGGGAGCGATCCAACTAAGCTACAGCACCTTTGGTTTGACCAACCTGGATTTTCTCGATGCCATCGATGCCGTCGACAAGGCCGGTTACGCGGGCATCGAGATTTCATTCCATCGCGACCAGTTCAACCCCTTCAATATCGACGATGCCTATCTGGATGCGGTGAAAAAGCGTCTCGATGCGCGTCGCGTCAAGGCCGCCTGCGTTGCCACCGCCTCGCATTTCTTCGATCCGCAGCGGCCGCACGAACCCTCGCTGATGGCGCTGGAGCTGGCGGCGCGCAAACGCCGCATCGATCTGGTCAAGCGCGGCATCCATGTAGCGCGCCAGTTGGGCGTCAACCTTGTCACCTTCGGCAGCGGCTTCATCCGTGACGATCACGTCGCCAATCCGCAGGTCGATCCGGGTGAACTCTTGGCCGAGTCGATCCGCGAATGCCTGCGCGAAATCCGCGATGACGAAGACATCACGCTGTTGATCGAGCCCGAGCCGGGCATGTACATCGAAACCATGGCGCAAGGTTTGGACCTGATGCGGCAGGTCGGATCGCCCAAGTTCAAACTGCACATCGACATTTGCCACGCCTATTGCTCGGAGGCCGACTACATCAAGGCGCTGGGCGAGGCCGCGCCGCATGCGCGTTACCTGCATATTTCCGATGCGCGCGAGGGCTACAACCTCAAGATCGTGCAGGATCGTGACGACCTGGCCTTCAACCTTGATTTCGCCAGCACCCTCGTGCATTTTCCGGATACCGCCGATTATCTGTTGCTGGATCGAAACCACCCGATCCATTTCCGTGATGCCACGCCCAGCCGCGCGCGCCAGACCCACATCGAGTCCTTGATGGCTCGCGCCGGCATCAGCCGCGATCTGGCGGTGGTCAATTACGGCAGCTTGTATGCCGGCGCCTCACCGCTCGATGATGAGATCTTCACCTACCTGATTTCGGTTCCGGGCCTGAGCTATGACGTGCTGGAACGCGCCAAGCCGGTCGTGGCGCATTTGCGTGGTGCCAAAAGCGCAGCCTTGGTCGAGAAGATGGTGGCCAACACCCTGACCGGCGTGGTGCATTTCCACGAGATTCCGGGCGAGGGCACGCTGGATTTCGCGGCGAGCTTCAAGGCGCTGACCGACAACGGCTTTTCCGGCTATGGTTCGGTCGAGCTCTACCACCATGTCGAGTCTTGGCAGAAGGCGCTGGACGACAGTCATCGCCACCTCTCGCAGTTTGTCACGGCCGCCTGAGCGCGCCAGTACGGGTCAAGCAACACCATGATCGATATCGAAAAGTTGGGATGGCCGCGGCAATGGGTGGGCGAGATGGATCATCGCCGCCTCAAGGCACCGACGGTGAAGCTGCGCTCGGCTCGTCGCGCCGAAGTCGGGGACGCTATCTACTGCGTGGACCTGCGCGTGCGTCGGCCCAATGCCGAGCAATTTCTTACCACCACCGAACTGCATTCGGTCGAGCACTTCCTGCTCGAAGGATTCAGTCGGCATCTGTCGGAAAACTTCGTGTCCGTGGGAATCATGGGCTGCCAGACCGGCTTCTATCTCGTATTCAGCAACGAGGGCCATGCCGAGACGATCTGCACGGTGCTCGAACGCATCCTGCGCGACATGCAGCAGGCCACGGCCGTGCCCTACGCCAACATCGAACAGTGCGGGAACTGGCGCAATCACAGCGTGACCGATGCGCAGAACGTGGCGCGCGAAATTCTCGCCCAACGCGAACACTGGTTGGAGGCAGCGGCATGAACACCGCCACCCATCGCTGGCAGGTCCGCGCCCAGCGCCCGATTGCCTACGACGTGATCAAGGCACCATCGCTGTTTGCGCCCGACAACGAGGCCTTGCTGGGTTATGGCCGGCGTGCCGGCGGTCGGCGCTTCGTGGTGGTCGATGGCAATGTCGCTCGCCATCACGGCGCCGCCATCCGCGCCTGGTTCGAGCGCAATGAAATCGAAGCGCGCATCGTGGTGTTCCCCGGTGGCGAGGAACACAAGACCATCGAGATCTATCAGGACATCGTGCGCGAGCTGGATGACTTCCCCATCCATCGCCGCGACGAGCCCATCATCGCCATCGGCGGCGGCGTGCTGACCGACGTGGTGGCACACATCGCCGCCACCTATCGACGCGGCCTGCCGCACATCAAGGTGCCCACGACCCTGATGGGCTATATCGACGCCGCGCTCGGCATCAAGGCGGGCATCAATTTCAACGGCAACAAGAATCGCCTCGGCAGCTTCGAGCCACCGCAGGCCGTGTTCCTCGACAAGGCGTTCCTGCCCAGCCTTCCGCATCGGCATTTGCTCAACGGCGTGTGCGAAGTCATCAAGCTGGCCATCATCTGCGATGCCACCTTGTTCCAATGGCTGGAAGCCGATGGCGCGGAAAGCGTCGAGGCCTGTTTTGCCAATGCCGCCGGTGATGCCATCCTCGATCGCGCCATCGGCGGCATGCTCGAACAACTGGCTCCCAACCTCTACGAAGAAGAGTTGGCGCGCAAGGTCGATTTCGGCCACACCTTCAGCTACGGGCTGGAGGCGCGTTACGAGCATCGTCTGCTACATGGCGAAGCGGTGTTGCTGGACATCCTCGTTTCCATCCTGATCGGCGAGCGCCGCGGGCTGCTCGCCACCGGTGATGTGCAACGGGTTTTCAATCTCGTCGAGCGTCTTGGTATCGTGCTGGATCTCGGCGTGCTGGATGCCGAACTCATGTGGCAATCCCTGCTCGATCGCATCGAACACCGCAATGGCCTGCAACGGGTGCCCATGCCCAAGCAGCTGGGTCAATGCATCTTCCTCAACGACATCACGCGCCGGGAGCTGGATATCGCCGTACCCGCGCTCCACGCACGCATCAAGGCCAACCATGAACCAAACCACCAACGTTGATCAGCAGGAAGTCAGCAAGTTCGACCGGGTTTCCAAACTCTGGTGGGATCCCAAGGGCAAGATGGGCATGCTCCACGTCATCAATCCCTTGCGCAGCCAGTACGTGTTCGACCATGCCGAGGTGATGGGCGCGCGCGTGGTGGATGTCGGCTGCGGCGGCGGCATCCTCACCGAAACCCTGGCCCGTGCCGGTGCCGATGTGGTCGGCATCGACCAATCGCCGATGAGCCTGGATGTGGCGCGTCAGCACGCTGAAACGAACGGCCTGAAAATCGACTACCGCCTGCAGACGGTGGAAGAACTGGCGGAGAAAGAAGCTGGCACCTACGACGTGGTGACCTGTCTGGAAATGATCGAACACGTACCCGATCCGGCGGCGATCATCGCGGCCTGCGCGCGTCTGCTCAAGCCCGGTGGACATTTGGTATTGTCGACCATCAACCGCAATCTCAAAGCCTTGTTGTTTGCCATCATCGGTGGCGAATACATCCTGCGCATCCTGCCGCGTGGCACCCACGAGTACAAAAAGCTGGTGCGCCCGGACGAGATGCGGCAATGGACCGCCGCCAGCGGGCTGAGTTTTCTCGGCATCGCCAGCCTGATGTACAACCCGTTCAAGAAAACCTTCAAGGTGGCGCACGGCAAAGAGGACGTGAACTACATGGCGGCCTTCGTCAAAAAGGCCTGAGCCATGCGCGCATTCCTGGCCCTGTCGCGTTCCACCCACGGCGTGCTCGACATCGCCATGCCGGGATTTGCCGCCTTGCTCTGGCTGGGGCACTTCCCGACGTGGCCGGTGCTGGCGGTGGCCTTGGTGACGGCCCTGGCCGGTTACACCGCGCTGTATGCGCTCAACGACATCATCGGGGTCAAGGTCGATCGGGAAAAATTCGCCGGCAGTGGCCCCAATGCCGGATACTCGGTCGAAGCCTCGGACCTGCGCTACCCGATTGCACAGCGTAAGCTCAGTCTCGGCAAGGGCATCGCGTGGTTTGGATTCTGGTACGCGGTGGCCCTGATCGGCGCGTGGTGGCTCAATCCCTGGTTGCTGCCGGTGGTGATCGCTGCGCCGATTCTTGAGGCCATCTATTGCCAGATGTTCAAAGTCAGTTGGACCCGCGTGTTCGTCAGCGGTGTGGTCAAGTCACTGGGACCGATTGCCGCCGTGCTGGCGGTGGTGCCGCAGCCGAATCCGGCGTGGTTGGCCCTGATGCTGGCGTGGCTGATGTGCTGGGAAATCGGCGGTCAGAACATCCCGGCCGACTGGAACGATGTCGAAGAAGATCGCCGCGTCGGCGCGCGCACCATCCCGCTGGTGTTCGGCCCGCGCGTGGCCGGCACCGTGGTGCTGATCGCCCTCATTGCCACCGTGGCGCTGAGTTTCGGCCTGGTCATCATGTCGCCGCTGACCCTGGCTTGGCCGTGGCAGATCGGCATGGCGCTGATCGGTGTGTTTCTGTTGCTGGTGCCCGGCTTCCAGTTGTTCCGATCACACGAAGGTCGCCGCGCCGCGCGACTGTTCGACCGCGCCAGCCTGTATCCGCTGGCCTTGCTGATATGGATCGTGGTCTTTGTGCTGCTGCGCGCCTGATCCGGGCTAGAATTCCGACCTTTCGCACGCTGATCCCCCAGGACTTTTCATGAGCATCAAGGCCGACGTCTGGATTCGCCGCATGGCGGAGCAACACCGCATGATCGAGCCCTTCGAAGCGGGGCAGGTGCGGCACAACGCCTCCGGCGGACGCATCGTGTCGTTTGGCACGTCCAGCTATGGCTACGACGTGCGCTGCGCCAACGAGTTCAAGGTGTTCACCAACATCAATTCCACCGTGGTGGATCCCAAGGATTTCGACTCTCGCAATTTCGTCGATTTCACCGGCGATGTCTGCATCATTCCGCCCAATTCCTTTGCGCTGGCGCGCACGGTCGAATACTTCCGCATCCCGCGTTCGACCTTGGTGGTGTGCCTCGGCAAGAGCACCTATGCGCGCTGCGGCATCATCGTCAACGTGACGCCGCTGGAGCCGGAGTGGGAAGGGCACGTGACCCTGGAGTTCTCCAACACCACGCCCTTGCCCGCGAAGATCTACGCCAACGAGGGCGTGGCGCAGATGTTGTTCTTCGAATCCGATGAAGTGTGCGACACCAGCTACAAGGACCGTGGTGGCAAGTATCAGGGCCAGCGTGGCGTGACCTTGCCGCGAACCTGATTCGAGACACTCAAGTCACTCATACCGACGTGGACCTGCGGGCGCTGCCCGAACGGGTCAAAAGCGAGACTCCGATGCGAACGATAATCCGTCTGCCACTGCTGGTGATGATTCTGGGCCTGAGTGCCTGTGGCGAAACACCCGCCCCGCCCGCGATGGAAGCCGGTGCCTCGAATCTTGCGGTGAGTTTGGCGCCGGTGCAGAGACAGGAGTTGCCACGCGAAGTCGTGGCTTCGGGGCAGATCGCAGCGTGGCAGGACATGCCCTTGGGCGTGGAGATTTCCGGCCTGCGGGTGAGTGAGGTTCTGGTCGAGATCGGTCAATCGGTGAGCGCCGGACAGGTGCTGCTGCGCCTCGATGATCGCGGCGTGCAAAGTGAGCGTGCGCAGGCCGAGGCCGCACTGCATGAGGCCGTTGCAGCAGGAAAATTGGCCGATGCCAATCTCGCGCGGGGCCAAAGCCTGCGTGAGCGCCGTCTGCTCAGCGCGGCAGACCTCGATCAATTGCAGGCCGCCCAGCTTCAGGCCAAGGCGCGTGTGGAAGCCAGTCGCGCCAGTTTGGATGCAGCGCAATTGCGCGTGTCCTACACCGTGCTTCGCGCACCCGATGCCGGCACGATTTCGCGTCGCCAGACCCAACCCGGCGAGGTGGTGCAGGCCGGTGCCGAGTTGCTTGGGCTGATTCGTCAAGGTCGACTGGAATGGCGTGCGCAGATCGCCGAAGCGGACTTGACTGCCGTCGCCGTCGGTCAGCCCGTGCGTGTGCGTGCACTGGAAGGCAGCGAGGTTGAAGGTCGCGTTCGCGCGGTAGCCCCCGGACTGGATGCCAACACGCGCACGGCCTTGTTGCAGGCTGATCTTGCGGCGCCCGGGCCGCTGCGCGCGGGCATGGTGGTCGAGGGCCGCATCCACACCGGCAGCTCGTCGGTGTTGACCGCGCCGCTTTCGGCCGTGGTGCGTCGTGATGGCTACGCCTACGTCTTCAGCGTCGATGAGAAGAGTCGCGTTGCTCGGCATCGAGTCGATGTGGGTCGAGTCAGTGGCGATCAGGCGGAAATCCTTTCCGGCATCGAGGACGGTAGCTCGGTGGTGGCGCGCGGCGCGGGCTTTCTGAGCGAAGGCGATCGCGTGCGTGTGGTGGCCGACGACGCGGCGGGCACCCCATGAATTTCTCGGCCTGGGCGATCCGCCGCCCCTTGCCGTCCCTGATGTTGTTCGTGGCCCTGTGCATCGCGGGCCTGTATTCGTTCAAGCAGTTGCCGGTGGCGCGCTTCCCCGACATCGCCTTTCCGATGGTCACGGTCACCGTGACCCTGCCGGGCGCGGCACCGGCCCAGCTTGAAACCGAGGTCACGCGCCGGGTCGAGAACGCGGTGGCGACGCTTGAAGGCGTCAAACGCACGATTTCATCGGCGACCGAAGGCCAATCGATCACCTTCATCGAGTTTCATCTTGAAACGCCGCTTGAACCGGCGCTGGATGATGTGCGCGATGCCATCAATCGCATCCGCATCGATCTTCCGGCCGACATCCAGGAGCCGATCATTGCCAAGGTCGCCGTGACCGGTGGCACCCTGCTGGCCTACGCGGTGCACGCGCCGGGTTGGCACGAGGATGAGCTGAGCTGGTTCGTCGATGACACCGTCAGCAAAACCCTGTTCGGGGTGCGCGGCATTGCGCAGGTGACTCGCGTGGGTGGCATCGAACGCGAAGTGCGGGTGGATCTCGATCCGGCGGCGCTGCTTGGGTATGGCGTCACCGCCGGACAGGTTTCCCAGCAACTGGCGCGAGTGCAGGTCGAGCGCCCGGCCGGACAGGCTGAATGGGGCGGTGAGCGACAGGTGATTCGCACCGTCGGCACGGTGATGAATGCCGGCGAGCTGCGCAATTTTCCGATTGCCTTGCCGGATGGTCGTTCGGTGCGTTTGTCGGCGCTGGCGAAGGTCGTCGATGGCGCGGCCGATCCGACCGAAGCGGCCTTGCTTGATGGTGAGCCGGTGGTGGGTTTTTCCATGCTGCGTGCGCGCGGTTCCAGCGAGGTCGCGGTTGCGCAAGGCGTGCGAAACGCCTTGGCCGAGTTGGCGACGAAATATCCGGGCATGGAGTTCGAGCCGGTGTACTCCACCGTCGAAGAAGCCGAGCGCTCGTATTCGTCTTCGATGACGATGCTGTGGGAAGGCGGCGCACTGGCGGTGTTGGTGGTGCTGGTGTTCCTGCGCGACTGGCGCGCCACCTGGATTTCGGCCCTGGCCTTACCCTTGTCGATCATTCCGACCTTTGCCGTGATGCACTGGTTCGGCTTCAGTTTGAACATGATCACCTTGCTGGCCTTGGCGGTGGTGGTCGGCATCCTGGTCGATGACGCCATCGTGGAAGTGGAAAACATCGTGCGCCACTTGGGCATGGGCAAGAGCCCCGTCCAGGCGGCCACCGATGCGGCACAGGAAATCGGCCTGGCCGTGATTGCGACTTCGATGACCTTGGCCGCGGTGTTCGTGCCGGTGGCCTTCATGCCCGGTATCGCCGGCAAGTTCTTCCGTGAATTTGGTTGGACGGCGGCCACGGCCGTCTTGTTCTCCTTGCTTGTGGCGCGTCTGTTGACGCCGATGATTGCCGCCTACCAACTCAAGCCGCAGGCCGAGCATCCCCACGACGGCAAGGTCATGCGCTGGTATCTGGGCTGGGTCGATGCGGCGCTTCGTCATCGTGCGCGAACCCTGTGGCTGGCCTTTGGTCTTTTCATCGGCTCACTGGCTTTGGTGCCACTGATCCCAGCCACCTTTATTCCAGTGTCGGATCTGGGACACAGCAACCTCAGTCTGGAACTGCCACCCGGCACCACGATCGAGGAAACCACGGCCGTGGCCGAACAGGCGCGCCTGGCGCTGGCGGACATTCCCGAGTTGAAACAGGTCTACACCACGATCGGCAGTGCGCTCGATCTGGGTGATCCGGGCAAGACCGGCGTGGGCGAAACCCGCAAGGCGACCTTGATCCTGGATTGGGGCAATCCAGAGGATCGTCATCGCCATCAGAAAACGCTCGAACACGAGGCGCGCACGCGCCTGGCCCATCTGAGCGGCGTTCGAATCAGCTATCTCAGCTCCGAGCCGGGCGAGCAACTGCAATTGGTGCTGTCGGGCGATGATCCGCTGCGCCTGTCGGAAACCGCGCAAGCAGTCGAGCGCGAACTTCGCACGATTTCCGGATTGGGCAGCATCACGTCATCGGCCTCCTTGTTGCGACCGGAAGTGCTGATCGTGCCCGATCCGGTGCGCGCGGCCGAGCGTGGTGTCACCACCGACGCCATTGCCGAAGCGACGCGCATCGCCACCGCCGGCGACTACACCCAGCGCATGGCCAAACTCAATTTGCCCGAACGTCAGGTGCCGATTCGCGTGGGCTTTTCCCGCGAAGCCCTGCGCGAGCCCGCTCTGATCGGGCAGTTGCAGGTGATGGGACGCGATGGCCCCGTGCCCCTGGCCTCGGTCGCCAACATCAGCCTGTCGTCCGGGCCTGCACAAATCGCCCGTTACCAGCGCCAGCGCAATGTCACCCTGACCGCTGAACTCAATGGCCGCGCCTTGGGTGAGGTGATGAGCGAAGTACAGGCCTTGCCGAGCGTCAGCCACCTGCCGCCGGGCATCAGTTTCCTCAATGCCGGTGATGCGGAAGTCTTCGTGGAACTCTTTGTCGGCTTCCTGCTCGCCATGGGTGCCGGCATTGCCTGCATCTACGCGGTCCTGTTGCTGCTGTTCAACAACGCGTTCCAGCCCATCACCATCCTCACCGCCGTGCCCTTGTGCGCGGGTGGTGCGTTCGGTGCCTTGCTGGTCAGTCAGAACATGCTCTCGCTACCGGCCCTGATCGGCCTGCTGATGCTGATCGGTATTGCGTCGAAGAACTCGATCCTGCTGGTGGATTACGCCGTCATGGCCGAACAGGAACACGGTCTGTCGCAACACGACGCCTTGGTCGATGCCTGCCGCAAGCGCGCGCGCCCGGTCATCATGACCACGCTGGCGATGAGCGCCGGCATGGCGCCGGTCGCCCTCGGGCTGTCGGCCGATTCCAGCTTCCGCGCGCCCATGGCGATCGCGGTGATCGGCGGCCTGGCCACCTCGACCGTGCTGAGCCTGATCGTGGTGCCTGCCGCCTACACCGTGATGGACGATCTGCACACGCGGCTAGGCCGCTGGAAAGGGCAGGGTGGGATGGCATAGCCGTAGCAAAGTGTTCTTAACAATCAGTCATCAGGCTTGCGAATCAGCGCACGGCGCGTTGGGTCTGTGCGCCACTGGCATTGGTTTCGAAGTTGGCGCTTTGGATGTGGTCGGTGTGGTGGTAGCGCGTGGTCTGGCTGTTGCTGGTCAGCGGTCGGCCGCGCTGGGCGATGAGCTTGTTCCCAAGGTGGATGAAGTCGCTGCGCTGCCAGTCGTATTCGCCGGCGTTCGTGTAGCGGCTGTCTTCGGTATAGAGCAACTGTCCGGCGCGGGTGTACACCTGATAGCGCGTGCTGCCATCGCTGCGCTGACTGCGGGTACGGTGGCCGTGGGCGTCGTAGACGTAGGTTTCCCAGGTGGCCTGTGGCGCGCTGGGCGTCGTGCCGCGCAGGCCGTCGGGCGACAGGCCGCCCGACCACAGGTTCGCAAGCTCCGCGATCGGCATCAGCGGATAGGCTTCGCGGTTGCCCGGTGCGCTGCGGTCGGCACGGGTCATGCGGCCGGCGGCATTCCACTGATAGTTCCAGGTGCTGTCATGGCCATGGCGGCTCAGGGTTTCGCCCAAGGCAGTGTGGCTGAAGGCCCATTGCTGTACGGCGCCGGGATCATCGATACCGGTGAGGTGGTTGGCGCCGTCGTACTGGTAGTGATAATCCAGCACGTAGCCACCCGAGCCGTTCGGATACACCGCCAGGCGACGCACGTTGTCGAGGGCATCGTACTCGTAGAGCTCTTCACCAAAAATGCCCGGCGCGGTGGCACTGACCATGCGGTCGCGGGCGTCGTACTGGAGGTTGCGCGACTGGTTCCAATAGGGCGGGCTGGTGTAGTCGGTGATGGTGGCGACATTGCCGTTTTGATCGTAGGTGTAGGCGTAGTCCAATACCCCCTCACCCCGGCCCATCCCATCCCGCAGGCTTTGCGTCAGGCCGCGGGTGTTGATGCTGCGGGAGTGAGACAGGCCATTGGCGTAGGTGAAGCCCTTTATGCTTCCATCGGGGTGATAGGTGGCACTATAGGCATAGCTACCAGCTTGTTTGGGCTGGCCGAATGCGTTGGGCGCAAGGCTCAACGTCAGGCCACTGGGATACGTGAGCGTGGACCGGTGCGCAAGGCCGGTGTAGCCGTAGCCGATGGCAAAGGTCTTGCCATCGAGGGTGAGGGTTTCCGATGTGGGCAGGCGGCGCTTGTTGTAGCCATAGCTCCAGGTGCCGCCATCGGCGCTCGTCGCCATGCTCAGGGCGCCATCGGCGAAATAACTGTAGCTTTCAGCCGAGGTGCCAACTGGGTGGATGACGCCGGTCAGACGGTTGCGGGCATCGTAGCTGCGCGTGCTGCGGGTATTGATCGGGGCCGAGCTGGCTTGGCAAACGCTGGCGCTGGTCAGGCCGGTGCTGCGTGCGATCCACGCCAAGGCCTGTTGAAGGTGGCCGTAGCTGGTTCGAACGGCCCGCCGCCGACCACGCGTGTGACGGCGATCGAGGCGTGAGGGGCGAAGGGCAAACGCGGTCATGGTGCGGGAATCGTAGCCTGAAAGTGTCTCAGACTTCCGTTGTCTTGATCGTGGCTTCATCCTCTGAAGAGTTGAAGCCTTCTCGAAACTTGGGGAGGTTCACTCGGCGTGGGCATCGAGGATCTGGTAACCGCGCACGCCAAACCCGCCAGACGCGGGCCGACACCGAAGATTCAGCAACAGCTCGAGCGCGTCAGCCAGCTACCGCGTGCGCGCCAGCGCATCATCAGCGAAGTGCCCGACTCGCTGCTCTCCGCGCAGCAGTGACGCGACGGCCAGCCGCACAAAGCACAAGGCTCACCGAACCTCCCGAGTCCAACGTTCGCGGGGGGGTCTTGTTCGTTCATCCCGACCTATCGGGCTAGACAATTCGCCAACATTTCTCTCCTCCATCCCATACATGCTCGCCATACACTGAAAATTCAAGCTCATCAATGGCCCCGTCGTCCACACTAACAGTCGCCATTAGCCCTTGCTCTAGACCATCCATTTCAATGAAATGACCCTGCATGTCCAAATAACCAGAAAAGCCTTTAATGATCGCAGGTGTCTTTAGCAAGACACGACGACCCGATCCGGTATTTAGTCGCTCGACTATTTCGACATCAACCGGATGGGGGAATCCATTTTTGGAATATTTCCGATGGAAAAAATCCAGCATGGCCATCTCAAGCGGCGTTGCCTTCATACAATATCTCACCTTACTTTTCTTCCGGGAAGCGCCTGCTGGCACTGCCGATTTCAACTACCTCCCCATTCACTCGCCCACCAACAAGCTGAACATCAACACCATTAACTTTAAGAATTGCCCCTGACTGACCTCCGGGAAGAATTTCATTGGCCCCCGGCACTAGCTGCCCATTTGCAAGAGCTTTATTTGCGGCATCTTGGAGGCCTGCAAATGCTTTTTCTCGGGATCCTCCACTGGCATCAACTAAAACATCCAAGCCATGCTTTGGATTGTCAAACAGATGGGAAATTTTCGATGCGGTTCCGGCGGTTAAGGCGGTTGCACCACTGAGACTCGCGCCCCCCAGCGCATCGCCTGCCGCAATCTCGGCGGCAGCATTGACCACAGTCGCCGCACGAGGGAGGTTTGACGCAATGGCTGTAACAGCCGCAGAAGTCCCTGCTGCCGCCGCGCCTGCGGTTGCAGTTGCGGCTATGGCTCCGACCAAGATGCGCCCATCTCGCCCTCTCGCCTGATCGGCAAGCGCCAATCGCCTTGCACAATCGGCCCGATCCGTACACGAAGCCATGCCATCCGGGTCAGTAAATCGATAAGGATTATTATTGGCATACCAATACCGATTGAAGTTCGATCCATCGGTGCCGCTCACATCCACCGGATCCGGTGAGAGGAACCGCAGCGCCACCGGGTCGTAGTAGCGCTGCTGCATGTAGGTCAGGTTGGTCTGGGTGTCGGTGACGTGGCCGGCAAAGCCGGGGCCTTCGCGGTATTGGCCGTCGTAGGGCGAGCCGTACGGCATGCGGATCGTGCGCAGGGTTTCGATGCCGCTGGTGTTGGTTTCGACGGCGGCGCTTTGGATGTGGTCGGTGTGGTGGTAGCGCGTGTTCTGGCTGTTGCTGGTCAGCGGTCGGCCGCGCTGGGCGATGAGCTTGCCGTTGAGGTGGATGAAGTCGCTGCGCTGCCAGTCGTAGTCACCTGAGTTGTTGCGACTGTCTTCCACGTACAGAAGTTGTCCGGCGCGGGTGTACACCTGATAGCGCGTGCTGCCATCGCTGCGCTGGCTGCGGGTGCGGTGGCCGTGGGCATCGTAAACGTAGGTTTCCCAGGTGGCTTGTTGTGCACTCGGTGCCGTGCCGCGCAGGCCGTCGGGCGACAGGCCGCTTGACCACAGGGCCGAGAGTTCGGCGATCGGCATCAGCGGATAGGCTTCGCGGTTGCCCGGTGCACTGCGGTCAGCGCGGGTCAGGCGCCCGGCGGCATTCCACTGATAGTTCCAGGTGCTGTCATGGCCATGGCGGCTCAGGGTTTCGCCCAAGGCAGTGTGGCTGAAGGCCCATTGCTGCACGGCGCCGGGATCATCGATGCCGGTGAGGTGGTTGGCGCCGTCGTACTGGTAGTGATAATCCAGCACGTAGCCACCCGAGCCGTTCGGATACACCGCCAGGCGACGCACGTTGTCGAGGGCGTCGTACTCGTAGAGCTCTTCACCAAAAATGCCCGGCGCAGTGGCACTGACCATGCGATCGCGGGCGTCGTACTGGAGGTTGCGCGATTGGTTCCAATAGGGCGGGCTGGTGTAGTCGGTGATGGTGGCGACATTGCCGTTTTGATCGTAGGTGTAGGCGTAGTCCAATACCCCCTCACCCCGGCCCATCCCATCCCGCAGGCTTTGCGACAGGCCGCGGGTGTTGATCGCGCGGCCGTGGGTGATGGTGTTGCCGTGGGTGAAACCAAGAAGCAGCGCCGGCCCACGGCTTGCCCGACGGCGGTGCGATGCACGGCGTCGGGTGATGTGGGATGCGATGGACGCGGGGGTTCGCATGGGACGAGTGTAGTGTGGGTGGGGCTCTTGTACGTGCGCAATCTCATTGCGCCCGACGCGAGTTGTTGAGCGTGCGTGCCACGCGCAAGCCCGCCAGCATCAGCACGCGGCTGAAACGGCGCATCAAGCAGATCGAAGCCATGCCCGCCAAGCCCAAGCAGCAACTGCTCGGCATCATCGACACCTTCATCGTCGCGCATCAGTGATGCGGCGGCGAATGGCATACAGCACAAGGCCCGTCATTTGGCGGACCTTGTTCGCTCCTGTTGAATTGCCCTCGATCTTGAGAAATCAAGCAGTCCAACAATAGAGAGGACTTCCAAATACACCATGCGCCCCTAGTGCATCTGGTTCTTGTCCCCAAAAGCAGTAGAAACGATCGCTTTCAGGACGATAGACAAGCCAATAGCCATCACGCTTGGCGACACACAGGCCCGTGATGGTGCCTCCCACTCCTGCATCGACGAAGCCAGGGGGCATGACTTTTGCACTTACCTTGAACGGTGCGCATATGTGGCCGCGAATGTCAGCGATCAATTCAGAAAAATACTTCTCCCTGTCCACGCCAGGGCTGACGTAAACATCCGTCGTATCCATGAACGCATCTTCGAGCCTCTCCAATGCCGTACTGAACATCACAGCAAGTCCTCTTTGGGCGTGGGCGGAGGAGGCTGCGGGTAGTGCAGGGTTTGCCGGTGATGATGTAACTGGCATCGGGTTCGGCCCTGAAATTACGTGCGGCTTGGAAAGGAAACCTTCAAGCTGGGCTGCGGGTTAACTTGGGCAGATTGATCCCGCCTCCGGGCGTCAGTGTCCTCACTGCCGTGCCCTTGTGCGCGGGCGGTGCGTTCGGTGTCGTGTTGGTCAGCCAGAACAGGCTCTCGCTGCCGGCCCTGATCGGCCTGCTGGTGTTGATCGGCATTGCGTCGAAGAACTCGATCCTGCTGGTGGCCTACACCGTGATGGACGATCTGCATACGCGTCTGACACGTCGCCGCAGGCGAAGCTCGGCGGTATAGCATGGCGGTAACCAAGGAGTGATCGCATGCGTGTGGCCTACGAACCTGACAACCTCATCGACGCCCATCTGATCAAAGGCTTGCTGGAGAATGAGGGCATCCAGGTCTACCTGCGTGGTGAGCACCTGCTCGGCGGGATGGGTGAACTGCCGGCCATCGGTTTGCTGGCGATCATGGTGGATGAAGCCGACTGGGACCGCGCCCGTGCCATCGTCACGGATTGGGACGCGGCCAGCTTCGATGGCCACGCCGAGCCCGATGCGGGTTGGATCGAAGCCTGAATCGAACGGTCCGACAACCGTTCAACTGACAACCGTTCAACTTGGCCCACGCCGGCAGCCTTGGCACAATGGGCCTTCACCGAATGATGGCGACCTATGTCTTATCTGGTTCTTGCACGAAAATGGCGGCCCCGACGCTTCTCCGAGCTGGTCGGTCAGAGCCATGTCGTGCGCGCGCTGACCAATGCGCTGCAATCGGGGCGGGTGCATCACGCCTTCCTGTTCACCGGCACGCGTGGCATCGGCAAGACCACGATTGCGCGCATCTTCGCCAAGAGCCTCAATTGCCAGAATGGCGTGGGGGCGGAACCCTGCGGCCAGTGCGAAATTTGCAAGGCCGTCGATGAAGGGCGTTTCGTGGATCTGCTGGAGATCGATGCGGCCTCCAATACCGGCGTCGACGATGTGCGCGAGCTGATCGAGAACGCGCAGTACCTGCCCACACGCGGACGTTACAAGGTGTACCTCATCGACGAGGTGCACATGCTGTCGAAGAATGCCTTCAATGCGCTTCTGAAAACACTGGAAGAACCACCCGAGCACGTCAAGTTTCTGCTCGCCACCACCGACCCGCAGAAGCTGCCGGTCACGGTGTTGAGTCGCTGTCTCCAGTTCAATCTGCAGCGCCTCTCGCAGGCCCAGATCGAACAGCAGATGCAGCACATCCTGAGTGCCGAAGGCATTTGCTTCGAAGCCGCGGCAATTGCCTTGCTGGCGCACGGTGCCGACGGCAGCTTGCGCGATGGCCTGTCGCTGCTCGATCAGGCGCTGGCCTTTGGTGACGGGCAACTGCGTGAGGCGGACGTTCGCAGCATGCTCGGCACGGTGGATCGCAGCCGCGTGGCGGCATTGCTCGAGGCCTTGGCCAAGGGCGATGGCGCCAGCCTGATGCAGGTCGCCAGTGACATTGCCGCGTTCTCGCCGGATTTTGCTGCCGTGCTCGAAACGGTGGCCTTGGCCCTGCACCGTATCCAGTTGCAGCAATTGGTGCCCGGAGCCAACGCCGACATGGAGGCCGTGGATGTGGCCGCGCTGGCGCAGGCCGTCGATCCGCAGACCGTGCAGGTTTGGTATCAGATGGCCTTGCTCGGTGGTCGTGATCTGCAACTGGCACCCAGCCCGCAGGTCGGCTTTGAAATGAGCCTGCTGCGAATGCTGGCTTTTGCGCCAACGACCGATGCCGCCGGCAAGCCGTCGAAGGCCACCTCATCGGCAGCGCGACCGGAGCGCTTGCCAAGCGCACACGCGACGCCGCCCGAGCCAGCCGCGCGCCAGGTGGCCGAGCCACGGCCGACACCCACAGCCGTCGCCGCGCCAGCAAGCCATGTTCCGAACGCGTCGGCACCACCGCTTGCAACACCGGCCAGCCGTGGCCGCGCCATCGTCGACAACGAGAGCTGGATGGACGCCTTGCGCGACATGGACTTGGCCGGTCCACCGCGCGAATTGGGCACGAACCTGCAATTCGTGCAGGCCACCGGCTCGGCCATTGACGTGTTCCTGCCCAGCTCGCACGAATGGTTGCGCAGTCCGGCCTTGGTGAAGCAGCTGGAGCAGGCGCTCGGTGCGCTCAGTGCCCAGGCCGTAAAGCTGGTGTTCGTGGACAAGGCGCCAGAGGCCCGCACCGAAACCTTTGCCGACCGCAGCCAGCGCGAAGCCCAAGCCCGCGAAGCGGCCGCGCGCGATTCCTTCATGGCCGACCCTGCCGTGCGTGCACTGGAGGCAGAAGGCGCCAGCATCCGGCTCGAATCCATCCGGGCACTCGATAACCCCTGAGGCGCCGCATCACCGTCGGCCCCACCCCATACCAAGGAGAAACCCATGCGAGCTCAACTCGGCAACCTCATGCAACAGGCCCAGCGCATGCAGGAAAACATGCAGAAGGCGCAAGACGAACTGGCCCAGATCGAAGTCACCGGCTCGGCTGGCGGTGGCATGGTGTCGATCACCCTGAGCGGCAAGATGGAAGCACGCCGCGTGCGCATCGACCAAGCAGCCGTGGGTGATGATCTGGAGATGCTGGAAGACCTGATCGCGGCGGCTTTCAACGATGCGGTCAACCGCGTCAACGAGGAAGGCAGCAAGCGCATGGCGGGCGTGACCGCCGGCATGGGCCTGCCGCCGGGTTTGAAGATTCCCGGCTTGTTCTGAGGCCGAGCTAAGCTCATTGAGCAATCGGCATGAGTTCCTCCCCCAAACTCGATGAATTGATCGAGGCCTTGCGTTGCCTGCCGGGCGTCGGTGCTCGCACCGCGCAGCGCATGGCCCACCACCTTTTGGAGCGCAATCGCGACGGCGGGCGGCGCTTGGCGCAGCGCTTGAGCGCGGCCATGGACGGCATCGGCAATTGCCGTCGTTGCCGCAATTACAGCGACACCGAGCTGTGCGTGATGTGCACCAACGCCAGTCGCGAAGAATCCTTGCTGTGCGTCATCGAGATGCCTGCCGATCAGCTCGCCATCGAACAGGCCACCCACTATCGCGGCCTGTACTTCGTCCTGCTGGGCCGCCTGTCGCCGCTCGATGGCATGGGTCCGCGCGAACTGGGTCTGGAGCTACTCGACGCCCGTCTGGGCGAAGGCCGCGTGCAGGAGCTCATCATCGCCACCAATCCGACGGTGGAAGGCGAGGCCACGGCGCACTACTTGGCACAACTGGCACGGCGTCACGGCGTGCGCCCCAGTCGACTTGCCCATGGCGTGCCCCTGGGCGGTGAGCTGGAATACATCGACCGTGGCACACTGGCCCATGCCTTCAGCGCGCGTCAGAATGCCGAATGAGCCATCCTGCAGGAACCTCCATGAGCGATACCAACGACACCATTTTCGGCAAGATCATCCGACGTGAAGTTCCGGCGCGGATCGTGTTTGAAGACGAGCACGTGCTGGGGTTTCACGACGTCGATCCCAAGGCGCCGGTGCACGTGCTTTTCATCCCGAAAAAGTACATTCCCACCCTCAATGACGCCACCGCTGAACAAGCCGAACTCCTTGGCCGCCTGATGCTGGCCGCAGCCGGCTACGCCAAGACGCAAGGTTTTGCCGACGACGGCTATCGCGTGGTGATGAACTGCAACACCCACGGCGGGCAGACGGTGTTCCACATTCACCTGCACCTCTTGGCCGGCCGGCAATTGCAGTGGCCGCCGGGTTGAGGGCGAATCGGCTTTCAGGTTCATGCCGATACGCCCTGCTGGCGTGGACACAATTGCCTCTCCTTCCGTGAGCGAGGTCGGTGTGAGGGCAGGACCGGGGCGCAGTCGTCGATTGGTGTTGAAAGTGTTCAGCGCCGCGCGCCGCGTCGCCCTCATCCACCCTTCGGGCACCTTCTCCCCTGGGGAGAAGGATCAGGGCTGTCCTTTGGGCGCAAGCTCCAGCGCCGTGGCGCGGGCGATTCGGGTGGGGGCCAGCCAGCAATGCGAGCCGATCTGGGCAAAGCCCGCCTTTGCAAAGCGCGTGCGGTAGAACGAGGCCGGTCGCCGCATGAAGCCGACGGAATCGCCTTCGACTTGATCTTCGCGGCTGAAGCACTCCAGAAACGCCAAGCCGCCACACAGATCGGCCAAGCCTTGCAGTCCGCGATCCAGTTCGCGTGAGCCAAGGTAATGCAGTACGTCGCTGCATATCAAAAGGTCGACTGGCGCGCAGGGACGCAGGTGTTCGAAGTCGGAAAATCGTGCCCAATGTAGGTTGCGACGCGCACCGAAGCGGCGGATGGCGTACTCGCTGGAGTCAAAGCCGAGGTAATCCAGTTGCGGGCGCAGTTTCAGCAAGGGTGCTCGCCAGGCGCCTTCGCCGCAGCCGATATCGAGCACGGTGCGAATGGGGCGTTCCAGATGATATTCCGCGGTGGCGACCGCGAGTGCGACCTTGCGATCCAGTCGCGCCCCGCGAAGGGCTTTGCCGTCGCGGTACCAGTGATCGAAATAGGCGCGGTCGTAGGTCTTGCTCATGGGGTGTCGGGTTTGGTTTGAATCAAGTGCGTCCGCGCAATTGCCGCAGCAGGTCGGTGGCGGCCTGCAGGCGCAGGTCGGCATCGGGCAGTGGAATGCGCAAGCGCAGCTTGTCCTGTCCATCCATCGCATACACGCGCGGCTGGCTCTGGATCAGGCGGATGATGTTCATCGCATCGATCGGCGGTTGTGGCACGAATTGGACTCGACCACCGTTCTCGCCCAGCTCCAACTTGCGGATGCCGAGGGCGGTGGCGGCCTGCTTGAGTTCGGCCACGGCAAAGAGATTCTTGGCCGGATCGGGCAGCAGGCCGAAGCGGTCGATCATCTCCACTTGCAACTCACGCAGGGCTTCGCCATCACGCGCCGAGGCGATGCGTTTGTAGAGCGTCAATCGGGTGTGGACATCGGGCAGGTAATCGTCGGGAATCAGCGCCGGAATGTGCAATTCCACCTCGGCGCCGTGGCGGTCGGTGTCGTCCAGATCGGGAATCTTGCCCTGCCGGATCGAGCGCACCGCACGCTCCAGCAATTCGGTGTAAAGGGTGAAGCCGACTTCGGTGATCTGGCCGGATTGCTCATCGCCCAAGAGTTCGCCCGCGCCGCGGATTTCGAGGTCGTGCGTGGCGAGGGTAAAGCCTGCGCCCAATTCGTCGAGTGAGGCGATGGCTTCCAGGCGTTTGTTGGCATCGCCGCTCATGGCCTTGGTCGGCGGTACGATCAGGTAGGCGTAGGCGCGGTGATGCGAGCGGCCGACACGGCCACGCAATTGATGCAATTGCGCCAGGCCGAAACGATCCGCGCGGTCGATCACGATGGTGTTGGCGTTGGGGATGTCGATGCCCGATTCGATGATGGTGGTGCAGACCAGCACATTGAAGCGCTGGCGATTGAAGTCCAGCATCACCTTTTCCAATTCGCGCTCGGGCATCTGGCCGTGGGCAACACGGATGCGCGCCTCGGGTATCAGTTCGGCCAGATTGCGCGCGGTTTTCTCGATGCTTTCCACTTGGTTGTGGAGGAAATACACCTGTCCGCCGCGTGCCAGTTCGCGCTGGAATGCTTCGCGCATCTGTGCCGGATCCCATTGCGTGACCACGGTTTGCACGGCGAGGCGATTGGGTGGCGGGGTGGCGATGATGGACAGATCACGCAGGCCGGCCATGGCCATGTTGAGGGTGCGTGGAATCGGAGTGGCGGTGAGCGTGAGCAGGTGGACTTCGGCGCGCAGGGCCTTGAGTCGTTCCTTCTGGCTGACGCCAAACCGCTGTTCCTCATCGACGATCACGAGGCCGAGATCCTTGAATTTCACATCCGCTTGCAGCAGGCGGTGGGTACCGACGATGACATCGATCTGGCCCTCGGCCAGCTTTCCGATTTCCTGTTTGATTTCCTTGGCGGTCTTGAAACGCGACAGCACCTCCACGCGCAGCGGCCAATCGGCGAAACGGTCGCGGAAGTTGCGGTAGTGCTGCTCGGCCAGAAGGGTGGTGGGCACCAAGACCGCCACCTGTTTGCCGGCGCTGGCGGCGACGAAGGCGGCACGCACCGCGACTTCGGTCTTGCCGAAGCCGACATCGCCGCACACCACCCGATCCATGGGTTGCGCCGATGCCAGATCGGCGATCACCGCTTCGATGGCGCTGCGCTGATCGGGCGTTTCCTCGAACTGGAACTGGGCGGCAAAGGGTTCATACAGGCCACGGTCGGTTTCCAGTGCGATGCCGGCGCGCGCCTGGCGGCGTGCTTGAATCTCAAGCAGTTCGGCGGCCACGTCCCGAACCTTCTGCGCGGCCTTCTTGCGCGCCTTGTCCCATTGATCGCCGCCGAGCGAATGCAAGGGCGCGGTTTCAGGCGAGGCGCCGGCGTAACGGCTGACCAGATGCAACTGGGTGACCGGCACGTAGAGCTTGTCACCTTTGGCGTACCCGATGCAGAGGAACTCGCTTTTCTGACCGCCGACATCCAGCGATTCCAGACCCACATAGCGGCCGACGCCGTGGTCTTCGTGCACGATCGGCACACCGGCCGAGATCTCGGAAAGATCGCGCAGGATGGTGTCAGGGTCGCGCCCAACCTTGCTGCGGCGGCGCGAGGGCAGGGCGCGTTCGGGATAGAACTGGCGCTCGGTCAGCACGCACAGTGCCGGTTCGCGCAGCGCAAAGCCGGTCTCGAATGGCGCCACCGTGATCGCCAAAGGCGCATCACCATCGCGAAATGCCGACCAGTCCGGCAACGTGGTCGGCCGCACGCCCAAGTGCGCCAAGGCATCGAGCAAGGCTTCGCGCCGCCCCGGTGATTCGGTGGCGATCAGCACCCGCCCAGGATAGGCGCGCAGGAAATCTTTCAGTGGTGCACCATCGGCTTCACCCTTGCGCACCAAGGGCAGGTCGGGAGCCACGGTGTCACCCACGTCGTGGGCTTGCGCAAAGCGTGGATGGTCGCGCCCGAGTACCTCGATGCGGGTGTGCTGGTTGAGCACTTCGCGCAGGTGTTCGGGCGGCAGGAACAGCTCGGCCGGCGGCAGGATCGGACGCTCGATGTCGTGCCGGCGTTGCTCGTGGCGATCCGTGGTTTGCGCCCAGAACGCCGCGGCGGCGTCGTGCGCCCCTTCACCCACCACGCACAGCGCCTGCGGGCCGAGGTAGTCGAACAGGCTTGCGGTGGTATCGAAAAACAGCGGCAGGTAATACTCGATGCCCGCCGCGCTGCCGCCGTGCTTCATGTCCTGATACAGCGGGCAACGACGCGGGTCGATCGGGAAGCGTTCGCGCAAGGCGCTGCGAAAACGCGTGCTGGCCTCATCGTCCAGTGGGAACTCGCGTGCCGGCAGCAAGCGCACGGCATCGACCTTGGCCAGCGAACGCTGGGTCTGCGGATCGAAGGTGCGGATCGAGTCGATCTCGTCATCGAGCAACTCGATGCGATAGGGTTCGACACTCCCCATCGGGAAGATGTCCAACAGCGCACCGCGCACCGCGAAATCGCCCGGATCCAGCACCTGCGGCACATTGCGATAACCGGCCATCTCAAGCCGCTGCTTTTCCATGTCCAAGGCCAGCTTCTGGCCGCACTCCACCATCAGCGCCTGGCCTGCAATGAAACCCAGCGGCGGCAAACGCTGCATCAAGGTGGCGACCGGCACCACCAACACGCCACGCTGGAGCGTGGGTAGTTGGTACAAGCTCGCCACGCGCTGAGAGACGATCCCCGGTTGCGGGCTGAAAAGGTCGTAGGGCAGGGTTTCCCAGTCGGGAAACGGCAAGATTGCCAACTCCGGCGCGAGCATTTCGAGCTCGGCCGTCAACGCATGCGCGGCATAGTTGTCGCGGGTGACAACCATGAGCATGCCCGCGTGCACACGCGCCACCTGCGCCACCTGCAAGGACAAGGCACTGGAACTGGACGGCGCACGCCAATCGGCGCGCTTCTGACTGCCGTGCGGCAGCGGTGGCAAAGGAAATCGGGGCTGTGACACGAGCATCGAGGCGTAACGCAAACCACCATTTTATCCGCTTCGATCACCAAGCCAGTGAACCGTCCGTGTGACCGAACACGCCGTGCGAGTCCCGTGCCATGGATAGCTTCGCTGCGCTCGCCATGACGCCATTTCGACGTGTTCGGATGTTCCATGGCTGGCCGGAGCCGACGAGGCTCCGGCCAGTTCGCGCTCAGGCGGAAATGGCGAGCTTCTCTTGCCGGTAACGCCACACCGCAGCAGCCCACAACACGACCACGAGAATCAGCGAGGTGCCCAGATACACACCCCATTGTTCGAACGAGGCCGCCTCGCTGCGGGTGATCTTCATGATGAGCTGGTTCTGCGACAGGAAGGGCACGGCGTACTGCCACAGCGCGGTGTCCTTGAGCGGATAGGCCATGAGGCCGTAAGCCGGCAGCATCGGCAGCATCATCAGCCACATGATGTGGCTTTGCGCTTCCTTCATGCTCTTGGAGCCGGCGGCCAAGAAGGTGATCAGGGCGGTGCCGATCACCAGCAGCGGCGACAGCGTGAGCAGGAGCTTGCCGATTGCCAGCAGGCTCACGTCCATCTGCTTGCCCATGCCGCCGGCAAAGGTGGCGGTGAGCTTGAACGACACCAGGATCAAGAGCATCGACAGGAAGCCGAGAAACACCGCGGCCAGCATCTTGCCGCCGACCAGCGCGGCACGCGAAACCGGTGTGGCCAACAGGGGTTCCAGTGATTGCCGCTCGCGCTCGCCGGCGGTGGTGTCCATGGCCAGGTGCGCGCCGCCAATGAAGGCGAAGATGGTCAGGATCATCGGCAAGAGGATGGCCATGAGCTGGCTTTTCTTGGCTTCCGGCGTGGCCATGTCGCGGGTGCCGATGTGCAGCGGGCTGGCGATGGCCGGGTTGACGCCACGAATCAACAAGCGCAAGGCGCCGACGCTGTTGCCGTAGTTCTCCAGCACCTTGCTGACCCGCGCCACGGCGACATCGGCATTGCGCCGCGTGGTGTCGGTGATGATGTCGATCTTGGCCGGTTTGCCGGCGTGCCAGTCCTCGACAAAGCTTTCGTCGATGGCCAGAGCCAGATCGTCCTGTTGCGCGCGCACCCGAGCTTCGATGTCGGCCGGTGCGGGTTGGGTGTCGATGCCGTAGGCGGCCAGCATTTTCATCAGATTCGGCGCGCGTTCGATGCCGACCACGGGCAGCGACAGGTTCTTCTCCAACTGGGTTTCGGTCCGCATCTCGCTCAACATGCCGATGCCGAGAAAAATCAGCGGATACAGCAAGGGCGCGACCAAGAGGCTCAGGACCAGGGTGCGGCGGTCGCGGGCAAAGTCGATCCATTCCTTGCGCATGATCCTGAGCATGGTCGAGAAGCTGCTCACGGGACGAATTTCAAGCGAGTTCATGCGTGCAGTCCTTCTTCGCTGCCAATGAGTTTCACGAAGGCGTCTTCGAGATTGGCCTCGCCGGTGGCGTCGCGCAGCTCATCGGGCGTGCCCTGGGCCGTGACGCGGCCTTGGGCGATGACCACGATGCGATCACACAGCGCGGCGACCTCCTGCATGATGTGGCTGGAGAAGATCACGCAGCGTCCTTCCGCACGCAGTTCCTTGAGAAAGCCGCGCAGTCCACGCGTGGTCATCACGTCCAGACCGTTGGTGGGTTCGTCGAGGATCACGTTCCTGGGGTCGTGCACGAGGGCGCGGGCGATGGCGGTCTTGGTGCGCTGGCCCTGGCTGAAGCCTTCGGTGGCGCGGTCGAGGAAATCTTCCATCTGCAAGGCGGCTGCCAGCTTCGCGGTGCGTTGCGCAATGGCTTGAGGCGACATGCCGTGCAACTGACCGAAGTAGTCGATGTTCTCGCATGCGGTCAGGCGCTTGTACACGCCGCGCGCGTCCGGCAACACCCCGAGACTGCGGCGCACCCGCTCGGGGTCGGCGGCGACATCGACCCCATCCACCAGCACGCGACCGGTTTCCGGCATCATCAGGGTGTAGAGCATGCGCAAGGTGGTGGTCTTGCCGGCGCCATTGGGGCCGAGCAGACCGGTGATTTCGCCATCGCGGGCAACAAAGCCGACATCATCGACGGCAATGACGCGCTGTTTATCCGTGCCCTTGCCGGGGAAGGTCTTGCGGAGGTTTTCAGCGGTGATCATGGGTGGAGGGCCGATAGTGGGGAATGGGGAATGGGGAAATGGGTAATGGGTCGGGTAGGGAGGGCGAGGGTGCGAATTGGGAGAGGGCGGGAGGCGGGCAAGATCAGGCTGGAACAAGCGTGGAACTGGCCGGCGAAGCGCGCCCTGCTCCTGCGATTCCCGATTCCCTACTCCCCATTCCCGGCCTTCACGGCTCCGCCCCGTTGAAACTGGTGAAGGGCTGGGCGTAGTTGAGTGAATCCAAACAACTACCATCGAGCGCCTTGGCGTCGGCCTTTTCGACGAATTGACTGAACAGCTTGGGCATGCAGCCGGCGCCGATCACGCTGTGGCCCTGACCATTGAGTACGAACAGTCGGCCATTGGGCAGGCTCTTGGCCACTTCTTCGGCGTAGCGCGGTGGCGTGACCGGATCAAACTCCCCGGCAATCAAAAGCGCCGGAACAGGCGTTGCGAGCGGGGTGTGAAAGTCGGCGGGCACCTTGCCTTTCGGCCAGACTTCGCACATCGCGGCCATGCCTTGGGGCAGGGCATTGCCGAGTACGGTGTCTGCATCGTCCGCGCGCGCCACCATGCTGTTGGCGTCTTCGCTGCAGGTGACCGACAGTTGCATGCCCATGGCGATGGATTCGCTCATTTCGCTACGCATCATCTGCGCCAGCGCCATCAGTTCCTGGTAATGACCGGCGTTGGCCTCGTGGATCAGCTTGGGCAGCAAGCCGCTGGCCAGCGGCATGTAGGCATACATCCGAACCATGCCGGCCACGGCTTCGGCGCTCAGGAGGCCTTGCTTGTACTCGCCGCTGGTGGCGTCGCGGTACTGCACCTGTGGCGGTGCGGCGCGCAGTGTGGCGAGAAGGGTGTCGAGCTCGGCGCGAGGATCGCCGAGCTTGTCCTTGCAGACCGGATCCTTGCTGCACACCCCGAACTGCAAGGCCAGCGCATCGTCGAGGTTGCGGGCAAAGATGTTGCCCAGTCCCAGCGTATTGGGCACCACCGAATCCAGCACGATGCTGCGGGTGGCCTCCGGATGGCGCATGGCGTATTGCTGCGCGACACGGGTGCCGTAGCTGACGCCAAACAGGTTGATCTGCTGCGCACCGATCGCCTGGCGCACGGCGTCCAGATCGGCCACCGCGTCGGTGGTGGTGTAGAAACGCAGGTCGGCTTTTTTCGACAGTTCTGCAAGGCATTTGGCGGCCTGTGCCTGCATGGCTTCAGGCGAGGTGTCCTCAGTGTCGTTCTCGTCGTCGGCGGATGGGCAGGACAAGAGATTGGATTTGCCGGTGCCGCGCTGGTCCACGAGGATCACATCGCGTTGCTTGCGCACATCGCGGAACACCGGATTCAGGCCCGAGAAGCTTTCAACGGCGGCCTGACCTGGGCCACCGGCGAGAAAGAACACGGGATCTGGCAAGCGTTCGCTCGAACTGGTGGCCTGCAGCCAGGCGATGTTGAGTGCAATCGTGCGGCCATTCGGATTGGCGCGGTCTTCCGGTACGTCGAAGTGCGCGCATTGGGCTTCGAGGCTGTCACGACTCATGGGCGAATTGAGGCTGCACGGCGTGAAGGCGATGCTTCCGAGCATCACTGGCTTGATCGAGCCCACCGGTGCAGAGACCGTCGTCTCGGACTCGGTTGCGGCGCGGGCTTCCGGATTGAGGATGACGGCCAAGGCCATGGTGGCGAGGAAGATTGGAATCTTGTGAGGGTTCATCGGCTTGCCTTCAGGCGTGGATCAGTGGATGGATGGTTCAGATCAGGTTTCATCGGGGAAGAACACATCTTCGATCCGACGGATAAATATCTTTGCGATGCGAAAGGCCAGGGGCAGGGAGGGATCGTACTTGCCGGTTTCCAGCGCGTTGATCGTCTGTCGCGACACATCCAGACGAATGGCCAGTTCGGCTTGTGACCAGCCTTGCGCTTCACGCAGTTCGCGCAGTCGGTTGTTCACAGATAGCGCCTGCTCAGAATGAATTTGCAGACGCCATACACCAGCATCAGCAGCGGGAATACCCAGATCATCGCAGCCCCCGCATCGAAGCTGAGGACCTTGGCTTTTTCTAGCAACCCGCCGGCAAAATACAGCGCCGAAACCAGCAGGCTGGCGATGCCGATGGACTCGGTTTCGATTCGACGTTGCAGTTCATCGATCTCGCGCAGATAGCGCAGTGCGGCCCACATCATCATGACGATGGCCAAGGCCGGAAACACCGCGACGATCGCACGCAGCGGCACCGAGGTAATGCCCTGCTTGATCACCCACATGGAACCGACCAGCGCCAGGGAGTAGAACACCATGATTGGCCATAGCGCGCCGACGTAGCGCTTGCCAGCCGGTTGCGCGAACATCTCATCGCAGTGATCGCGCCACCAACGCGGCAGCATGCCCATGATCAGGCCAGCCAATCCGTAGCCGGCACCGATGCTTGACCAGACGACGACGCCCGTGGAGTTCCATGCCAGCAGCCAATGCCCCACGGCGGCCAGGCACAGGCAGGCCAAGCCGATGCCAAAGAATATTCTGGCCCAACGGCGGATGGTCACAGGGTGTTGTCCTTGCGTGCCTTGGCCAAAAACACGATGCCGATGACGATGAACGCAGGTGCGACCCCGATGAAGGTTTTCATCACGGTGATGCCGATGACGAAAAACGCCAGGCCGATGGCGAGGAAGCTGGCGCCGATGGCTTTGAATTTTTCCGGCTGGGTCGTGTTCATGATGGCTTCGTGGTGTGTCAAGTTTGCTTGACACAAGACTAGGGGCGCTTCGACTCGATGTCAAGCACGCTTTACATGCCAAAAATCCGTGTGCGCGATCGGAAGGCATGGCGACATGCCGCATGCGCATTTGCATTGCACAAAAAGTGTGCTATCAATGTTGCCATGAACTCCGTCGCGCGCCGCTATTGGTACTTCTTTACCACCTGCACATCGTTGCTGGCGCAGCCCCGAGTTCGTGTTCGATGAATTGAACCTCAAGAATCTCACCGAAAGCCGCCAGCCCACTGGCGGCTTTTTTTATGCCGCATCGAAACCCAGGAGCACCGTGATGAACCGTACGACCGATGATCTGCGCATCAAACAGATCAACCCCTTGCCCACACCCGATGCCCTCATCGCGCAGGTGGCGTGCGACGATGTTTCCTCACGCACCGTCAGCACCGCGCGTGCCGCCTTGCATGACATTCTCGGGCGACGATCGGATCGGTTAGCGGTCATCATCGGGCCGTGCTCCATCCACGATCCCAAGGCGGCGCGCGAGTATGCGGCACACCTGATCAAACAGCGCGAACGCTTTGCCGATACGCTGGAAATCGTCATGCGGGTGTATTTCGAGAAGCCGCGCACCACGGTCGGCTGGAAGGGTCTGATCAACGACCCGCATCTGGATGGCAGTTGCCGCATCGATGAAGGTCTGTCACTGGCACGCAGCCTCTTGCGTGACATCAATGCCCTGGGCCTGCCGGCCGGTTGCGAGTTTCTCGACATGATCTCGCCGCAGTACTTCGCCGATCTGGTGGCCTGGGGCGCGATCGGTGCGCGGACCACCGAAAGCCAGGTACACCGCGAACTGGCGTCGGGCCTGTCGTGCCCGGTGGGCTTCAAGAACGGCACCGATGGCAACGTCAAGATCGCCGTCGATGCGGTGCAAGCCGCCGCCCATCCGCATCACTTCCTGTCGGTGACCAAGGCCGGCCACACCGCCATCGTCACCACGGCCGGCAATGGCGATTGCCATGTGATCCTGCGTGGCGGCAAGGAGCCCAACTTCGATGCGGCGAGCGTGGCTCAGGCTGGCGCGACGCTGGAAAAGGCCGGATTGCAAGCGAACCTGATGATCGATGTCAGTCATGCCAACAGCCACAAGAAGCCCGAAAACCAGCCGCGCGTGATCGAGGACGTGGCCCGACAGGTCGAAGCCGGCGAGCGCCGCATCATGGGCGTCATGGTGGAAAGCCATCTGGTGGCCGGTCGTCAGGACGTGATCGAAGGCCACGCGCTGGTGTACGGCCAGAGCATCACCGACGGCTGCATCGGCTGGGAAGACAGCGTGGCCGTGCTGGAGCGACTGGATCAGGCCGTGCGCCAACGTCGTGCCTTGCCGGCCGAGGTGGTGGCAGCCTGAGTCTTTGGACCAATCCCGGACCTGATTAACCCAATCCCTCAGCCGACGCTATGCCCTTCGTTGTCGAAAATCCCACAGAACAGCCAGGCTTTCGTAGAGCGCAGCTTGCTGCGCTGAGTGCAGAGACAGCGCAGCAAGCTGCGCTACGCAGAGACAGCGCAGCAAGCTGCGCTCTACGAAAGCGCCGGCTCTGCGGTATTTCACGGGTCAAAAGGTTAGGGTTTGGCTGAGTCATGGGGTAACCGGGATCGCGGCTGCGCATGCTGCCGGGATTGATCTTGGCGTACGTCGCATGGCCATCACGGCTTATTCGTAGCGCAAGGCTTCGATCGGATCCAGTCGCGCGGCTTTGGCTGCCGGCATCAATCCGAAAACCACGCCGACCACGGTTGAGAAACCGAAAGCCAGCGCCACGGCCCACCAGGGCACGACGGCATCGGGGAAATTCGGAATCATGCGCGCCACGCCAAATCCCAAGGCATAGCCGATTACCACGCCGACCGCGCCGCCCAGCACCGAGAGCAGGGTTGCTTCGATCAGGAACTGCAACAGGATGTGGTGCCGCTTGGCACCCAAGGCCTTGCTGATGCCGATTTCGCGGGTGCGCTCGGTGACCGAGACCAGCATGATGTTCATGATGCCGATGCCACCGACCAGCAACGAAATGCCCACGATGCCGCCCAGCACGATGGTGATGCTGTTGATCACCTGTGAAAAGGTGTCGGTGAGTTGACTGGCGGTTTCCACCTTGAAGTCATTGGCCTGACCTGGTTTGAGCTTGTGCAGTTGGCGCAACAGGCCGGTGATGCGGTCGCTGATGGCATCGATCTGGTTGCTGTCATCGACGTTGAAGCTGATGCTGATGTCCTGCTTCAGTGGATCAGCCGACAGGCTCATGCCGGTGGCGAACGGAATGATCGCGAAGTCATCCTGGCTGAAACCGAACATGTCGCCACGCGTCTCGGTCATGCCGACGACTTTGAACCATTCACCGCTGACTTCGATGAATTGTCCGACGGGGTTCTCGGGCAGGTCGAGGTTGTCGCGCAGTTTGCTGCCGATCACCGTGACACGCCGCCGTGATGTGTCATCCGCCTCGGTGATGAATCGGCCAACTTCGGTGTAAAGCTGGTTGGAATCCTGGAATGCACGGCGCGTGGCCATCACCCGCGTGGCGCTGTCCTTGCCGCGATAGCGCACCGTGGCAAAACCGCCACCGACCATGGCGGTCGGTGTGACATCACGGATGCCATCGATGTGATGCACCACCGCACGCAGGTCGTTCAAGGTCAGTCGATTCTGATGACCTTGCATGGCCTCGCTGAACGAGGTTTCCGAACGCAGGGTCAGGCTGTTGCTGCCCAAGCCCTCGAACTGGCTGGTGATCGAAAAGCTCAGGCCTTGGATCAAGGACACCACGGCGATGACCGAGGCCACGCCGATGATGATGCCGAGTGACGTCAGAAAACTACGCAGGCCATGGGCGCGAATGCTTTGCAGCGCCGAGCGCAGACTCTCAAGCAGGCTGTACATGCGGCACCTTTCCGGCAGGAGCGGGGTTGCGCGTATCGCTGACCACCTGACCATCGGACAGGCGAACGGCACGTTGGCAGTGGGCGGCGATGTCCGGTTCGTGGGTGACCAGCACCACGGTCTGGCCGTCGCGATGCAGTTGATCGAACAGGCCCATGATTTCTGCCGTGGTACTGGAATCAAGGTTGCCGGTGGGCTCGTCCGCCAGCAGGATCGAAGGCTCACCTACCAAGGCACGAGCGACTGCCACGCGCTGACGCTGGCCGCCGGAAAGCTGGTTGGGCAGATGATCCATGCGTTTGCCAAGGCCCACCCGTTGCAGGGCTTCGCTGGCGCGCCGGCGTCGTTCGGCCGGACGCACGCCGCGATAGATCAGCGGATGCATCACGTTGTGCAGCGCATCGGCGCGCGGCAGCAAGTTGAAGCTCTGGAACACGAAACCGATTTCGCGATTGCGGGTTTCGGCCAACTCGTCTTCGCTCAGCGTGGCCACGTCGCGCCCATTGAGCCAGTAACGCCCGCTGTTCGGACGATCCAGACAGCCCAGGATGTTCATCAAGGTCGATTTACCCGAGCCGGATGAGCCGATGAAGGCGATGCTTTCGTTGCGCGCGATGTCGAGATTGATGCCGCGCAAAGCATGCACCGTCTCATTGCCCATGGCATAAGAACGGGTGATGCCTTCGAGACGAATCAGCGGCGTGCTCACGACTTGTCCTTGTCATCCGAATCCGATTTGCGCTTGGCCTTGTCGTCGTGCTTTTCGTTATCCACCGTCACCGACTCGCCGTCCTTCAGGTGACGAAGGATCTTGTACGGCCCGACGATGACGTGCTCACCTTGGCTGATGCCTTGGGTGATTTGCTGATAGCTGTCGTCGGCCAGACCCACTTCGACCACGCGCCGCACCGCCTTGCCGTCTTTCTCGACGAACAGGTAATGCTCAACCCCGACGTTCTTGGCCTTGGGATCGACATCGGCATCAGCCGAGTTGTTGCTGAACACGGCAGCCACCGGCACGGCCAAGGTTTGATCGGCGGTGGCGGTGAAGATCTCCGCGCGGCAGGTCATGCCTGGGCGCAGGGCCAGATCATGCGTATTGGTGAGGCGAACCTTCACCGCGTAATCACGAGCCAAGGTGCTGGCCGCGCCCACGGCGCTGCGTGGCGAGAGCGGAATACTCTCCACCGTGCCATCAATGGCGGTGTCGGGGAAGGCCGCCGAATACACCGCCACGGCTTGATCGACGTGGATGTTGGCGATATCGGCCTCATCCACGTAGATCTCGGTCATCAGGGTATTGGTGTCGGCGATGGTCATCAGCGAGGAGCCGGCGATGCCGGTCGCGCTGGAGACCGCGGTTTCACCGACCTTGATCGCCAACGCCACCACGGTGCCGCTGATCGGTGCGCGGATCTCGGTTTTGGCGAGACGCTCTTGCGATTGCGCGAGCATGGCTTCGGCGCGTTTCAGGTCTTCGCGGCTGGCACGCAGATCGACTTCGGCCAGGTCATGGTTGTAACGCGCCTGGTCGTAACTCTTGTCGTCCAGCAGGCCACGCGCATGCAGTTCCTTGGCGCGTTTCCATTCGCGATCGGCATCAGCCAGTGACAACTGGCGCCGATCGATGTTGATGCGCTGTTGCCGCAAGCCCGCTTCTTGTTGCTCGACTTCGGCGCGATAGACCTGATCATCCAGCCGCAGCACGACTTGGCCTTTTTCAACCTTGTCGCCGTCTTCGACCAACACCTCGCTGACCTTGCCGATGACCTCGGGCGACAACTGCGCCTGTTCGCGGAACACCAGATTTCCCGAAGCCAGAATCGAGGCACGCACCTGACGCGGGATGACGGCCTCGGTCTGCACGGCCTTGTCGCTGTTGCTGCCGCCGCCAAAGACAAAGGGCAGCGCCAACACCACGACCAACGCGCCAATACCGATCCAACGCTTGTTCATACCGCGCTCCGGAGCAGGGCGAATGCGGCCATGCCGCCGTAGATCAGCACCAAAGGCAGCAAGACCACGATGGCGCTGGTCAAGGTGCTTTTGGATGTCCAGACCTTGTAGCCGATGATCGCCACGACCACGGACCACAAGCTCGGCAGGCTGATGGCATTGGCAAGACCCGCCCACGCATCACTCACGGGCAAGTGCAAGAGCAATTGGTTGAGCGACAGCGGGTTCAAGGCTTCCGGTGGCAACTGCCCGTTGCTGCTGGTCAGGATCTTGGCGATGCCCACGGGAATGAGCAGCAAGGTCGGCACCGCGCTCCAGGTGCTGAAGGCAAACCACTTGCCGAAGGTGATGTCGTTGCCGATCACCTTGGCCGCCAAGAGGTAATACACCGCCGTGATCAACAAGATGATGGGGAGCACCAGCAAGGTGCCGACGATCGCGCCACCCATCATGATGTTGCGGCTCATGAAGCTCTTGGCCGCTTCCATCGCCTGCGGATCAGCGTTGGCACCACCGGCGCTCAGGATGTGATCCTGTAGCCAGCTGATATCGACAACCTGGTAATACCAAGCTTGCACGGCAGCCGTGCCGAGCACCAACAACAGCAACGGTAGCCAGATCATCGACTTTTCGCGCACGGCCTGCATGGCCTTGCCGGGTTCAATGAAGATCGAAATCAGGGTGGAAATGGGTGACATGGTGATAGACCCTTGTTTGAACGAAACTGCAACGCACGGCGAGACGTTGGGCCATGCATCAATGTGACATGGACAGTGTAGACACTGGACGGCAGCGCCGAATGTGCCGGAGGTGATGGTGCCGGTGGTCACGGTGCTTGTTTGAACGCTTCGGGCTCGACTCTGATCGCGCTCATGACGATGCGTATTGCGATGCGGCGAAACGGCTGTCTGCGTCCTTAACCGTCGGCACGGATTCACAACCGATTAAGAGCTCGAACCCTAGCGTGGCCTTGCGCGTCAACCAGCGCCTTGTGAGGACTCTGCCATGCGTTGTTCCCAGCTCTTGTTCGCACCCGTGCTCGTGTTCTCCGCGATCGCGATGCAACCGGCATCGGCCCAATACGATCGCGGCTATGCCGAGCCGATTTACGACTACGCCGAAGTGGTGCGCGTGGATCCCATCATCCAGCCCATGCAACAACCGCAGTATCGCAACGAGTGTTGGGATGAACCGGTGACCTATCGCGAACCGCCGCGCTACGTGCGTCATCGCGGCCCGCGTGCGCCGGCGGTCCTCGGTGGCATCATCGGTGGGGTGATCGGCAATCAGTTCGGGCACGGTGGTGGCCGTGATGCAGCGACGATGGCCGGTGCCCTGCTGGGCTACTCGGCTGTTCGTGACAGTCAACATTACGGCGGCCACTACGATGGCGGGCGGACGTTCACCCGCTACGAGCGCCGCTGTGCGACACGCACCGACTACCGGCAGGACGAGCGCATCAGCGGCTACGAGGTGACCTACCGATATCAGGGCCGGCTCTATCAGACCGTCACCGACTACCCGCCCGGCGCCACCTTGCAGGTGCAGGTGGATGTCAATCCGGTGCGGTAACACTCCACGACACGCCGGCTCGCACAGGCCGATGTGTCGCTAAACTTCGCACACACAACACGCCATCGAGCCACACCGTGCAGCGATTGATGATTGGGGTTTCCCCGCGTATCCGGAATCAGGTTCCGGCGGAGATCGGCCTGCATGACAAGTCCATGCAGTATCTGGAACAGTCGATGGCCAGTTGGGTTCAGTCGCTGGGCGCGCTGTGCATGATGCTGCCGGCGCCGGAATCCACGGGCGGTGTACGCATGGCCACGGTCAGCGCTGCCGATTACGCCGACGCGCTCGATGGGTTGCTCCTGCAGGGCGGCAAGGATCTCGATCCGGCGCTGTACGGGCAAGCGCCGGAGCACATCATCGGCGAGCCGGATCCCGTTCGTGATCGCTTTGAACTGGATCTGGTCCAGGCTTTCCATGCGCGTGGCAAACCGATATTCGGCATCTGTCGCGGCATGCAGCTCATCAATGTCGCGTTCGGTGGCAGCCTGTTTCAAGACCTGGCCAAGCAGGGTGCCTGTGCCTATTCGCATGTGGATGGGTCGCTCTATGACCGGCACCGGCACGCGATCTCGATGGACGGCAATGGCGTGTTGGCGCATTGGTATGGCGCGACACAGGGCGAGGTCAATTCGATCCACCATCAAGGCGTGGCGGCACTCGGGCGAGAGCTTGCGGTGGTGGCACGTGCCAGCGATGGCGTGATCGAGGCGATCTGGGGGCAGGGCGCGGGATTCGTGCTTGGGGTCCAATGGCATCCCGAGTTTCAGGATGGCCGTGATCCGAGTCTGCTGTCGGGCGATCCTTTGATGCGTGCCTTCCTGGATGCTGCGCAACAGCGCAAGGCTGTCGATCGCGGCTGATTGACCACCGTGCGGCAGTGGTCTTGTCATGCTGCATTGCACCACAAACTGCCGCATAATCGCCTGACTGTACGGCGATGACCGGCGCCTGCAGTCTCCCATCCGGTCGACATGCGGGAATGCAAATGACGCAAGCAGAATTGCCCGGTGCGCAAGGCGCGCCGTGGGTCGTGATGAAGTTCGGCGGTACCAGCGTATCGAGCCGGGCGCGTTGGAACACGATTGGCGATCTGGTGGCGAAACGAAAATCGGAAGGTTACCGCGTGCTGGTGGTGGTCTCGGCTGTGTCGGGTGTGACCAATGCCTTGGTGGCCTTGAGCGAGGCCGGTGCGAACGCCGAAGCACGTGTGGCGCAGGCTCAGGCCTTGATCGCCAAGCATCGCAGCTTCGCCGAAAGCCTGGGTCTGGATGTCGATGCCGTGGTCGGCGACTTGATCGCGATGGTGGAGGCCTTGGCCAGTGATGCCCGCGCCGCCGCCAGCGAACTGGACTGGCAGGCCGAAGTCCTGGCGCTGGGTGAGCTGTTCTCAAGTCGTCTTGGCTCGGCCTACCTGAAAAGCCAAGGGCTCGATTTGCGCTGGAGCGATGCGCGCCAGCACCTGCGCGCCATGCGATTACCCAACCAGAGCCCGTGGGCTTCGCGCCTGTCGGTCAACTGCGTGATTCAGCCGGCGCCGGGCTATCGGGAAAACTACGCCAAGCAGGGCGACACCCTCATCACCCAAGGCTTCATCTGTGCCGATGACGAGGGCCGCACCGCCATCCTTGGGCGCGGCGGCTCGGATACCTCGGCGGCCTGTTTCGGTGCCTTGCTGGGTGCCGAACGGGTGGAAACCTGGACCGATGTGCCGGGCATGTTCAGTGCCAATCCGCGCCAGGTGCCGCAAGCGCGGCTATTGAGTCGCTTGGATTACGAAGAGGCGCAGGAGATCGCCTCGACCGGCGCCAAGGTGCTGCATCCGCGCTGCATTTCGCCCTGCCGCGAAGCCCGCGTGCCGCTGTGGATTCGCGATACCTCGCGGCCGGATTTCGAAGGCACGGTGATTGGTCCGCGTCTGGCCGATGCGGTGCCCGGGGTGAAGGCCATCAGCACCAAACGCGGCATCGTGCTGGTGTCGATGGACGGCATCGGCATGTGGCAACAGGTGGGCTTTCTGGCCGATGTGTTCGAACGCTTCAAGCGCCACGGCTTGTCGGTGGACTTGATTGGTTCTTCCGAGGCCAATGTCACCGTGTCGTTGGATCCGTCCGACAACCTGGTCAACTCCGATGTGCTCGAACGCCTGTGCGCCGATCTTGCGGAAGTCTGCCGGGTCAGGGTGATTGCTCCGTGTGCGTCGATCACCTTCGTCGGTCGCGGCATGCGTTCCTTGTTGCATCGGCTTTCCGATGTGCTGGCCGAATTTGGCCGCGAGCGCGTGCATCTCATTTCGCAAAGTTCCAACGACTTGAACCTCACCTTCGTGTTGGATGAGGCCGTGGCCGAAGGCATGTTGCCGCGTCTGCACGAGCTTTTGATCCAGGCCCAGGCCATGCCGGTGGACGAAAGCGCGATGTTCGGGCCGAGCTGGCGCGAGATGGAAGGCGGTCAACTGGCCGAGCCGGAGCCGTGGTGGATGGCCGAGCGCACGCGGGTGCTGGCGTCGGCCGGCAAGGGGACGCCGCATTACCTCTATCACCTGCCGACGATTCGCGAGAAAGCCCGGGCCTTGCAAGGGATCGGTGCGCTGGATCGACGTTTTTATGCCATCAAGGCCAATTCCCACCCCGAGATCCTGCGCACGCTGGAGGCCGAGGGTTTCGGCTTCGAATGTGTTTCGGCCGGGGAAATCGAGCGGGTGTTCGAGGTCTTGCCGGGGATCGATCCGACCCGCGTGCTGTTCACGCCGAGTTTTGCGGCGCGTGCCGAGTACGAGGCCGCCGTGTCGCGCGATGTGTGGATCACGCTCGACAGCGTGTATCCCTTGCAGCATTGGCCGGAGCTGTTCCGTCGCCGCGACCTGTGGTTGCGGCTCGATCCCGGATTCGGGCGTGGGCATCACGAGAAGGTGCGCACCGGTGGCAGCGGCGCCAAGTTCGGCCTGGCGATGGAGGATGTGGACCACTTCATGGCCGCCGCGCGCGCCGTGGATGCCCGCATTTTCGGCCTGCACTCGCATCTTGGCAGCGGCATTTCCGACTCGGCCCACTGGCGCGAAGTGTTTGGGCATCTGGCCGCCGTGGCCGAGCGCATCGGCACGGTCGAGGCGCTCAATCTGGGTGGCGGCCTGGGTGTTGATCCGAAGCCTTCCGCCAATCCCTTCGCGATCGAGGATCTGTCCCTGGCCTTGTCCGAGGCCAAGGCGCTGTGCCCGCAGTTCGCCTTGTGGATGGAGCCGGGCCGATACCTCGTGGCCGAGGCCGGCGTGCTCCTGCTGCGCGTCACCCAGACCACCGAAAAAGCCGGCATCGTGCGCGTGGGTGTGGACGGTGGCATGAATGCCTTGATTCGGCCCGCGCTCTACAACGCGCGCCACGAGGTCATCAACCTCAGTCGCCTGGACGCGCCCGACGTGGGTGCCGTGACCGTGGTCGGGCCGATCTGCGAAAGCGGCGATGTGTTGGCGCGTCGCCGCCAGCTACCGGCCTGCCGCGAAGGTGATGTCATGCTCATTGCCACCGCCGGGGCCTATGGCGCGGTCATGGCCTCGTCCTACAATCTGCGCAGCTTGCCGACCGAGGGCGTTCTGGATGACTGAGGTGTCGACACCATCGCCTGTGCCGGATGATGCCTGGGTGTTCCAGCGGGATGCGATCCAGTGCTTTCGTTTCGTGCGCGCCAGTTTCGATGAGGCCAGCGGCTGGATCGAACTGGTGTATGCCTTTGACGACGGCCCGGAGCTGATCGAGCGCCTGCGCCTTCCCGGCGCACCCTTCGCACTCGATGCCGTGCGCCGGGCGGCGGTGGACCGTGCCTTGCGCGTGCTGCACCTGTTCGCGGGCGTGAGTTATTACAAGGCGGCGGTGCCCGCCACGCTCACGGTGGAAGCGGGGCCGGTGGATTCGGCCTTGGCTGCGCTGGTGCAAACGGTGTACGAGAACGGTTTGGGTGAGTTTGCCTACCGCAATGGCCTGTCCTTGCGTGGGCGGGTTCGCTTGGAAGCCAGCGCCGAGACGGTGTTTGCACCCGTGGCCGGCCTGCGCGAGCACGCACTGACCGCCATCGGTGGTGGCAAGGATTCGCTGGTCAGCATCGAAACCCTGCGCACCGCGGGCGTCGTGCAGACTCTGGCCTTCATCGGTGCGTCACCGCTGATCAAGCAGTGTGCCCAGCTCAGCGGTTTGGGCTGCGTGCAAATCGAGCGGCAATTGGCCCCGGCCTTGCACGAATACAACCGTCTGGGTGCCTGGAACGGCCATATTCCGGTGACGGCGGTCAATTCCGCCATCCTGGTGTTGACGGCGCTGGTGCTGGATGCCGACCAAGTGGTGTTCTCGAACGAACGCTCCGCCAGCTACGGCAGCCTCATTCCCGGTACCGGCGAGGTCAACCACCAATGGTCCAAGGGCTGGGCCTTCGAACAGGCGTTCGCGCGTTACGTGCGTGCGCATGTGGCGGCGGATCTGTCCTACTACTCCTTGTTGCGGCCCTTGTCGGAGCTGGCCGTGGCGCGGCTTTTCGCCCGCACTGACCATTACGATGCGGTGTTCTCCAGTTGCAATCGCAATTTCCATCTTCTGGGCGAGCGTCCCTCGCAACGCTGGTGCGGGGTGTGCCCGAAGTGCCTGTTCGTTTTTCTGGCGCTGGCGCCGTTCGTGCCCAAGCCGCGTTTGACGGCGATCTTCGGACGCAACCTGCTGGATGAAACCACGCTGGCGCCGGGTTACGATGCGCTGATCGAGTTTGGCGCTCACAAGCCATTCGAATGTGTTGGGGAAGGGCGGGAAGCACGCGCAGCCATGTTTGAACTGGCCAATCGGCCGGTATGGCGCGAGGATGCGATCGTGCGGCGATTCATCCGCGACGTGGCCCCACACATCGAGTTTGTGCCCATGGCGCCCTTGCTCACACCTGAGGGTGAGCATGCAATCCCCGCGCGACTATGGACGATGATCGGTGAAACTTTCCGACCTTGAAGGCAAACGCATCGCATTGTGGGGCTACGGCCATGAAGGTCGTGCCACGCTCGCCGCCTTGCGCTGGCGCTTGCCGCGTGCGCCTTTGGCTTTGTTGTGCTCGCAGGCAGAACTGAACGAGGCGCGCGAGCTGGGCGATCCGGCGCTGTATCTGTTTGCCGAAGAGGTCACCGCCGAACTCCTGTCGCGATTCGATGTGGTGATCAAGTCGCCGGGCATCAGCCCCTACCACGGTGCGGCGGCCGAGGCCATTGCCCATGGCGTGCAGTTCACCTCCGGCACGGCCCTGTGGTTTGGTGAAAATCCGCAAGCGCGCTCGATCTGCGTCACCGGCACCAAGGGCAAGAGCACCACCACCGCCCTCATCGCGCACCTGTTGCGCGCCGGTGGCACCCGCACGGCGCTGGCCGGCAATATCGGCATGCCCCTGCTGGAATTGCTCGACAGCGAAGTCGAGCCCGACATCTACGCACTGGAGCTCTCCAGCTACCAAACCCGCGACGCGGTGGCGCCGGAAGTGGCGGTGGTGCTGAACCTGTTTCCCGAGCACCTCGATTGGCACGGCAGCGAGGAACGCTACATCGCCGACAAATTGGCGCTGGCGACGGTCGCCAATCCCAAGCATCTGGTGCTCAATGCCGCCGATGCGCGTCTGGCGGCGTTTGGCCGTCGTTCGGCGCGGCAGGGCGCAGCCTCGGAAATCGACTTTGGACCGGACACCGGCGGCAGTCACGCCGCCAAGCTCTGGTGGTTCAATTCGCGCCAAGGCTGGCACCTGCGCAGGGGCATCATCTACCGTGGCGACGAGGAAATCATGGATGCCGGTGGCGTGCCGCTGCCCGGTGCCCACAACCGCGCCAACCTGTGCGCCGCGCTGACCGCGATCGAGGCCATGGGGATCAATGCGGCGGCTCTGGCTCCGTTCGCGACCAGCTTCCGGCCCCTGCCGCACCGCCTGCAAAGCCTGGGCTCGCATGATGGTCGTGAATACATCAACGACTCCATCAGCACCACGCCCTACGCTTCGCTCGCGGCGCTGGATTGCCACGCCAATCGACGCGTGGCCATCCTCGTGGGCGGCTACGAACGGGGCCTCGATTGGTCGGTGTTCTACGAGCGCATGGCACGTGAACCGCCCTTGGCCGTCATCACCATGGGCCAGAACGGGCCGAAGATTTACGAAGCCCTGAAGTTTGCCGCCCGCGGTGATCGCTTCCTGCTGGCGCAGGCGCCCGATCTGCCGGAAGCGGTGCATCTGGCCGAGCGCGCCCTGGGTTCGGATGGCGTGGTGCTGATGTCGCCCGGTGCGCCGAGCTTTCCGCGCTATCGCAACTACATCGAACGTGGCCGTCACTTCGCACAGTTGTCCGGCTTCGACCCGGATCAGATCAGCGCCATTCCGGGCTTGGGCGTGCGTTGAGCGGGTCCGGACCGCGCGGATCGGCGTGGCCGAACGGGAGGAGCCTGTCGGACTTATGAAGAATCGGCTGCAAATTGGCCTGCACGGTCGATATTTCCGCCGCTTTTTGGCCGGTAGGCCCACTATCGGCCGGCAAATCGACGAAAATCTGTCCTCGCGCAGTCGAATTTTCGCTTTCGATTCCATAAGCCCGACAGGCTCCTAGACTTCACCCATGAATATCCCATCGGACGTGTTCGATCGTGCGCGCGTGCTGCGTGAGCGAATCGACCAAGCAAATTATCGCTACCACGTGCTGGATGATCCGGATCTGCCGGACATCGAGTACGACCGATTGATGCGCGAACTGCAGGCGCTGGAAGCCGAGCACCCGGCGCTGATCGTTCCGGATTCGCCCACGCAACGGGTGGGCAACACGCCTTCGACGGCGTTTGAGGAAGTTCGTCACGACCCCCGCATGTTGTCCTTGAACAATGCCTTCACCGAGGACGCGCTTGAACCCAGTGCGCGTTATCGCGAAGTGGCCGAGTTCGAGCGTCGGATCGAACGCGAGCTGGGTCGGTTGCGCCCCGTGTTTTCGGTGGAGCCAAAGTTCGATGGCCTGGCGATCAGCCTGCGCTACGAGCAGGGCCTGTTCGTTCGAGGTGCCACGCGGGGTGACGGTGAAGTCGGTGAGGATGTCACCGCCAACCTTCGCACGGTGCGTTCTATCCCATTGAAATTGCACGGCAAGAATGTTCCACAAGTGATTGAAGTCCGTGGGGAAGTTGTCATGCTCCGCAAGGACTTCCAGGCCTTCAACGAACGCGCCCTGGCGGAAGGCGAAAAGACTCTGGCCAATCCGCGCAACGGTGCCGCCGGCTCCTTGCGGCAACTGGATCCCAAGGTCACGGCGCGTCGTCGCCTGAGTTTCTTTGCCTATGCCGTGGGCGCGATCGAGGGCATCGATCTTCCGCCCACGCATTCGGCCACCTTGGCTCTGCTGCGTGACTGGGGCTTTCCGGTATCGCCGGAAGTGGATCGAGCCGAGGGCTTCGAGGGTTTGATTGCCTACTACGAACGCATCGCGGCGCGGCGCGATCGTTTGCCCTACGACATCGACGGCGTGGTCTACAAGCTCGACGACTACGCCGGTCAGCAGGCCATGGGATTCGTTTCGCGCGCGCCGCGCTGGGCGATTGCGCACAAGTTTCCAGCGGAAGAACAGTCCACCACGGTCGAGGCCATCGACATCCAGATCGGACGCACCGGTGTCGCCACGCCGGTGGCGCGACTGGCGCCGGTTCGCGTGGGTGGTGTGGTGGTCACCAATGCCACCTTGCACAATGCCGACCAGATCGCACGCCTGGATGTGCGTGTGGGCGACACGGTGATCGTGCGCCGGGCCGGGGACGTGATCCCGGAAGTGGCCAAGGTGATGTTGGAGGCACGACCCCGTGAAGCCGAGCCCTGGGTCATGCCGACCGCGTGTCCGGACTGTGGTTCGGCCCTGATGCGCGAGGAGGGCGAGGCGGCGTTTCGCTGTACGGGCGGGCTGATCTGCACCGCGCAGCGCAAGGAAGCCCTGATCCATTTTGCCTCGCGCCGCGCACTGGACATCGAAGGGCTCGGCACGCGCCTCATCGAAAACCTGGTCGATTTCGGCTTCGTGCAGTCACCGGTGGATGTGTATCGCCTGAGTCTGGCGGACTTTCTGGCGATGAAGCGCGAGGTCGATGCGCGCGACAGCGGTGCGTCGGCCGACGAGCCACACGCCAAGGTCGCCACACTCTGGGCCGAGAATCTGTTGCTGGCGATCGAGGCCAGCAAGCACACCTCGCTGGCGCGATTCCTGTTTGCGCTCGGCATCATGCACATCGGTGAATCCACTGCAAAAACACTTGCCAAGTGGCTGGGAAATCTGGAGTTTGTGCGCACCGCGCCTAATTCCGTACTGCGCACCTTGCCGGATATCGGTCGGGAAACTGCTGCATCAATTGCCACCTTCTTCCGCCAAGCCGGCAATCAAGCCGTGGTGGATGGCTTGCTGGCGGCTGGACTCCAGTTCAATGACGAGGCCGCGCCCTCGGCCCAGTTGCGATCGCGCCTGACTCTTCAAACCCTGTTGTCGGCTTTGGAAGTCAAGGATCTGGGCGAGGTGGGCACGCAGATGCTGGCCACGCGCTTCGGGACCGTGGAGGCGCTGTTGGCGGTCGAGCCCTCGCGCTGGTTCGAGGCCGGCGTGAGCGCTTCGGCGGCCGCCAATCTGGCCGACACCCTCAAACAAACCGGCGTCGTGGATGCACTCAAGCGGGACGAGGCCTTCATGCAGCGGCTGCGTGTCGCCTGCGGTGAAGAATCAGGCATCACGGCACTATTGACCGGCAAGACCGTGGTGTTGACCGGCACGCTCACGAGCTTGACCCGCGATGCCGCCGGCGCCGCGCTGGAAGCTCTCGGCGCCAAGATTGCTGGCAGCGTGTCGAAGAAGACGAGCTTCGTCGTCGCCGGCGAGGCCGCGGGTTCCAAACTCGACAAGGCCCGGGAATTGGGCATCGAGGTGTGGGACGAGGCCAGGCTGTTGGCGTTTCTGGCCGAGCACGCGCATGGATGAAGCTCGCCACCGCGCACTGAAACTGCGAGCCGCGCTCTATGCGCTCATCCGGGGTTTCTTTGCATCGCGCGGCGTGCTGGAAGTGGAAACCCCGGTTTTTGCGGCTGGTGCCAACACCGAGCCCAATATCGAAAGTTTCAGCGTGCGCTTTTCCGGTCCCTTGCCGGACGGTGGCAAGCGCACGCGCTGGTTGCGAACCTCGCCCGAATTCGCGCTCAAGCGCCTGCTCGCAGAGGGTGTGGGCGATTGCTACGAGCTTGGACGAGTGTTTCGCGATGGCGAAGCCGGGCGTCGCCACAATCCCGAGTTCACCCTGCTGGAGTGGTATCGACTGGCTTGGTCGCATATCGACCTTGCCAGCGAAACCTGCGACCTGATC
>DASSYF010000005.1:0-66880 GCA_035703435.1 Chiayiivirga sp. | reverse complement strand
GTTGGCGGCCTGCAGTGTGCTGCCGGAAGCGCCGCGTGTGGCCCTGCACGATCCCGTCGTGCACTTTGCGGCCGCAAGCAAACCCGAGCCGGTGGCCTGGAGCCTGTCGTTGGCGCGTACGCGTGCCAGTGGTCCGTTGGCGACGCCCAGCATCTTGGTGCGCCCGGCGCCCGATCAGATCGAGGTCTATCCCGCGGCACAGTGGAGCGAGCCGCCGGCGGCGTTGGTCGAGCATGCCTTGATGCAGGCGTTGGAGGCCGATGGCCGTATCGCTTCCTTGTCGCGTACCGGAACGGGACTCAGCCACGACTTTGAACTGGACAGCGAACTGCGCGCTTTCCAGATGGAAACGCACGAGGCACCCACGGCGGTGCTTCGCATCAAGTTCAGCCTGATCGGAATACGCGATGGGCGCGTGCTTACCAGCCGTGTGTTCGAGCATGAACAAGCAGCCGATGGCCGCGAGGTCGAAGCTGCCGTGGCGGCACTGGCGGCGGGTCTTGAAGCCTTGATGCCGCAGGTGGTGGCTTGGACGGTCGAGCAGGGCGAGATCGCGCACGGCGCAGGCAAACCCTCAGAGCCAAACCCCGAAGCATGAACCCAAGCCAGCCCCCGTTTGGCTCGGCTTGATCCAGATCATTGCCGCTGATGCGGCATCGCAGCACACTTTGAGAATGAATACCAATAACGCCTCCGTTTTCTCCGTGCCCGCGGTGCTTACTGCCGCGCCGCATCGTCTTCTGTTCTTTGTCGGTGCCGTCAACGTGTTGGCGGCGATGGCGTGGTGGGCCTGGTGGCAGTTCCACATCAATCCGGTGCCGGTGGCGGGCGTTCCTGCTGGCTGGTTGCATGGATTCATCATGCAATACCAGATGCTGCCGAGCTTCATGTTCGGCTTCTTGCTGACGACCTTTCCGCGCTGGATGGGGCAGGAAGAATTGGGTCGCAAACACTATGTGCCGGTGGGTTTGGGAATGTTCCTGGGACAAGCCTTGTGCCTGATCTCAGCCTTCACCGGGCTGGATCATGCCCTGCACGCGGGCGTGGTGTTGACGATTCTGGGCTGGGGTTACGGTTTGGTGGTGCTGGGTCGCATCCTGCTGAAGGATCGCCTGCAGACCTGGCATGCGGTCAGTTGTTGGGCCGGCTTGCTGCTCGGTTGGGTGGCCATGCTGTGCTTTGCCGCCTATCTGCACGGTGCCGGCCTGTTCATCGGTCTCTTGGCGGTGAAGCTCGGCGTGTTCGGTGTGCTCTTGCCGATTTATGCCAGCGTTGCGCACCGCATGTTCCCCTTCTTCGCCAGTCGCGTCGTGCCCGGCTATCAGTCCTGGCGGCCGATGTGGCTGTTGGCGGTGCAGTGGCCCTTGTGGCTGGCACACGTGGCTCTGGAAATGAGCGATCTGCAGGCCTGGTTGTGGCTGGTCGATCTGCCCTTGATGGTGTTGGCGCTGCTGTGCCTGTGGAAGTGGTGGCCACGGGGCGCGGTGCCGGCCATCTTGCGGGTGTTGTTCGTGGGCTATGCCTGGTTGCCGATCGCCATGGCGCTCTACACGGTGCAAAGTCTGTACCTGTGCCTTGGCGGTGAATTGATTCTGGGGCGCGCGCCTTTGCATGCACTGGCCATCGGCATGTTCGGTAGTTTGTTGGTGGCGATGGTGACCCGCGTCACCATGGGGCATTCCGGACGGCCGCTGGAGTTGGGGCGCACCGCGCTGTTTGCCTTCATCGCCATGCAGGTCGTGGTGCTGGTACGGCTTGCCGCCGAAGTCCACGGCTGGCCCTATCTGGGATTGGTGCAGATCGCCGCGATCGGCTGGCTGCTGGCCTTTGCACCGTGGGTCGTGAGCTCGGTCTGGATCTACCTGCGTCCGCGCATCGACGGTCGGCCGGGCTGAAAGCAACATGGCGAGCTTTTATCTCTACATCAAACTGGCCCACATCGGGCTGGTGCTGGGAAGCGGTGCGCTGTTTGCCATACGCGGCCTGTTGCTGTTGCTGGGACAGCGTTGGCCCATGGCCAAACCCGTTCGGAAACTGAGCGTCGTCATCGATACCTTGTTGTTGGTCACGGCGCTGATGTTGCTGTGGATCCTGCAACTGAATCCGTTGGCGACGGCCTGGGTTGCGACCAAGATCGCTTTGTTGCTGGTCTACATCGTGCTGGGGGTATTGGCCTTGCATCGCGCGCGGACGCGCCGCAAACGCCTGATCGCCTATGTCGCCGCGCTGACCGTGTTTGCCTTCATCTACAGCGTGGCGCGTGCCCATCAGCCCTACGGCTGGTTTGTCACGCTGATGACTTGAGGATGGCGTTGGCGAGGGCTTCCAAGCGGGGCAGGTCGCAGAGTTCGACGCGGCGGCGGTTGACCCGCAGGATGCCGATCTGCTGCAGGCGCTGGAACACGCGCGAGACGGTTTCCGACGCCAGGCGCAGGTAATTGGCGATATCGGTGCGTGACATCACCAGTTCCAGTTGCGTCGCGGCGGGGTTGATTTCGGTCTGGTGTTGCCAGAGCGCCCACAGAAAGGCGGCGACACGCTCGTCGGCCGTGTGATCGCCCACCAAGGCGCTGGCCTTGCGAATGTCATGGCTGAGCAGGCGAAACAGGCGCGCCTGCAGTGTCCGCTCGCGCCGCGCCAAGGCCGCGATTGATGGGAAGGGCGCACTGCACAGGCTCACGGTATCGAGCGCCACCGCATGGCAGGGATAGTGGCCACTGTGGATGGCATCCAAGCCGAGCATTTCGCCCGGCAGGTAGAAGCCCAGCACCTGCTCGCGTCCATCCGGGGCGATGACGTAGGTTTTGACGGTGCCGGTGTGCACCGCCGTGAGTGCCTCGAAACGCTCGCCCTGGCGAAAGATGAAGGCGCCTGGCTTGAATGGGCCCAGGCTGCGCATCATCGCGTGCAATTCCAGACGGTGCTCCAAGTCCAGTTGGCGGCCTTCGCAGGCTTGCGCCAAGGCGCATTGCTCGCAACAGGGCGTGTTTGACTCGGGCGATTCCTGAAGTGCGTGCTGGACAAGCGGTGGCGCGTTCATGCCGTAGCGATCGTGAAAATTGGCGGTAAGGATAGCCGTAGGTGCGTCACGATGAGACTGGCAGGCTAGCCGTGCTGGCCCCCGTACGGATACGGGGGCCCGAAACTTCGGTGCATTGTGTTCCGTTATGCTTTGTGAATGATGCAATTCATGCCCATTCAAGGCTACCGAATCGTGCGTGAACTGGGCCGTGGCGGCATGGCCACGGTGTATCTCGCCGTGCAGGAATCGTTGGGTCGCGAGGTGGCGCTGAAGCTGCTCAGTCCGCAGTTGGCTTCCGACCCCGTCGCAGCCGAGCGTTTTCTGCGTGAGGGCCGCATTGCGGCGGCACTGCAGGATCGCCACATCGTTGGTATTTACGATATCGGCGTTCATGCCGGCCAGCCTTACCTCGCGATGGAATACATGGCCGGCGGCGCCATCGCGGAAGCCTTGCCGCAAACGGCGTCGCGTGCGTTGACCATCGTCCACGACATTGCGCTGGCCCTGGATCACGCCCATGCCGAAGGCGTGATTCATCGCGACCTCAAGCCCGAAAACATCTTGCAGCGCAAGGACGGCTCCTTTGCCCTGGGTGATTTTGGCATCGCGCGCACCCTCAATGTCGAAGACGCCTCCCGTAGCGCGCTGACGCGCGAAGGCACCACCATCGGCACGCCGCACTACATGAGCCCGGAACAACTTCAGGGACAGCCGGTGGATGGACGCTCGGACATCTACGCACTGGGCGTCGTCCTGTTCCAACTATTGACCCGACAATTGCCATATCGCGGCTCGGACGAGGTGCCGGTCGGCATGCAACATGTGCACGCGCCCGTGCCGCGTTTGCCTGAGGATCTGCGTCGATACCAAACGCTAATCGACGCCATGATGGCGAAATCGCCGGACGTGCGACCTGCCACCGGGCTCGAGCTTGCCAAGCGTATCGAGGCCCTGCAAACCAATGGGGAACTGGCACCCACCGTGCCGACCTTGCACCCGGTGGCGCGCAGGCCACCGCGCGTCCCGATGCGCCTGCTGGTCGCGCTGTTTTCTCTGCTGACGGCAGTGGTGATCTGGGCGGTCTGGACCGGATCTCGCCCGCCGTTGGGCCACGAGCCCGTGGCAGCCGTTGTCGCGGATCCGATCGCAGAGCCGTCGTTGAGTGCGCAAAGTGTTGCAGTCTTGCCTTTCACCTACACGGGCGGGGATGCCGAGCAACAATACTTCGCCGACGGTATCGCCGAGGATCTGATCACGACCTTGTCGCAGTATCAGGATTTGAAGGTCATCGGGCGCAGTTCGTCGTTTCGATTCCGCAACAGCCAAGAAGGTGCGCAGGCGATTGGCGAGCAATTGGGTGTTGCCTACGTGATCGATGGCAGCGTGCGACGCGCAGGTGATGAGGTCCGCATCAACGTCGAGCTGGTGCATGCCGACGATGGCAGCACGGCATGGACGCGGCGCTTCGATCGACCGCTCAAGGGCTTGTTCGACATACAAGATGAAATTGCGCTCGCAGTTGCGGGCGTACTGCAGGTGCGTGTGTTGGCCAGCATGCCCGGCGCGGTGACGACCGGACGGCCGGCCAGCGGCAATCTCGATGCCTACAGCGTTTATTTGCAAGCCACCAACTACATGAGCGGCGCCAAAGACTTGACCAAGGCCATCGAACTGTATGAACAAGCGACGCGATTGGACCCGCAGTACGCACAAGCGTGGGCATGGCTTGGCCACAGCCGAACCTTGCGCAGCTTGGTCACGCAGCGTGGTGAAGCGGCACGCGAGGCCTTCCGGCAGGCGCACACGGAGATCGACACGGCCTTGCGTTTGCAACCCAACTTCGGTCAGGCCCATGCCATCCTCGCGAACTGGCTGCGGACCGTGAATCACGATTGGAACGGGGCCATGGCCGAGTTCAAAATCGCCTTGCCGCTGGTGCCGGACACGGACCCGTCGCATGGCGCCTACAGCATCCTGTTGACGAGCCTGGGGCGCGTGAACGAGGCCATCACCGAACGTCGCAAATTCGTTGCCGGTGACCCGCTCGCCGGCTATGCCCATGTCTATCTGGCGCGGTTGCAGATCGCCTTGGGGCAATTCGACAAAGCCGCAACCGAACTGCGCGAAGCCGAGAAGCTCGATCCTGAATCGGCCGACAGGTACGCCAACCTGGGGAGCGAAATGGCGATTCTCAAGGGCGATGCGACTTCGACCATCGACCTTGCCAATCGCATTTCCGGTCGACAGGCACGTGCGCGTGCCGTGGCACTTGCCCTGCAAATCGGCAACGACAAGGCCGCTGCCGATGGAGCCCTTCAGCAACAAATCGAAGCTGCGGATCAATCCAAGACTGGGCGATACGCCGTTGCCCGCATTCATGCCTTGCGTGGCGATGCGGACAAGACCTTTGCATGGTTGCAACGGGACTGGGAGGCGGACCGGATGGCGCAGGGTGAGATTCTCATCGACCCGCTGCTCTTGCGGTTCCGCGACGACCCTCGATTTGATGTCTACTGCCAGCGTGCCGGCCTGCCATCGGGCCGGACGACCGAAGCGCTGAGCCTCGACCAGATGCGTGCGCGTCAGAGTCCACAAGGGTGAAGCTCGACGCCGCTCACGGGCGTGCGATGCCTGCCATCGATTCACGCGGTCTCAGCCAAATGCGACGCGCTACCATTACAATGCGGCTCCGGCTGGTTTGACACGGCTGGCGACGCACTGGCGATTCCAACAGGGGTAAGCAGGGCTTGGACTTTCCCGGTTACAGCATCGTGAGCGAAATTGGCCGTGGCGGCATGGCCACGGTTTACCGTGCTCGGCAGGTCATGCTGGATCGCGAAGTCGCGCTCAAGGTGCTCAATCGCGCGCTGTCGGCCGAGCCATCCAATGCCCAGCGTTTCCTCCAGGAAGCGCGCATGCTGGCCTCGCTCGAACATCCCAACGTGGTGTCGGTCTACGACGTGGGTGTCACGCCGGATGGTTCGTACTACTTCTCGATGCAGTTGCTGGAGGGCGGCGATTTCAGCGCGCGCCTGCAACGCGGGGTGAGCGAGGCCGAGGTGGTGCGGGTGCTGACGGCCGTGGCCGATGCCCTGGCCTATGCCCATGCGCGCGGCTATGTGCACCGTGATGTGACGCCCTCCAACATCCTGTTCGACACCGAGGACAAACCGCGTTTGACCGATTTCGGCATCGCGCTGGCGATGGCGATGTCCTCACGCATCACCGCGTCGGGCCTGTCGGTCGGTACCAGCCATTACATGAGTCCGGAGCAGGCGCGCGGTGGCGAGGTCGATCCGCGTTCGGACATCTACAGCCTGGGCGTGGTGACATATGAAGCCTTGACCGGGCACACGCCATTCCGTGGTGCCGACAGCTTTGCCGTGGCCTACGCCCATGTCTACGAGCCGGTGCCGCCATTGCCGGCAGCCTTGTCCAAGTGGCAGCCGCTGGTGGATCGCAGTCTGGCCAAGAATCCAGAAGACCGTTTCCAGGACTGCGCCGCGTTCACGGCCGCCTTGCGTCGCATCGCCTTTGCCGGGCGCAACCTCGATGCCGCGCCAGCCGCGCGTGCCGATGCCGATGCTCCGACGCGCATCATCCTGCGCCCACGTCCGAGTGCGCCGATCAATGCCGACGCAGCGCCGGCCGAGACGGTGGCCGAGCCGGCCGAAGTCCAGGTTTCACGCGACACGCCCACCCTGCGGCGCAAGCGTCCGAAACCAACGAGCGACACCGCGGCCGCTGATGCGCCGACCGTGCCGTATTTGCGGCGACCGGCGGCACTTGCCGGGGCGGATGCATCGGCCAAGGGCGAGGCGGCGGCCAGAAACGAGGCCGCGCCCAAGAATGATCCGGTGGCCGAAGCGCCGAATGCGTCCCGTCAGCGCCGTTGGCTAGGACCTGCGCTCGCGCTGGCGGGCGTGGTGATCGCGCTGGCGACTGTCGCGGTGTGGCGCCTGAGTCATCGCGCCGCTGCGCCCATTGTGGATTCAACACCGATTGCCCACGAGGTGTCACCCACGCTTACGCCAGAGGCCAGCGAGGTCGCGACCGACACGCCGGTGCCCGCGACCGGAACCGATGTCGACGGCAACGTGACCGTGCTTGACGACCCCATGGCCACAGCAACGCCGACCACCGATGGGCTGGACACGGCCGCACAGCAAACCGTGATCGATCCGGTGAAGGCACTGTTGGCGCTGGCGCGCAACGACATTGCCGAACGCCGTTACAGTTCACCGCCGGGCCGAAATGCGCTGGATCGCTATCGCTTGGTGCAACGCTTCGAGCCCAACAACGCCGACGCGCGCAACGGCATCGAGCAGGTGGCGGGCATCTACCTGCGCTTGGCGGACGAAGCCGCAGGTGACGATGATCCGTCGCTGTGGCTGGGTTATCTGCAACGCGCCGATGAATTGGCGCAACAGTTCAAGGTGACCGCGGTCGGTGAGGGTGCAGCCTCACGCCGAGCGGCGCGTCTCAAACAGCTTTTGGACGCGGCAGAAGTGGCCGCCACGGCGTGGAATCGCGATGAGGCGGTGAGGCTTTATGAGCGTGCCTTGGCCCTCGATCCTTCGCAGCGCGATGCGCAGGAAGGCCTTGCACAGGCCAAGCGCATTGGCCGCGACGGATTTCGCTTCCATGACCACGCCGGCAAGGGACTCGGGCCGGAAATGATCGTGTCGGGCAAGTTGGCCTACAGCCGTGCGCCGATCACCGTCGGCGACTTCAATGTCTACTGGAAGGCCGAGGGCCGTAGCCGCTTCGGGGCCGCGCTGCCGTCGTGCCGCGACCGCGAGTCGTTCTTCCGCAGCTCGCGCAAACGGACCTTTCAGGATCCAGGATTCACCCAAAGCGCGAATCATCCCGTCGTCTGCATCAATGTTGCGATGGCGGAAGGCTATGTGCGTTGGTTGTCGCAGGTCAGCGGCAAGGTCTACCGTTTGCCGACCGGTGCCGAGTTGCGAACCGCCGATGTGGGTTCCGGCAAGGGCTGCGCTGCCGGCAATATCCGCGATCAAGCGTATGGCACCAGCTTTGGCGGCATCGGTGAGCGCGCGAGCTGCAACGACGGCCATGCCGCCACCTCGCCGGTCAATGCGTTCAAGCCCGGCGCGAGTGGGCTCTTGGATGTGGTCGGAAATGTCCGCGAGTGGAGTGCCGATTGCGCCGGAAATGGCTGTGCCGAACGGGTCGCGATTGGCGCAAGTTGGGCTTCGTCAATCGGTGAAGATGCCGGTCGCAGCTTTCCAGCCGACACCGGATTCAATACCATCGGCTTTCGTATCGTACGCTCCATTCCCTGAGAGGCTCGGATGAAACTGCTTTTCCCCAATGGTGAACACCCACAGGTTCTGATCGGGCAAGGTAGCCAGCAGGTTGGCAGCGCGCCGGACAACGCCGTCGAGCTGCATACCGCGGGCATTGCCGAGCACCACGCGGAACTGATGCGCACTGGCGATTCGGTCAGTTTGCGGCCACTGGCGCCCGGTGCGGCGGTGATGGTCAATGGACAAGCCGTGAGCGCCGTCGCCGGCGTGGTCTTGCAGCCTGGCGATCTGGTTGATTTTTCCGGCGTGCAGGCGCGCGTGGTGGCGGTGGAAAAAGCCAGCGCCTCACCGACGCCGCGCCGCCCCGAACCGGTGGACGACGCCAGCGCCACGCGCGTACGCATGGCCGTGCCCAAATTCGTGCTGCGTGGCGTGTCGGGTGCCGCGTTCGGCAAGACCTATCCGGTCGCCAGCCACCAGGTGATCGGGCGTCAGGCCGATTGCGATATTTCCATTCCCAGCGAAGAAATCTCGCGGCGTCATGCCAGCGTGCGCCCGACTCCGATCGGCTTGCAGGTCGAGGACATGGGTTCGTCCAACGGCACCTACATCAATGGCAAGCGGGTGCAGGAAGGCCTGCTGCGGCCCGGCGAGGAACTGCGTCTGGACAATATCCGCTTCCTGTTGGTGGCGCCCGGCGTGGAAATTCCGTCGGTGTCCAAGTTGGCCAAGACCGATGCGCCGGCGGCGAGCAAGGTCTCGCTCACGCCGATCTGGATCGGCGTGGCGGTGCTTGCATTGGGGCTGGCCGCAGCGGCCGCGTGGTATCTGCTCAGCCCCTGATGGCGTTCGATGCGCAAATCCGAGTGAACATCACTCGGGTTTGCGTGGTGCGCTTCCAAATCCCACTGGTGCATCGGCAGCCAACCAACTGAACACGGCGTAGGCGGCCACGTTCTGATCGAGGTCCTTGGCATCGACTTTGTCCAAGGTGTCGTTGGCGGTGTGGTGATAGTCGAAATAATCCGTCCCATCCTGCGCCAGCCACGCCCAGGCCATGCCCAGTTCGGCCATCGGGCTCACGTCCGGGCCGGCGTCACCTTGGCCGGGACGATAGTGGATGCCGAGCGGCTCCAGCGCCGCCGCGATCTGTTCGACGACCGTGCGCGAGGCTTCGGGTGGCGTGCTGGTGGCGAAGGCGTAGATGCGGCCGGCGCCGAAGTCACTTTCGGCGCCGATCTGGTGTTGCGCCACCTCCTCGGCGTGTGCCTTGGCGTAGGCAAAGCCGCCGAGCAGGCCTTGTTCCTCGTTGGCAAAGGCAATCACGCGGATGCTGCGCTTTGGGCGTCGTGGCAGGGCCGCGATCAAGGCGGCGGCGCGTGCGGTGATGGCCACGCCGGCCGCGTCGTCGATGGCGCCGGTGCCCAAGTCCCAGGAATCCAGATGCCCACCGATCACGACCACCTGTTCAGGATGCTCGCTGCCGACCAGCTCACCGATGACGTTGGCCGATTCGTACTCCGGCCCGGGGCCGGCATCGATGTCCAGACGCAGTTTCACGGGCTGGCCGCGTTTGAGCATGTTGGACAGAAGGTCCGCATCCGGATTGGACAAGGCTGCTGCTGGAATCTGCGGCGCATCAGGCCGATATCGCATGAGGCCGGTGTGCGGGAGACGATCATGGTCGGTACCGACCGAGCGCAGCAGGTAGGCCACCGCACCGCGCTGGGCAGCGACCGATGCTGCGCCACGCGCCGCCACCGCTTCACCGTAGCCCTTGCCGCTGCGAAAGCGCTGCATGCGCTGGCTGACATAGGCGATCTTGCCATCGAGAGTGCCTTCTGCGGCCGCTTCCAGATCCTTGAGCGTGGCAAATTCCACCACCTCGGCTTCCAGTGCTGTGCCGCCGGTGCCGATGCTGCCACCCAGCGCGGTGAGACGCAGCGGCTGCGGATAGGGCGACAGCACTTCAGCGCGTTCGTGTCCACGCCGCCAGGTCGGAAAACGCACCGGTTCGGTGTACACCTTGTCAAAGCCCAAGACCTTGAACTTGGCCGCCGCCCACGCCACGGCGCGCGCGTCGGCTTCCGAACCGGCCAGCCGTGGCCCCACTTCCGTCGTCAGTGATTCGACCATGTCGTACGCGCCGCTGCCCGCCATGGCCTGCTCGCGCAACTGGGTGGCCAAGCTCAAGGTGTCATCGGACAGGCGCACTAGAGTTTCGGCCTGCACCAACAGCGGCGCGGCCAACAAGCAGGCCAGCAGCATCATTCTCATCGCGATGGCTCGTTTGGATGGATCAGCCCGCGCGCTGCTTGAGCAGGTCGCGGATTTCAGTCAGCAATTGCTGGTCGGCGGTCGGTGCCGGCGGCGCAGCCGGGGCCTCTTCCGCCTTCTTGTGCAGGCGGTTGATGGCCTTGATCGCGATGAAGATGGCAAAGGCGATCAGGATGAACTGGATCAGGGTGTTGAGGAAGTCGCCGATACCGAGTGTCACGGCAGGCACCGCAGCACCCGCAGCATCGACACTGGCTTCCTTGAGCGTGATGACCCACTTGGAAAAATCCACGCCACCGATCAGAAGACCAATGGGCGGCATGATGATCTTGTCCACCAAGGCGCTGACGATCTTGCCGAAGGCACCACCGATCACGACACCGACCGCCAGATCGATGACGCTGCCGCGCATCGCGAAATCCTTGAATTCGCTCAACATACTCATCGTGATTCAGCTCCTGCGTTTGAATGGAAAAATGCAACGGCGACACTCTACTCCACCGGACTGCCGAACCGGTCCTTGTTGTGTAGCAATCGAGCTTGCTCCATTGTCTGCCGAGCAAGCTCGGCAGCTACGTCAGGTTCGGACAATTTGAGGGCTGGATCAATCATCGGCGGCGGCGATATGTCCCGCGATGTGGGCGAAGCCCTCGATGCCGGCTTCGTAATGATCGCCGGGCAGCAAGGGGCCGACGCCTGCGGGCGTGCCCATGAACACCAGGTCGCCGGCGCGCAGTTCGAAATACTGCGAGAGCGCGACCAACACCTCGGGCACGGAAAAGATCATGTCCGACAGTGACGCCACCTGTCGGCGTTCGCCGTTGACCTCCAGCCAGAGCAGGGCATCGGTGGCCGGTGCGGACTGGCTGACGGGCACGATGGCCGAGGTCGGTGCCGAGCGATCGAAGCCCTTGGCCAAGTCCCACGGCTGGCCTTTGGCCTTGGCTTGCGCCTGCAGATCGCGGCGCGTCAAGTCGAGACCGACGGCGTGGCCAAAGATGTAGTCGTTGGCGTGCTCCAGGGCGATCACGCCATCGGCATCCTTGCCGAGCGCCACCACCAATTCGACCTCGTGGTGCAATTGCGTGGTCGCACTGGGATAGCGCTGGCGGCCGCCACCTGGCAGCACGGCATCGGCCGGTTTGCAAAAAAGCATGGGCGTGCCACGGTCGACGCTGGCACCCATTTCGCGGGCGTGTTCGGCGAAATTGCGACCGACGCAATAAATGCGGTGGATCGGAAACCGGCCCTCGTGACCGACCACGGGCAACCAAGGGCGCGGGCGCGCGGGGATGACGAAGGTGTTCATGGGGCCTCATGGGTAGGAAGTGCGGGGCAGGGTGCGCGAATCGGACCGAACAATACCAGTGTGGCCGGGCGATCGAGCATGACGCACAGCACCATCGAGCGGGTGCGTGGATGGTAAAATCTCTGCATGACTACCCACGACGCTCTCGGGCGCCCACTGCGCGACCTGCGCATCTCGGTCACCGATCGCTGCAACTTCCGCTGCACCTACTGCATGCCCAAGGCGCTGTTCGGCTCCGACCACGCCTTCCTGCCACGCGCCAACGTGCTCAGCTTCGAGGAGATCACGCGTCTGGTGGCGGTGTTTGCCGATCTGGGTGTGGAGAAAATTCGCCTGACCGGTGGCGAGCCGCTGGTGCGTCGTGGGCTTGAGAACCTGGTCGCGCAGCTGGCGCGGGTTCCCGGCATTGCCGACATCAGCCTGACCACCAATGGTTCCTTGCTCAGTCGTGACATGGCGCAGCGTCTGGTCGATGCGGGTTTGCGCAGGATCACGATCAGCCTCGATGCGCTCGACGATGCCACCTTCCAAGCCATCAACGATGTGAAGTTTCCGGTCGCCAAAGTGCTGTCGGCCATCGACAATGCAGCGGCTGCGGGCCTTGCGCCGATCAAGGTCAACATGGTGGTCAAGCGCGGCATGAATGCGCACGCCATCGAGGACATGGCGCGCCATTTCCGTGGCACGGGTCATATCCTGCGTTTCATCGAATACATGGATGTCGGCAATGCCAATGGCTGGCGCCTGGATGATGTTGTCAGCGCCGCCGAGATCGCCCAGCGCGTGGGTGCGCTGTGGCCGATCGAGCCGGTCGCCAGCAACTACCGTGGCGAAGTGGCGCAGCGCTGGCGCTATCAGGACGGTGCCGGCGAGATCGGCATCATCGCCTCGGTCACCCAGCCGTTCTGCGGGGATTGCTCGCGCGCACGGCTGTCGGCCGAAGGCGTGCTCTACACCTGCCTGTTTTCCGGCAGTGGCGTGGACTTGCGCGGCTTGTTGCGTCAGGGCTGCGAGGACGCGCAACTGCATACGCGCGTTGCCAGCGTCTGGCTGGGCCGGCGCGATCGATACTCGGAACTGCGCAGCCAGAACACGCAGGGCCTTCGCCGCAAGGTGGAAATGTCGCATATCGGCGGTTGACGCCGCCAAGCCGCAAGAATCGCGCACCGGGAACCTCAATTTCCAGTTGGCAGGCATTCGCCAAACCGCTAAGGTTTCCAACGTTTGCCTGCAATCGGCAAGGTGGCCCGATCGTCCATGACTCCAACCCGCACCGCCCTGATCGTTGATGATGAGCGCGACATCCGCGAATTGCTGGTCCTGACCTTGGGCCGCATGGGCTTGCGCGTGGATACGGCAGCCGACGTGGCTGAAGCGTTTGCGCAACTGGGCAAGAATCGCTACGACCTCTGCTTCACCGACATGCGCCTGCCCGATGGCACCGGCCACGCGATCATCGAGCGTATTGCCGAGCTCTACCCGGAAACGCCGGTGGCGATGATTACCGCGCATGGCAATGTCGATGCGGCGGTGGAGGCACTCAAGGCCGGCGCCTTCGATTTCGTCTCCAAGCCGGTGGATCTGTCGGTGCTGCGGCGCTTGGTTCAAAACGCACTGCGGTTGGGCGAAGAACGTCGGGCACAGCAGGAAGAAGCCAGCAACGATAGCCGTCTCCTGGGCGACTCGACCGCCATGCAGGCCTTGCGCGCCACCATCGCCAAGGTCGCGCGCAGTCAGGCACCGGTGTATGTCAGCGGCGAATCGGGCGTGGGCAAGGAACTGGTCGCGCGCTTGATCCACGAGCAAGGTCCGCGCGCCAGTGGACCTTTCGTGCCGGTGAACTGCGGTGCCATCCCGACCGAATTGATGGAAAGCGAATTCTTCGGTCACAAGAAAGGCAGCTTCACCGGCGCCAGCGGCGACAAGGAAGGCCTGTTCCACAGCGCCCACGGTGGCACCCTGTTCTTGGATGAGGTAGCGGAGTTGCCGCTGCACATGCAGGTGAAATTGCTGCGTGCGATCCAGGAAAAATCCGTGCGTCCGGTCGGTGCCACGATCGAGTCACCGGTGGATGTGCGCATCCTGTCGGCCACGCACAAGAATCTGGCGCAATTGGTGGAAGACGGGCGTTTCCGCCACGACCTCTTCTACCGCATCAATGTCATCGAACTGGTGGTGCCGCCGCTGCGCGCGCGGCGCAGCGACATCGCGCCCTTGGCCAGCAGCATCCTGACGCGACTGGCCGGCGAGTTGGGCGAGGCGCCGCCGGCCATCAGTGCCGAGGCCATGGCCTTGCTGACCGCCTATCCCTTCCCCGGCAATGTGCGCGAACTGGAAAACGTGCTTGAGCGCGCCCTGGCCCTGTCGGATGGCAGCGGCATAACGCCGGCGGACCTGCGACTGCCCAAAGTGCAGCACGAAGGCGATGCCTCGTTGTCCGGCGGGGAACCCGGCAGGGCATCCAGCGATCCCTATCGAGGCGCGGTGGCGCGCCCGGCCTATGTCACCGGCTCCAACCCGGCGGTGCCGGCAGACCTGCCCGACTACATCGAGCGCATGGAGCGCGATGTGATCGTCAAGGCGCTGGAAGAAAACCGCTACAACAAGACCAAGGCGGCTGCCAAGCTCGGCATCACCTTCCGCGCCTTGCGTTACAAGTTGAAAAAGCTCGGCATCGATTGAAACCGGCGTGATCGCGGGCGAGCCGTCAGCGCGTCGCCGTGGCCCGGTCGCGGGCCTTTTCCACGCGCCAGATCAGGCCCGCGAGCAACAGCCAAGCGACACTCCACGGCCAAGCCGGGCCGCGTTCGCAGGTGGTGTTGGCAGGCGTCGCGTCGAACCCGTCGTGAACGCGTGCCTGGGTCGCGTCGAAGGCGCGCTTTTGACGCCAAGCGGCGGCCGCATCGGCCGGCCACACCAGAAACGGTGTGCGTGTCTGCCCTTGCTCGAGCACGTGCCAGCCGGCTTGCTCCGGCCAGAACGCCGCGCAACGTCGCGCTGCGGTCGCTGGATCTACTGGCAGAACCTGGCCTTGGCCATCCGGGGCGCGAAGGGTCGCCTCCTCACGCAGGCCGCATAGCTGGGTGCGTTCGCCTTGCCACATCGGCCACGCAAGATCGACTGCCTGATTGTCCTCCGCCAGACTCTGTACCGCCCGATTTTCATCCGTCGGACTTGCATCAGCCCTCTCCTTCTCGATCCGGCGTCCGATCACTGCGATGGCCTGACTCCACAGCATCGCATGACGGTCAGCATGGCCGGAAAGCACCCATTGGAAACTGTCGGTGACCGTGACCACGGCCACGCGACCACGGCCGCGTGCGCGCCACGCACCCAGCGCCGTGCCATGGGCGTCGCGCCAGAGCGGCACCCAATCCTCTGCCTGCGGCATCACTGCACGCCGATGCAAGACTGGCATCGGATCCGATGAACTGCCTGCTTCCAACTGCACCAGCGCGGTGCCGCGATCGGCACCCCAGTCGAAGCCCCAGTCCGACAATCGCTTGCGCGCCCGTTCCGAGAGCCGGCCGTCGAGACGCACCAGCGCGCCCAGACCCGCGCGCACGGCGCGATCGATGCGCTCGAACTGGGGGTCGCCCAATGCCTCCAGTTGGCGTGCGTCCAGCAACAGCGCATCGACATCGCGCAACGTGCTGGCATCAAGCGTCTGGGCTGGATCACCCAGCACCACGCCGGCACCGGCGCTGATGCGGGTGTGGAGCGTCAGGCCCGCATCGCGCGCCCAGCGACGCAGGTACTTGAGTTCGGGATTGGCTGCGCCGGCCAGGACCCACAGGCGAAGCGGCTTGGCATCGATCACCTGCAGTGGCAGTTGCAGTTGCTCACGCAATTGGCCATCCCGATCCAGCAGGCGCAGTTCGACGGTCAGCGTGCCGGCGGCGCGCACGGGCGCGTGAAGCAAGAAATCGCCATCGGCATCGACCTCGGCCTGAGCCATGACCGTATCGGCCGGATCGCGCAGTTCCACCCGCGCACCCGAGGACGCCTGTGCGCGGCCGTGGACCGCGAAGTCGCCACCACGTACGACGGTTCGCGGCAATTGCAAAGACACGATGCCGGCCCGTGCTGGGCTGGGACTGAACGCCAGTGCGCGCGTGCCCACGGCATCAAGATCACGAGCCGACAGGCCACGACCCACCAGATGCAGCCGCGTCGCCTGTGGATGGCGACGCAAGGCGGTGGCCAGGTCCGGTACGCGCTCGGCGCTTTCGTGAGCCTCGGATTCGGGAAGTGCCACCGTTGGGCCGGCGATGGGTGTCTTGGCGCCTTGCCAATCGTGATTGAGGATCGTGAGACGCTGCGGTGAAGACACACGCAGCGGCGGGAACAGACTCAGGTACAGCATCGCGGCCATCGACCACTGCAACACCATCAGCAGACCACCGCGCCGACCACGCACGCTCGACCAGATGACCGCTGCCAACAGGCTCAGCGCGACGGCGATCTGGATCCAGGACGTGCTCATGGCTGGGCCTCGCGATCCAAGGCATCGAGATAGCGCGCGCCTTCGTCATCGGGTGCGGCATGGCGCGGCACCTGTGCGACGGGCCGAGGCAACCGTGGCCAGAGTTGGGCGCGCAGGCGTTCCCGACAGGCCGCGCAATCGGTCTGGCGGCGAACGTCGTCGATGGCCGCTTGCAGCCCGAGGGTGTCGGTCATGCGTTCGCTCGACCGTTGCAGGTAGGCGAGGGCGGCGTCGAGCCGGTCGCTGATGTCGTTGGCACGCGACTGCGGTGCCAGTGCCTGCCAGAGTTCGGTGAGGCTGGCATCGGGGGCGGGCGCTGCCCGCAATGCATCGGCGCGGGCCGCGATGCCATCGCGCTTGCCACTCAGGCGGCGGCTTGCATCAATCGGCGGCAACTGCGACCCCACGCGCGCCAGATAGAGGCGATCGGCCTGCTGCACCTGCTTGATGAAGCCGAGTGCGCGATAGGCGAACGGCAGGGCCGCATCGGGGCGGCCCTGGCGCAGGTGCAGCTCCGATTGCCACATGGCATCCAGCGCCTTCTTGAGCACGGCGCGGGTTTGCGGATCGAGCAGGGTGGCGGCCTCGGCCTCATCGTGGGTGTGACCGAAGTTTTCCAGCACGTTGTCGATCTCGCCAAAGCCCGTGGTTTCAGCCTCGCCGTGATCGGCGTGTCCTTCGTGCTCGCCACCCGCGCCGGCGGGTGCGCCTTCGGCTTCTTCTCCGAGGAATTGGCCGTAGCGCAGGCGCAGCACGCGCTGATCCACGCCGATGACGTCCGATCGTTGCAGGAAATGGTCGGCTGCGAGCCTTGGCTTCTGCTGCTGCAGGGCTTCGGCGTCGATGATGATCTGACGCTGGCTGCGGAAATAGGCGGGCAGGGCGCGTTGCACCGCGCCTTCCAGTTCCAGGTCGCTGGAAGCCGACGCGGCGGGCCAACGCAGGATCACGCTGGCACTGGTGCTCGATTGTGGCTGCGGATCGCGGGTGTCGCTGACCTTCAGTTGTACGATCAGATCGTCGCCTTCGCCCAGGCCAAGCGCCGCAAGATCGATGCGGTGGCTGAAACGTCGAGCCTTGGCATCGCCTTCACCGCGCACGCGTTGACGGCGTTCGCTGACCTCGATGTTCTCGCCACTGCCCTGCACCAGCCGCAGGCTGAGTTCGGCCGATGCAGCCAAGGCATAATCATCCTCGGCACTGAAACGCAGATCGAATCGCTTCTGACCGGGCTTGATGAGGTTGAGACCCTGCGCCGGTTCCAGCACGCGCACCTGCGGCGGACGGTCGATGATGGCATCGAGGCGATGCAAGCGTGCGTCATCCAGCAAGGCGCCATCGACCTCGATTCGGTACAGCAGCGACGCTTCCAGATGCAGCTCGGCGGTCCACTGCGCATCGGCGTGTTCGAAGGGGAGCCGCTGGCCATCGAGCGTGAGCAAGGCCAGTGCATGAGGCTCGGGGTCAAAGCGCAGCGTCCAGTGCAGTTGTGAGCCTTGCGGCGCCTGTGCCGAGAGTTCGTGCTGCACCCGTTCGGGCAGTCCGGTGTAGGCCGGCGGCTGGATTCGGAGTTGGCTGGATTGCCATTGCGGCGTTTGTGCCAGGTTTGCGGTGGAGGCCGCGATCGGCGACCGTGGCGGCGATGTCGTGATCGGCCATAGCACAACGGTAGCCAGTGCCAGCATGGCCAGAACACCGGACCACAGCAGTGTCCGGTGTGGCCACGGCGTGCACAGTTGCACCGGGTTCTCGTGCAGTCGCCGTTGCAGGCGCGCACGTTGCAGGGCTTGCACCTCGGAGAGCTGCGCGGGGGCGAGGGCCAAGAGATCGGCGCTGTCTTCCAGATCACGACGCTGGGTGTTGAGTTGGCGCAACAGCCAAGCCTGATCCAGTCCGCGCCAATGCCACGCCATGATCATGGCCAGAGCCGCGCTCGCAAGCGCGAGGAAGCCGATGAGCATGGCAACGCCACCCAGACGGTGCGCGAGTGTGGCGAGCGCGAGCAACCACGGCACGGCCAACAACAGGTCGAGACCCAGCCTTCGCCAGCGCGCACGCTGCCAGGCGCGACGTGGCAGTGCCGTCATGCCGACCACCGCACGCGCACGGCCAACACCCGTTCGGCCAGGAACAACAGCGCCACCAGCAGCGCCAGCCAGGGCTGCAACGACACCGCCGGGATCGGCAAGGCCGCGCCACCGTCGAGTGGTGCGAGCGCACGCGCATCGGCGCGATGGGCGATCATCGGTGTGGGTGCGAGGGCGCGTTGCAAGGCGCGTGGAAACGTGGGCTCCAGCAGCACCGGCATGGCCTGTGGCGTGAGCGGCTGATCAAATCGCCAGAGGCGGCCTTGGCCAAGCGTTGCCGCGTCCATCGAAATCGGCCCATCCACGCTGCGCCACGCTGGCACGGCAGTGGCGCTCGGCCATTCGGCAGCCTGCGCCAGCAGCGCATCGCCGCCCTGTTCGACCCACTGCAGAACGGCCGCCGGAATCGGCCCGTTCACCAACCACACCAGCAACACCGTGTCGGTAGGCAGGGCTTCGGTCGGTGCGTGGCTCACGAGGCGATCAGACCTTGCGTGCCAAGCCTGCGACACGGCCTGGATGAAACCGGAGTGGGATTGATGCTCGGCATCAACATACAGCGCGATGCGTGGCGCCTCCGGCGCCTTCGGCACCGCGCGTGGTGCGGGTTCACCCGCGACGATGCGCCAGTCGATCGCACGCGACAGTCGTGGCCGTTCGGCGTCGGTGCCGTCGAACTGCGATGTGACCAGAACGATCAGTTCGGCACCGGGTGCGCGTTCGGCGTCCAGTTGTCGCAGAAGGCTCATGCTCGCCTGCGGCTGACGCGGCGGCGTCGAGTCGAGCGTCGGAAAACCGTCTGCCAGCCACACGCGCCGTGCGCCCTCGGGCAGCGTTTGCGCGGCAATGGCCTGGGCGCTGACACCGGGCATCACTGCCACGGTGGGGCGCAGGTCGTGATAGCCATTCAACACCGGCTGCGCCAGGAACAGCACCACGGTGGCGATCAGCGCGCAGCGCAGGATCAACAACAGCCAGTGCTCGATGCGTGGGCGGCGTCGCGGGCTGCGCTGCGCCCGCAGCCAGCGCAGCGCGGCAAAATCGATGCGATCCAGCGCGGTGCTCCGCGCCAGATGGAGCAGGATCGGCAGCAGCACGGCTGCCAGTCCGGTCAGGGCCAAGGGCAGCAGCAGGCCAAGGCTCATGCCACGGTCCGGCGCGCGAACAGCCGCTGCAGCGGGCGCATGATCGGCTCATCCAGCGCATGGCGAACGTGCACGATGCCGGCAAGGTCCAAGCGGGCGTCGAGGTCTTGCAGGGATTGTTCAAAGCGGCGCAGGTAATCGGCACGCATCGCCACCGCCTCGCCGGCGCATTCCTCGCCCGTTTCTGGATCGACGAAACGACAGCCGCGCTGGAACGGGAAGTCGCGTTCGTCGGCACCAATGATCTGGATGAAGATGAGCTCGCGCTGTGCCGCCGCCAAACGCTCGGCCAGTGTCACGATGGACTCGTCGAAACCATCGCTGATGAGGACGACGAGATCACCTCGGCCGATGCGTTGCCAGATCGGATCCATGTGCTGGTCATCGATCGCCGGGCCCGTTGCCGCGAGACCATTCAGTTCCAGCCACAGTCGATCGCGCTGGCGCACACCGCCGGCCGCAGGCAAGCACTGCACACCGGCAGCGGCTAGACACATCAGGCCGAATCGATCGCCTTGCTGCAAGGCCAGTTCCGCCACGCAGGCCGCCAGCGTTTTGGCAGCGTCCAGGCGTTGAAATTCAGGACGGGCGCGATCAGCCTGCGCCATCGATGCGCTGGCATCGACGAGCAGCCAGACCGTGAGCGGACTTTCGCGCTCGGCTTCGCGCACGAAGAAACGATCCGAGCGGGCGTAGAGCTTCCAATCGATCTGGCGCAGGTCATCACCCGGCTCGTACGCTCGATACTGGGAAAATTCCAAACCGGCGCCACGATTGTGACTGCGATGCGCGCCAATGCCCTGTTGGCCGAAGGCGAAACGTGCGCGCAGGCGCAAATCCTTCAGGTGCGCTCTCAGCGTCGGATCGATCAATGTGACGGTCATGCGCGTGGCTCGGAACCGATGCTCAGGCGCTGGCCAGCGGCACCGATTGCAGCAATTCGGCGATCACGGCATCGGCCCGAACTTGCTCGGCTTCAGCCGCGAACGACAGCAGCAGGCGATGCCGCATCACCGGCGCGGCGAGTGCCATGACATCCTCGCGCGTGGCCGCCAAACGCCCGTGCAGCAAGGCGCGGGCCTTGGCGGCCAGCACCAGAGATTGACCGGCGCGCGGGCCGGCACCCCAGCGCACGTATTTCTTGATCGCCGCCGGTGCCAAGGCATCGTCCGGCCGACTGGCACGCACCAATCGCGTGATCCAGGCCAGCAATTCCGGCCCCAGATGCAATTGCCGCACCAGATGTTGCAGACCGACCACCTCGGCACCATCCATCACGGTGGGCACCTGGGCGGACTGGGCGCCGGTCGTCTGCGCCAGGATGGCGCGCTCGTCGGCTTCGTTCGGGTAATTCACGTTCACATGCAGCAGGAAACGATCCAGTTGTGCCTCGGGCAGCGGATAGGTGCCGGCCTGCTCGAGCGGATTTTGCGTGGCCAGCACCATGAACGGCGCGGGCAGGGCGTAGGTGGTGCCGGCGTAGCTGACGGTGCGTTCGGCCATCGCCTCCAGCAAGGCGGCCTGGGTTTTGGGCGGTGTGCGGTTGAGCTCGTCGGCCAGCAGCAAGTGGGTGAATACAGGGCCTTTCTGGAAGCGGAAATGACGATGGCCGGTGCCGTGGTCTTCCTGCAGCAATTCGGTGCCGATGATGTCGCTCGGCATCAGGTCCGGGGTGAACTGCACGCGGCGAAAATCCAGCGCCAAGGCCTGCGCGAGGCTGCGAACCAGCAGCGTCTTGCCAAGGCCAGGCACGCCTTCGATCAAGCCGTGACCGCCGGCCAGCAAGGTGATCAGCAATTCTTCGATGACCTGCGACTGGCCAAGCACGGCCTGACCAATGGCGGCGCGCAAGGCGGCCAATGATTCCAGCGTCTGATTCAAACGGGTTTCGGTGAGTGGCGCGGGTTCGGACATGGGAGGCTCCAGCAACGTGATTGCATTGTCCCGTTGCCGCAGCCATCCGCCACGTGCCCATGGTCATGGGCGGGATGCAGACCGGTTCAGGCGTTGAGGGCGTACATCACGATATTGACCGCAAAACGGGTGTTGTCTTCGGCCAAAAAGCGTTTGTTGCGCCAGTCGTAATCCCACTCGCAGCCGTAATCCTTGTTGGAATACAGCACTCCGATGCGACCATCGATGTGGATGGCCTTGAGGTAGTCGTGTACCAGATCATCGCCCCAGCCATTGAGTTCGAAACTGGTGGCGGGCGGGCCGTCGGGAAAGCGAAAAAAGCTGGAATACAGCGGGTGGGAATTGGGCAGCTTCTTCAACGCATCGCGGCCAAAGATCGCCGCCATCTGGGCTTCGAACGAGGTCGCGAACAGGCCGTCGATATCGTGGTTGCAGTCATCCACGAACACGAAACCGCCATTGCGCACGTAGCGTTCGAAATTGCGCCGTTCGTCTTCGTTGAACTCGACCAGGGTGTGGCCGGCGAGGTAGCAGAACGGGGCTGCGAGCATGGCCGGATCGGCCAGACGGATCACGTGTTCCTTGGGGTCCGCGCGCAGGTTGGTGTAGTCGATCAGCGAGGTGATGAGGTTGGACGGCATGCGCGCATCCACGTCCCAGTCACCGGAGTCGTATTGCAGACGGGTGAACCAGAAGTCGAAGTTCTCCTGCGCCCGCACCGATGGGAAAACGGCGGCAAGCGCCGCCGCGCCCAGTGCCTGCATAAACCCACGTCGATGCAGGCCGGGCATTGTCGGGCTAAAGACCGACCTACGGGATTCAGGCGAGCGGCTTTCAGCCAGCCGCGCCCTCACCACCGATTCCCGACTCTCCATTCTCGATTCCCGGCCCCCGACTCACACCGCATCCGACAGCGAGGTAAAGGTGAAATCGCGCAGCCGCATCGGCGGAATCATCATCGCGATCGGTGATTCATCACCCACCACGCGCACCGGCTTGCCCAGTTCGTCGATGTTGTTGAGCATGATCACCGGCGATTCGTTGAAGCGGAAATTCTTCACCGGATGCTTGATCTTGCCGTCCTCGATGTAGAAGGTGCCGTCGCGGGTCAGGCCGGTCAGCAGCACCGTCTGGGGATCGACCATGCGGATGTACCAGGTGCGGGTGACGAGGATGCCCTTCTGGGTTTCCTTGACCAGATCGGAAATCGATTTGCTGCCACCGGCCATCAACAGGTTTCCGGGTTGGGCGGTCGCGGTCTTGCCTTGCTTCTCCGCCCAATAACGCGAGTAGCCGAGGTTGGCAATCTTGCCGTTCTCGATGATGGCGGCCCGGGTTCGCGGCAAGCCTTCCATGTCCCAGGGCAGGGTTGGGGCTTCCTCGTTCCACGGGTCGGCGACGATGTTCACGCGCGGATCAAACACCTGCTCGCCGAGGCGATTGCCACCGCCTTTCTTGGACAGGAAGCTGCGGCCTTCATCGGCCGCGCGGGCATCGAAAAAGAACATCATGAATCCGACCAGACCCGCGGCGGCCACGGGCTCCAGGATCACCGTGTACTTGCCCGGCTCCAGCGCCTTGGCATCGGCCGATTCCAGCGCCTTGCGCTTGGCGATTTCGATATCGGTGGAGGCATCGAACTTGGACGCATCCAGCAGGGAATGTCCAACCCAGCCCGAGCCGCGCCCATCTTCGGTGCGCACGGTGCAGGTGTAATTGAAGCTGGTGGCTTTCTGGTAGCCGAAGTTGCCCTTGTTGTTGGCAAAGGCGACAAAGCTCTGTCCATCTTCGAGGAAGCCCGCTGCAATCAGCTTCTCGGCCTTGCAGGCAGTGATGGATTGCTCGGCCACCTTGGCACGAAAGGCCGGATCGATGGCGGCGGTGGCTTCGTTGAAGGTAGGCGAGGGCGTGTATTCCTGCTTGCCGATGGCGGGCATGAACTCGGGATTTTCCGGTGCCAGCTTGGCCAGATCTTCCGCGCGACGCACCACGCGCTCCAGCGAGGCATCATCGAATTCATTGATGCTGGCGGTGCCGACACGCTTTCCGAAGGCGACGTTGACCATCAGATTGGTGTTGCTGACCGAGCCGCTGGTGGACACGTTGTTGAGCGCAAAACGGATGTTGCCCTCGATGCTGCCCATCAGTTGCGCGGTGCATTCATCGGCCTTGGACAGGGCGATGACCTTGTCGAGGATGGCCTTGGCTTGTTCTTGGGTGAGGATGCTCATGGATGTTCTCCGTAGGTGGGGAAATTCACCGGGCCACTCTGGGCGTGCGATGAATCCCGAAGCTCGAATCAGAAATCACTGCCTCAGCCAAGGCTGCGCGCAGTGTTGATGACGTTGATGCCGTTGAAACGGGCCGTGGCCGCACCGTGGGAAACCGCCGAGGATTGGCTGGGCTGGCCCTTGCCATCGAAGAACGAGCCACCGATGCGGTAGTCGGATTCATCGCACACCGCCGCGCAGGCATTCCAGAACTCCGGCGTGCGGATCTGGTAAGCGACGTCTTCGATCGGCTGTGTGACCTTGCCATCCTTGATTTCGAAGAACAGTTGTCCGCCGAACTGGGCGTTGTAACGCTGCTGGTCGATCGAGAACGAACCGGCGCCGACGATGTAGATGCCGTTTTCGACGTTCTTGACCATCTCGGCCGGGCTGAGTTTTTCCTTGCCGGCCGCCAGCGAGACATTGGCCATGCGCTGGAACTGCACGCTCGACCAGTTGTCGGCGTAGCAGCAGCCGTCGGATTCGGTTTTGCCGAGGATGTGGGCCTGATCGCGGATGGCCTGGTAATCCACCAGTTTGCCCTCGCGGATCAGGTCCCACTTCTTGCACTTCACGCCCTCGTCGTCGTAACCGACGGCACCGAGCGATCCGGGCTGGACCTTGTCGGCAAAGATGTGGACCTTGTCGCTGCCGTACTGGAAGTGTTCTTTCAGCTTGTCGAGCGTGGCGAAACTGGTGCCGGCGAAATTGGCCTCGTAGCCGAGCACGCGATCCAGTTCCAGCGGGTGGCCAACCGATTCATGGATGGTCAGCCACATGTTGCTGGGGTCGAGCACCAGATCATATTTGCCGGGCTTGACCGAGGGCGCGGTGAGCTTGCCCTGAGCCTGTTTGGCGGCGGCGATGGCATCTTCCTTGAGGTCGTAGCTCATGCCGTAAACCGTCACGCCATTGGGCAGCACGGTCTTGTCGGCCGCGTTGCCATCGAGATACTCGTAGCCCAGACCCATCGGTGCCGACAGGCCATCGCGGGTGCGGAACTTGCCGGTGGTCTTGTCGATGGCCGTCACGCTCATCGGCACCCAGATGCGGTGCACGTCCTGATCGATGTAGGAGCCATCGCTGGAGGCGAAGTATTTTTGTTCGTTGACCAGGAACAACATCGAATTGACGAAGTTGGCGCCGGCGTCCATCGCGGCCGCATTCACACCCAGCAGCAGATCGGTCTTGTCCTTGATCGGAACCGCCATCGCGTTTTTCTTGATCGGTGTTTTCCAGCTCACTTCGCCGTAACCCGGCGCCTTGGCCAGTTGCACCGGCGCGGTCTGGATGCGCGAATTGGCCAAGGCAATCGCAGCGGCCTGTTTGGCCGCATTCACCACGCCAGACTGGGTCAGTTCATTGGTGGCGGCAAAGCCCCAGGCGCCCTTGACGATCACCCGAATGCCCACGCCGGTGGACTCGGTGTTCATCACGTTCTGCACCTTGTTCTCGCGCGTCATCACGAACTGGTTGAGATAGCGCCCGATGCGCACATCGCAATAGGTCGCGCCGGCATCGCGTGCAGCCGTGAGTGCATCGTCGGCGAGGCGCTTCTTCAGCGCCGGATCGATGCCTTCGAGCAATTGTTCGGCGGCAATCGCATGGCCGAGAAAGGGCGGCAGCATCAGGCTGCCGGTCGCAAGCCCGGTGAGGGCAAGGAAATCACGTCGTTGCATGGCGACTCTCCAAGGATGTGGTCAGCCTGGTTTCGGGGCGGCGCAGGGTGCCACGACGGCCGCGAATTCGTTGGCTCATCGATTCTTGCGGCAGCTCGGGCCACCGCGCAAATGACTTTAGCCATGGTTGGCGAACTTTTTTCTCGGTCGATGGTGACTTGGGTCTGGTCGAGTGGTGATCAACCGCGCAGTGCGAGAAAATCCGGGCTCACGATCAGGCGCAGCGCATCCAGGCGCAGGTGGGCCGACGGCAGGGCCTGGCTCACGGCGTTCAGTTCGTCACGCAGCGCCGTGATTTCATCGGGGTGCACGGCGGGATTCACGCGGGCCAGCGCCTCAAGTCGCGTGATTTCAGCCTCGAGAAGATGATGAGCTTCGGACAAGGCGTGCTCGATTTCGTCCTTGGCCTGGTCTTGAACCAAACGTTTGGTCGCCTCCAGCATCGGTGGGACGAGGGTGTTGAGGATCTTGCGTTGGCGACTGAGGTCAGGTGCGCGTTCGCCGGCACGGTTCAGGGCGCGGGCACTCGGGGCGTAGTCGCCGCGTGCCGCCATGCGGGTGTCGACGACGGCTCGCAGCGGCAGCGGTGGCAGGAAACGGGCGATGTTGAGACGGCGATCGGCCACGCATTCGAGCACGAAGATCGCTTCCAGCAGCACGCTGCGCGCGGGCAGGCCATCGTCGATCAGGCAGGTGGTGTTGCCGGTTTCACCCGATAGCAACAAATCCATGGCCGAGCGCAGCATCGGGTGGTCGTCGCGCAGATACATGAGATCCTCGCGCGCCAGCGCCGTGGCGCGATCGAGGGTGGCCTGGCGCGGGCCGTCCTTGAACTCTTCGAAGGCGTCGAGCGTCAGGTATTCGGGGTCGAGCAGGATCACGGTGGAGTCGAGTGCTTCGTGGTGCACGCCGAATTGCTCGAACAAACGCCAGGCAAAATCATCCAGGCCGGCGTTGCGATCATCGCGCGCCAGAGCATCGCGCAACAGGCTGTGGTCGGCATCCCGGCGACTGGCCAATTCCAGCAAGCGATCGCGTCCGCGTGCGATCAGTTCGCTCAGGCGCGCGTGTTCGCGACGGGTGTCGGCCAGCAGGGTATCGAGCATGGCATCACGCGCTTCGCCGGCACCGTAGTTCTGCACCAGTTGCAACAGCCGTTGACGGAACAGGTGCATCAGCTCGCGCCCATCGGCGGCCGACTGGGTGAAGGCCGACAGACCCTCGTCGTACCAGCGCAGGACGACCGATTGCGCGCTGCCGGAAACGGCTGCCGCGTGGATATTGACCGTGCCGCGCTGGCCGATGCGATCGAGGCGGCCGATGCGTTGTTCCAGTACGTCAGGATCCAGTGGCAGATCCCACAACAGAAGATGCTGGGCGAACTGGAAGTTGCGGCCTTCGGCGCCGATTTCCGAGGCGATCAACAAGCGCGCACCGTCGGCCTGAGCAAACCACGCCGCATTGCGGTCGCGCTGCAACAGACTCATGCCTTCGTGGAAGCGCGCCACCGCCACACCGCTGCGCGTACGCAAGGCGTCTTCGAGCGCCTGAACCTTGGCGCGCGAGCGACACAGCAGCAAGACCTTTTGCGGCGCCAGCGATTCCAGCGTCTGCAACAACCATTCCAGGCGCGGATCGTGGCTGAAATCGTGTTCCGGTTCGGTATGGCCGGGCTCGCCGGCGTCGGCCAGAAACTCGGCGTACAGCGCACCATCGAGGGTCGGATCGTGCTCGGCGGTTTCCAGCACGCTCAGGTGTGCAAGGCGTTGCGGGAAACCACCCACCAGATCGCGTCGATTGCGCACCATCACCCTGCCGGTGCCGTGGCGATCGATCAGATGATCGACCAGTTTGCGAGCGGCGGCGGTATCGCCCGCGGCAATCTTTGCTGCCAGCTCCGGTAACTGCGCGCCGTCCTCGCCCAGTATCGGCTGGAGCGTGGCGATGTCGCTTTCCGTCAACGGCTTGCCATCGAGCAGACCTTCCACCGTGGACGACAAGGCGACAAACCGGGCGGCTTCGGCTTCGAACGCGTCAAGGCGGTGGTAGCGCGCCGGATCGAGCAGGCGCAGGCGGGCGAAATGTCCGCCCAGACCCAGTTGCTCGGGCGTGGCCGTCAACAGGATCACGGCCGGCGTGCGCGCGGCGAGTGCCTCCACCAAGGCGTATTCCGGACTGGCCGCTTGCGGCGACCACGCGAGATGGTGGGCCTCATCGACCACGATCAAATCCCACGGCGCCGCGATCACTTCAGCCGCGTGTGCCGGCGAATAGGCCAGCCAGTGACTGGATGCAATGACACCCTGTTCATCCTCGAACGGATTGCGTCCGTCGCCCGACATCTTGATCGATTCGCAACGTTCCTCGTCGAAGATCGCAAAATCGAGGTTGAAGCGCCGGCGCAGTTCCACCAGCCATTGATGCACCAGGCTGTCGGGTGTCAGCACCAGGACCCGTGCGGCGCGTCCGCTGGCCAGTTGCTGGGCGATGATGAGGCCGGCTTCGATGGTCTTGCCCAAGCCCACTTCGTCGGCCAGCAACAGGCGTGGTGGACGACGGCTGGCGGCCACTTCGGCCACGCGCAATTGGTGCGGAATCAAATCGATGCGCGCGGCCAGTACGCCCCAGCCGGGATGGCGTTGGGCTTCGGCGTGGCGGCGCAAAAGCTCGCACCGGAAGGTGAATTGGTCGTTGCGATCCAATCGCCCGGAAATCAGGCGCGTGTCGGCTTGCGACACCGGTTGCTGTGCGTCGAGCTGGCCTTCGACAATGCTTTGGCCATCGGCCAGATAGGTGATCAGACCATCCGCCTGAGTGAGGCTTTCGACCTTCAATTCGCGGCCATCGACGCGAATGCCGTCACCGACGCGGAACTCGGCGCGCGCCAAGGGCGCCGAATCGGGCGCGTATTGCCGCACCACACCACTGCCGGTGAATACGATCTGCACCGAACGCCCGATCAGGCGCATCACGGTGCCCAAACCGAGCTCGGGCTCGGCCGTTGAAAACCAGCGTTGGCCGGGTACGAAACTTGAAGTGCTCATGCCGGCATTTTACGTGAAAGCCGAGCCGAACTTGCCGCAACCAAGGGAACATCTGAATAAGCCGTCATTGCGAGGAGCGCAGCGACGTGGCACTGCGTAGGCATGGATGCTGGAGCGAACATTCGCGCAGCGAATGGCCCGCAGGGCAGGCCGCAGGAGGCGGCCCGTCATCCATGGATATTCGACAAGTCAAAGACATGGATTGCTTCGCTTCGCTCGCAATGACAGCGTTCCGACTTGATCAGATGTTCCCAAGGCAAATGTGCGGTGAGGATTCAGTCGTGTCGGTTCTTGTGCGCGCCCAGACGGAAGCGGCACGATGGCTGCCCATGCAACATGCAGTGACTGCGGTGCACATCGCGACCGGTCGCGGCACGCATGAAGGCGAGGTCGAACTGGCAGACGTCTGGATGTTGGCGGGCCAAGGTGTGGAACACGCAGTTCCAGGCCTGTACCTCGGTTTGGCCGTCGTCCACGCCGATCACTTCGGCTTCATAGCCCAGTGCATCCAGTTGTTCGGCCAAGAGGCGCGTGGCCTCGTCCGCATCGTGGGCCGTGGCCAGACTCGCGGCCGCCTGCTGGCCCAGACGTGCACCCAGCGTGCTCAAGGCATCCTGCACCGCAATCGGGCCACCGTTGGCATACAGATGCTCCAACATGCCTTGCGCGATCAGGGCGTAATTGCGCGGAAACAGTGCACGCCCGGCGTTGTCGAGCACGTAGACCGCACGCGGCCGGCCGCCACTCGGGATGGCCTCGCCGCTGCGGACATAGCCCTTGGCAATCAACGCGGTCAGGTGTTGCCTGACCGCGTTGTGGCTGATGCCCAGCGCCTTGCACAGATCTTCGATCGTCGCGCCCTGCGGGTGCGCCAGCAGGTGGCGCATCAGCTTGCGCTGGCTCAGGCCGAGTTGATCGTGGGCGCGTTGCAGGTTCACCCGGTCATTGTGCCTTGTCGGGAAACTGCTTGGCGATACCGTCGGCGAGGGTGTCGGCGATCATGCCCATGTGTTCTTGCATGCGTGCCCAGGATTCATCCTGCTGCGCCTGCGGCGCGTTGGTCATCATCATGTCGAGCTGTCCCTTGTGATCGACCGTGTGCATCACCAGCGCACCGCGTACGGCGTCTTCCGGCAGGAATGGGTTGGCCGTGGCCAGAAACTTGGCGATGGCAGCAGCGTTGTCGGCCAATTGTTTGACGGTGGCGTCCTCAGTCGCGTGATCGGCCTTCTTGGCCGCTTGGGTCAAGGCTTGAACGCCCTGCCAGTGACCGGCCAGCAATTCCAGGATGCCTTGCCCGCCGGCTTCACCATAAAAACCGGCGACGGCTTTGGCGATGTCCTTGGCATTGGCAACGACGGCATCGGCGGCCTTGCTGGCGGCGGCGTCATCGCCGACATGCACGGCCAGTGCGTAATCACGCGTGGTGACGATATGCCCATGCCAGAGCGCACGCATGGCCTTGTGAAGTTCCGGGGCCGTGACCGCGGCCCCCGCAACCTGCGCGCTGGCGTGTTCGCTGTGCATGGTCTCCTGCGCCACGGTGAGCGGTGCGAACAGTGCGGTGGCCAAACTCAATACCGCGACCTGGCTGAAAGTACGAATGTTCATGGTTGACTCCTTGGGTTCGTTTGAAGCGTCGTGATGCTTCGCTAGCACCCAAGATAAGTCTGGTTTGGATAAATTCAATCAATCCATGTGTAAAGCTGTATTAAAGCCATTTGTAAACCAGAACCTGATTCGCCCTATCCCTCAGCTCGTCATTCCCGCGAAGGCGGGAATCCAGTGCCTTGTGCTCTTTTGTCTGATGAACTGCAAAACCAAAGTCACTGGATTCCCGCCAAAAGCACGCGGGAATGACGAACGAGAGCCATTCTTTGGCGAGAGGCATCGGCTGAGGATCAGGGCTAATCAAGAACCAGAATGGATGGTCTTTACCAGTCGAGATGGAGGCTTGCACTGACGTTCCGGCCGGGGCTGGTGTAAAACCCGATGCTCTCGTCGTTCGCCCCGAGATTGCGTACATCCGCTTCCAGGCCACGCACTGCCGCCCACTCCCAATAGCGGCGGTTGCCGAGGTTGAAAAGGCCGACGTTGATACGCGCACCGTGCCACGGTTCGAACCATGCATAGACATCAAAGCGGGCATAGCCGGGTGGTGCGAACAGTTCGGTCGCGCCGTGATCGATGCGGGTCTTGCCGCGCACTGCCACCGTCGCCAATTCAGCGCCCCAGAGACTTGAATCGGCATCAAAACGCAGACCTACGGTGAGGCGTGCCGGGTCGATCGTATTCAACGGCACCGCGCGTCGCAGATCATCGCCCTGCGACCAGGCCAAGGCGCCCCGCAGTTGCCAGTTGTCCAACGACGAGGATGCGCCAGCGAGGTTCCAAAGCAGGTCGGCTTCTACCCCGCGAATTCGGGCGCGGTCGCGATTGACCGATTGAAACACCAGACGCTTGCTCGCCGGATCGATGCCAAGGTTGGCGCGCGATTCGATCAAGTTCCGATAGCGATTGTCGTACACCGACACACTGCTGCGCAGGTTTTCGCCCACATGGCGCCAACCCAGTTCCAGACCATGGCTGGATTCCGGTTGAAGGTCCGGGTTGGCTCGTACTTCATAGTTGTAGACCGGCACGATCAAGCCGATGTTGACGTCGCCAAAGGGTGCGGCACGAAAGCCGCGCGCATATTGCGCGAACAGGCTGTGACCACGCCCCAGTGACCAGCGCAGAGCCAGTCGTGGCGTGACTTCGCGTTCATCGACATTGACTGGGTTTGCGGTGGGAAAGTCCTCTTCGAAAATCGGATCGGGCTTGGGCCGCAGTCGATACCATTCCGCGCGCAGGCCGGGAATCAGGGCCAGGTGCTTGCCAAGGCCGATTTCCTCTTGCCAGAACAATGCCCGGCTGCGGGTGTCACTGTTGGGGAAGTCCCGCACCGGCAGCGGCTCACCCAGCACGGTGGATTGGCTGATGCCGGTTTCAAGATTGGTTTCCAGGCCATCGCGCAGGCCTTCATAGCGCTGATTGACGAGGTCGATGCCGAAGACGTGCCAGTGGCTGAAGCGGGCGCCTTCATGCCGCGCTTGGCCGAGCAATGACAGGCCAGTGGCCTTGGCGTCGAAATCGAAGCGTCGCCAACGCAATGACTCGAATGGCGTGGCTCGATCCGGCAAACGGTACTGGTCGCTTTCCTGTTGTACGGAGGTGTCCTGCCGAAAGAGCTGGGCATCGAGGTTTTCGAGCCAGGTCAGGCCGGGCTTCCAGTTGCCGGCAAGACTGAGGCGATGGCGGCGATCACGATCATCGCCATCAAGCCGATAGGTGGTGCTGTATCGACCCGAACCGAAGCGCAAGGAATTGACCGCAGTTTGGCGTTGTTGGCGACTGGCATCGAAGGTCAGGGTGTAGTGCCCGGCGGCACCGGTGTCACGTACCAGCTTGGCCAGCGCGCTGTCGCGCTGATAATCGACCGGATTGGCGGCATCGACCGCACGCCAGGCCCGGTTGTCGGCCTCGTGGCCTTTACGTTGGCCCACGGCCACCAGAGACTGCCAACGTTCGGATGTGCTCGTTCCGGCCCAATGCGCAGCCAGCAGGTGGCTGTCGTCGATGCCGTCCCAGGCCGTACGTGCACTGAAGGCGTGCTGGCCCGAGGCAAAAGCCAGCACGTCCGCGGGCTCGCGGGTGCGGAAGGCCACGACACCGGCCAACGCGTCACTGCCGTACAGAGTCGAGGCCGGTCCGCGCAGCACTTCAACCCGCTCCAGCATTTCCAGATCGACCATGTCGCGACCGGCCGAGGCAAACTGCCCGATGCGATAGCCATCGGCTAGGGCAATGCCATCCACCAGAATTCGCACGCGGTTGCCTTCCAGTCCGCGAATCGCGAAGCCATCACTGCCGAAGCGATGGCCTTCGCGCGGCACGCTGATGCCTGGCACATAGCGCGTGAGTCCTTCCAGATCGTGTACCAGATAGCGATCCAGATCGGCGCGCTCGACCTGTGCCACGCTTGACACCACTTGGCTCAAAGGCTCGGCTGCGCGGCTGGCAACCACCACGATGCTGTCCAGCTCGGTGGGTTTGGGAGCAGAGGGATTGGCTTGGGCAAACGCCAGCCCTGGAAAAATCAGGAACGGGAATGGGCGCAAGATCATGACCGGGCTCATTTTTCGGAATGCTCATTGTGCATCGCACCACGCTATTTGCCATTGACCGGGGTCAAAATTGGAATGAGTGGCCGGGTTTGGTTCACGTGCAAGGCAAGTCGGGTCGATCAGTGATGAAAACGCCGGCGCGCGGAATTGATCAGGGTCAAGTCGGGTTTTCCCCGATGTAGGAACATACGCGCAAGCACGCGCAAGGCGTCCGGATTTTCAACGGCAAATGGGTGGAAAAATGAAGACCAGAAAGCTGCTTCCTCATTGGGGTTCCTTCGTGATCAGTCTGATCCTGGCCATGCCGGCCATGGCACAGACCGATGCCGACAAAGCCAACTACGAAATGAACTGTGCGGCCTGCCATCAGGCCGACGGCAAAGGCTTGACCGGCGCATTCCCGCCGCTCGCCGGTTCCGACTGGATCAAGGGCAAAACGCCGGCCGAAATCGCCAGTTCCGTGCTCACCGGCATCCAAGGCGAGATGGTCGTCAACGGCGAGACCTACAACAACATCATGCCGGCCCAGAGCCATATCAGCGATGCCGACATCGCCGGCATCATCACCTACGTGCTCAACAGTTGGGGCAATCCCGGCGGCACGTTGAGCGCGGACGATGTGAAGGCCGAGCGCGCGGCTTTGGCGGTGTCGGAAGACCCGGCTCAGGGTGAATCACACCCGGGAACCAGTCAAGCCGCCGCCGCGTATGAAGGCGCCCCGACCACACTCGCCGGTGCCAGCGTCAAGCAAGTTCGTACGCCGGGTGCGCCGGACATGAGCGAGGAGGAGTTTGCTGCAGCCAGCGAAATCTTCTTCCAGCGTTGTGCCGGTTGCCACGGCGTGCTGCGCAAGGGCGCCACCGGCAAGCCACTGACGCCTGATCTGACTCAGGCCAAGGGCACCGAGTATCTGAAGGCCCTGATCACCTTCGGTTCGCCAGGCGGCATGCCGAACTTCGGCACGGGTGGCGAATTGACGCCCGCGCAGGTCGATCTGATGGCGCGCTTCCTCCAGCACACCCCGCCGAATCCGCCGGAATGGGGCATGGCCGAGATGACCAACAGCTGGAACGTGATCGTTCCGGTCAAGGATCGTCCGAAGAAGAAGATGAACCGCTACAACCTCGACAACATCTTCGCCGTCACCCTGCGTGATGCGGGCGAAATTGCGCTGATCGATGGCGATACCAAGAAAATCATCAACATCATCAAGACCGGCTATGCGGTGCACATTTCTCGCGTGTCGCATTCGGGCCGCTACATCTACACCATCGGTCGCGATGGCAAGATCGACCTGATCGATCTGTGGATGAAGGTGCCGGAGCGTGTGGCCGAGATCAAGATCGGTCTGGAAGCGCGTTCGGTCGAGACCTCCAAGTTCAAGGGCTATGAAGACAAGCTCGCCATCGCCGGTGCCTACTGGCCACCGCAATACGTGATCATGGATGGTCCGACGCTCAAGCCGCTCAAGATCGTGTCCACCCGTGGCATGACGGTTGATACGCAGGAATACCATCCGGAGCCGCGCGTGGCCGCCATCGTGGCCAGCCACGAGCATCCCGAGTTCATCGTCAACGTCAAGGAAACCGGACGCATCCTGCTGGTGGACTACTCCAACATCGATGCGCTCAAGACCACCACGCTGGATGCCGCGCGCTTCCTGCACGATGGCGGCTGGGATTCGACCAAGCGCTACTTCCTGACGGCGGCCAACAACAGCGACAAGATCGCCGTGGTGGACTCGCGCGATCAGAAAATGGTTGCCATGATCGATGTCGACAAGATCCCGCATCCCGGTCGCGGCGCCAACTTCGTGCATCCCAAATATGGTCCGGTGTGGGCAACTTCGGCGCTTGGCAATGAAAAGATCACCCTCATCGGCACCGATCCCGAGAAGCACCCTGACCAGGCGTGGAAGGTCGTTGAAGTGCTTCAGGGACAGGGCGGTGGTTCCTTGTTCGTCAAGACCCATCCGAACTCGCGCAACCTGTGGGTGGATACCACGATGAATCCGAAGGCCAGCGCCAGCCAGTCGATCGCGGTGTTTGACATCAACAACCTCGACAAGGGCTACGAAGTGCTGCCGATTGCCGAGTGGGCCAACTTGGGCGATGGCCCCAAGCGCGTGGTGCAGCCGGAGTACAACAAGGCCGGTGACGAGGTGTGGTTCTCGGTGTGGAATGGCAAGGACCAGCGTTCGGCCATCGTGGTGGTGGATGACAAGACCCGCAAACTCAAGGCGGTGTTGAACGATCCGCGCCTGATTACTCCGACCGGCAAGTTCAATGTCTACAACACGGTCAAGGACGTGTATTGATCCTGAGTTGATGGCATCGTGATTTGACGATCCAGCCGGAGCCTTTCGAGGCTCCGGCTTTTTTCTCACAGACGATGAGCTGGGCAGGCGCCTACGGCGGATTGGCCACGCCATGCGGCACATGGCCGGCGGCGACATGCCGCGCCGCGTTTTCGACGTTGTAGGTGGAGTCGTCGAAGAAGATGTCGGCGCCGAAGGCTTCCAGAAACGGCCCTTTGTCGCGTCCACCGAGAAACAGGGCTTCATCCAGACGCACGCCCCAATGCCGCAAGGTGAGGATCACGCGCTTGTGGGCGGGTGCGGAACGCGCCGTGACCAAGGCTGTGCGCAGGGGTGAGTCGTCACCCGGAAAGACGGTCTGGATCTGGTGCAGCGCGCGCAGAAAACCTTGGAATGGACCGGCCGACAAGGGCGTCTGCGCCAGTTCGCGCTCGTTGCGGGCAAAGGCTTCCACGCCTTGTTCCTGGGTGATGCGTTCGGATTCATCGCCGAAGATCACCGCATCGCCATCGAAAGCCACGCGCAGTTGTCCGTGGTCCTTGGCGCGTGCGCGCGCCGGCAGGAGGGTGGCGGCGGCCACGCCGTTGCGCAGCGAGCCGCGCACCGACTCGGGGTTGGCCGACAGGAACAAATGCGCGCCAAACGGTCGGATGTAAGGCCACACCGGCGCGCCGCTGGTGAAGGCGGCGCGCACGATGTCCAGACCGTAGTGCTCGATCGAATTGAAGATGCGCAGGCCGGTGTCGGAAGAATTACGCGACAGCAGGATGACTTCGATGCGCGGCAAGCCCGGATGTTCCAGAGCATTGAGCGCCAGCAGTTTTTTCACCAGCGGGAAGGCCATGCCGGGTTCGAGTAGCTCGTTTTCGCGTTCGCGCTGGTGCTCGGAATAGGCCGCCACGCCTTCGGCCTCATACAGCGCATGGCTGTCCTCCAGATCGAACAAGGCGCGCGCCGACAGTGCCACGATCAGGCGACTTTCGGCATTGCCCGCATCCTTGGAATCATCCGAAGCCACGGGCTCAGACCATGAACTGCTCATTTAGAATGCGCTCTTCCAGATTGTGTTCGGTGTCGAACAAAAGGGTCACGGTCCTGTCGCGTGATTCGCGGATCAGCACTTCGGTGACATCGCGCACTTCGAAGGAATCGGCCGTCACGCTGACCGGGCGCTTCCACGGATCGAGGATCTCGAACTTCACTTCGGTATCGTTGCGCAGGATCGCACCGCGCCAGCGGCGTGGACGAAACGGACTGATCGGCGTCATCGCCAGCACTTCGCTGCCCAGCGGAAGGATGGGGCCGTGGGCCGACAGGTTGTAGGCTGTGCTGCCGGCCGGCGTGGATACCAGCACGCCATCGCACACCAGTTCATCCAGTCGCACCGCGCCGTTGAGGGAAACCCGGATCTTGGCGGCTTGTTTGGTCTGGCGCAGCAAGGACACTTCGTTGAAGGCCACGGCGTTGACGCTGCCGCCGGCGTCGGTGCTGGCCACCATGTCCAACGGTTTGAAGGTGGTGGCTTCGGCCGCCGAAATACGCTCGATCAGGCCATCCGCACGCGCTTCGTTCAACAAGAACCCGACCGAACCTGCGCGCATGCCGTAGATCGGCTTGCGCAGATCCAGATGCCGATGCAGGGTCTGCAACATGAAGCCATCCCCGCCCAATGGCACCAACACATCGGCCTCTTCCGGCGGCACGCTGGCGTAGCGTTGCTTGAGCTCGGCCAACAATGCCGTGCCCTCGGGCGTGCGGCTGGCCATGAATGCAAGGCGTGGGGGCTGGGACATGAGCACGGCAAACCTGGGTGGCGAAGCCTGCCCGCAAGAATAGTGCAGGCGATGCCGTGTCCGCAGGCGGGTGGCCGTAGGCGCGGCGCAGCAGGGCCATGCTGGCGCGCTTCGAAAGATGTATCAGCTCGTAACTTTCGAAAAGTAAAGGCGAATTTCCCGAAAGTCCGTTTGCAAAGTGTGAGCTGCCTCTTAGAATGCAATGGCCGCAGCGCGCAATCCGCCTGCGCATGTTTTCTGGAACAGGGATAGGTGATGAGCATTTCTTCGGTGTTGGCGCGCGCCAGTGCGTTGGTTCTGGGTTTGGCCTTGTGGCCAATGAGCGGGGTGCAGGCGCAGACGCCGGGGGTCACGCCCGACCCCATGGCCGGCAATGCGATGTTGGGCGAGCAGTACTGCTTCGATGCGCCGTGGGTCAACAGCGGTTCGCCGGGCTTCGGCCCGTATCTGCGCCTGGTGCTGCCACCCGAACTGAGCTTTGACAGCGGAACTTTGTTCGGCACTGGCCTGACCGTGGTCAGCAATCAGGTGTTTCCCGCCGGTCCGCCATCGCAATTGACCGATCCCTTGATTCTGGCGCCCGCCAGCAACGTCGTCTCCGGCACCGCCGGTTGGCGCATGGTGATTCTGGAAATGCCGGTTGGCTCGGTGGTCACCGGTGGCCCGGACATGATCAGCTCGATCTGCGTCACCTCCAGCAATGCGCCGCCGAACCTGGCCAACGTGGGCACGCCTTATCCGATCCAGATCACGCCGATCTATCGCTATGGCAACACGCCGACCGGCGCCGCGGGTTCGGTCGTGGGTGCGCAGGTCAATCCCACGGTCACGCCGCAAGTCCTGATTCTGGAAAAAACCAACACCGCGCCGGAGAACGAGCGTCCACCGGGTCCGGCTTGGACGTATGACTATGTACTGAGCGTGGACATCGCCAATGGCGCCTTGATCACGCCATTGACCATCGGTGACACCCTGCCGCCCAATGTCCAGTTCGTCGGGCCGATCACCATTACCGGCGGCGCGGGCTGCTCGGTCACGACGTCACCTTCCACGTCCACGCCTGGCGGCAATGTGCTAGTGACCTGCACCGGCAACACGCTGGGCAACTTGGGTGGTGGCGATGTGGTGGTGAGCTTCCCGGTCTACATCACCGACATCCTCGATGAAACCAGCTGCGATGTGCAGCCGCAGACCAATACCGCACGCGCCAACAGCACCTACAATCCGCCTGGCGGTGGTGGCATCACACTGCCGGAAGCGATCGACACTTCGATCGTCTCAGCCGAGCATGTGGTGGTGCAAAAGGGCGCCAATTACGACCAACGCGTGCCGGGCGATGTCGTCACCTACACCCTGAATCTGCAGACCACCGAGTACGACAGCACCAATGCCCTGAGCGTGCACGATGTGATGGCCGATGGTGTGGACTTCACCGTTGGCAGCGCCACGATCGCGTTCAACGGCGGCGCGCCTGCGGGCATCACGCCGGTCTACACACCCGGTGTCAACGACGATTTGGTGTTCAATGTCATCACCGCATTTGGCGGCAGTATTCCGCCCGCAACCGCCATCCAGATCACCTACACCGCTGACGTGCGGCAGAACTACAAGGCCGCTCCCCAGCCGCCGGTATTGGCCAACGACCCCTTGAGCAACAACGCCGAGGCTACTTTCAGCCTGGTCGGGGGTGCTGCGGCCTGTGTCGATGACACCGCAGCTACGGTGCTGGTCGATCCTGTCCAGATCCACAAGGAACTGCTGTCCACCGGGCCGTTCATCCCAGGCGACTATGTCATCTTTCGCTTGTCGATGGAGATCCCCTCGGGCGACACCCAGAACGTGGTGTTGACCGACTATTTCCCGTTGCCGGTGTTTGATGTCACCACGATCAACACGACGTATGGCGGAGCGGACGTGTATCGCGCGGTGGCGCCGCCGGCCTTGCACGCCGACACCATGAATCTGATACCGACGGTGACGGTGAATGCTGCAACAAACGCCCTCATCCTGAGCTACCCCAACGTCGTCACCAATGCGCCGCAGGTGGTGGCGGTGGACGTGCGGGTGCAGATCCAGCCGGATGCCTTTGCCGACAACCTGTTCCTCACCAATATCCTGCGCGGTACGTCCAACAACACCGCGATGGAGTCCGACGTGGGTGAAACGCCCGTGCAGATTCAGGTGCGCGCGCCGGCCTTGACGATGACCAAGGGCGTCGTGTCCACCATCGGCGCCGGCACGATTGCGCCCTTGCCCGGCGTATTGCCCGTCAATGGCAACCTCACCGGCGCTGATGCGGGCGATCAGGTCAATTTCCGACTGACCATCGAGAACACCGGTGGCGCGCCGGCTTTTGACGTCGTGGTGCTGGATACCGTTCCCGCAGAACTGACGGGCTGCACCCTCGTGAGTGCGCAACTGGCCGACGGCACGCCGTTGACCACCAGCGGTGTCAGCCTGTTCGCCGCGCCGGGCCTGACCCTGATCCGTGGCGGCAATGCCGCCAATGCCGTGCTGGACGCGGCCGATGGCGTCGCCAACGCCGGCGCCGACACGGCCCATGTCGAACTCAGTTGCGTGGTGGCCACGACGGTGGCGCCCGGCGACAGTTTCACCAATAGCTCGCAGGCCACGTGGAAGCCACGGCCCATCGGTACGCCGGGCGTGCAGACCTTCCCGCCGGTGGCGGACGATGCCAGCGTCGGCGTTCGCCAGGTCGGTTTGACCAAGTCCATCGTGGCAACGTCGGAAACCGCCAGCACCAATCCGAACGTGATGATCGGTGAAGTGGTGCGCTACCGTCTGGCCACGCGCGTGCCGGAAGGGCAAATCGGCGACATGCGGGTGTTTGACAGCCTGCCGACCGGCATGCAGTTCCTCAATGACAACACCGCGCGCGTCGCTTTTGTTTCCAATGGCGCGGGCCTCAGCTCCAGCACCTTGGCGGGTGTGCCGACTGCAAGCGGTAGCGCCGCCGCGGCCGCGATCACGCCCTTGAGCTTTGGCTTTCCGGCTGCCGCCATCGGTGTCGGTAGCGGCACGCTCAACTGTTCGGTTCCGGGCACCTTCGGCAGTGGTACCGATATCTGCTTCGGCTTGGGCGACATCACTAACGCTGACAGCGACAACGACGATGAATTCATCGTCATCGAGTTCAATGCTCTGGTGTTGAACATCGCCGGTAACACCGCAGGCACCAACCGCAATAACCGATTCCGAATCGGTTCCGGCACCAGCCAGGTGGGCAGCGATTCCAACAACGCGCAGGTTACGGTGCGCCTGCCAAACGTGACCGTGGCCAAGTCGGTATCGCCCAGCACGGGTGTTGCTGCGGGTGACACCGTCAGCTACACCCTCACCCTGACCAACGCCAGCGGCGCCAATGTGATGCCGGCCTACGAGGTGGCCGTCAATGACGTGTTGCCGAGCCAGTTGGCCCTGCAACTGGGTACGGTGTCCGCAACGTCGGCGGGTGGCGCCAGCGCTTTTGCCGATACTTCGGCGGGCAATACCGTCTCGGGTACGGTGGCCACGATTCCGGCCGGTGGCTCGGTCACGATCACCTATGACGCAACCGTGTTGGTGGCAGCCGCGCCGGGTAGTTCCATTCTCAATGCCGTCAGCGGTGGCTGGAACAGCCTCCCGGGCCTGGGCACCGCTGCAAACGGGACGCTTTCGACCACGCCATGTCCCGCGCCACAAGCCACCACACCGCCGGGCAACCAGACCTGTGAACGCCTGTTCTCGGGTACGGCCAATGCCCCGATCGGGGTGCAGGAAGTGACCTTGGCCAAGGTGGTGAGCAGCACCAATCAAGACTACACCGGCGATGACCAAGTGCGCCCGGGTGTTCCGGATCTCGCCATCGGCGAGTTCGCCACGTTCGAGATCACCGCCACCATTCCGGAAGGCACCACGCCACAACTGGTGATCTCCGACACGCTCCCCTACACCAATGGCGTGATGCGGGTGCAGAGTGGCTCGGTTTTCAGTACCGGCACGGGCATGACCATTGCCACCAATCCACCGACCATCGCCATCAGCGACGCGCAGTTGGGCGATGGCATCAATGACAGTATCAGCTTCGACTTCGGTCAGGTCGTGAACCCGCCTGGCAACGGCCCGCAGACGATCGTGGTCAGTGTCTTGGCGCAGTTGGTCAACAATGTGGCCAATGTCAACGGGGATCAACTCACCAACACCGCCCATGTTTCCTTCGGCACGGGGCTCGATGGCACCGCCACCGCCGAGGTGGACGTGGTCGAGCCCCTGCTCGACATCCAGAAAACCGGCTCCATCACCACCGGCCAGGCGGGCGATACGGTGAACTTCACCGTCACCGTGGCGCATCTGTCCGGTTCTACCGCTCAAGCCATGGAACTGAACATCGGCGACACCCTGCCCACGCCCAATGGCCTGACGAACCTCACCGGTGTCAGCGCCGTGGTGGATCCCGGCTGCACGGCGACACCCGCACCTGCGGTGACCGACAACAGCACGGGGACGGCGCTGGATGTGGATGTCGACTTCCTGCCCTTGGGCTGTTCGCTGACGATCACCTACAGCGCCACGCTGGAGGCCGACGTCATCGTCAACACCAACGTGGTCAACACCGCGAATCTGGCTTGGGCTTCGACCGGTTCGCTTGAAATGGGTGCCGATCCGCGCAGCTATACCGACAGTGACAGCCACAGCATCCTGATTTCCTCACCCGGCATGACGAAGTGGGTGGCCTCGGTTTCGCCGTCCATCGGTGATGCTCAAGTCGATCCGACCTTGGACGATGTTTCGATCGGTGGCGTGGTGACCTATCAGTTCGATGTGGAACTGCCCGCTGGCGACAGCCTGAATGCCGTGGTGACCGATCAGTTGCCGATCAACACCGTATCGATGGCTTACGTGTCCTCGCGCATCGTGTCGGTCGGATCGGGTATTGCTGGCATCGCTCCAACCGCAACACCGGTGGCCGGTCCCTCCGGATCACCGAGCGACGGCGCCGATCCAGACCTGCATTCGGATCGGGTCACCTGGAATCTGGGCAACCTGCGCGCCCAGCCGGTGGCCGCCGCCAACCGCACCATTCGCTTCGAAGTGGTGGCACGGGTGATGGATACCGCGCAAACCGCCGGTGGGGTGAGTGTGACCAACACCGCCAGCTTCACCTCGAGCACCATCACCACACCGATCAGTGCCACCGCCGAGGTCGACATCGTCGAGCCCAAGCTCGAATTGACCAAGGCCATCAGCCTGATCAATGGCGCCGCACCCGATCCGGCGCATATCGTGCAGGCCGGTGACGTGGTGAGTTTCACTGTTACCGTGTCGCACCAAGCCCCCGGCTCGACCGCTGATGCCTTCAACGTGGTGGTGGCCGATACCTTGCCCAGCCCGGGCTTGAGCTATGTGGCAGGCAGCGCGGCGGGCACTTGTGCGGCCACGGCGGACGACTCGGCAGCGCCGGTCATCACCTTCTCGTTCAATACGCTTGCACTGGGTTCCAGTTGCACCGTGACCTACAACGCCACGGTCACCAACACCGTGAATCCCGGCAATACCTATGCCAACAGTGCCCAAGCGGAGTTCGACTCCACCGATGATCCGCTCGAACCGGGCGTGCGCCATGGCACCACCAATACCGACAGCGACACCATCACGGTGTTGGCACCGTCCTTGGTGAAAGTGGTCGCCAGCACGACCTTGGGCGATACCGCCAACGGCCAGTACACCGGCCTGGAGGATCTGGCTATCGGTGAGAACGTCAGCTACACCCTGACCATCGGCTTCCCGCAGGGCACCACGACCACGGCGGTGTTGATCGATACCTTGCCGGCCTGGATGGAGGCGACGGGCGCTTCGGTGGGCAGCTTCGGCAACGCCGGCATCACCACGTCGCTGCCTGGTACGCCGAGCTACAGCGACACCGGTAGCGTGGGCTACAACGACACCGTGACCTTCGATTTCGGCACGATCACCAATCCCGCCAATGGCGTGACCACCGACGACTGGATTCAAGTCACGGTGACAGCGCGGGTCAAGGACAATGCGGGCAATGTCGATGGCGATGTGTTGACCAATACCGCCACCTTCAGCAACGGCACGTCACCCGATGTGCAGGCCACGGCGGATGTGGAGTTGGTGGAACCCATCCTCACGCTCACCAAGACCATGACGGCCGGCTCGACCGCAGGCAGTGCGGTGGTGACCTTGCAAGTAGAGAACACGGGCACCGGTCCGGCCTACGACATCGTGCTGGACGACGTTCTCCTGCACAGCGTGTGGTTGAATACCTCGATTGCCTTGGGCACCACGCCGACCGGCTTCACCGGCGCGCTGGATACCGGCACGCCGGGCCAGACCACGGTCAGCTTCACCAGCAATGCGGGTGTCGGCATCCTGCCGGGTGCCACCGTCACGGCCACCTTCAACGCCAGCCTGGCGGCATTCCCGCCCGTCCCGAATCCGGTCACCAACACGGCCAATGTACCGGGCTACGGTTCGGTGCCGGATGACCCGACCAATCCGGACATCCGCATCCATGACCCGCTCAATGACGGCGATACGCTCGGCTTCCCCGACCCGGTGGTCACCAAGACGGTTGCCAACACCGGCAGCGGTGCGGGTGGTGCCTTCGTGCCGGGTGACGTGGTGATCTTCAACGTGAGCGTCACCAACAACGGCCCGGCGACCTTGAATACCGTCACCCTCAGCGATGTCGTGCCGGCCAACACCACCTTCGATGCAGCCGGCAGCAACGCAGGCTGGACGGGCTGTGCAGACGGTGCGGCGGCGGGCTCGACCTGCACCTTGGGCACCTTCAACGTGGCCGCATCGGCAACCGAGACCCGCGCCTTTGCGGTACAGATCGACAGCCCCTTGGCCGCAGGCGTCACGGCGGTGGCCAACCAGGCCGTGCTGTCCTCGCCGGATGTGCCCGCGACCGTTCCAAGCGATGATCCGAGTACGTCAGGTGAACCTGACGACCCCACTGACGTGCCGGTAGCGGCCGCGCCGGACTTGGTGTTGACCAAGGTCGACAACCTCGGTGGCGCCAACGCCATCCCGGGTGGTGTGTTGATCTACACCCTGAGCTATCAGAACGTGGGCAACCAGAACGCCACCGGTGTCGTCATCACCGAAACCGTTCCTGCCAACACCACGTTTTATGCCGCTTCCAGCACCAGCGGCTGGATCTGCATGCCCAACGGCAATGCCGGTTCGACCTGTACCTTGTCGATTGGTGCTGTGGCGGCAGGCGCTGCGGCCGCCAGCGTGCAGTTTGCGGCCCTGATCGACAACCCGGTTTCCGCCGGTGCCAGCGCCATCCAGAACACCGCATCGGTGGGCGACGACGGCCTCAATGGCCCCGACCCGACGCCGCCCAACAACAGCGACAGCGAAACCTCGCCACTGGATACCGCGCCGGGCTTGCATCTGAACAAGACCGACGGTGGCATCAGCGCGGTGCCGGGTGATGTGGTGGTCTATACCCTGAGCTATTGGAACGACGGCAATGTCGACGTGGCCAGCGCCAGCATCAGTGAGACCGTGCCCGCGAACACGACCTTCGTGCCGGCATCGAGTACGGCTGGCTGGGTCTGCACGCCCAACAACAACGCCGGTTCCACCTGCACCTTGGCGGTAGGCACCCTCGTGGGCAGCACGCCGGAGGCATCCGCTGCCACCGCCATGTTCGCGGTGCAGATCGACAATCCGCTGTTGGCCGGGGTGAACAATGTCGCCAACACGGCGGTGCTGACCCAGCCCGATCCGCTGATTCCGGACGTTCCAGGCAGCGACACCACACCGGTGAATGCAGCCCCGGATCTTGCGATCACCAAGACCGCCGGTGCCGCGAGCGTGGCGCCGGGTGATGTGCTGGTCTATACCCTGAGCTACCAGAACATCGGCAACCAGGGCGCGACCGGTGTGGTCATCACCGATACCGTGCCGGCCAACACCACCTTCAATGCCACCAGCAGCACCGCCGGGTGGAGTTGCAGCAATGGCGCGCCTGCCGGTTCGGTCTGTACCTTCAACGTGGCTGGTACCGTCGCTGCGGGGGCGGCAGCGGTCAACGTGCTGTTTGCAGTCAATATCCCCAACCCCGTTCCAGTGGGCGTGGAATCCATCCCCAACAGTGCATCGATCACCGATGACGGCAGCAACGGTGCCGATACCAACCCGAACAACAACAACGACGACGTGACCACGCCGGTCAACGCCATGCCGGCGATGACGGTGAGCAAGACCGATGGCGGGGCCACGGTGGCGCCGGGTGGCGTGATCAACTACGTCATCAGCTACCAGAACACCGGCAATCAGAACGCCAGCGGTGTGGTGCTGACCGAGGTGGTACCGCAGCACACGACCTACACCGGTTCAGGCTGGACGTGCGTACCCAATGCCAATGCCGGTTCGACCTGCACCATGGCGATCGGGAACCTGAGCGCGGGAGCGGCCGCCGCGACGGTGAACTTCGCCGTGACGGTGGGCAATCCCTTGCCTTCGGGCGTGGATAGCGTGCTCAACCGGGTCACTGTGGTGTCCGACGGCAGCGGTGGCGAGCCAAGCACGCCGCCGAATCCCGCCGATCCGGGCGATCCACGACAGGACAACGAGGACACGCCGGTCACGGCTGCGCCTGATCTGGCCATCGTCAAAACCTCAAGCTCCACGGCCACGGCCGGTGGTGTGGTCGTTTACCAGTTGACCTACGCCAACCTCGGCAACCAAGCCGCCACGGGTGTGGTGATCACCGAAACGGTGCCGGCCAACAGTACGTTCGAGGCCGGTTCCAGCAGCCTCGGATGGGTCTGCGTGCCCGATGGCAATGCCGGTTCGACCTGTACCTTGACCATTGCAGGCACAGTAGCGGGTGGCCAGAGCCTGACACCGGGCACGGTCGTGAACTTTGCCGTGCGCATCGATGAGCCACTTCCGAGCGGTGTGGATTCGATCACCAACGTGGTGAGCATCGCCGACGATGGCAGCAATGGTGCCGATTCGGATCCGAGCAACAACGACAGCGAGGACGTGCGACCGATCGGTGCGACGCCTGACCTTGAGATCGTGAAGGTCGCAGACAAGGCCTTGGTGAGCAATGGCGACACGATTATCTACACGCTCACCTACCGCAACGTCGGAGATCAGGACGCGACGGGCGTGGTCATTACCGAAACCGTGCCGGCGAACACCTCGTTCACCACGACCGGAAGCACCGCAGGATGGAGTTGTGCGGACGGCTCACCGGCTGGCACCACGTGCAGCTTCACGGTGGGTGCCTTGGCGGCCGATGGTGCCGATCACACGGTGGCATTTGCGGTGGTGGTGATTTCCGCCGTGGGTGTCGAAAACACGGTCACGATCGCCGACGACGGTAGCAATGGTGCCGATCCGACGCCGCCGAACAATACCTCGACGGTCAGCGTGAGTGGTCAGCCGGTGTGGGTGCCGGTCAACGCACCTTGGGCCTTGTTGCTGATGGCCTTGGCGATGCTCGCGCTGGCTCGGAGTCGGCGTGGTCGCCCGGCGTGAGTCCTGATCGGGTGCAATCCACCTGAACGAGCCAATGAGCCCCGCAGTACGCGGGGCTCATTTTTTCCGCAGTGCGCAGCGCAAGGCTTGGTCAGGTGACGCGAGCGCACGATAATGAGGGGCTTGAATCTGGACCCGCACCCTTGAACAAGTCCGACTTTCATTACGAGCTACCGACCGAACTGATTGCGCAGGAGCCCCTCGCCAGCCGATCGGACAGCCGGCTGCTGATCCTGCCGTCCGGCTCCAGCGCGATGCACGACGGGCAGATCAGGGAACTACCGCAGTGGTTGTCGGCTGGGGATCTGGTGATCTTCAACGATACCCGCGTGATTCCGGCACGCCTGTTCGGCAACAAGGACACCGGCGGCCGAGTGGAAATCCTGATCGAACGCGTCTTGGGATCGAATGAAGCCCTGGCGCAGCTGGGTGTGAGCAAGACGCCCAAGGACGGATCGGGGCTGGTGTTGGACGATGGCACGCGGGTGACGGTGCTTGGTCGCGAACAGGCGTTTTTCCGGCTGCGCTTCGAGACCGACGAAGCCTTGGAAGCCCTCCTGCAGCGCGTCGGACGGATGCCGTTGCCGCCGTACATGACGCGCGCGCCGAACGCGGCCGATGCCGATCGCTATCAGACGATCTTCGCGCATGAGCCCGGCGCGGTGGCAGCGCCCACGGCGGGTTTGCATTTCGACCAGGCGTTGTTGAGCGCCTTGGCAAATCGCGGGGTGGAAACCGGCCACATCACCTTGCATGTCGGCGCAGGTACCTTCCAACCCATGCGCGTGCAAAACCTCGAAGATCACACCATGCACAGCGAGTGGCTCAATGTCGGCGCGGCGCTATGCGAAAAGATTCGAGCCGCGCGCGCGCGTGGCGGTCGCATCGTGGCGATCGGCACCACCGTGGTGCGTGCCTTGGAATCGAGCTGGCGCGATGGCGAGGTGCAACCGTTTGCCGGTGAAACCCGACTGTTCCTGTTTCCGGGGCGGCCGATTCACAGCGTCGATGTGCTGGTGACGAACTTCCACCTGCCCGAATCCACCTTGCTGATGCTGGTATGTGCCTTTGCCGGGCAGGAGCGGGTGATGGCGGCGTATCAGCACGCGGTGCGTGAGCGCTATCGGTTTTTCAGTTACGGCGATGCCATGCTCCTGTTTGCCGCGCCTCACTTGCGTGCGGCCAAGGCGGAGGCCAAGGGATGAGCCGTCTGCGATTCGATCTGGTGGGTCGCGATGGTGCTGCACGGCGCGGACGACTGAACTTCCCGCGTGGGATGGTCGAAACCCCGGCCTTCATGCCGGTGGGAACCTATGGCTCGGTCAAGGCCATGATGCCCGAGTCCGTGCGTGCGACCGGCGCGCAGATCATCCTGGGCAACACCTTCCATCTGTACCTGCGTCCCGGTTTGGACGTGATTGCAGCCCACGGCGGCCTGCATGGCTTGTCCAAATGGGATGGGCCGATTCTGACCGATTCTGGCGGATTTCAAGTGTTTTCGCTGGCACATCGGCGCAAGATCACCGAAGAAGGCGTCAAGTTTGCTTCGCCCGTGGATGGCGCGCCGGTCTTCCTCAGCCCGGAAGTGAGCATGCGCATCCAGCACGTGCTCGATTCGGACATCGTGATGATCTTCGACGAGTGCACCCCGTATGCGGTCGATGGTGTGGTGACGAGCGAGAAGCGTGCGCGTGAATCAATGGAACTGAGCTTGCGTTGGGCCAAGCGCAGTCGCGAAGCGCACGACGGACTGGGCAATGACGCGGCCTTGTTCGGCATCGTGCAGGGCCATGTCTATCCCGAGCTGCGCAGCCGATCGGCCGCAGGTCTGATCGACATCGGTTTCGATGGTTATGCCGTGGGTGGCTTGGCCGTGGGCGAGCCGGAAGCCGAGCGCAACGCCATGCTCGAACACACCTGCCCGCAGTTGCCGGATGATCGTCCGCGCTATCTGATGGGCGTCGGCCGGCCGCAGGACATCGTGGAAGCGGTGGCGCGTGGCATCGACATGTTCGACTGCGTGATGCCGACCCGTAATGCACGCAATGGGCATTACTTCACCCGCTTTGGCACGGTACGCATCCGCAATGCCAAATACGAGAAGGACTTGCGCCCGATCGATCCCGAATGCGCTTGCGCTGCATGTGCCGGCGGCTTCACCCGCGCCTATCTGCGTCACTTGGATCGTTGCAACGAAATGCTCGGCCCGATGCTGGCCACGATCCACAACCTGCACTATTACCAAGAGCTGATGTCCGGCATCCGGAACGCCATCGAGGCCGGTCGATTCGAGGCGTTCCGGGCTGACTTCTACGCGGCTTTGGCAGTAGGCGAGGCCTAAGCGATCAGCTGAGGTTTTCGGCGGCCAGCGCGGCCTTGACGCCCGCGTCGGTGCCCATGTGGTCGAAGAAGCGATTCAGGTTGGCATGCGCCGTGAGGTCCAACTTCATGCCACGCGCCCAGCGCAACAATACGTACAGGTAGGGATCGGCGACGGAGCGATGGTTATCCACCAGCCAAGTGCCCGAGCCGATCTGCTGGTCGAGGATGGCGAATTGCCCCTGCAGGCGCTCGATCGCCTTGGCCTTGAGGTTGGCCTGTGCAGCCTCGCCATCGACGAAACGCGGCGCGCTGAACAGCGGCGAGAAGTTCTTGTGCACGTCCGAGTTCAGGAAGGCGGTCCAGCGCAGCACCTGCGCGCGTGCCACGGCCGAACCTTCACCGAACAGTTTCGCCTCGGGCTTGAGCTGGGCCAGATAGTCCAGGATGGCGATGTTCTGCGTCACCAGGCTGCCATCGTCCAGCAACAGGGCGGGAACCGCACCGGCGGGATTGACCTTGAGAAAATCGCCATGCAGTTGATCGCGCGGCACCACTTCGATCTGGTGCGGTGCGCCGATCCATTGCAGCACGATGTGGTCGGCGAGCGAGCAGGCGCCGGGCAGGCAATACAGTTTCATCGTTGATTCCTTTAAAGGGGCCGATAAGCATGTATGGCCAGTCACCGCCCGGATCAAGGTGGGTTCAACCTGCTACAGCCGAATCGCCACGCTGTAGAAGGTGTGATCGCCGATGGTGGCGACCGGCACGCCCTGGGCCCAATCCGGCGCGGACTTGATCTGCGCCTGCACCAGAAAGTGATCGGCGCCCGGCACCACGAATCGACGCTGGGGAGCGGGGCGGTTCCAGTCGCGTTCGACGCGCAAGGCGACGGCCACGGCGCGATTCCAGGCCTTGAGATTCTTGATGCCGTAATCGGCAGGCAACAAGGTGGGCGCAAACTGTTTGGGTGCCGTGACGACGGCGCACAGGTTTTCACCCCAACGGCCGCTGTCCAGTCGACGGAGGGCGACTTCCGCCACGGCGCGCTGGCCAAGTTCGGACTGGTTGCGTGCTTCCAGATACACCGTCGTGGCAAGGCATGCCTGATCGGCGTAGGGCTGGGGCAACAATTGCGACAACCACAGCAAGGTGGCCAGATTCATTGCGAACTCCTCGGCGTTGCGTTCATGGCTTGCGCTGAATCCGGTTGCAGTCGTGCACCGTTCTCGGCCGGTGCATTCCTGAAAAGCAACGCACGCAAGCTCATGGACATGGCGTTTGGGGGTACGCCTGACGCGGGCCTGTCGTGGCATCGCGGCGTCAGTCGCACGGAGGTTGTGCGGGACATGCACAGACCTGTTTCCGTTGTTCCCGGACTTCGCGGCTTCATTGGCGGCCTGGGAACGGGCGAAAGTTACGGGTGCCTGATCGAACGTCTGCTGAACGGAGTCGGTCTGGAGTGCTCTGATTCGACGCGGAAGACTACAAGTTCGCGGCCAGTTCGCAGCCTTGGGCAATGGCGCGCTTGGCATCCAATTCAGCGGCCAACTCGGCGCCACCGATCAGATGAACTTGGCGTCCAGCGGCCTGCAGTGGCTCGAGCAATTCGCGGCGCGACTCCTGTCCGCTGCACACGATGATGTGATCGACGGGTAATACGTGCGCCTGAGCTTCGATGTGAAGATGAAGGCCAGCGTCGTCAATATGCTGGTACTCGACGCCGCCCAACATCTTGACCTTGGCGCGCTTGAGGCTGGCGCGGTGGATCCAGCCGGTGGTTTTGCCAAGGTTCTTGCCAAACGCATCGGCCTTGCGCTGCAACAGCCAGACCTCGCGTTCGGGATGGAACGCCGTTGCCGCCACGCCCTCGATCCCGCCACGCGCCTGCAAACTGTCATCGATGCCCCAATGGGCACGCCAACGCGCCGGATCGAGACTCATCGACGGTCCCGGCTCGATCAGGTACTCCGCCACGTCAAACCCGATGCCTCCGGCGCCGATGATCGCCACGCGGCGACCGGCGCTGCGACGACCACTGAGTAAATCCGGGTAGCTGATCACCTTGGCATGGTCGATGCCCGGGATCGACGGTACACGCGGCACGACACCGGTCGCCAGCACGATGGCATCGAAATCGGCAAGCAGGGCCGGGTCGGCGCGTGTCCCAAGGCGCAGGTTCACGCCGGTCTGGCCAAGGCGATGCTGGAAGTAGCGGATCGTTTCGTTGAATTCCTCTTTGCCTGGAATACTGCGGGCGAGGTTGAATTGGCCGCCGATGGCATCTTGCGCCTCGAACAGGGTGACGTGATGCCCGCGTTCGGCCGCCGTGGTGGCACAGGCCAGGCCCGCAACGCCGGCACCGACCACGGCGATTCGCTTTGGCTGAGAGGTGGGGCGGTAGTTGAGTTCGGTCTCGCGTCCTGCGCGTGGATTGACCAAGCAACTCGCTTTGCGATTCTGAAAAACGTGGTCCAAACAGGCCTGATTGCAGGCGATGCAGGTGTTGATGGCGGCCGTTTGGCCGCGTTGCGCCTTCAGCACCCAATCGGGGTCGGCCAGGAACGGCCGCGCCATCGACACCATGTCGGCTTCGCCGCGTGCCAGCACGGCTTCGGCCACCTCGGGCATGTTGATGCGATTGGTCGCCACCAGTGGAATCGAAACCTCGCGCTTGAGTCGCGCCGTGACGAAGGTGAACGCCGCACGCGGGACGCTGGTGGCAATGGTCGGGATGCGCGATTCGTGCCAGCCGATGCCGGTGTTGAGGATTGAAGCGCCGGCGTGCTCGATGGCCTTGGCGGCGGTGATGACCTCGGTGAGATCGCTGCCACCTTCCACCAATTCCAGCATCGAAAGTCGGAAGATCAGGATGAAGTCGCGCCCGACCGCCTCACGCGTGCGTCGCACGATCTCGGTGGCAAATCGCAGTCGATTGTCGAAGCTTCCGCCCCAAGGGCCCGAGCGAGTGTTGGTGCGTGAAGCCAGAAACTCATTGATGAGGTAGCCCTCCGAGCCCATCACCTCCACCCCGTCGTAGCCCGCTTCGCGAGCGAGCTTGGCACAGGTGGCAAAATCCCGGATGTGGCGCTCGACACCGCGATCGGACAGGGCACGTGGGGTGAAGGGCGTGATCGGCGACTTGATGCGGGAGGGCGCCACGTTCAACGGGTGATAGCCGTAACGGCCTGCGTGCAGGATCTGCATGCAGATCCGCCCACCCTCGCGGTGGACCGCCTCGGTCACCAGTCGATGTTTGCGCACCTGCCAAGGCCAGGCCAGCATGCCGGCGAAGGGCTTGGTCCAGGCGCTGATGTTGGGGGCAATGCCGCCAGTGACCATCAAGCCGACACCACCGCGCGCACGTTCGGCGAAGTAGGCAGCAAGTTTGGGGAAGTCGGCACGGCGATCTTCCAGTCCGGTATGCATCGAGCCCATCAGCACCCGGTTGGGCAGGACGCAGTGGCCAAGATCCAAGGAAGAAAGCAGGTGTGGGTACGGCTGTGACATGGTGGCGGCAGACTTCTACTGACTTCTTTGCACAATGCCGCGTCGGCGCCAAAGCGGCAAGCTGAAGTAGGGCAGTTCCATCTGAATGGACGTTATCAATGTGTTAAACTGTGCGAGCGATCCCCGTGTACACTGGTTTGGTTGACAGATTGTTCAGGGCCTGCCGTGCGTGGGTTGCTGAGTCACACGTTCGCCCCGTTCACCGCCTTGTATTTAGGAGTAATAAATGAAGAAGACGCTCTTGGGCTGCGCCCTGTTTGGCGCGATGGGCCTGGCCAATGTGGCCTTGGCGCAGGATTTCGATGACCGTTGGTACCTGACTGCGACCGGTGGCCTGCATATTTCCGATTCCGACCGGAACATGGATGACAACCTGCGCTACGGTATCGGCGTCGGCAAGTACTTCTCGCCTAACTTCTCACTCGACCTCGACCTCAACACCGTTCGCATGGAGCAGAAGGGCGGCGGCTTGCATTGGAACGACTACGGTTTCATGCTGACCGGCCGTAGCCATTTCCGCCAGGCCGAGCGCAACTGGGGGCCGTATCTGGCCTACGGTGCCGGTATGTTGCGTCACGAGGAGCAGTATCCCAACGCTTTGGGCGGCAAGCCGCACAAGCGCAGTGGCAATGATTTTGCCGCGCAAGTGGGTGCAGGCTTGCAGGCCGACTACTCACGCACGTCGATGCGCGCCGAGGTTTTGGCACGTTACGACGGTGACAACGGCAGCTTTGCAGCGCCCGCCGACAAGGGTTTCATCGACTACCTCGCTCAGCTCACGGTTTTGGTGAAGTTGGGCGACTTGCCGCCTCCGCCGGCACCTGTCGTCGAGACCCCGCCACCGCCGCCGCCGCCGCCGAGCTGTGCGGATCTGGATGGTGATGGTGATGGCGTCAACAACTGCGATGACCGCTGCCCGGATTCGCAGGCTGGCCAGACCGTGGGCCCCGATGGTTGCCCGGTCGCGGTGACGATCGACCTGCGTGGCGTGAACTTCGACTACGACAAGTCCACGCTGCGTGCCGATGCCGTCGAAACCTTGAAGGAAGCCGTGTCGGTGCTGGTGCAGTATCCGGAACTGCGCGTGGAAGTGGCCGGTCACACCGACTTGTGCGGTGCCGACGCCTACAACCAGTCGCTGTCCGAGCGTCGCGCCAAGGCGGTGTACGATTATCTGACCAGCAATGGCGTCGCAGCTTCGCGTCTGGTGGGTCCGACGGGTTACGGCGAGAGCCGTCCGCTGGAGCCGACCGCGCAGACCTTCCCGGCCTGCAAGAGCGAAACCAACCGGCGCACCGAGTTGAACGTGCAGAACTGAGGCATGTGAGACGAGGCGTTTCGCGCTTCGTCGCAACTCAGGCTTCAACACCCATCCCGGTCACCGCAAGGTGGCCGGGATTTTTGTCTTCGGGATTCGACTTGCGAAGACGAGGCTCAGCTCAAGGGACGAAGTTCCACCGCCGGCCTTGCACGTTCCCAAACCTCGTTGAAATACGACAACAGTTGGCGTTGCCGAGCGCGGTCGCGCAGGCAGGCGCTGGCTTCGGGGCGGGTGGCGATGGGGCGAAACACATAGCCGCCTTGATCGTTGAGGATGAAGCCACCGGCGTACTGCACGTCAGGTTCAACTTCCACCACCCGAATGCTGACGTGGCTGGACAGACGCTGCGCCAGCGTGATGAGGCCATGGCCTTCCTGCACGGCACGGTGCAGGTCCTGCACCAGCACGCGCACCATCGCATCGCGCGCGCCCGTGGCAAAGTCGCGCAGCGCATCGATTGCGTCGCGTGAATCCAGCAGGGCAGGGTCCAGATCACGGCTGTAGATCACCAATTCGCGTCGACCGGCGCGCAGTATTGCAACGCTCACTTCGGCCAGTTGCCCGACGGAGTCAATCTCACGCAGGGCGCGTTCGTCGGCGGCTGCATCCAGCGTCAGGCGCATGCTGCGGTGTGGAATGCCGGCCTCGTCATATTCGGGGCCGAACGCGACGAAGCCAAAGCGTTCGTAGAAGCCGATTGCGTGCGTCTGCGCATGCAGTTCGACAAAGGCATGACCGAGTGCGCGAGCCTGCGCGATCATGCTTTGCAACAACGCAGCACCGACACCGCGGCCGCGCCATTCGGGTAATACGGCCATGCGGCCGATCGCCTGTTGCGGTGTCAGGCGTGCGGTGCCAATGGCGGCGCCCTGCGAGTCGCGCGCCAAGGCGTGGATGCTGAGTGGATCGAGTTCATCCCATTCCAGTTCCACCGGCACGGATTGTTCAACGATGAACACCGGCTCGCGCACGGCACGCAGGTCGGCCAAGTCCTCGGGATAACGTGCCACTTCGATGCGGAAGTCGTGCGGGCTCATGCCTCAGTCTCGGGATTGGGACAACACCAGAATGCCGCGTCTGACCAGATGTTGCACCAAGGTGCGATCGTCGTGGTCCAGGCTTGCGTACTCATCGACGCCCAAAGCTTGTGCGCAGGCCAGATGCTGAGCCAGCCCCATGCCGGCGGTGAAGCGTTCGCCATCGATGTGCACGATGGCGCGGCGCGCCTGTTCGCGCCAGGCGCAACGCGCCAACGGGTGCAGGTGCAGACGCTCACCGGCGAGCAAGTCCTTCTCGATCACGCCGGGCTTCGGTAGCTTGGGTGGCGGCACGATGTCGCCGGCGCTGCGATAGCGGGTGATGAAGTCGCCGAACCAGTCGGCAAGGCTCTCGTCGTCGATGTTCTGGAGGCTTTGCAAGGCCGCGCGTGCGCGTCGCAGAACGCCTGAGTCGATTCGGCCATCGGCGGCGTCCACGGTGAGGCCGGCATCACGGTAGCGCGCAGTCTCCGAAAGACCGTCCGCCAGATGATCGGCGAGATCGGATACCAGTTCGCCATGACTGGGCGCACGCATGCCGACTGAAAGCGTCATGCATTCGTCCAAGGCCACGCCATGATGAGGCACGCCCGGCGGCAAATACAGAAGATCTCCAGGCTCCAGCACCCAATCGTGGCTGGGCGCGAACGATTGCAGCAACTTGAGCTCGACGTCCTCGCGAAACAGTTGCGGAGGATTGACCTGGGTGTCGATCTGCCAACGACGTTGGCCCCGCCCCTGGATCAGGAAAACATCGTATTGGTCGATGTGTGCGCCGACCGAGCCCTCGGGCACGGCATAGCTGACCATGATGTCGTCGATGCGCCAGCGCGGCAGGAAGTTGAAATGTTTCAGGAGCTCGGCAACATCGGCGTCCCATTTGTCCACGTCCTGCACCAGCAAGGTCCAGTCGCGTTCGGGCAGTTGCGAGAACCGGGTTTCCTCGAAGGGGCCGGACTCGACCCGCCAGCGATCATCATGGGCTTCGTGTATCACCAGCCGAGCCAGCGCGCCATCCTCGCAGGCCAGTCCCGCCAGTTCATCGGGTGTGATCGGGCTGGAAAAGCCGGGCAGCGCGCCGCGCACCAGCAAGGGGTGTTGCTGCCAGTAATCGTGCAGGAAGCGCTCGATGGGCAGGCCCAGAAAGTGCTCGCTCGTGGCGTGTCGTTCGATGGGGGGTGTCGTGTTCATGCGTCAGTCGCCGGCGCTGGCCAGCTTGAGTTCGTCGGCTTGATGCTCGCGGCGCAGCGTATCGATCAGTTCGGTGAGGTCGCCAGCAAGCACTTCGGGCAAACGGTAAAGGGTGAGGTTGATGCGGTGGTCGGTGATGCGGCCTTGCGGAAAGTTGTAGGTGCGGATGCGCTGGCTGCGATCGCCCGAACCCACCTGCACGCGTCGCGATTCGGCTTGCGCTGCGGTCTGTTGCGCACGCGCGCCGTCGAGCAGGCGCGCCTTGAGCAGCGACAGTGCCCGAGCGCGATTCTTGTGCTGGCTGCGCTCGTCCTGGCACTCCACCACGATGCCGCTGGGCAGATGCGTGATGCGGATGGCCGAGTCGGTTTTGTTGACGTGCTGACCACCAGCGCCGGAGGCACGAAAGGTGTCCACGCGCAGTTCCGCGTCCTTGATGTCGATGTCCTCGATGTCATCCATTTCCGGCAGGATGGCGACTGTCGCGGCCGAGGTGTGGATGCGACCCTGCGATTCGGTTTCGGGGACGCGCTGCACGCGGTGGGTGCCGGACTCGAACTTCAGCTGTGCAAAGGCGCCGCTGCCTTCGACGCGCGCCACGACTTCCTTGAAACCGCCATGCTCGCCGGCGCTCGCGCTGAGAATCTCCACGCGCCAGCCGCGGGATTCGGCGTAACGTGCGTACATGCGGAACAGGTCGCCGGCAAAGATCGCCGCTTCATCACCGCCGGTACCGGCGCGCACTTCCAGAAACAGGTTGCCCTCATCGCGTGGATCGGGTGGCAGCAGCAACAGGTTCAGGGTTTGCGTGAGTTGCTCGATGCGCTCGCGCTGACTGCGGATTTCCTCGAACGTTAGATCGCGCATCTCCGCGTCGCCGCACAATTCTTCGGCGGCGGCCAGCGCATCTTCGGCTTGTCGATACTGCGCCAGTGATTGACTGACCTCGCTCAGGTGGGCGTATTCGCGCGACAGTTCGCGGAAGTGCTTGGGATCGGCGCTGACCGAGGGTTCGAGCAGCAAGCGCCCGACTTCCTCATGCCGCTCAGCGAGCGCGTCGAGCTTGCGGCGGATGCTGGGCGTGAGGGTCATGGTTGGCGGGTGTGGAAGGGTCTTTGTCGCCGAGCAGGCGAACGGCGGCATCGAGCAGGTCGTGATCGCCTTGCTGCGCGGCCTGACGCAGCATCACGCTAGGCGCATGCAGGAGTTTGTTGGTGAGGGTATGGGCCAGATAGTGCAGTGCCTGTTGTGGCGACTTGCCCTGCGCCAAGAGTTCGTCGGCGCGCGCCAGCACGGCATCGCGCGTGGCTTCACCGCGTTGGCGCAGTTGTCGCAGCGCGTCCTGATTGTCGTTGGCTCGCCACCAGGCCAGGTAATGCTCCACCTGCAGGTCGATGATGGCCTCGGCCTGCTCGGCGGCTGCGCGCCGAGAGCGGCGGTTGCCTTCGATGACTTGCTCCAGATGATCGAGGTCGTAGAGGAAGGCATCCTCGAGTTCGGAAACGCTCGGCTCGATGTCGCGTGGCATGGCGAGGTCCAAGAGGAACATCGGGCGATGACGGCGTGCTTGCAGCGCCGCGTGCACGGTGCTCTGGTGCAGGATCGGCTCCGGGCTGGCGGTGGCGCTCAATACGATGTCGGCTTCGGCGAGATGCTGCTGCAAATCCTCCAGTGTCATCGCGGCTCCACCGTAGCGGCTTGCCAAGGCGCGCGCGTTTTCGAGGCTGCGATTGGCCACCAGCAGGCGGTGGACCTTGTGTTCGGAAAGATGGCGCGCGGCCAGTTCGATGGTGTCGCCGGCACCAATCAAGAGCACGGTGGCGTGATCCAGCGCGGAAAAGGCTTGTTCGGCCAGACGCACCGCGGCAAACGCGACCGACACCGGCTGGCTGCCGATGGCGGTGTCGGTGCGGGCGCGTTTGGCGACCGCGAAGCTTTGCTGGAACAGTTGATCCAGTGGCGTCTTGAGGGTGCCGTGGTCGCGCGCGGCCTGCCAGGCATCCTTGACCTGACCCAGAATCTGCGGCTCGCCCAACACCATCGAGTCCAGACCTACGGCGACGCGGAACAAATGCCGTACGGCGGCACTGCCCTCGTGACGATAGAGGTGGGTAGTGAGTTGTTCAGTCGGGAGTTGTCCGAGCTGCGCCAGCCAGGACTCGGGCAGATGTTCGGCCCCCAGTTCCACGCGGCAATAGACTTCAGTGCGGTTGCAGGTCGAAAGCAGCGCGGCCTCGGTCACCCCAGGCTGCGCGCTCAGATCACGCAGCGCCGAGCCGAGCGCGGTGGGCGCGATGGCCAGCTTTTCGCGCATCGTGATGGGCGCCGTGGTGTGATTCAGGCCGAGGGCCAGCAGGGTCATGGGTGGCTTGGGTTAGACTTTTGTGCCGGCTGCATCGCGCACTGCGCGCTGAGGAACGCCGATCGTGGACAGACTGAAAACGATGCAACGACTCTTAGTTTACCTGTTGCTGGCACTGCTCGTGCCCTCATCGGCCCGGTCGGCCGGACTGGACGAAGCGCTGGAGCCACTGTTGGAGGGTGAGTTCGCCCTGCAACAAGGCGATGCCACCGTCGCGGCCAAGGCCTACGCACGGGCGGCCGAGCACAGCACGGATGCCAACGTTGCCGAACGCGCGGTGCGAGCGTCCTTGGCAGCCAAGGACGCAGCTCTGACGCGGCGTGGCTTGGCGCGGTGGGCGCAGTTGGCACCGAGCGCTCCGGAACTGCCCGCGGCGCGTCTGCGCCTGGCGTTGCTGGAGGGGCGCCAGAGCGAAGCTGCAACCGCACTGGATCAATTGTTCGCCCAGCCTGACGGCTGGCGCCGCGCCGCCGCGGCCTTGGCATCAGCCGCCGATACGGCCCTGGCCAGTCGTCTGATCGGTTCCCTGCTCGATGCCGAGCGCATGCCGGCCAATTTTGATGCGTGGTTGGCGATGGGTGGCGTGGCACTGCGTTTGAACGATCGAGCGCTCTACAGCCGCCTTGCCCAGGCCGTGGTCGGGAAGTTCCCGGCGCAGGTGCAAGCCTTGATCTGGCAAGCCGAAGATGCCGTGACCCGCAAGGATATGGCGCTTGCCAAGCGCAGCCTCGATGCGGCAGCGGCCGTGCCCGAGATGAGCATGGCCGATCGCCTTGCGCTGGCCGCGCAGTTCAACGCCATGAATGATCCCGCCAAAGCCGCAAGTCTGCTGGAAGCGGCCGGCGAGGAGGACCGGGTGGTGGCGGCGCGCGCGGCCTACCTGTCAGCGGCCAAGGACAAGGCCGGCCTTGAGCGTCTTTACACCGCTCTGGTCGATCGAACCCCCAAGAATGAATCCTCTCCGGTGCGCTTGATGTTATTGGGTCAGATCGCCGAGATGCTGGAGAAGCTGCCACAAGCGCTGGAGTTCTACCGGCGCATTCCCGGAGGCATCCAACGCGAGCAAGGCCGCCTGCGCGTTGCAGTGTTGCTGGCTCGAAGCGGCGATGAGGCCGCGTCGCTGGATGTGCTGAGGGAGATCCAGGCCAGCGACAGCGAATGGGCTGATATCGTGCGCGATGCCTATCTGGTCGAAGCCGAACTGGCGCGTGAACGCAAGGATGCGGTGGCCGAGCTTTCCGCGCTCGGACGTGGTCTTTCGATCTTCGAAGACGATGTGACCCTGCGCTACAACCGTGCCTTGGCCTACGAGCGCAATGATCAAGTCGATGCGGCTGTGGCCGATTTGCGCGTGCTGGTGGCGACCGAGCCGGAGGAATCCGACTGGCTCAATGCGCTCGGCTATACTTTGGTCGACCGCACCGATCAATACGCGGAAGGCCTGGCCTTGATCGAAAAGGCACTGGCGCTCAAGCCCGACTCGGCGGCGATTCAGGACAGCATGGGCTGGGCCTTGCATCGGATGGGGCGCGATGCCGAAGCCTTGCCGTACCTCAAGCGCGCCTTCGAGCAGCAACGCGACGCGGAAGTGGCCGCGCACCTGGCGCGGGTGTTGGCAGCCTTGAATCAGTTGGATGAGGCCCGTTCGATCCTGCGCCTGGCGCGTGAACTGGACCCCGATAGCCCCGCATTGCGCAGGGTGCTGGGCGAGTTGCCGGCGCAGGTGCGCGAACCATGATCCTGCGCGTTGTGCTGATGGCCTTGGCGCTGACCGTGCTGTCGGCCTGCAGCAACACAACACCTCGTCGGGTCAATGACCTGCAAACTGAATTGAGCGCACAAACTGCGCGTGAGCAGGTGCTCCACGAGCATCCGCGCTGGCGCCTGAGTGGTCGCATTGCGGTATCGGATGGGCGCGACAACGGCAGCGGGCGCATGATCTGGCAACAGGATGGCGATAGCTTCGTCATCAGCCTCAACGCACCGGTGACGCGTCGAAGCTGGCGTTTGAGCGGTGGCCCCGGCCATGCGCGTCTGGAAGGCTTGGAGGGCGGGCCTTTCGAAGGGCCCGATGCCAGCAGCTTGCTGCGCGAGCATCTGGGTTGGAACGTGCCGATGGAGGATCTTGCGGCTTGGGTGCGGGGCATGCGCGCAGCCCATGCCAGCAGCACGATCGACTTCGACGCCGAGGGCCTGCCGGCGCTGATCCAGCAGCACGACTGGGTCATCGAGTACCGAAAGTTCGCGCGCGTGGATGATCTGGCCATGCCGACCAAGGTCTTTGCCGAGCGCGGGCAACAGCGCATCCGCCTGGTGGTGGATGAATGGTCGTTTGAACCCGAATCCTGAAACGATCATGTACGAGCTGCCGAGTCCACGCGACACCGACGGCTGGAGCCAGTGGCCGGCGCCGGCCAAGATCAACCTCTTCCTGCACATCATCGGCCGCCGGCCCGACGGCTATCACCACCTGCAAACGGTGTTTCAGTTGCTTGACTGGGGTGATTGGGTGCGCCTGCGTGTGCGTAAGGATGGCGCGATCGTGCGGGATCGCGGTGCTGCCGGCGTACCCGCCGAGGCCGATCTTGCGGTGCGAGCCGCCAAGGCCCTGCGCGGTGCCACCGGCTGCGCCCTGGGTGCCGAGATCGACATCGACAAGCGCATTCCACAAGGGGGCGGCTTTGGCGGCGGCAGTTCCGATGCCGCCAGCGTGCTGGTGGGGCTGAACCATCTCTGGGAGCTTGGCCTGGGCGCAGACGACCTGGCGACCATCGGTTTGGGCCTGGGCGCCGATGTGCCGGTGTTCGTTCGTGGGCGCAGTGCTTTTGCCGAGGGCGTGGGTGATTGCTTGACTCCCATCACACTGGCGCCGCAGTGGTACCTGCTGGTCGATCCGGGTGTCGGGGTGCCGACGGCTGAACTGTTTGCCGCGCCCGATTTGACGCGCGATGCGCCGCCCACGACAATAGCCGACTTCCTTTCCGGGTCCGTGAGCGGCAATGCGTTCGAGCCGGTGCTGCGCGCGCGCAGTTCTGAAGCAAAAATGGCAATGGACTGGTTGGCAGGCTTCGGCAGGCCACAGCTCACGGGGACGGGATCGGGCGTGTTTCTGGCGTTTGGTGCGCAAGCCGAAGCGCAGGTCGTTCTGGAACGACTTCCTCGGCAATGGCGCGGCTGGGTGGCGCAGGGTGTCGATGAGTCGGCCTTGCACCGCAGCTTGCGACTACGCGGCGTCCAAGGCGACACGGCTGGAAAGTGAATCGAAGGCCTTCGATGCGAGGGTCGAATTGAACATGTTGGGGCGTCGCCAAGTGGTAAGGCACCGGGTTTTGATCCCGGCATTCGCAGGTTCGAATCCTGCCGCCCCAGCCAGATATGAAAAATGGATGTGGGCAAGGAGGCAGGATGCGAACCGCAGGTTCGACCTGATCCGCCTGGAGCGGATCGGAACAGCGGCATAGTCGCTGGCCCGAAGGGCGAAGGGCAGGAGGCCCGGAGTCATCCTGCCGCCCCAACCATTCGTGACCTTGATGGTCACGGTCTTGGCGTCTGGACAAGCGGTATATGCCGCGTGCCCGGTGATGATTATCAGGGCTGCCATCGCAGCCGCTTTCGACCAGGTGCAACGTGACCCGTGACAATCTGCTGATTTTCTCCGGTAATGCCAATCGCCCTCTGGCATTGGATGTGTGCCGTGATCTCGGCGTGCGCCTTGGCAAGGCCCAAGTCGGCAAGTTTTCCGATGGCGAGGTCCAGGTCGAGATCGAAGAAACGGTCCGACGCGAGGAAGTGTTCGTCATCCAGTCCACCTGCGCGCCCTCGGCCGAGAACCTGATGGAACTGCTGGTGCTGATCGACGCGCTCAAGCGCGCCAGTGCGGCGAGCGTGACGGCGGTAATGCCGTATTTTGGCTATGCCCGGCAGGATCGTCGCCCACGCTCGGCGCGTGTGCCGATCACCGCCAAGGTGGCCGCCAAGATGTTTGCCGCAGTCGGTACCGATCGCGTGCTCACCGTGGACCTGCATGCCGAGCAGATTCAGGGCTTTTTCGATTCGCCGGTGGACAATGTGTATGCCTCGCCACTGTTGCTGGCCGATATCTGGCGCAACCATGGCACTCGAAACCTGATCGTGGTCAGCCCGGACGTCGGCGGCGTGGTGCGTGCGCGTGCCATTGCCAAGCGTTTGGATGACGCAGACCTTGCCATCATCGATAAACGTCGTCCACGCGCCAACGTGGCGACGGTGATGAACATCATCGGCGATGTGCGCGACAAGACCTGCGTGCTGGTCGATGACATCGTGGATACCGCCGGCACCCTGTGTGCGGCGGCAGCGGCGCTCAAACAGAACGGCGCGCGCAAGGTGCTGGCCTACTGCACCCACGCGGTGCTGTCCGGGCCTGCGATCAGCAATCTGGAAGCCTCCGAGCTTGATCAGTTGGTGGTGACCGACACCATTCCGCTATCGCCTCAGGCGCGAGCGTGCGGTCGCATCCGGCAACTCAGCGTTTCGGAAATGCTGGCGGAAACCATCCGACGCATCGCCTTCGGCGAGTCGGTCAGTTCCTTGTATGTGGATTGATCGAGCGCGTCGCGCGCAGTTTCGCGCTGGCAACGCCAGTCTCAGTTTCACCCGCTCATCTGGTCGCGGATGAGCGTTTTCCCCGCCGCGAGGCGGATCAACCCAAGCAACAGGAAGCAATACCATGGCACATGAACTCAACGTTGAACGCCGCGAAGGTGCAGGGAAGGGTGCGAGCCGCCGCCTGCGTCACACCGGCAAGATTCCGGCCATCGTCTACGGCGGTGGTCTGGAACCGGTCTCGATTCAGTTGGTCCACGAAGATATCTGGCTGGCACAGCAGAACGAGTGGTTCTACGCCTCGATCCTGGACCTGAATATGGGTGGCGATATCCAGCAAGTCCTGCTGCGTGACATGCAGCGTCACCCGGCGCGTCCGCGCGTGTTGCATCTGGACTTCCAGCGCGTGATGGCGAACGAAGTCTTGCGCGTGTCGGTGCCCTTGCGCTTCGTCAACCAGGAAACCTCGCCCGCCGGCAAGATCTCCGGCGTGTTGATCATGCACGAACTGACCGAAGTGGAAATCGAGTGCTTGCCTGCCGATCTGCCGAGCAACATCGAAGTGGATCTGGCCGCGCTCAAGGAAGGCGATGTGGTGCATCTGTCGGCCCTGATTTTGCCCAAGGGCGTGTCGATTCCCTCGCTCAAGCTCGGCGCGGACCACGACGTCGCCGTGGTGGTGGCACGTCAGCTTGCTGCCGAAGCGGAGCCCGAAGCCGAAGCGCCGGCTGCCGCCGAAGTGCCGGCCACCAAGGCCAAGGCACCGGAAGCGGCCAAGGCTCCGCCGAAGAAGTAATCGTTTCGCTGCCCGGTTTGGCGAACGCCAGGCCGGGCAGTGACCGGAACGCATGTCTGCTTTGCGCCTGATCGTCGGCTTGGGTAATCCAGGCACGCAGTACGAACGCAGTCGGCACAATGCCGGCGCGTGGTTCGTCAATGCCTTGGCGGCCGCGCGTCGAGTGACGTTTCGACCTGAGGCCAAACTCTTCGGTGAGGCGGCGAAGCTGGAATCCGACGCGGGAGCCTTGTGGCTCTTGAAGCCGACCACCTTCATGAATCGCAGTGCGCAGTCGGTGTCTGCGGCCCTGCGCTTTTTCAAGATCGAGCCCGAGCAGATGCTGGTCGCGCACGATGATCTCGATTTGTCACCTGGAACCGCGCGACTCAAGTTCGACGGTGGTCACGGTGGTCAGAACGGCCTACGCGACATTCAGGCGCAACTCGGGCATGGGCGATATCACCGGCTTCGATTGGGCATCGGACATCCCGGTCACAAGGACGCGGTGACGACGTGGGTGCTGGGTCGGCCTGGCAAGGATGATGAAATCTCGATCCTGCGTGCGATCGATGACGCCTTGGCCGTGGTGCCGCTGGTCATCGCGGGTGACTTCAATGCGGCCATGAAGCAGTTGCATACGCGCCGGGAATAGGGAATAGGGAATGGGGAATCGCGGCGAGCGCTGCTGGATTCCTCATTCCCGATTCTCCATTCACGGACTGCAAACATGGGCATCCAATGCGGCATCGTCGGGCTTCCGAACGTCGGCAAGTCCACGCTCTTCAATGCACTGACGCGTGCAGGCATCGCTGCGGCCAACTTCCCGTTCTGCACCATCGATCCCAATGTCGGCGTGGTGCCGGTGCCGGATCCTCGTTTGGATGCCTTGGCGACCATCGTCAAGCCGCAGAAGACCATCGCCACGGTTGTCGAATTCGTCGACATCGCCGGACTGGTCGCCGGTGCCAGCAAGGGTGAAGGCCTGGGCAACAAGTTTCTGGCCAACATCCGCGAAACCGATGCCATTGCGCACGTGGTGCGTTGTTTCGAACATCCCGATGTGATCCATGTGGCCAACAAGGTCGATCCCATTGCCGACATCGACACCATCGATACCGAGCTGGCGCTGGCGGATCTCGAATCGGTCGAAAAGGCGCTCAATCGCTATGAGCGTGCTTCCAAGGCGGGCGACAAGGACGCCATCGTGCGCCGGGACCTGCTGCAGCGTGTGCGCGCCCATCTGGATCAAGGACACCCCGCACGCGCGATGGGCTTGGCCGACGATGAAAAGCTGTTGTTGCGTGAGCTCTTCTTGCTGACACTCAAGCCGGTGATGTACATCGCCAACGTGCGCGAGGATGGCTTCAGTGACAACCCGCATTTGGACGCAGTGCGCGCCCGCGCCGAGAAAGAAGGTGCGCTGGTGGTGCCGGTGTGCGCCGCGATCGAAGAGGAGCTGTCGCAGCTGGACGAGGCCGATCGTGACATTTTTCTGACGGACATGGGCCTGGACGAACCGGGCCTCAATCGCGTGATCCGCGCAGCGTATGCCTTGCTGGGCCTGCAAACCTACTTCACCGCCGGGGTCAAGGAAGTGCGTGCCTGGACGGTGAAGAAGGGCGCCACCGCGCCGCAGGCGGCAGCCGTCATTCATACCGACTTCGAGAAAGGCTTCATCCGCGCCGAAACCATCGGTTATCACGACTTCATCAAATACAAGGGCGAATCAGGCGCACGCGAGGCCGGCCGCCTGCGTCTGGAGGGCAAGGAATACCTCGTGCAGGAAGGCGACGTGCTGCACTTCCGATTCAACGTGTGATCAACGTCTGAGCACGGAGGGGGTTCTCGCGCGGTCGGCTGGCTGGGCGACCGTGAAGCGAGGCGTGGCATCATGGGTCGGTATCAAGGCGAATGAGGAGCCAAGCCATGCCCGGACAGCAACACGAGGTGAGCTTTCGATTTCTGGCCCAGCCAACCGATGTGAACTTTGGCGGCAAGGTTCACGGTGGCATGGTGATGAAATGGATCGATCAGGCCGGCTATGCCTGTGCCGTGGCTTGGAGTGGCGCCTACTGTGTGACCGCCGCGGTCGGCAGCATCCAGTTTCTGGTTCCGATCCTGATCGGTGAGTTGGTGACGGTTCAGGCTCGACTCATCCATACCGGCCGCTCCAGCATGCATCTGGCCGTGGATGTGTTGGCGCGTGACCTGCGGCAGGGTGAAGATCGCCTTGCCACCAGTTGCGTCATGGTCTTCGTGGCGCTGGATGGGCCGGACGGAAAGCCCACGCCGGTCCCGCACTGGGCGCCCCACGACGATGCCGAACGGCGCATGCAAGCGTACGCGCAGGAGATGCTGCAACTGTCCGAACGCATGGAGCGATTGATTGGCAGCGACGGTACCGCGGCGGACACCGAGCAATCCTGATCCAGCGCAGCCGCAGCAGGAAATCGTCGCGCCGAGCGCTGAGGTGCCCTGAGTACCGGAGCGTTACGAAGCACAATCGAGGCACAATCGAGGTTGACAAAAGCACCTGGTGCCGTGGACAATGCGCGGCTCGTTCGGAGGGATACCCAAGCGGCCAACGGGGGCAGACTGTAAATCTGCTGGCTTACGCCTTCGGTGGTTCGAATCCACCTCCCTCCACCAGTAAAAATGAGCCATTGCATTGAATGAGGTGGGTTCGAACCACCGAAACGAATGTGATGGTTCGACAGCAACGCCGGAGGGCGTTGCTGAACGCGACGCGACAGCGGCGCGGCCCGGAGGGCGAGGACGCAAGTCCGAGTCATCCACCGGCGTTGCCGGGAATTGTGAATAGGGAATCGGGAATCGCCGTCATGTCTTGACGTCGCCTGCTACGATTCTCCATTCCCAATTCCCGATTCCCGAAGAAACGCGGGAGTAGTTCAATGGTAGAACCTCAGCCTTCCAAGCTGATGGTGCGGGTTCGATTCCCGTCTCCCGCTCCATTGAGAATGATCGTGTGACGGGTGGTGTGGTTCGTAGGTTTTCGACAGCACGGCCCGTCAACAACAATTTGCTCATGTAGCTCAGTCGGTAGAGCACTTCCTTGGTAAGGAAGAGGTCGCTGGTTCGATTCCAGTCATGAGCACCATCGCGGCCATGCCAACTGGGTTGGCGTGGCTTTTTGCCCAACTAAAATGCATTGGAATCAAGATCATGGCCAAGGGTAAGTTCGAGCGCACCAAGCCGCACGTGAACGTGGGAACGATCGGTCACGTGGATCATGGCAAGACGACGTTGACGGCGGCGTTGACGAAGGTGGGTGCAGAACGTTTTGGTGGCGAATTCCGCGCTTACGATCAGATCGACATGGCGCCGGAAGAGAAGGCGCGTGGCATCACGATCTCGACCTCGCACGTGGAATACGAGTCGAACAACCGCCACTACGCGCACGTCGATTGCCCCGGCCACGCCGACTATGTGAAGAACATGATC
>DASSYF010000028.1:0-21633 GCA_035703435.1 Chiayiivirga sp. | reverse complement strand
CGAATACACGAATGCAACCGCTCCCGTCTTGCCGGGGTTGAAGCAAACGCGTCATCAGGATGAAAAAGACGGAATCAAATGCCGTGAAGCTGCCGCTTCACATATTCATGCCGTCAAGGGTTGACAGGGGAGTCCATACATTAATTGTTAGGCATGCTCCTACACGGGTGGCAGCACCGTATAAACAATAACAAGCTGTGCATCGTTATTCCCATGGCGGTGCCAGTCTCGCTTGGAAGTAACTGAGACGAACATGGCGAAGTTCTGGTTCACATGCTTTGGAAGAAGCGTTAACTCAAATGAGGGGCCAGTGGACGACTCGCCATTAGGGATGTTTGCTACTTGCCACTTGACTGTGTACTCGTCAGGTGAATAGTGAGAGTCGACCTCGACCTCGAATCGAACGCTCTGACCACAGCGAAGCGCAGTTCTTGTTGTGAAGTTCAGCTGCTCGTTGGATCCTCTTGGGTGTTCCACATGCCCAAGAGAGTCAGAGAAGCGAGTAAACAATGGAGCATTAAACTCTTGATTCATGCCAATAGCCGCGTAGTGCTGAGTCAATGATGAAATTATGTCACTGCAGTAACACAAGACGCGCTCCGCGTCAGCGATAGACAACGGATTGGCGTGCGACAGCGCGTTACGTATTTGAACCAGCCTGCCAATTACTAGGCGTAGGTGATCGTTACCGGTGGGGAACTCAAACTTAAATGCCTGCCTAAAGAAGCTCTTATAGACTTCAGGCTTGCATATCACCGTCGCCAAATGGTCAAGTTGAAGCGTGTCAATATGCCTCTTATAGCGACTTGGATCTGCCGCCAGTCGTGCAGCAACATGCTTCCGGATTTCAGTCTTGAAGATGGCGTGTCCAGCAATGTGGGCTGTTTGGATGTAGCCATCTCCAAACTCTTGTCGAAGTCGGTCGTGAATTAACCGTCGAAGCCACAGTTCGCACGTCTCAAGGCGCTGTCGGCACGCGACTCTAAGCTCTTCTGATGGAACGAGATGTAGTGCCATACATGCCTAACTACAATTCGGTTGCAAATCGCCATGTAATCCGGCGGCCTAAATCCTGTTTTCTCGCCAAGCCCCAAAAAAATCCTTCGCCTGATCAATCGGTTGGCTGATTCTGCCGTGTAATCCTACCGTCTAATCTTGCAGTGTTTCCGGCACATGGGAGCCGGTGATGGGGCGATGGTCACACGGTGACGGGCGCGAGGCAAGTTCGGCGAAATCAGGGGCTGCGGTGTCGGATATGCGCGCACCGAAGTTGCTGGATCCGGTTCGTGAAGGTGTTTCTCGTTTGGGCAAAAGGCAGAGGGGCGGGCCAATCAGTGATCCATTTCAGTGCGCGGCGCATTCCAGTGCCAAGGTCGCCATTCTTCCCAAGCCTTGCTCGCGCTCGTCGCCGGACAGGTGTGCATCGGTTTCCAGGTGGTCGCTGACAGTGAGGATGGCGAGCGCCTGCACGCCTTCGCGCTGGGCTAAGGCGTAGAGGCCGGCGGCTTCCATTTCCACGCCGAGAATGTGGTGTTGGCGCAGGAGTTTGACGATGTTCGGATCGCCGTCGTAGAAGCTGTCTGTGCTGAAGATCGGTGCCACGCGCACGTTCATGGCCAGCGTCTTCGCATGGTCGGTGGCACGGCGCAACAGGTCGAAGTCGGCGCAGGCGGAAAAATCGTGCCTGCCGAAGGCGATGCGGTTGATGCTGGAATCGGTGCTGGCCGATTGCGCCAGAAGAATCTGCCCCAGCGCCACGTCACCCACGCCGCCGCAGGTGCCGACGCGGATGAGGCGGCGCACGCCGTACTCGCGGATCAGTTCGGTGGCGTAGATGCGACTGGAGGCAATGCCCATGCCGCTGCCCATCACCGACACGCGATGGCCGTGGTAGTGGCCGGTGTAGCCCAGCATGTTGCGGCGGCTGTTGATCTGGATGGGTGACTCGAACAGTGTTTCGGCGATGTATTTGGCGCGCAGCGGATCGCCGGGAAACAGCACGGTTTCGGCAAAGGCGCCGGGTTCGGCATCGATGTGCGGGGTGCTCATGGCGTGGAATGCTCCAGAAAACAGGTGCCGACCGACAATGGCGGCAGCCGCAGGTGCGTGGCCAGACCTTGCCCGATGTCGGCAAAGCTTTCGCGCCGGCCCAGCGCACGTGGAGAAAGGCCGTGACCAAAGGCCAGCAGCGGAATGGCCTCGCGGGTGTGATCGCTGCCCGGCCAGGTGGGATCGCAACCGTGGTCGGCACTCAGCAACACGAGGTCATCGGCTCGCATCGCGCGGTACAACTCCGGCAGGCGTGCGTCGAAGGCTTCGAGCGCAGCGGCGTAGCCGAATACGTCGCGGCGGTGGCCGTAAGCGCTATCGAAGTCGACGAAGTTGGTGGCGATCACGGCACCGTCCGCTGCGTTCGCGACGGCCGCGAGCGTGGCATCGAACAGGGCATCATGGCCACTGGCGAGGATGGTCTGGCTGATTCCGCGATGGGCGAAGATGTCGGCGATCTTGCCGATGCCGATGACCTCGCGCCCGTGTTCGATCGCCATGTCGAACAGGGTGGGTGCGGGTGGTGGCAGGCTGTAATCATGGCGGTTGCCGGTGCGGCGGAAACCAGACTCGGGCGTGCCGATGAAAGGCCGCGCGATCACGCGGCCGATGTTCCAGGGGTCGCACAGGCGGCGGGCGATCTTGCACAGCGCGTACAGACGTTCCAAGTCGAAGTGCTCTTCGTGGGCTGCAATCTGGAACACCGAATCGGCCGAGGTGTAGACGATGGGCTTGCCACTGGCGATGTGTTCGGCCCCGAGGCGGGCGATGATCTCGGTGCCGGAGGCGTGGCAATCGCCCAGCACGCCGGGCAAGTCACCCGCTCGGATCAGGGCGGCCAGAAGCTCGGGTGGAAAGCTGGTGTCACCTGAGGGAAAGAAGCCGAAGGGCTCGCGTGAAATCACGCCCATCGATTCCCAATGGCCGGACGGTGTGTCCTTGCCTGCGGATTGTTCGATGGCGTGCCCCCACCGTCCGTGGGGCGTGGGTGAATCAGGTGCGGGCAGCCCGTGGGCATGTGCGTGGGCGTGGGCCAATCCGAGTCGATCCAGATTCGGCAAGCGCAAGGGGCCGCGTGCGGCGGCGGCGCAGGCCGTGGCGATATGCCCATAGGTGTCGGCACCGGCATCACCGAAGTCCGCCGCATCGGGAGCGGCGCCCAAGCCGAAAGAATCCAGTACCAGCCAGATGGCGCGGCTCATTGCGACGCTCCCGAAGTTGAGGCCGGCAACCACTGCCACAGCGGCACTACTGCCGGAGCGTTGGCCTCAATGTGAAAGGCCGAGCGTACACGCGGCGCGATGGCTTCAGCGTGCTCGCGGCTGCGGGCATGCACCATCGCCAGCACGTCGTTCGCCTGTGCGGCTTCGCCGATACCACGCACCTGAGCCAAACCCACGGCGTGATCGAGGAGGGTGTCGGGCGTGCGTCTGCCGCCACCCAGATCGACCACGCATTCACCCAGTGCACGCACGTCGATGGTGTGGATGACGCCGGACTGGCTGGCCAACACCGGAACCACCAACGGCGCGTGTGGCAGATGCCGATCAGGGTGCTCCACGAGGTCGGATGGCCCACCCAGCATCGCCACCATGCGGGCAAATCGCTCGGCGGCATGGCCGGATGCAAGCGCGGCTTCGAGGCGTTCCAACGCGGTTTCGCGGTTGCGTGCGAGATCGCCCATGCAGAGCAAGCGAGCCGAAAGTTCCAGGGTGAGTTGGCGCAGGCGCGGGCACGTCGGGCGACCACACAAGAGATCGAGAACCTCGCGCACTTCCAGGGCATTGCCGGCACAGGTTCCGAGCACCTGTCCCATGTCGCTCAGGGCAACGGCGAGTGACAAGCCGCTGCCCGCAGCCACCTGTTGCATGCGATGGGCCATGGCGAGCGCATCGGCCTCGGCGGGCGTTTGCGCGCCGCTGCCGGTCTTGATGTCCAGCACCAGGGCTTGGGCACCACCCGCCAGTTTCTTGGAGAGGATCGAGGCCACGATCAGGTCGGGCACATCCACGGTGGCGGTGACATCGCGGATGGCGTACAGCCGTCGGTCGGCCGGAACCAGATCGGCGCTTTGGCCGACGATGGCGCAACCGGCCTCCTTCACCACACGGCGCAAGTGTTCGGGCTCGGGATTGACGTTGTAAGCGGCGAGGCTTTCGAGTTTGTCCAAGGTGCCGCCGGTATGGCCCAAGCCCCGACCGGAAATCATCGGAACATACGCGCCACAGGCGGCCAGCAGCGGTGCCAGAGCCAGACTCACGCAATCGCCCACGCCGCCCGTGGAATGTTTGTCCAGCACCGGGCCGGGAAGATCCTCCCAGTGCAAGCTCCGGCCCGAATCGCGCAGGGCGAAGGTGAACTCGCGGCATTCGCTTGCCGTCATCCCACGCCAGGCCACCGCCATCGCGAAGGCTCCGACCTGCGCCGGGTTCCAGCGGTCGGTGGCGATGGCTTGGGCGATTTCGCGGCATTGGACCGCATCGAGGACGTGGCCTTCGCGCTTGTGTCGGATGAGGTGGGCGGCAGGCCAGTTCATGCCACGGGCAAGGATGGCAGGAGCGCGTCGTACAAGGCGCTGGCGCCGATGCGGAAGTGCTCGGGTGTGATCCAATCATCACCCAGTCGATTTCGTGCCAGTGCCATGTAAATCTCGGCATCAGCGGGTGTACGGATGCCGCCGGCCGCCTTGAAGCCGCAGCGACCGCCATGGGCGGCGATGACATCGAGCATGATGGCGGCGGCCTCGGGCGTGGCATTGACCTTGACCTTGCCGGTCGATGTCTTGAGGAAATCCATGCCGCACTCGATGCCCAGCTCCGAGGCCGCACGAATACGTTCGGGCGTGGCCAATTCGCCGGTTTCCAGAATCAGCTTGATTGGCTGGCCGGCATGGCAAGCGTCGCGTGTGGCCTGCATTACCGCATGCACCGAATCGAGTTCGCCTCGACAGAACGCCGGCCACGGCATCACCACATCGATTTCATCGGCACCGGCGGCTAGCGCGCGGCGGGTTTCGCGCGCCACGCGCAAGGCGTCGTCGCCGGCATCGGGGAAATTGACCACGGTGGCGATTCTCACCTGCGTGCCCTGCAAGGCACGGCGCGCTGTGGTGATGTGCTCGGGATAGACGCACACTGCCGCCACCGCACCGTGTGCATGGGCGCGCTCGCACAGGGAATGAATCTGCTCGGGACGATCATCCTCACCAAGGCTGGTGAGGTCGAGCAGGGACAGCACGCGCTGCGGCAAGGCCTGCGGAATCATGGGCGTGGCGGACATGGCATCTTCGATGACGGAAAGCCCGCATCGTAGCCGTTTGCAGGTGGCAATGGCAGGCGGAAAACACGGACGCCGCGCTCGATGTGTGCCGAGCTCACTGCGGGACTTGGGTTGCTCAGGAGCAGGAATCCGGTGAGGACGTGCGCAAGTTGGGTTACCAGCGACGGTTGCGCCTTGGAGCGCTCGATCAGCAAGGGGTGCGCAGAGTCAAGCAGACGGTTGAGATAGGCATTTCAGCAGCCTGCGACGAGCAAGTCGCGACTGTAATAACGCCGACATACCGTACATCAAGATCAACAGCAGGGTGCTCAACAGCAGAAGCGTGACCAAATGGGATTGTTTCTGCACGTCGGCATAACCATCGCCAAAAACAACCACGCTCAGCAAAAACGGCGGAGGCAGGCTGAGACAAGGCAGGCTGACATAAAAGGCGACTTCATTCCGTCGAGCTGCGCGTATCGTCAATAAAAGGCCGAACAAAGGAAGCGCGAGGAGCAAGACTGCCACCAGAGACTTCGGAGTGTCGCGAATCACACCATTCAAGGAGGGCAAGTAGTCTGGCAAGTCGGCGCTTTCAGAGCCAGCCACCAACCCCAAATTTGGAGGTAACCAAGGCAGGAGCTCGCCGGCACCGTCCAAAACAATGCGCACTGCAGCAAGCGGATGCTGCAACATCGCTCTCGCAATATCAATGCGGCTGACACCAAAAACCTGCGGACAAATATCGCCTTCCGCCACGCCAGGGGTAAACCACGAGTAGCCTGCGTATTGCGCGCACACGGCCGGCAGTCCCAATGCTTGTGTCATGGCAAAAGGATTATCCGCATGAGGTAGAATTGCCGTGAATACCGTGTTACTGATATTTGCGCGCCTCATGCTATCACTGGCGGCAAGGCTCAGGTGAGCGAGCTGCGCGGTTAGGCCGAGCAAGGCACCCGCTGACATAAAAACCAGCATACGCTTGCTGAAGACGGCCTTGAAGAACTGCAGACCCCAGATAATCGTCAACAAGCACGCGGGAGTCACTAGGTGTTGCAGCTTGCTAGTCGCCAACAAAGCAGGAGTTAGCACAAAAAGTGCCGAACATATCCAATTGCAAGCACGTCCTTTTGGCCGCCAACCCAGTGCATTGGCAACAACCATTGAAAGCATCAGATACAGGAAGAATACGGCTGCAAACTCCGCGTAGAACGTTGACAAATAGGCCAGGACTCCGGGGTCATTGACAATCAACGCGAAGAATGTGGCGTAGGCGATTCCAGCCTTTGGGCAACTTTGAAAAATGGCCCAAGTGAAAAACAAGCCCACCGCGGCGAGCAACATGAGCTTGATTGCACCCACCCACCGAATGGAAAAGTATCCATCTTGCGACAAACGACTTTGAGTCCACATCAGTGGAAGCGCCGCCACGGCAAAAATCGCTTCCGAGGTGAAATAGCAAGGCGTATCCAGATGCGCAAATTGGTAGTATTCCAGAGGGGCTTGATGACTGTTGGCCCATAGCGGAGTTGCATCATCGCGGACGGGATAAACATCAATGCAAGCCTGCACGCGTATCATGTCGTAGTTGTTGGCAAGCGCGACCAAAGGGCTGGCAAGAAAAAGCCCCAGCCCCCGGACCATGCCAATGACCAATATGCATGCGACGATTGCCACGATAGCCGACTTGCGAACCATTAATACCAGCCGTCCGTAAGTCCCAAGAATTCAATGCTCCAGCTACCACCAGTGTCAGATACTTGAGTCAAGAAGAAACCGGTATTCTGTTCAATAGTTTCCGGATTCCTGTTGTCGTATTCCACCTTGGAATACAATAGGGTGTCATTAGTATCTCGTGCTTCGTAGTACATGTACCCATCGTCGGTCACATGGATGGCAACCCCATACCACTCGCCATCTTGGTATCGAAAGTCCGAGCAGGACTGTGGAAACACGGAATTCCCACCGGTCAAATATGTCTCAAATTGAGACCGCGGTGGCAGAAGGGTGCCTGAGCCGTTATTGGGATATGCACATCCATCGGGGTAATCAACAACTGATCCCACAATCGAGCCACGACCATCAACAGAAGGTGCGTTGATGTCGACCTCTGAGAACAGGCCAGTTGCAAGGTGTCCGTATCGACCCATGTGTGCAAAGTACGCGTTACTTTGGAACCAAAACGTCATCCACTGGGTATGTGCTCAATCTACCCAAGATGAGCAATTCGCATCTCAAGCATGCCACATTCCGTGATCGGCTGTTGCCGTTCGTCGGCTGACACACCATCTCCGCAGAATTTGCTTGACATCCACCCCGTTTCGCGGGCCGGACTGTGAGCTTCGCTTTCGAACCATCGAGCCGCCGATGGACCTCAACGCTCTCTTCGCTTCGTTTACCCGCTACCTGCGCGCCGACTCCATTCTGGACGTAGCACGCCACCAGGCGCACCCCCAATCCACCCAAGGTAACCCTCAGCACGGCTTGAAACTCAGGTGTGAACCGCGCCGGGTTTCGCGGAGGCTATTGGTTTTATTGATCCTGCACTTGTTTTGCAGCAATGGAGCATGCTCCATTGCCTGCCGAGCACGCTCGGCGGCTACGCCACGTTCGGATCATTTGAAGGCCGAATCAATGGATTGACACGGTTCGGTAGGCAGGCGTCAGCGCGCTTTGTCGGAACTTCGGCAGTCGGATCAGTGTGATGAATCCAGGCCGATGCCGCGCAGGAAGGCATCGATGGCGGCGTTTGTGGTGGCCAAGAGGTCGAAACTTCCATCCAGCAGCCAGCTGTAGATCAGGCCATGCACCATCGCGTGCATGCCTTGCGCGAGGTCGGAAGCGGGCGCCGGCAGTGGGCAGCCGCGCAGGCGTGCGGCGCGCTCCAGTACCTCGCGCTCGCATTCGGCGCGGGCGCGGTGGGTCTGGATGTGGTGTTCGACCACGGCGTTCATCTCGGGGGTGTGTTCGACCTTTTGCATGGCGATCTGCAGGACGCGTCGCGTCTGTTCGTCGTGCACCAGTCGCCACAAGGCGCGCTGCAGGTGGCTGCGCCAGATCGACAAGGGGTCACCCTGACTTTCCTGCAGCGACTTCCAGTCGGTTTCCAGCGGCAGGATGACGCGCTCCATCATGGCGTTGAAGAGGTCGGCTTTGTCTTTGAAGTGCCAGTACAGCGCGCCACGGGTGACGCCGGCCTCGGTCGCGATTTCGGCCAAGGTGGTGCGCGAAACGCCGCGTTCCTGGAACACCCGCTCGGCGGCATCCAGGAGCGCGGCGCGGGTGGCTTGGGCGTCTTCTTTGGTGCGTCGGGCCATGGCAAGAAAAGTTTGAACGTGGGGAAAACAGGTGAGAGTTCGTGGCGAATCATACTCCATACATGCAGCAATGTATGTATAATTCCAGCGCTCGATCTTCATCGTTCAGCCATGACGGCGACCGTGCCCCAATCACGGCACCGATTTTGGATGGCAAGGTGCACACTGCACGAACATGCGGATCATTCCCGTTTTCATCCAGAGTTCTCATTTATGCGTACATCCCGATTCAACTCGAACTCGCTGCGTGGACAGCGATTGGCTGGCGTGGTCGCAGTGACTGTGCTGGCGCTCGCACTCGCCGCGTGTGGCGCCGAGTCAGCACCCAACGCAGGCCAGCGCCCGCCGCCGCAGGTCGGTGTGGTGGAGGTGAGCTTGGGCAGTGTTTCCTTGACGCAGGAGTTGCCCGGTCGACTCGAAGCCTCCCGCATTGCACAGGTGCGTTCACGCGCCACTGGCGTGGTGCAAAAGCGCCTGTTCGACGAAGGCAGCGAGGTCAAGGCCGGACAAGTGCTCTATCGCATCGACGCCGCGCCGTACGAAGCCGCGCTGCAAAGTGCCCAAGCGCAATTGGCTCAAGCGCAGGCGCAACAAACCGACGCCCATGCCAAGGCGACGCGCTATCAACCGCTGGTGGCCGCCAATGCCGTCAGCCAGCAGGAATACGATGCCGCGATCGCCGCTGAAAAGGCTGCCGACGCGCTTGTGGCGGCCGGCAAGGCCGCCGTGCGTGCGGCGCGCATCAACCTCGAATACACCGAAGTGAACGCGCCGATCGCCGGTCGCATCGGCCGCTCACTGGTGACCGAGGGCGCCTTGGTCAGTCAGCAAGAAGCGACGCATCTGGCCACCATCCAGCAGATCGATCCGCTCTATCTCAACATCAGCCAATCGGCCAGTGAAGTGTTGCGCTTGCGCGAAGCCTTGCAATCAGGCTTGCTCGAACGTGCCGGCACCGACGAGGCCGCGCGCGTCACTGTGCTGCTCGACAACGGGCAGGCGTACGACCAACCGGCGCGCCTCTTGTTCACCGATCTGAGCGTCGATCCAGGAACCGGCCAGGTGAGCCTGCGTGCGGAAGTACCCAATCCCAAGGGTTTGTTGCTGCCGGGCATGTACGTGCGTGCCAAGGTGCAGCAGGCCAAGCTCGACAACGTGGTGTTGCTGCCGCAGCAGGCGGTGACGCGAGGTGGCGCGCAGGGCGATTCGGTCACGGTGGTGGCGGCCGATGGTTCGATCCAGTCGCGTGCGGTCAAGGTCGGCCCGATGCATGGGCAGGACTGGATCATCCTCGAAGGCTTGCAGCCGGGCGAAAAGGTGATGGTGGACGGCTTCATGAAGCTGATGCCGGGTGTCGGCAAGGTCACGCCAGTGCCGTACGCGCCGCAGGGTGCGGCCGAGTCGGCGAGTGCCGAGCCTGCCACGTCCGCGTCGGCCAACTGAGCGTTCGATCGTCATGTCTCGATTCTTCATCCATCGCCCGATCTTCGCGTGGGTCATCGCGATCTTCGTGATGCTTGCCGGCATCGTGTCGATCACCCAATTGCCGGTCACCCAATATCCGGCCGTGGCACCGCCGACCATCCAGGTGTCCTTGACCTATCCCGGCGCCAGCGCCAAAACCATCGACGAAACCGTGGTGTCGCTGATCGAGCGCGAAATGAACGGCGCCGATGGCTTGATGTACATGGAGTCCACCTCGCCTGCGGCGGGCATGGCGCAGATGTCCTTCACCTTCAGGCCGGGCATCAATCCCGACCTGGCCCAGGTCGAAGTGCAAAATCGCCTCGCCCGTGCCGAACCGCGTCTGCCTGACATCGTCAAGCGCACCGGTGTGCGGGTGTCCAAGTCGCGCTCCAACTTCCTCATGGTGATTGCCTTCAATACCGATGGCAGCACCGCACGCGAGGACGTGGCGGACTATGTCAATCGCAACATCCTGCCGGAAATCCAGCGCGTGGAAGGCGTCGGTGACGCCAGCCTGTATGCCGCGGGACGCGCGATGCGCATCTGGATCGATCCAGCCAAGCTCGAAGGCTATGACCTCACGCCAGCCGACGTGAATGCAGCCATCGCCAGCCAGAGCATGCAGGTGTCGGGTGGTGCGCTGGGTGATACGCCGGCGGTGCCGGGTCAGCGCATCAATGCCACCATCGTCGTGCCCAGTGGCCAGCTCACCACGGCCGAGGAATTCGGCAATGTCGTGCTGCGCGCCAATCCCGACGGCTCGTCGGTGCGCGTGCGGGACGTGGCGCGGGTGGAGCTGGGTGTCGAAAGCTACAACTTCACCTCACGCCAGAATCGCGCCTCGTCAGCGGCTCTGGCGGTGCAGTTGAGCAACAGCGGCAACGCCATGGCCACGAGCAAGGCGATTCGCGCGCGACTGGGTGAACTGGAAGCCTTCCTGCCGCCCGGCGTGAGCTGGGACGTGCCCTACGACACCTCCAAGTTCGTCTCCATCTCGATTTCCAAAGTGGTGCAAACCCTGCTGGAAGCCATCGTGCTGGTGTTCCTGGTGATGTTCCTGTTCCTGCAGGATTGGCGTTACACCCTGATTCCAACGATCGTGGTGCCAGTGGCCTTGCTGGGCACGTTCGCGGTGCTGTTGGCGGGCGGATTCTCGATCAACATTCTGGCGATGTTCGCGATGGTGCTGGTGATCGGCATCGTGGTGGATGACGCCATCGTGGTGGTGGAAAACGTCGAACGCATCATGGCCGAAGAGGGCTTGTCGCCCTTGGATGCCACGATCAAGGGCATGGGCCAGATCTCCGGCGCGGTGGTCGGCATGACCACGATCCTGGTGACGGTGTTCATTCCGCTGGCCTTCTTCGGCGGCGCCATCGGCAACATCTATCGCCAGTTCTCGGTGGTGATGGCCACCTCCATTGCGTTCTCGGGCTTTTTCGCGCTCACCCTGACGCCGGCCCTGTGCGTCACCTTGCTCAAGCCCATCGCCAAGGGCCATCGCCACGACGTCAAGACCGGCTTTTTCGGCCCCGTTTTCAATGCCTTCAATCGTCGCTTCGGCCAACTGGCCGGCCGTTATGAGCGCGGCATGGGGCGCATCGTCAATCGACGCTGGTCGGTGATGGGCGTGTACGCGGCCATCCTCGTGTGCGTGGGCTTGTTGTTTGCCAACCTGCCCACCGCGTTCCTGCCGAGCGAGGATCAGGGCAACGTGATGATCAACGTGCAGTTGCCGCCCGGTGCCACGCAAGAGCGCACGCTGGAAGTGGTCAAGCAGGTCGAGGACTACATGCTGGCGCAGCCGGAAGTGGAGAACATCGTCGCCATCGTCGGCTTCAACTTCTCCGGCACCGGTCAGAACGTGGCGCTGGCCTTTGGCACGCTCAAAGATTGGAAGCTTCGCACCGAGCCGGAGCAGAGCGCGCAGGCCTTTGCCAATCGCGCCACGGGCGCACTGTCGGCGATACGCGATGCCTTCGTGATCGTGGTGCCACCGCCTGCGATCCCGGAACTGGGTACCGGTAGCGGTTTCGCCTTCCGTCTGATCGATCGTGGCGGCAAGGGGCATGAGGCGCTGTTGGCGGCGCGTGGTCAGTTGTTGGGCGCCGTGGCCAAAAGCCCGGTCCTTCAAAACGTGCGCCCCGAGGGCATCGAGGATGCCGCGCAATGGGAATTGAGCATCAACCGTGAAGCGGCTGCAGCGCAAGGCGTGACGGTGTCGGCCATCGCCAGCGCGCTGGGCACGGCGATGGGTTCGAGCTATGTCACCGACTTCCCCAATCAGGGCTTCATGCAGCGGGTGTTGGTGCAGTCGGAGGCCAGCCGACGAGTGAGCGAAGACGATGTGCTCGCACTCAAGGTCCGCAACTCGGCGGGTGATCTGGTGCCGCTGCGCAATCTCGTGACTTCGCGCTGGGTGACTGGCCCGATGGCGCTCAAGCGGTACAACGGCATGCCGTCGATGTCGATCAGCGGTGAGGCCAAGCCGGGCTATTCCTCCGGTGATGCGATGGCGGAAATGGAACGGCTGGCCGCGCAGTTGCCCGCTGGCATCGGTTTCGAGTGGACCGGCATCTCGCTCGACGAGCAAAAGGCCGGCGCGCAGTCCTTGACCTTGTACGCGTTCTCCATTCTCGCGGTGTTCCTGTGTCTGGCCGCCTTGTACGAAAGCTGGACGATTCCACTCTCGGTCGTGCTGGTGGTGCCGCTGGGCGTGCTCGGCACCTTGCTCGGCGTGTGGTTGCGCGGCATTCCCAACGACGTGTATTTCCAGATCGGCCTGGTGACCGTGATGGGTCTGTCGGCCAAGAACGCGATCTTGATCGTGGAGTTTGCCAAGGACCTGCAAGCCACCGGCAAAAGCCTGCTGGCCTCGGCACTGGAGGCCGCGCACCTGCGCTTCCGTCCGATCCTGATGACCTCGATGGCCTTCATCCTGGGTGTCACGCCTTTGTACTTCGCCACCGGCGCAAGCTCGGCCAGCCAGCGTGAAATCGGCACGGGCGTGCTCTGGGGCTTGGTGACGGGCACGGTGTTGGCGGTACTGATGGTGCCGGTGTTCTTCGTCATCGTGCGCAGCCTGTTTGCGCGCAAATCCACCACGGCCGCTACAGCAAGCACTTCGATGGAGGCCCAGTCATGATGCGTTTTCCACACTCACGACTCCTCGTTGGCGCCGTGGCTTTGGCCTTGCTCGGCGGTTGTTCGCTGGCGCCGACCTACCATCGGCCCGAAGCGCCCGTGGAGGCAGGGTGGGCCGGCTCCACCACGTCCGGCAATGAGATCGACGTGCCGATGCTGCGCTGGCAGGAGTTCGTGCACGACGCGCAGTTGCGCGAGGTGATCGCGCTGGCCTTGGGCGGCAACCGAGACCTGCGCGTGGCGGTGCAGAACATCGAAGTGGCGCGTGCTCAATACCGCATCCGACGTGCCGATCAAGTGCCATCGGTCGGGGTGTCGGCAAGCGGTCAACGCGGCACCACCACCAGCGGATCGGGCGTGGCCGAAAGCTGGACCGCCGGCCTCGGCATCGCAGCATGGGAACTGGATTTCTTCGGCCGCGTGGCCGCGCTCAAGGACGTGGCCTTGGCCCAGTTCCTAGCCAGTGAGGAGAACCGCAAGGCAGCCCAGATCAGCCTGATCGCCAACGTCGCCGAAACCTGGCTGCGGCTCAAGACCGATACCGAACTTCTGGCATTGGCCGAACGCACCGCCGCCACCCGTGACGCTTCGCTGGAGCTGATGCAGCTGCGAGCGGACAACGGCGCCTCATCGGCCTTGGACGTGCTGCAAGCCAAGTCGCTTGCCGCCAGTGCCCATGCCACGCTCGCCCATCAGCAACGCTTGCGGACGCAGGATGTGAATCTGTTGAACCTGCTTGCCGGTCAAACCGTTCCCGAGCACTTGCTGCCAGCATTGCCGCCGTTCGATGCCGTTGCCATGGGCGATTCAGCGGTTTTGGCGAAGGTGGTGCCGCCCGTGGCCGATCTGCCCAGCTTCGAGCCGGTTCCCGACGGCTTGGATTCGGAGCTCTTGCTGCGTCGTCCCGACATCCGCGCCGCCGAACAGCAGTTGATCGCCGCCAATGCCAACATCGGTGTGGCCCGCGCCAACTTCTTCCCGCGCATCAGCCTCACCGGCAATCTCGGGCGCATCAGCTCACAATTCGATGATCTGTTGGGCAGCGACGGCACGCGGGTCTGGTCGGTCGGGACGAACCTCACCGCGCCGCTGTTCGATCTTGGCCGCAATCGCGCCAATCTGGCCGCCAGCAAGGCCTCACGCGAAATGGCCGTGGCCCAGTACGAGAAGGCGATTCAATCCGGCTTCCGCGAGGTCGCCGATGCCCTGATCGCGCGCAGCACCTACGCCGATCAACTGGATGCACAGGCCGCGCAAGCAGCGGCTGAACGCGAACGCTTCCGCCTGTCGGAACTGCGCTATCGCAATGGCGTGGCCAGTTATCTCGATCTGCTCGATGCCCAACGTTCGCTGTTTGCGATCGAACAGGCGTTGGCGCAAACCCGCTTGGCCCAGCGCATCAGCGAAGTGCAGCTCTACCGCGCCCTCGGCGGCGGTTGGGAATCGGGCGAACCCTGATTCCGGCGACGATTCGGCGCTGGCCTGATGCCTCACGCCAGCGCCGAATTCTGAGTGAAGGGCTGGCAGCAATCGCTGCCGACTTTATACTGGCCACATGAGCCAAGAACCTGATTCCGACATCGATGGCGGTACTGGCGTTGCCTTGGCGCCGGCAAGGGTCGATGTGCGCCCGCCGCCGTTGTTTCGCGTGTTGTTGCTGAACGACGACTACACCCCGATGAACTTCGTGGTGGAAGTATTGCAATTGTTTTTTGCGATGAACCGCGAACGTGCTACACAGGTGATGATGCACGTGCACACGCGCGGGCAGGGTGTGTGTGGCTTGTTCAGTCGCGACATTGCGGAAACCAAGGTGGTGCAGGTGAACGACTTTTCACGTAACCACCAACATCCATTGTGTTGCACTATGGAGCAGGCCTGATCATCCCCATCTTGGTAGCATCGTGACGGCTGCGGCCGTTGCCTCGGCAAAAGGAAGACGCCCATGTTCAGCAAGGACCTCGAATACACCATCGGCCAATGCTACAAACAGGCCCGCGAGAGCCGACATGAGTTCATGACGGTCGAGCACCTGCTGTTGTCGCTGCTGGAGAACGCCTCGGCATCGGGTGTATTGCGTGCATGCGGAGCCGATCTGGGGCGACTGACCACCGAACTGCACAAGGTCATCGCAGAATCGGTGCCGGTGCTGCCGGTTGAAGACAGCCGTGACACCCAGCCCACGCTCGGATTCCAGCGGGTGTTGCAGCGCGCGGTCTATCACGTGCAATCCTCGGGGCGGAAAGAAGTCAACGGCGCCAACGTGTTGGTGGCCATTTTCGGCGAGAAGGATTCGCACGCGGTGTACCTGCTCAACCAGCAGGAAATCACCCGTCTGGACGTGGTCAACTTCATTTCCCACGGCGTGGCACGCATCGGTCAGGAGGCGCCCAAGGCCGAGCCGGAGGCGGCCAAGGATGGCGAGGCGGCCGACGACAAGGCCACCAATCCGCTGGCCGAATTCACCACCAATCTCAACGATCAGGCCCGCGAAGGCCGCATCGATCCCCTGATCGGCCGCGCCGATGAAATCGAGCGCACCATCCAGGTGCTGTGTCGCCGGCGCAAGAACAATCCGCTTTATGTCGGTGAAGCGGGTGTCGGCAAGACCGCTCTGGCCGAAGGCCTGGCCAAGCGCATCGTCGATGGCGATGTGCCGGCGGTGCTCAAGGACGCCACGATCTACGCACTCGATTTGGGTGCGCTGGTGGCCGGCACCAAGTATCGCGGTGATTTCGAGAAACGCCTCAAGGGCGTGCTGGCGCAGTTGCGCAAGCAGAAGGACTCGATCCTGTTCATCGACGAAATCCACACCATCATCGGCGCCGGCTCGGCGTCGGGTGGCACCATGGATGCCTCCAACCTGATCAAGCCGGCGCTCTCCAAGGGTGAGTTGCGCTGCATCGGTTCGACCACCTTCGAGGAATACCGAGGCGTGTTCGAGAAGGATCACGCACTGGCGCGGCGCTTCCAGAAGATCGACGTGGTGGAGCCGTCCGTGGCCGAAACCGTGGCCATCCTCAACGGTCTCAAGACTCGTTTCGAGGATCACCACAAGGTCGAGTACAGCGGCGATGCCCTGCGTGCGGCGGTGGACCTGTCGGTCAAACACATTCAGGATCGCCTCTTGCCCGACAAGGCCATCGATGTGATCGACGAAGCCGGTGCCCGCCAGCGCGTGGTGCCGGAGGCCGAGCGCAAGCAGGTCATCGATGTGCCGGAAATTGAGTTGATCGTGGCCAAGATGGCACGCATTCCGACCAAGCAGGTGTCGGCGTCCGACAAGGATGTGCTGAAGAACCTCGACCGCAACCTCAAGATGGTGGTGTTCGGCCAGGATGAAGCCATCGAAACCTTGACCGCCGCGATCAAGATGGCGCGCTCGGGTCTGGCCTCACCCGACAAACCCATCGGCAGCTTCCTGTTCGCCGGCCCGACCGGCGTGGGCAAGACCGAAGTCACCCGCCAGTTGGCCCTGCAACTGGGCATCGAACTGATCCGCTTCGACATGAGCGAATACATGGAGCCGCATTCGGTTTCACGCCTGATTGGTGCGCCTCCGGGCTATGTCGGCTTCGACCAAGGCGGCTTGCTCACCGAGCGCGTGGTCAAGACTCCGCACTGCGTGCTCTTGCTGGACGAAATCGAAAAAGCCCATCCAGACATCTTCAACATCCTGTTGCAGGTGATGGACCGCGGTGTCCTCACCGACACCAACGGCCGCGAGGCCAACTTCCGCAACGTGGTGCTGGTGATGACCACCAATGCCGGCGCGCAACTGGCGGCACGCCGCACCATCGGTTTCGTCGAACAAAACCACAGCACCGATGCCATGGAAGTGATCCGTCGCGCGTTCTCGCCCGAGTTCCGCAATCGCCTGGATGCCGTGGTGCAGTTCCGTGGCCTGGACTTCGAGCATGTGCTGCGCGTGGTGGACAAGTTCATCATCGAACTCGAAACCCAACTGCTGGAAAAACACGTCGGCCTCACGGTCGATGCCGAGGCGCGGCGCTGGCTGGCCGAGCACGGTTTCGATCCGCAGATGGGCGCGCGGCCGATGGCCCGAGTGCTGCAAGAGAAGATCAAGCGCCCCTTGGCCGACGAGCTGCTCTTTGGCGCCTTGGTCGGTGGCGGACGGGTCGATGTGGTCGTGGTCGACGGCGATTTGATGGTGCGCGCCACGCCAGAACCTGCGCGTCTGTTGCCGGCCACGATCGAGGACTGAGCATTGGCGGATAGTCACCGGCACACCGGCTGGCCCTCGCACGGCCTTGCCGCGCGGTCCGCCGGTGTCGTGTCCGTCCGCGTCACCGGCCCATGCGCCGGTGACTTCGAGCATTTCAACTGAAACCGGACAGACCTCAGCCCATGGATCCAATCATCGAGCTGCTGATTCATCATTTCCAGTTGCCGCTGCGCAGCCCGGTCCTGATTTTTTCCTTGATCTTGTTCGTCATCCTGCTGGTGCCGATCGCGGTGGAACGACTGCGGGTTCCCGGGATCATCGGCCTGATCGTGTCGGGCATCGTCATCGGACCCAATGGCACCAACATTCTCGGCAAGAGCTTGTTCGTGGATGTGTTCTCCACGATCGGCCTCCTGTACATCATGTTTCTGGCCGGCCTCGAACTGAACCTGATCGAGTTCAAGGCAAACCGCCACAAGAGTTTCCTGTTCGCTTTCCTGACGTTCACCGTCCCCTTGGGAATCGGGTTTCCGGTCTGTCATTACCTCCTGGGATTCGATCTGTCGGCCAGCCTGCTGGTAGCCAGCATCTTCGCCACCCACACCCTGGTGACCTATCCGATCGCCAGTCGCTTCGGTGTGACCCGCGATCCCAGCGTGCCGGTGGCCGTGGGCGGCACCATCATCACCGATACCGCCGTGCTGATCGCGCTGGCCCTGATCCTGGGCAGCGACAAAGGTGGCATCACCGGTGAGTTTTGGTTGCGACTGGGGATTTCGCTCAGCCTGTTCTCGGCCTTCATGTTCCTGCTGGTGCCGCGCATCGCGGCCTGGTTCTTCCAGCGGCTGGAGAACCACAAGCATTCGCACTACGTGTTCGTGTTGGCGGTGATGTTCTTTTCCGCTTTCTTGGCCGAGATCGCGGGTCTGGAGGGCATCATCGGTGCGTTTGCTGCCGGCCTGGCCTTGAACAAGTCGATCCCGGCGTCGTCGCCGTTGATGAACCGGATCGAGTTCATCGGCAATTCGCTGTTCATCCCGTTTTTCCTGATTGCCGTGGGCATGATCGTGGATGTCGGGGTGATCTTCAGTGGCTACACCGCCATCCTTGTGGCGATCGCGATGACGGTTACGGCGGTCGCTGGCAAGTACCTTGCAGCACGGCTCACGCAACGCGCCTTCGGCTTCTCGCCGGTGCAAGGCCAACTCATCTTCGGCCTCAGTACCGCGCACGCCGCAGCGACGCTGGCTGTGGTCATGGTGGGTTATCGCGAGGGCATCGTGGGCGATGCCGTGCTCAACGGCATCGTGGTCATCATCCTGGTGTCCTGCATCATCGCATCCATCGTCACCGAGCGCGCCGCGCGCGAGATCGCACGCACGTCCGATCAACAGGTCGATGCCGCCATCGTGCGCGAACTGGACATGGAACAACTGCTGGTGCCGGTCTCCAACACCTCACGCGCCGAGCAGGCCGTGCAACTGGCGGTGCTGATCAAGGATCGAAGCTCCAGCCATCCGGTGGTGGTGCTCAACGTCGTCCCCAATTCCGAGCAGGCCGAGTTGGAAATTGCAGAGGCGCGCAAGGCAATGGAAGGGGTGATGTCGGAGGCGGCGGCCGCCGAAGTGCAGGTGAAGGTGAAGGCCACCATCGCCCGCAATCCGGCTGTCGGCATTGCGCGTACGGCGACGGAAATCGCGGCCGATCTGATCATCATGAACCTTCCCCGCAGCACTGACGCGCTCAACAAGTTGCTTGGCGAGGGCTTGGAAAGCATCTTGCGGCATACGAAAAAAACCGTCTTTGCGTGCAACTTCCAACATGCCACCGTCAAGCACATGGGACTGTTCGTGATCGCCCCGCCCTTGGCCGAGTTGGAAGCGGGGTTCGCAATGTGGGCCGACAAGCTCATCCGTCTGGCGACCGAATTGTCGGTTCCCATGCGCTTGAATTGCACCCAAAGCACGCATGAGGCCATCCTCGCTCTGGCGAAAAGCCGCAAGGCCACGCTCGACCTGGAGTTCAACGAGTTCGAGGACTGGGAAGACTTCTTCATCATCTCGCGTGAGCTGCAGGACGCCGACATGATCGTGCTGATCTCGGCCCGCAAGGGCGCGGTGTCCTCCAACCCGCATTTGACGCGCCTGCCGGCCAAGCTCGAGCGGCATTTCCCCGAATCCAGCAAGATCCTGGTGTTTCCGCAGTGACCATCGGGCTTGGCCTTGGCCGAGCCAGAGAGGAAACGTTGGACGCAGGGCTGCGTCCGACCTGGCCTTACGATGTGGGCGCGGGCGTGTTGCCGGCCTTGCGTCGATTGCGCCAGCCGAAGCCGCAGATGATGGCGACCAGGATTGCGTCGAATGCGTAGCGAAGCCAAGGGTGTCCGCCCAACCAGGGCGCCACCAAGGTGTCGTGGGTGATCATGCGGCCAGCGGTGATCGCAATCGCCGCGGCACCGATGTACATGATGACGGGGTAGCGTTCGATCAGCTTGATGATCAGGGTCGAACCCCAAACCACCAGTGGCACACTGATGATGAGTCCGGTGATGACCAGTCCGAGATGGCCGCCTGACGCGCCGGCGATGGCGAGCACGTTGTCCATGCCCATCAGGGCATCGGCGATGATGATGGTGCGCAGCGCCGCCCAGAAGGTGTTGCCGGAGCGTATGTCCGGGTTGTCCTCGTTCTGCGGTTGCAGCAAGTTCCAGGCAATGGGAAGCAGCAACAGGCCACCGGCCAACATCACGCCGGGCAGACGGAACAGGAACACCACGACGGCCGTCAGTGCGAAACGAATCGCCACAGCGCCGAATGCACCCCAGAACACGGCGCGCTTCTGTTGCGCATGCGGCAACCTGCTTGCGGCCATGGCGATGACGATGGCGTTGTCGCCGGCCAGCACCAGGTCCAGAAGAATGATGGCCGCAAGGTCGGAAAGCAGGTCAGTACCAATCGCAAACATCAAAAGCTCGGCCAAATGGAAAAATGGGGCTGACCGTGGCGGCCAACACGCAGCAGGCTCGATACCGTCAGTCGGAATCGAGGGAGGCTTCGGTCAGCAGGGGAGGCCGCAACTGCCAGCAGGCAATTGTAGCGCGCCGCAGCCCCGGGCGAAGTGTCATGGCACGAGCCTGACCTCGCGACGATGCGATCGGTCTCGAACTGGGGGCATCGTGAGGCCCGTTCATCCCAACGTCGTGGGCTGAACCTCAGGTCGCTTCATCGCCACGACCGATGGCCACCACGCCGGTGCGACTGAGTTCCACCAGCCCCAACGGAATCATCAGCTCGACGAAGGCATCGATCTTGGTGGGTGAGCCGGTGAGTTCGAAGGTGAAGCTGGTGTGGGTGATGTCGATGACGTGGGCGCGAAACACGTTCGACAATCGCAGCATTTCCGCGCGTTGCTCGCCACTGCCGGAGACTTTCACCAAGGCCATTTCGCGCTCGACACCGGGCTTGTCCACCGACAGATCGACCACCCGTCGCACCGGAATCAAGCGCCCAAGCTGGGCCTTGATCTGGGCGATGATCTGCGGTGTGCCGGAGGTGACGATGGTGATGCGAGAGGTGTGCTTCTGATGATCGGTTTCACCCACGGTGAGTGACTCGATGTTGTAGCCGCGGCCCGAGAACAGGCCGACGACGCGCGCGAGCGCGCCGACCTCGTTGTCGACCAGGACCGAAAGCGTGACGCGCACCGGACGTGGCTTTTCGTCACTCAGGAAGTACGCCGATGCCGGCTGGGTAGGTTTGGTTTTGGGCGGATTGTCGGGGCAGCAGGTTTCGTTTTGGCAGGACATGATTGGGATTCTCGGTCAGACCATCATGCGACCGGCTTCGGTCACTTCGGCTTCGGCGGTGTCGGGCAGGATCATTTCGTTGTGGGCGGCACCGGAGGGAATCATCGGCAGGCAGTTCTCCTCCTTGCTCACGCGACAATCGAGGATCACCGGGCCTGGGTGATCGATCATGTCCTGGATGGCGGCATCCAGTCGTGCCGGGTCGGACACGCGGATGCCCTTGGCGCCAAAGGCCTCGGCCAGCTTGACGAAGTCGGGCAGGGCGGCCGAGTACGAGTGCGAATAGCGCCCACCGTGCAGCAACTGCTGCCACTGGCGCACCATGCCCATGTACTCGTTGTTCATGATGAAAAGCTTGATCGGCAGCCGGTGTTGAACGGCCGTGGACATTTCCTGGATGGTCATCA
>DASSYF010000069.1:0-82553 GCA_035703435.1 Chiayiivirga sp. | reverse complement strand
GCCGAGGTTCGAGGTGACGGTCGTGAGTCGGTCCATGTCGTCGTAGCCGTAACTCTGTGACCAGTTGCCGTCGGCATAATTGACCAGTTCATCGACCCGGCCATTGGCATCGAACCCAAGGCCAATGCCGTGGCCCACATCGGAACCCATGCCGAACAGGCGTTGGTCAAGATCAAAGTACTCATCCCGATAGCCGCCGTTGCCGTGCTCGATGTGCCGAATCAAGGCCGGTGCGCCATGGACGGTGGCCCCGTACCGTTGGGTGCCGGTGACGAGCGGGCGCGACTGGCCATTGAGGGTGGCGTTCACAGCGGTGATCTGATCCAGGGTGTGGATGTAGTCCACCAGCACATTGCCGGGATACTCGATCAGGCGCAAGCGGCCCAGGTCATCGTGTAGATAGCGGTGCTGATAGGTGCTTGTGCCGATCGTGGCGCGTTGCAGGATGAGGGCGCCATAGGCGTCATAGCCCAGCTCCAGGCGCTGGTGCGGGTCGTCGATCCGGCAGAGGCGGCCTTTCTTGCCAGCGCCGCAGGCCGTGCCGGTATCCCACGTGAAGCTGTGAACGAGGGCTTGGGTACCACTGCCGTAGGTGGTGGATGTGAGCCGGCCCAATGGATCGGCATAGGCATGGCTGATCGTGGTGCCATCGGCGCGGGTGGCGATGGTGCGCTGGCCGGCGGTGTTCCAGATTTGCGTGGTGGTGCCGGTATCAGGGTGGCTGTATTGCCATAACTGGCCAAAGCCGTCGTAGTCGTACCTTGCGACGAAGTTGCGTGGATCGGTGAGCTGGGTCAAACGGTCGGCGGCGTCGTATTGGAAGCGGGTGATGCCAAGTTCGGCATCGGTCTGCATCTTGATCCGGTTGAGCGGATCGTAATCAAGCACGGTGTCGCCACCGAGGCTGCGACGGATGCGCTCGACGTTGCCGTTGGGGTCATACTCGAAGCGCGTCATTTGCCCGTCGTTGCCACGTCGGGCGCGGACGCGGCCCAGTTCGTCGTAATCGGTGTAGCGACGGGCGATGAGCTGGCCGGCCAGCGTACGCTCGTCCTGCGTGATATTGCCGGCGGCATCGTAAGTGAGAGTCCGCACCACGCTGCCATCGGGGGTGTTGCGGGTGATCGTGTTGAGGCGGCGGGCGGTGTCGTAGGTGTGGGTTTCAGTCACGCCATCGGGCGTGGTGATGGATTCCAACAGGCCGGAGGCGGCGTAGCGGTAGGTGGTTTCCGTCGCAACGCCGTTGTGGAACGTGCGCTGGCGCCGTATTCGGCCTCGCGCATCGTAGTCAACTTCGATGGCTTCGCCATTCACGCCCACGATGCGACCGGGCTGGCCGCGACCGTTGAACTGGCTCCAGGTGATGGCGTGGCCAAGGCTGTTCTTCACCTCAATCAGATCGCCTTGGGTGTTGTAGGTACGGGTGATGGCATCGCCCGTGCCCGGCAGCGGACCATCCACGATTTCCGTTGCGACCATGCCGTTGGCATGGGCGGTGTAATGAAACTCCGTCACCCGATCTTCGTTTAGCGTGCCGGTGCTCGACAGGTTGCGCAGGGTTTGCTTCTTGAGGCGGCCATCCGCCCAGTACTCGAAACTCTGGCGATGATCGCCCTGCACCTCGATCCAGTTCGGGCGGTTGTGGGTTTGATCCCAATTGAACTCGGTGGTGCGGGCAAGGGCCGTGCCTTCGGCTTCGACGAGGGTGACCGGCTGGCCACGCGTGTTGAAGGTGGAATGGGACACGTTGAGATTGGCATCGGTGAAGCGCTCGGGGTAGCCGTGCGCGTCGTAATCACGCTCGATCCAGGAGGCGGTGCAATGGGCCGAGGCCAATCCGTCGCTGCGGGTGATCCGACCATCGTTCAATGTATGGAGCGTTTGTTTGCCGAGCGCATTGGTGTGGGTGACCTGGGTCAGCGCCAGAGGTTGGGACAAGATGGCAATGGCGGCCTCGGCGATGCCTTCACGGCGCGCCAGTTCTGCCGGATCGGTGTTGGGATCAAAGGCCGGTCGAGGTTCGATGCACACATGCAGGATCGGGTCGCACTCGCCACCCGGCGGTGGCGGCAAGGGCGGCGGGTTGACCGGCGTGGTGGGGTTGCCAGACGTATTGGAACCCATGCACCGCCACCGCGCCCATCGGTCCGGCGTGCTGGCTTGAGATGGCGCGGCCCTGCGTGTCGTAACTGAAGGTGGAATGGCGTACGCCCGCGTAGGAAAGGCCGGTCAGCGCGCCGGGGAAGGCGGCATTTTCGTAGTGGTATTTGATCAGGGTCGCAGCTGAAGCAGGTTGCCCCGTGGAACCCGGCAGGGTGACCGTGGCCAGCCGGTGTCGGCCTGCGCCGAAGGCATTGGCATCGTAGCTGTAGAGGTACGGTTCTCCTGCTGGATCGGTCACGCCGGTCAGACGTCCGTTGGTCCAGGTGAAGGTCACCGCGCGCCCGGAGGTATGAGTCACCGATTGCAGGTAGTTGCCGTTGTAGCTGAAGGCCCAGCCGATGCCGTGCGGATTGGCGAGGGTTTGCACGTAGCCGTTGGCATCGTAGGTTTCGAGGGTTTGGTCTTCGGTGTGATGGGTGTAGCTGCCATCGGCATGGCGCTCGATGAAGGCCAGCGGCGCGGCCTTGTCCTCGTTGAAACGCTGCTGCGCGCCGTTCTACACGAATTTGATCCGGCGGCCATCCGGGCGCTGTACCCACAACACGCTCGTGCCTTGGGGCACCAGTGAATAGTCGAAACTGCTCACCCAGTGCAGGCCGAACAGGCCGGGATAGGTCCAATAGTGGTTATAGGTGCGGCGCAGGTGCAGGCCCATTTCGCCGGCGCTGGAAAAATCCACGGTCGATTCGATCTTGTTGCCGGTCGTCATCACGATGGGATTGCCGGCGCGCTCATCGCACTCCTTCTCCGCCGCATCGCGTACCTGCACGGTGTTGCCTGGGTTGCCGATGCTGCCACCGCTGCCACCGCCGCGACCCACCGGGTCACGGACTGACTCGCGCATGTCGTTGAAACCCCTATGGCCATAGTATTCCAGCCAGCAGAATCGAGCTTCAGGTTCATCGTTGACGATGGGTGTCTTGCAGACCACGAAGAACGTGGCGTGGACCGTTGGAGCAAACAGCGTGGTGGCAAACAGCAGAAAGCACAGAGCCAGGCCATGCGTGTTGCACCACTGCGATTTGGGGAGGGCGAGCGAACGAAGGCGCGAGGATAACGGGTCGGGCATGGGGGCAAAGGCGACTGGGCATGGTGATGTGGGGCCATGCCAGCAGGCATTGTCACAATTTGCAAATGCAGAGTCGACATGAGCAGTAATAGCACTGCTCGCGGTATCGTCGAAGGCGGACGTTGGTCAGAATCCGCACACCGCATCCTGTTGCTCCAGTCCTTGTTTCGTAGCAATGGAGCTTGCTCCATTGCCTGCCGAGCCAGATCGGTCGCTACGCCAGGTTCGGATCATTTGAGGGCTGGATCAATAAAGCAGAAGATTCCATATCACCATGCCAAATCAACGCGATAGAAATGTTTGTTGGGTGGGCGGCACGGGTTCAGGTAGTCGAGTCGCATTCGCCATGCGGCTGTGCGCGTTGACGATCAGGCATGACCAAAGGCCCAATCGAGTCACCGCATGCCGTGGTAGCGTGCGCCTTCCATGACTCACGGAGCCAACCCATGTCGAATCTGCGTTTTGCCTGGCTTTCCGCCGGGTTCGTATTGCTGTCTGCCTGTGCCGGCACCGAGCCGGTGAAGCCTTCGCCGCAAACCGAGGCTGCGGTGGAAGATCCTTGGCTTTGGCTCGAGGATGTGGGCGGCGATCGCTCGTTGAACTGGGTTCGCGAACAGAATGCGGTGAGCCAAAAGGCCATCGAGTCGGTACCGGGTTTTGCCACCCTGGAGAACGATCTCCTGAAGATTCTGGATTCGGACGACAAGATTCCCTACGTCTACAAGCAAGGTGACTATTTCTACAATTTCTGGACCGACAAGACCCACCAACGCGGCATTTGGCGGCGCACCACGCTGGACCAATACCGCAGCGCCAATCCCACGTGGGAAACCTTGATCGACGTGGATGCCTTGAACAAGGCCGAGGGCGAGAACTGGGTATGGCATGGGGCTTCGTGCTTGCGACCCAAGCTCAAGGATGAGCCGTACACGCGCTGTCTGGTGAGCCTGTCGCGCGGCGGTGCCGATGCCGATGTGACGCGCGAGTTCGATCTGGCCACCAAGACCTGGGTGGCCGATGGTTTCTACCGTCCCGAGGCCAAAGGTTCGCTCGGCTGGATCGACGAGAACACGGTGTACGTGTCGACCGACTTTGGCCCCGGCTCGATGACGACCTCGGGTTACGCGCGCCTCGTCAAGGAGTGGAAGCGTGGCACGCCGATGAGTGCCGCCACCCTGGTGTACGAAGGGCGCGATACCGACATGGCGGTGGGCGCCATGCACGATTCGACTCCGGGCTTCGAGCGTGACTTTGTGTATAGATCGCTCGCCTTCTACAACAACGAACTGTATCTGCGCGGTGCCGACGGCAGCCTGACCAAGATCGATGCACCCAACAGTGCCGAGAAGAACGTGTATCGGCAGTGGCTGACCCTGCAATTGCGCGAACCGTGGATTACCGGCGGCAAGACCCATCCGCAAGGCTCCTTGCTCGCGATCGAGCTGGACAGGTTCATGGCGGGCGGACGCGACTTTTCCGTCGTCTATGCACCTGATGAACACAGCTCGCTGGCCGGCTTCGGTGCCACCAAGGACCACTACTTCATCAACGTGCTGGAGGATGTGAAGAACCGCATCTATCTGGTCGAGCCGTCCGCGGACACGTGGAAGCGCACCCTGATGCCGAACCTGCCCGAGCTCGGCACGGTGAGCGTCAGCGCGGTCGATGACGAGGAATCCAACGACTTCTTCATGACGGTCAATGATTACCTCACGCCGACCTCGCTCTATCTGGGCACCATCGGTGGCGAAGCGCCGCAGTTGCTCAAGCAGTTGCCGGCCTTCTTCGATGCCAGTGGATTCGAGGTCAGCCAGAACTTTGCCACCAGCAAGGATGGCACCCAGGTGCCGTACTTCATGGTCTCGCCCAAGGGCATGGCGCTGGATGGCAACAATCCGACCTTGCTCTACGGCTATGGCGGCTTCGAGATTTCACTGACACCTGGCTACAACGCGGCGGCCGGACGTGGTTGGCTGGCCGATGGTGGCGTCTACGTGGTGGCCAACATCCGTGGCGGCGGCGAATACGGCCCGCGCTGGCATCAGGCCGCGCTCAAGGAAAATCGTCTGCGCGCCTATGAAGATTTCGCGGCGGTGGCCGAAGACCTGATTGCACGCAAGGTCACCACGCCCGCGCACCTCGGCATCCAGGGCGGCAGCAATGGCGGTCTCTTGATGGGCAACATGACCGTGCTGTATCCGCAGTTGTTCGGCGCGGTGGTGTGTCAGGTGCCGCTCTTGGACATGAAGCGCTACAGCCACCTGCTGGCCGGGGCTTCGTGGATGGCCGAATACGGCAATCCCGATACCGATGACTGGAACTTCATCCAGACCTTCTCGCCCTACCAGAACGTCAAGGCCGACGTGCACTATCCGCCGGTGCTGTTCACCACCTCTACCCGCGATGACCGCGTGCATCCCGGCCATGCCCGCAAGATGTTCGCGCGCATGAAGCAGCAGGGCCACGATGTGAGCTATTACGAAAACATCGAAGGTGGCCATGGTGGCGCAGCCGACAATCGTCAGCGCGCACACATGCAGGCCTTGGCCTACACCTTCCTCAAGCAGCGCCTGTTCGGGGGCAATGGAGCTCGATGATGAATGTCGCGCGGTGGGGCGGGCTTGTCCTGAGCGTCATCGGCAGTATCTTGATGGGGTGTTCCGTGTTGCCCCAGTCTGAAACGATGAACGTTCAAACGCCTGACCGGCACGTTCCGCCGGTGGCAGCGACCCATCCGCACCGCGTGGTGACGCCATTTGGCGCCAGTCGCGAGGATCCGTACTACTGGTTGCGCGATGACAGCCGTGAAAACCCGGAGGTCATCGCCTACCTCAATGCCGAAAATGCCTACGCCGACGCCATGCTGGCGCCGGTAACCGGCACGCGGGAAGCGATCTATTCCGAGATCGTGGCGCGCATCAAGCCCGATGACGCCAGCGTGCCGTATCGCTACAAGGGCTATTGGTATTACAGCCGATTCGTCGAGGGACAGCAGTACCCGATTCACGCGCGCCGCAAGGATCAGGCCGGCGCGCCGGAGGAAATCCTGCTCGATGGCAATGATCTGGCCGAGGGCAATGGCTACTTCCAGATCGGCGGTTACGAAGTCAGCCCGAACAACCGGCGCCTGGCTTGGGTGGAAGACACCGTCGGTCGCCGCCAGTACACCTTGTGGGTGAAGGATCTGGACAGTGGCAAGGTACACGCCGATCGCATTGAAGGCATTGCCCCGATGCTGGAGTGGGGCGCTGACGATGACACCCTGTACTACATCGAGAACGACCCGGAAACCCTGCTCGGCAAACGCGTCAAACGCCATCAGCTGGGTACGCCGGTGGCGTCGGACGCCTTGGTGTACGAGGAAGCCGACGACACCTTCTACATGGCCATTCGCCGCACGCGCTCGGAAAAATACCTGTGCATCGAATTGGAAAACACCGTTTCCAACGAACTGCGATGTGCCGAGCTGGCCGATCCCTCGCATTTTTTCGTGTTCGCCCCGCGCCAGCGTGATTTTCTCTATGCGGCCGACCATCTCGATGGTCGCTGGGTGATCCGCACCGATTGGAACGCGCCCAACTTCCGATTGATGACCGTGACCGATGCGGATGTTGGCGATCGTGCGCGCTGGAAGGAGTGGATCGCGCATGACGAAGATGTCTTCATCGGCAACTTCGAACTGTTCCGCGACTTTCTCGCGCTGGAAGAGCGTTCCGAAGGCCTGCGTCGCGTGCGTGTGGTGCCGAAACACGGCAAGTCCTTCCTCGTGGATGCCGATGAATCGGCCTATCGCATGGGTCTGGCGATCAATGCCGAAGCGGATTCGAAGTGGCTGCGCTACGGCTACACCTCGCTGACCACGCCTTTCACCACCTACGAAATACACGTCGGCAATGGTGAGCGCACTCTGCTCAAGACCGAGCCGGTGCTCGGCTATGACCCCAGTCGTTATGTCACCGAGCGCGTCTGGGCACCGGCACGCGATGGCACGAAGATTCCGGTGTCGATCGTGCATCGACGCGAATTCAAGCGCGATGGCACGGCTGCGCTCTTGCAGTACGCCTACGGTTCCTATGGCAATTCGCTGGATCCGGGGTTCAGCGTGGCGCTGCCGAGCCTGCTCGATCGCGGCATGGTGTACGCCATTGCCCATGTGCGTGGCGGACAGGAAATGGGTCGGCACTGGTACGAAGACGGCAAGCTGCTCAAGAAGATCAACACCTTCACCGACTTCATCGACGTCACCGATTTTCTCGTGCGCGAAGGCTACGCGTCCGCAGATCGCGTGGCGGCGGCCGGTGGCAGTGCGGGCGGCTTGTTGATCGGCGCGGTGGCCAACCTGGCACCGGAAAAGTACGCGGCGATGAATGCCAGCGTGCCCTTCGTCGATGTGGTCACCACCATGCTCGACACCAGCATTCCCCTGACCACCAACGAATACGACGAGTGGGGCAACCCCGAGCAACCGGAGTTCTACCACTACATGCTGTCGTACTCGCCCTACGATCAGGTGCGCGTGCAGGCCTATCCGGCTATGTACGTGGACACCGGTCTGTGGGATTCACAGGTGCAGTATTGGGAGCCGGCCAAATGGGTGGCGAAACTGCGCAGCGTCGATACCGGCCCGCGTCCGGTGTTGCTGCGCACCCACATGGAAGCCGGGCACGGTGGCAAGTCGGGGCGCTTTGAACGCTACCGCGAAACCGCCGAGTGGTATGCGTTTTTGTTGCAACAAACCGATAGTCTTTGACACCGCTTAGAAGGTTTAGAACACCTCGGCTCTTGCTTGTTGCAATGCAGGCTGCTTGGCGGTCACGGCGGCGGCACACGGCGGCGGCATGGTTGATGGATTTCAAAGCGTGTAGCAGACTGTGATCGGGGGTGAAACAAGGAGGGTAGGTAATGAAGTTTTCGATGAGGACACCACATTTTCGCCATTGGATGCGTGCTTTTTTGTTGGCTGGATGCATTGCGCCTGTACTAAGTGCTGATGCAAGACGAGCAGTGGAGCCAACGTGCTGGTGGGAAACTTATGACTTGCCGATGAGCGTGGGCGGTGGGTATTACATGCTTCAGTTCTGTTCGGTAGGCTCGGCCCCGCCAGAGTACGTTGGGTGTATGGATTTCCCACTTTTTGGTGCTCCCGCCTGCCCATGATGCTACGGTCATGCCATCCATGGTCCATATTCGTCGCGTGAAGATCGGACGATCCATTGCCCTGTTGGTTCTGGTGGTGGCGTTAGTTGGTCTTGCCTTCGTCTGGTATGTGAAGGGGGAACGCGAAGCGTCCACGTATGCTTCCGAGAAACACGATTCGGCACGGGACAAGCCTCGCCTTCCTGAGCCAAACACACCTGCGGTGCACGACGCGAATGCCGCTTCAAACGGTGACAGGAATCAATCCAAGGCTGAGAACACACCGCTGCCTGATGCCGATGTTCCACTGGCACAACAACTTGAGACACTCGAAGCCTTGGCGAAGCAGGGCAATCCCGAAGCCGCCTGCCGTTTGTATGTGAGCTCGCGTCTTTGCCGGACGGTTGCACAACGCCTGCAGCGCGCCAAACAAATGCAGACGCATCTGGAACAAGGTGGAGAGGCGAGAATCAGTCAGGACATGATGGTGTCCTCCATCGCCAACACGCTGGAAAACGCTCAAGCACTGTCGTCGTGGTGTGAGGGCATCAAGCCCGATCATTTGCCTGATGCCAATGCGCTGGCCGCAGGAGCCATCGATCGGATGACCTCGGCGCAGAAAGTGCTGCTCGTGATGTCACGACAGAACGGCAGCCTGATGCGTTTGCCGCGCAGCTTTGGCCCGCCCGGCGGCTTTGGTGCAAGCAGCGATTTCATCTATCCGCAATTTTTGTCCGCGCGCGCCTATGGCATCTTGCAGGACGGCATTCGACGGGCTGATCCACTGGCACTGGAAGGCATGCTGATGGTTCACAGCCCTTCGTGGCTGCCGGGTTTGGAAGAGTTTCCGAGGCTCTCTTTGCCGGATCGTGATCAGTTCGTGCGCTATGCACTCTTGATGCGTGAGGTCTACGGTGATGATGCGCTTGGACAAGTGGCCGGAGTAGTTCTTAGTCGCAGTACGGAGTCGATGTCGTCAGCGGAGCGCGATGCAGCGCAGCGTTGGGCTGAGATGGAGGCCCAACGATGGCGGGCGATCTTGATCGAGAAGAATGTTTCCGCTCAGTCCGCCATGACGAGCACGTGGGACGAAGATCCAGGCTGCGGAGATCGGTGAGGCGCCGGTTCAAGCTCGGAAAGAGCCCGACACGTCGGTCGGGTGGCTCGGAATGTTCTTAAACTCGTGCGGACGCAGGCGCGTTCACCGGCGCCAATTGCAGTTGTCGACACAGCTCACGCACCAGCACCGGTGCCACCAGCGCCGGCTCGGACGAGCCGCCTAAATCGGCCATTTGCGTCACGACCAGGCCGCGATAGCCGCAGGGGTTGATGCGCGAAAACGGTTCGAGGTCCATGGCGATATTGAAGGCAAGTCCGTGAAAGGTGCAGCCGTGCCGCACGCGCAGGCCGAGCGCGGCGATCTTGGCGTCATCCACGTACACGCCGGGTGCGCCTTCACGGCGCACGGCGGTGATATTCCACTCGTCGAGCGTATCGATGATGGCCTGTTCGATGCGGCACACCATCTGCCGCACGCCGATGCCGAGTCGCCGCAGATCGATGAGCGGATAGGCCACGATCTGGCCTGGCCCGTGGTAGGTCACTTGCCCGCCGCGATCGACGTTGATCACCGGAATCTCGCCCGCCGCCAAGACGTGTTCGGCCTTGCCGGCCTGACCCAGGGTGAACACCGGCTCGTGTTCGACCAGCCAGATTTCATCGTCGGTGTCATCGCCGCGTGCATCGGTGAAGGCCTGCATCGCGTGCCAGATCGGTTCGTAGGCCTGCCGCCCCAGTTCGCGAATCCATACCTGTCGTTGCGGTACGGGATCGGGCGATTCGGGAATCAAACCGTCCATTTGACATCCGGATGCGCACGCAAGGCGGCATGCGCCTGCTCGTGTTGTTCGCGGCTTCCGGCCTCGAATACGATGCGCACCGACACGTAACGCCCGCCGCTCGATTCCCGCACCGTGATGTCCTCGCGCCGAACGATGATTCCCGCCGCTTCCAGCAGATCCGGCAGACTAAGGTGCAGGCCGGCATCGGCCGCGCCCATGGCGCTGAGTTCAAAGACGCCGGGGAACTGGAAGCCCTGATCGGGCGATGCATTGAGAAGAATGGATGGCGTGTTCATCTGCCCATTATCGGGGCGCACCGCGGTTTTCCCAAGATGGTGTGTGGTGGTCGAGTGGATGCCGTTATCGAGCCGGCCGTGAAATTGCCCGAACGTGACGTAGCTGCCGAGCTTGCTCGGCAGACAATGGAGCAAGCTCCATTGCTACAAGACGGGCCTGACGAGTAGGTATAAGATGCCCGCGATGCTTGTGCGGTTTCGGTGTGTGCTTCCATGAAACCTTTGATCTTCGTGCCGCGTGTGTTTGGACTGCTGCTGGCCTTGGTGCCAGTCACGGTGTTTCTCTACTACATCGCCAGGCCCGCAACGGGGCACACGGCAGTGGGTCACACGGCCGTGCCGTTGACCGAGCGATTCGAGCGCTTGCAGGCGATCCAATCCGATGACGGTGCGACGCCTTGGGTGCCGGGGCGGCCAAGTCTGGTGAAGTTCTGGGCCAGTTGGTGTCCGGCGTGCTTGGCCACGCTGGAAGACACTGCGGACTGGGCCACGAGCAAGGCTTTTGCCGGTGCGAACGTGGTCACGGTCGCATCGCCGGGTTACCTTGGCGAGCGTGAAACGTCGGCGTTTTCGTCTTGGTTTTCCGGGCTCCGTGAACGTGCGCCACCGACCTTGCTCGATCCGGGTGGGCGCGTTGCGCGTGACTTGGGCATTGCCGTCTATCCGAGTTGGGCGGTGCTGGATGCCTCGGGCACACTGCAGCGCATCGTGAAGGGCAATCTTTCGCGTGAGGATGCGCTGGCGCTGCTGGCCGATCCGACTCACGCCATCACGCCGGCGGATGGTGCGTTTCATTCAGCAGGCACGTCAAACAAGGAACCGTCAAAGCTCATGCAAACACGCGAAATCTATCTGGCCGGTGGTTGTTTCTGGGGCGTGGAAGGCTACTTTGCACGCATTCCCGGTGTGGTCGATGCGGTCAGTGGCTATGCCAACGGCACGTATCGCCAGCCGAGCTATCAGGAAGTGGTCCACAACGACACCGGCCACGCCGAAACCATCAAGCTCACGTACGACCCGGCGCGCATCACGCTGGCCCAGGTGTTGGAGCACTACCTGCGCATCATCGATCCGACCTCGCTCAATCGGCAGGGCAATGATCGCGGCACCCAATACCGCACCGGCATCTACTACACCGATCCCGCCGATCAGCCGGTGATCGCGGCGGCACTGGCGCGCGAACAAAAAAAATTCGCCAAGCCCATCGTGGTCGAGAATGCACCGCTGCAGGCCTTTGATCCGGCCGAGGAATACCATCAGGACTATCTGGCAAAAAACCCCAACGGCTATTGCCACGTGGATCTTGGCCTGGCCGACAAACCACTGGCCAGCGCGCTGGCTGCGAGCCAATCGGCCGCGCGATCCGATGCCGCGCGCTACACCGTGCCGGACGAGGCCACTTTGCGCCAAACCCTCAGCCAGCAGGCGTTTGATGTGACCCAGCGCGGCGCCACCGAACGGCCATTCAGCCACGCCTATGCCACCTTGTTCGATGCCGGTATCTACGTGGATGTGGTCAGCGGTGAGCCGCTTTTCAGTTCAAACGACAAGTACGAATCCGATTGCGGCTGGCCGTCGTTCACCCAGCCGATTGCCACCGACGCGGTGACCGAACATCGCGACACCTCGTTCAACATGGTTCGCACCGAAGTCCGCAGCCATGTCGCCGACTCTCACTTGGGGCACGTGTTTGACGATGGCCCGAAAGATCGTGGCGGCCTGCGCTATTGCATCAATGGCGCGGCCTTGCGTTTCATTCCGTTGGAGCAGATGGAAGCGGCCGGTTACGGTGATTGGGTCGCGCGGGTGATGGCTGGGCATTGAAGCTTCGGCACGTCGATCAGGATCAGGCGCGGCGCCCCAATTGCTGGCGGGCCCAGCGTGCCAGCGTCTCGCGTCCGATCTTGGCGTTGTGGCGGATATCGACCGGAAAGCGCGGGTGGAACAGGACGGTTTCGATGGTTTGCGTGTGCCGGTAGGTGCGTGCCATGGCGAGCAATTCTTCGCGAAGTGCGGCATCGGCACGCCGGCCCGGATGTACTTCCACACACAATACGGGACGTTGCGTTCCGCGTTCGCCCACGCCGACCAGTGCGCTGCGGCGCACCGTGGGATGGGTGTTGAAGATCGGCTCGACCTGTTCGGTATAAATCGGCCCGCTGCGGGTTTCCACGCGTTGGCTTTTGCGCCCGCAGAACCACAGGCGGCCGTCATCGTCGAACCAGGCCAGATCACCCATGCGATGCAGGATGCGTTTCGAACCGTCGGCAAGGGGTTCTGAAATTTTCGCCAAGGCCGTGGCCTCGGGGCGGTTGAAGTAGGCATCGGTGACGGTCGGGCCGGCCACGACGATTTCGCCGATCTCGCCCTTTGCCACCTGCAGCGCATCGTTCCAGACCGGAATCGGCGCATCGTTGATCGCAATCAGGCGGACTTCGTTGGGCGGCACAGGCCGGCCGATGCACGTGCCGGCACCTGCTTCGGTAGCGGCGCGGGTGGTGCGCAATTCGCGGCCTTCGATCAGTGCGACGGGCAGGCATTCGGTGGCGCCGTAGGGCGTGTAGATCGAAGCATCCGATGCCAGCATGGTTTGCATCCGGTCGATCACCGCCGGCGGCACCGGCGCGCCGGCCGACATCACCCGTTTCAGGCTCGACAGACGCAGGCCGTGACGTTCGCCATGACGACTCAGCACATCGATCAGCGCCGGCGAGCCGAACATCTGGGTGACGTTGAAGCGTTCGATGGCATCGACCAGTTTGCGCGGATCGGCCTTGGCCGGTCGGGTCGGGTCCATGTCGGGGATGATGCTGGTCAGGCCCATCGCCGGATCGAACAAGGCAAAGGGCGGGAAGGTCGGCAGATCGACGCCGCCAGGCTCGATGGCGAGCATCGCGCGCAGCATCTCTACTTGCGCCACGAAATGCCGATGCCGGTAGACCACGCCCTTGGGCACGCCGGTGGAGCCGGAAGTGAACAGGATGGCGGCCACGTCATCGCCGTCCGTGGCGGCCATGCGAAAGCCGCTCACATCGGTGTTTTTCAGCAGTTGCTTCAGGCTGAAACCACCCCAGAACCAGCGCCGTCCGACGGTTACGCAGATTCTCACGCTGCGCCGCGCCCAACCGAGCGCGAGGCGTGCGGCGTGCGCCAGCGGAATCCCGATGAAGGCGTCCGGCGCGGCCTCATTCAGGCATTGGCGCAGGGCGCGCTTGTCGATGCCCGGGTCGATCAACACCGGCACCGCGCCGATCTTGAACAAGGCGAACATCAGCAGGAACAGTTCCGGTGAAGGTCGCACCATCAACGCGGTGCGGGTGCCGCGCACGATGCCGATGCGCGTGAGTGCTGCCGCGATGGCATCGGAGCGTGCATCGAGTTCGCCGCTTGTCAGGCCGGTGTCGTAGCGCACAAGGCCTTGCGCATCGCGGCCGGACGGGCAGCGAATGGCGACCGCATCCGGTTGGCGCACTGCCATGTCTGGCAAGGCGGCGGCGATATTGCAGGGGCGTGAGGTGGCGGGATCGTGCATCGCACAAGTTTAGCGGGCGAGGGCAACGCAGGTCTGGCAAAGTAGGGCGCACGAATCAAGGAGTGGGAGGAGAGCATGTCGCGCATCTTGGTGGCCAGTACCAAGGGCGGGGTTGGCAAAACCACCGTCTCGACCAATCTGGCCGGGCACTACGCCACACGGGGCAAGACCGTGGCCTTGGTCGATGTCGACCCACAGGGATCGGCCCTTAGCTGGTGTATTCGGCGCGAGGTGCCAACGGCGCCGGTGCAGGGTGTTGACGGCACGCGACGCCATTGGCGTACGCAGGTTTCCGCGCAGGCGACCCATGTGGTGATGGACGCACCCGCCGGCGCCATGCCAAAGCAACTGGCTGCTTTCATCGATGTGGCCGATGCCATCGTGGTGCCGATCCTGCCCTCGGTGCTGGACATGGAAGCCACCGTGCGCTTTCTCGACGCGCTGGCGGATGTGCCGCGTGTAGCGCGTGGGGAGGTGAGCATCGGCGTGGTCGCCAATCGTCTGAAGCCCTGGACCCATGCCTCGCAACAAGCGGTCGAGCAGATGTCGGGCTGGCCGTGCAAGCTGGTCGCGCAGTTGCGTGATACGCAGGCCTATGTCTTGCTAGCGGGCTTGGGCAAGAGCCTGTTCGATTTTCAGTCGGAGAATCTGCGCTCGCATCAGGCCGACTGGAAGCCCTTGCTGCGCTGGATCGATCGGGCGAAAAGCTGAACGTAATGCCCGCGCGCGTCCGCTGCGGCGTTCAGATTCAAAACCGATTAAGCGGCAACTGTTAGTTTGGACGCGTCGTTCCCGACACCTCAGGAGTACGTCATGCGGATTACCGTTCCCTTGTTGCTGGCCGGCATCGCAGCCCTGTTTGCCCACACGGCGAGTGCCTACGAGCCCGAGAGCGGCCTTTGGTGGAATCCGGCGGAATCCGGTACCGGCTATGCCATCGAAGTCCAGGACGACTTCATGGCGGTGCTGGTGTATGGCGGTTCTCCTACGGGTGAGACGAAATGGTTTACCGCCGCTGGGCGCTTGCAGGGCAATGCCTATTTCGAAGCCGACTTGCTCAGTGCCTACAACGTGCAGCCGATGGGCAGTCCCTACAGCGGCCGGCCCACGATGGAAGGCTATGGACGACTCAAGATCGTGTTCGATCCCAACAATAATCGACGTGCGACCTTGACCTGGCCGAACGGGCGCAGCATTCCCATCGAGCGCCACGAGTTCTACTTCGTACGCTATGAAGACGCCGCAGGATTCCCGATCAGCGCCGGAAAGATGCTTGGCGAATGGCAGGTCAGCATCGATTTGTCTTCGTCCGATGCCGACTATCCCTTCAGCGGCGATGTCATGGTGTTCGATGACTACTACAAGGACAGTGGCGACTGGTACTACGAAGGCTGCCGCCCGGAAGATGCGCAGATTGGCGGTTGCAGCAACTATGCGCTCACCTACCACGATGCCGTGGGTTACTTCGAATCGCCCACCGGCCTGCATGTCAACGTCGTGAAGGATGGGATCTACAGTGGGCAACAGTGGTATGCCCTCTATGTCATGAAGATGGGTACCAACGATGGTTCGGGCGAGTTCACCCTGTACCCGCAGGGCCGCAATCCCGACGACTACACCGCCTATCCGGCACGCACTTTCCGCAGCGCCAGCCGGACGTTCGTGCAGGAGGGTGTAGGACCTGCCAAGAGCAACAAGCGTGGCCCCGACGGCGGTCTGGCGGCGCAACTGGCTGGGCAGGGCGTGCTGAATGTGCGCGCCAAGTCGGTCGCACGTTTCGATCGTGCGGCGTTGGCACCGGTGATCCGCAAGCTCGAAGCCAAGCTCGAGGCGCGTTGATCCAATCAAGGAGCGCACTGGGACGGGCCGCAGGAAATTTGCGGCCCGTCACGTTATCCTGAGCCACACTTGCAGTGCTCGTGTCATTTTCGTCGAGACCGCCACCATGACTTCCTCCACGCCACTGAACCCGGATGCCATCGCGCTGCTGCACACGCTGGATGAAAGCCAGCCCGGCAGCACGTCCAAACTGATCCGCCTGTTTGCGGCGGACGCGCCGGCATTGCTGAGCCGTATCGAGGTCGGGCACGAGCGTGGCGATGTCGGCGAAGTCAACCAGGCCGCGCACTTCCTGCGCTCATCGGCGCTGGCGCTGGGCGTAACCGACCTTGCCAATGCCGCTTTGCAACTGGAGCATCTGCCCGGCTCGCAATTTGGTTCGCCGCTGGCGACCGAGCATTTGGCGCAACTGCGCGCCAGCCTGCGCGTGGCGGTTCTGGCCTTGCTGGACCTGGCGCCCGAGCCGTGAGCCTGTGCCGTGCGTGCCATCGCACGGCGATTGAATCCGCCTGATCTCGCCGCATTCGGCAAACACCGGTTCAAGGGTGCCACCACTGCGGGGCTCGATTCGACGGATCACGGTGGCTTGGGCCTTCCCCAGTTCCCTGTCAGATTCCCAAGCCGGTACGGCCCGTCAATGTGCCGGCACTGGCCGTGCCGGAATGGCGTGTCGGTGCGCCATGGCCACCACGCCACTGACCAGCAGCACGATCGCGGTGTATTCCAGCATGGTGGGCAAGCGCTTGGCCCAGATGAAGCCATAAAACATGGCAAACAGGGTTTCGAATACCAACATCTGGCCACCCAAGGTCAAGGGCAAGCGCCGTGTGGCCGCGTTCCACAAGGCGTTTCCAAGCCATGAACAGGCGACCGCGAGGAACAGGTTGAGCAGCCAGAAGCGCAGCCACGGCGGCGCATCGTGGCCTTGTGGCGTCACCGATTCTGGCCACAGCTTCCACAGCAGCAGCCAGAGCAGGCCCGCCACCAGGCCGGTTGCGATACCACCCAGCAAGGCCCATTGATTGCTGTCAAAGCGGGCCTGCGATTTCAGGAAACGCGCATTGCGCACGGCGTACCACGACCAGCTCGCCATCGCAGCGATGGCGCAGGCCATGCCCAGCAAGCGCTCGCCGAGGGGACGCACCTGCGCGTGCGCCGAGTTGAGGGTGTCGAAGTTGATGCAGGCCACGCCCGCCAACACCAGCAACAAAGGCAGCACCAGTTGCCGCATCGGTGGTGCCTGATGGTCGCCACGGCCCAGCAAGGTGATGAGCACGGGCGTGGCACCGATGATCAACGACGTGGCCGCCACGCCGGTCCACTGCACCGCACTGGCAAGGAACACGTAATAGATGAGATTGCCGGTCAATGCCAATTCGAGCAGTAGCCAGGCATCCTTGCGCTCAAGTCGTCCCAGCAGTGATGGCAGCCACGGCGCGGCCAGCACCACCGACACCACGCCGTACAGCAGGTAGCGCCCGATGCTGAGCAGCATGGGCGGAAACTGCGGCAACAGGGCGGGGAACAGGAACACGACGCCCCACAGCGCCCCTGACAACACGCCGAAAAGAAGTCCGACGCGCATCAAGGCTGACTCTTGAGCCGGCGCTCAGATGAGCTTGATTTCACGCAGACGCTCTTCGAGATAGCCCTGCGCGGTGATCGGCTCGGGATAGCGATTGGGGTTGTCGGCGCTGATGCATGAGGGCAGTACGTCGATCAGAAAATCCGGATTGGGATGGAGGAAGAACGGTACCGAGTAGCGCGGCTGTCGCGATTTCTCACCCGGCGGATTGACGACGCGGTGGGTGGTGGACGGATACACGTGGTTGGTGAGCCGCTGCAGCATGTCGCCGATGTTGACCACGATGGTGTCGGCATCGGCGGTGAAGGGCACCCATTCGCCTTGCCGCGAGAGCACTTGCAAGCCCTCGGCGCTGGCCCCGACCAGAAGGGTGATGAGGTTGATGTCCTCGTGTGCGCCCGAGCGCACGTTGGGCACATCGGGCGTCGTGATCGGTGGGTAGTGGATCGGTCGCAGGATGGAATTGCCAGCGTCGGTCTTGTCGGCAAACCAGTTCGCCGGCAGTCCGATATGCAAGGCGAGCGCCGACAGTACACGACTGCCCAGGTCATCGAGCGCCTCGTACAGCGCCACGGCCCGCGCCTTGAACTCGGGTACTTCGAGCGGCCAGAGGTTATCGGTCATCACACCGCGATAGCGGCTGTCTGGCGGCAACTCGCGTCCGACGTGCCAGAACTCCTTCAAATCGAAATGCTTGGAACCTTTCGCCGTTTCGATGCCGAACGGCGTGTAACCGCGTGCGCCGCCGCCACCCGGCACGTGATAGCGACGCTTGGTGTCATCGGACAGAGCAAAGAACGCTTTGAAGGCGTCATACGCCGCCGCGATGGTGGCCGGCTCGATGCCGTGGCCACGAATGCCGGCAAAGCCCCATTGTCGATACGCGGCACCGAGGTCGGCGACAAAACCCTCGCGGTCGGAATCAAAACGGCGAATATCCAGGGTGGGAATGGCAGAGCTCATGGCGCCTCATCCGGCAAAGTGAAAGCGCGAGCATAATCTCGCCGCCCACGCCCTGCCTACTGCATCAACCGCTCACACCGCGGCCAGCACCGCACTGGAGAGTTGATCCAGCACGCGCTGCATCAAGTCGGCATCATCAGCTTCCACGGTCACGCGGATCAAAGGTTCAGTGCCCGAAGCGCGCAACACCAAGCGCCCGCGCCCGGCCAGATCACGCTCGGCCTGTTCGCGACGGGCAATGACGTTTGGATGGTTCAGCGGATCACCGCCCGCAAAGCGAACATTGACGGTGCGTTGCGGCAGCGGCTGATAGTCGGCCAGTGCTTGCTCCAGCGTCTGGCCGCTGGCGGACAAAGCCTCCAACACTTGCAGCGCGCTGACGATGGCATCGCCGGTGGTGACGCGATCCAGGCACAGAATGTGGCCGGAGGCTTCACCGCCGAGTACACCATCATGTTCCTTCAAGGCTTGATGCACGTAGCGATCGCCGACCTTGGTACGAACAAAGCCGATGCCGCGCTCGCCCAAGCTGCGTTCGAGTGCGTAGTTGGTCATCAAGGTGCCGACGACCGGCCCGCGCAAACGGCCGGTGTCGTGCCACTGTTTGGCGAGAATGTGGATCAAGGCGTCGCCATCGACGAGGTTTCCGGCACGATCCACGAACAGCACGCGGTCACCATCGCCATCAAAGGCGATGCCCAACTCGGCGCCGCTCTCGCGCACCAGCGCACACAAGGCTTCGGGATGGGTGGAGCCGACGCCGCGATTGATGTTGAGGCCATCCGGTGCGGTGCCGATGCTGGAGACCTTGGCGCCCAGTTCACGCAGCACGCGCGGGCCGAGTTGGTAGTTGGCCCCGTGCGCGGCATCGACGGCGAAATGTCGACCGGCGAGCGAGAAGTCATCTGCCGTGGTCGCCTTGCAGAACTCGGCGTAGCGGGTATCGGCGTCTTCGATGCGCACGGCCTTGCCGAGGTGCTCGGACGCGACGGTGGAAAAGGCTTCATCGAGCAGGGCTTCGATGGCCAACTCGGTGGCATCGTCGAGCTTTTCGCCACGGCCGGAGAAAAACTTGATGCCGTTGTCCTCGTGCGGGTTGTGCGAGGCTGAAATCACGATGCCGGCATCGGCGCGCAGCGAGCGCGTCAGCACCGCTACGCCCGGTGTGGGCATGGGCCCGAGCAGGCGCACATCGGCACCGGCGGCGACCAATCCAGCTTCCAGTGCGGATTCGAACATGTAACCGGAGATGCGGGTGTCCTTGCCGATCACGAATACCGGCCGGCGTCCGTCGCGCGCCAGCACACGACCCGCCGCCCAGCCCAACTTGAGCACGAAATCGGCCGAAATCGGGCCTTCACCGACGCGGCCACGAATGCCGTCGGTTCCGAAATATCGCTTGGCCGTCATGCTCGATCAGCCCGCATTGGCTTCGACCGAGGCCGGCGGCATCGGCGCGCGCATCAACAAGGCCAGCATGCTGGCGAGCTTTTCGCGCAATTCGCGCCGATCCACGATGGCATCGATCGCGCCATGTTCGAGCAGGAATTCACTGCGTTGGAAACCTTGCGGCAAGGTTTCACGCACGGTCTGCTCGATCACGCGCGGGCCGGCAAAGCCGATCAGGGCCTTGGGCTCGGCCAGGTTGAGATCACCCAACATGCCGAGGCTGGCCGACACGCCACCCGTGGTCGGGTGCGTCAACACCGAAACATACGGCAAGCCCGCTTCACGCATCCGCGCCAGTGCCGCGGAGGTCTTGGCCATCTGCATCAGCGAGAACAGGCCTTCCTGCATGCGCGCGCCGCCGGTGGCGGAAAAACACACCAATGGCGTGCGGTGTTCGAGTGCGTATTCAGCGGCGCGGGTGAACTTCTCGCCCACGACCGAACCCATCGATCCGGCCATGTAGCGGAACTCGAAGGCGCAGGCGGTCAAGGGCCGGCCCTTCAACTGCCCGTGCATGCTGATCAGGGCATCTTTCTCGCCCGTCTGCTTCTGCGCCGCCTTGATGCGATCGGCATATTTCTTGGAGTCGCGGAACTTGAGCGCATCCACCGGCGCCAGGTTTTCGTCCAACTCCTGTGCGCTGTCGGGATCGAACAGCGCATCCAGGCGATAGCGCGCCGCGATCACCATGTGATGACCGCATTTGGGGCACACGTACAGGTTGCGCTCCAACTCGGGCTTGTACAGCACCGCCGCGCAACTTTCGCATTTTTCCCACAATCCTTCAGGCACCGAACCGGTCTTGGTGCCGCTCTCGGTGCGGATGCGCGCAGGCATCAATTTGCTCAGCCAGCTCATGGACGCTCATCGAAATCCAAAGCGGCAGTGTAATGCCACTGCCCGGCCCGAGGTCAGGGGGTAGGGCGGATTAGCGCAGTGCATCCGCCAGAGCCAACAGGGCACGCCGCAGTGCGACATGGAACGGTGGATGCGGCCCGTGGCCTTATCCACCCTACGCCGACCGACGCCCATACGTCGGATACGTCAGTCGCGGGTCGGCACCCGTGGTGCGCCGACGAAAGCTTGCCACGTGGGTTCCGTAGTGACCACTCGCCTGACGCACTACCAGATGACCTACGAGCCTATATCGCACACGGCTTGTTCCGGGCGGTAACGATGGTGCTGGCTCACGAAGGACCGAGCCGACGCTTCAGAATGACAATCCTGGGAAAATGAAGTGTCGATGACTTGCACTTCAAAGGCCGCATCCAATCACGGTTTCGAAGGCACGGTTCGAGCGAACGCAGTGGCCTCAATTCGCATCCAGCGCCGCACGAATCGGCGCAAGAAAGGCGCGTGCGCGGGCGGCGGCATCAGCGGGGTCCCGCGCATCGGTCAGGGTCTGCACCAAGGCACTGCCGATCACCACGGCGTCGGCGGCCGCGGCGATGGCGCGGGCGGATTCGCCGTCACGAACGCCAAAGCCCACCGCCACGGGTAGATCGCGGTGTTGCTTGATCGCCGACACCGCTTCGCGCACGGCTTCCGGTTGCAGGTGCGCGGCACCGGTGACGCCGGCGAACGACACGTAGTAGAGATAGCCGCGACTGCCCTGCATCAAGCGCGCCAGCCGCTCCGGCCCGCTGGTAGGCGCGGCCAGGCAGATCTGGTGAAGGCCATGGGATTCGAGCACGGCACGGGTATCCGCGCTTTCCTCCGGTGGGCTATCGACCAGCAACAGGCCATCGATGCCCGCCTCGGCGGCGGCACGTGCGTAGCGATCGGGGCCATAGGTCTCGAACGGGTTGAGGTAGCCCATCAGCACCACCGGCGTTGCCGCATCGGTCTTGCGAAATTCGCGCACGAAGCCGAACACGGTGTCGGTCGTCACCCCACGCGTCAAGGCGCGCTCACTGGCGAGCTGGATCACCGGACCATCGGCCATGGGATCGGAAAACGGCACACCCAGTTCCAGCACATCGGCACCGGCATCCACCAGCGCGTGCATGACCGGCACGGTCGCCTCGATCGACGGGTCGCCAGCGGTGATGAACGGGATCAGGCCGGTGCGTCCTTGGGCCTTGAGTTCGTTGAAGCGGGTATCGATGCGGTTCATGGACTTGATCGGGAATGGGGAATGGGGAATGGGGAATGGGGAATGGGGAATGGGGAATGGGGAATGGGGAATGGGGAATCGATTGGACTGGGGGAATCCATGAGGACTTGGCCAGCGCAAACGCGCTGCAGGGATTTCGGGCACTTCATCGTGGCGACGAGCCCCGCTCTTGCCATTCCCGATTCCCCATTCTCGATTCCCGGCAGTTCACAGTTCGATGCCTTCGCGCTGGGCGATGGTGTGGACATCCTTGTCGCCGCGTCCGGAAAGGTTGCACAGCACCAAGCCGTCCTTGGGGAGTTCTCGCGCAAGCTTGATGGCTTGGGCGACGGCGTGGCTGGATTCCAGCGCCGGCAAGATGCCTTCGGTGCGACACAAGAGGTGAAAGGCTTCCAGTGCCTCGGCATCGGTGATGCCGGCGTATTCGGCGCGACCGGCGTCCTTGAGGAAACTGTGCTCGGGGCCGACACCGGGATAATCCAAGCCGGCGGAAATCGAATGGGTTTCGGTGATCTGTCCATCGTCATCGCACAAGAGATAGGTACGATTACCGTGCAGCACGCCGGGCCTGCCGGCCGAGAGCGAGGCGGCGTGACGGCCGGTATCGATGCCATCGCCGGCGGCTTCGGCACCGACGATGCGCACCGCATGATCATTGAGGAAGGCGTGGAACAGGCCGATGGCATTGCTGCCACCGCCGACGCAGGCGGTGATGGCATCGGGCAGGCGGCCGTAGCGATCCAGCATCTGGCGGCGCGCTTCGCGCCCGACCACGGCGTTGAAATCGCGCACCATCATCGGATACGGATGCGGGCCGGCGACCGTGCCGATGATGTAGAAGGTGTCGTGGATGTTGGTGACCCAGTCGCGCATGGCTTCGTTGAGTGCGTCCTTGAGCGTTTTGGAGCCGGATGTGACTGGCACGACCTTGGCGCCCAGAAGGGTCATTCGATAGACGTTGATCTTCTGGCGCTCGATGTCGGTGGCGCCCATGTACACCACGCACTCAAGTCCCAAGCGCGCGGCCACGGTGGCGCTGGCGACGCCGTGCTGGCCGGCTCCGGTCTCGGCGATGATGCGGGTCTTGCCCATGCGTTGGGCGAGCATGGCCTGGCCGACGGTGTTGTTGATCTTGTGCGCGCCGGTGTGGTTCAGGTCTTCGCGCTTCAAGAGGATGCGCGCGCCGCCGATTTTGCGGGTGAGGCCACGGGCGAAATAGATTGGGCTGGGGCGACCCACGTAATCGCGCAGGTCGGCATCGAGCTGGGCCAGGAATTCCGGATCGTCGCGGTACTTCAGCCAAGCCTCGGTCAATTCCTGCAAGGGATGCATCAGGGTTTCGGCCACGAAGCTGCCGCCGAAACGGCCAAAGTGGCCCTGTGCATCGGGAAAGGCGTTGAAGTCGGGAAACTCGGCCACGGGCGATACTCTGATGTGCGTGAATGTGTAAGGTTAATGGATCAAATTGGCCTTGATAAGCGATATGATTGCAAGGCCTTGTCAGTAAATCTCACATGCAACGCAAGCTACCCTCGCTCAATGCCCTGCGCGCCTTCGAGGCCACCGTGCGCTTGGGCGGAGCCAGCCGCGCGGCCGAGGCCTTGCACGTTACCCATGGTGCCATCAGTCGCCAATTGCGGCTGCTGGAGGACGAATTGGGCTTTGAGCTGTTTCAGCGCCACGGCCGCAACCTGATTCCAACCCCCGCTGCACGACGTCTGGCAGACGTCAGTGGCAACGCCTTTGAATCCATCGTCGATGCGATTGGCCGAATGCATCGCGAGCAATCACAACACGCGTTGGTGCTGGGGTGTTCGGCCAGCGTGCTGGCGCGCTGGATCATCCCGCGCCTGCCGCAGTTGCAAGCGGCCTTGCCGCAGTTGCCCCTGCACCTGTCGGCGCAGGAATCGACGCCCGATGCCGCGCTGAGCGGACTCGATGCAGCCTTGTTGCTGGCCGAGCCACCGTGGCCGGCCACGTGGGCGCTTGAGGAATTGGCGGTCGAGCGCATCGGCCCGGTGTTGGCACGCGAGCATCCTGCGGCACACGCGCTGCAAGGCCAGCCTGCACACGCCTTGCTCGAACAGGCGCTGCTGCACACCCATTCGCGCCCGCAAGCCTGGCCGCTCTGGGCGCGCGCCCACGGCCTTGACCCAGAGCAGCTGCGTCTGGGCGCCGGCTTTGATCACCTGTATTACCTGTTGGAAGCGGCCAGCGCCGGCCTCGGCATCGCCATCACGCCCGAACCGCTTGTGCGCGCCGACCTCGCCGCCGGGCGACTGGTTGCGCCTTGGGGCTTTGTTTCGACCTCCGCGCGTTGGCTGCTGTGTTGGCCCGAGGATCGTCCCGATCCGCGCTTCAACGACCTGGCGCAGTGGCTGAAGCTCGCCTTGGCGGCGTGAGGCCTACTTCGCCGCCGGTTTGCGTGGCGCAAACACGGCCAGACCTTTGAGCAGGTTGAGGGCTTCGCGCACGCCGGGGTCTTTCAACTCTTCGGGAAGCGGCTGGACGGCAATGGCAGTGGGATCGGTCGTCGATTCGGTGGTTTCGTTCTCGCCCTTGAGGTGGCCGGGCAAATCGCGTTCGCGCACGGTCGGCGGCTGGTAGTTGGAATCCTCCAACTCGGCGACGCGTTCATCCAGCATCACATCGGGAATGATGCCGGTGGCCTGGATCGAATCCCCGCTCGGGGTGTAGTAACGCGCCGTGGTGAGCTTGACCGAATCACCATTGTCCAGCGGCAGAACGGTCTGCACCGAGCCCTTGCCGAAGGTTGGCCGCCCAAGCACCAGCGCGCGGCGATGATCGCGCAAGGCACCGGCCAGGACTTCGGCGGCACTGGCGGTGCCACCATCGACCAGGATCACGATCGGTGCGCCATCGAGCACGTCACCCTTGTGCGCGGAAACTTCGTTGCGTGAGCTCTCCACGCGCCCGCGTGTGCTCACGATCAGGCCGGCATCGAGAAAGGCATCGGCCGATTCCACCGCCGCATTGAGCAAGCCACCGGGGTTGTTGCGGAGATCCAGTACCAGACCTTTGAGCGGCGTCTTGGACTCGGCGATCAGGGCCTTGAGCTTGCGTTCCAAATCAAGGCCGGTGTTGTTCTGGAAGCTGGAAATACGCAGATAGGCATAGCCGGGCTCCAATGCCCGGACACGGACGCTCGACACCCGGATGGTGGCGCGCGTGAGGGTGATTTCCAACGGTTCGGAGGCCGATTCGCGGCTGACCGTGAGTCGGATCTGGGTGCCGATTTCACCCCGCATCGAGTCGATCGCCGCATCCACGCCATCGGCCATGATCGACTTGCCATCGATGGCGGTGATGACATCGCCGGCACGAATGCCGGCCTTGGCGGCCGGTGTGTCGTCGATCGGCGCAATCACCAGCAGACTGCGATCGGGTTGCTGCACGACTTCCAGGCCCAAACCGTCATAGGCACCGCTGGCCGCTTCGTTGAGGGCTTGCGACTGATCGGCGTCGAGGTAGGCGCTGTGTGGATCCAGATCCAGCAACAAGCCACGAATGGCGGCGCGCATCAGGGTTTTGTCGTCGATTGGATCGACATAACCGGCCTTGACCGCACGGAACACCGCGACAAATCGCTTGATCTCGTCGAGGCTCACCGCGTCCTGCGGTTTTTGAGTCGCGCTGGCCGGTTCGGATGCGCTTGTGGGCGCCTCGGCCGCGGTCTGTGCCGGTACCGACATGGGCAGGAGGGCCAGGCAGGCCAGCGTGCTGATGTGCTTCAAAGGTGCGAACGGATTCATCCGCAAATTATGGCATGGCGTTTGCACGCACGCTGTGCCAGATCAACGCCGTGGGAACCATCCATGCGGATCGATGGGCTCGCTGGCGCGGCGCAGTTCAAAATAGAGCGCCGGTCGGCTCTGGCCGCCCGAGCTGCCCACGCTGGCAAGGACATCGCCGGCGTTGACCCATTCGCCCACCTCGCGACGCAGGCTGTCGTTTTGTGCATACAGGCTCATGTAGCCATCGCCGTGGTCGAGGATGACGATCAAGCCGTAACCCTTGATCCAATCGGAAAACGCCACGCGCCCGTGTGCAATGGCCTGTACGGGCGTACCGGCTTCGGCCGCGATCATCCAACCGTGGCTGATGCGGCCATCCGGCAATCGTCCGCCAAACCCGGACAGAATCTTGCCTTTCACCGGCATCGACAGCTGCCCGCGACGTTGCCCAAAGGGTTTGACTTCATCGAGCTGATCGGGAATGTCGGCAAAGATGTCGCGCAGTTTTTCCAGCAGCGCGGTCAAGTCGCGCTCGTCACGGCCCAAGGCCTGCAAACGCGCGTTGGCGTCCTTGAAGCGCGAATCCAGACCAGCGACCAGTGCGCGTCGTTCTTCGCGCTGGGACTCCAGCACCGCGATGCGTTCTTGCTGCTGGGTGCGACTGGCATCCAAGGCCAGGCGTTGCTCGCGTACCTGCTGCACGATGCGGGCCAGGGCTTCGAGTTCATCCATCAAGCCATCGATGCGGCCCACGCGCTCGCGCTGGAAGTAGCGGTTGTAGGCCATTACCCGCGCCAGTGATTCGATTCGATCCTGCGCCAGCAGCAACTTGAGCTGTTCGTGCTGGCCCAGGGCGTAGGCCGATCGCAACAGTGTCGCGAGGGCTTCGCGTTGCGTGCCCAGGCGCGTGTTCAACTCACCGCGCTTGACTTCGAGCTCAGCCAGTTCCGATTCCTGCGTGGCAATGCGCGCATCGATTTCAGTCAGTGCGCGGCTCTCGCTGTTGACGCTGCGATCGGCTTCGCGCAAGGCACGAGCCGCTTCGTTGCGTTCGCCGTCAAGCGCATTGCGCTGTTCGGTCAGGCTTGCGATCTGGGCGCGCACGCCATCGAGTTTGCGCTGCGCCTCGGCCTCCTGTGCGGCACGCGAGGGCGTATCGGTGGCGGCATGCACCAGTCCCACCGACAGCAGCAACACGCCTGCAATGAGCAAGCACCTTCCGCTCATCGCGAGATCCCTTTTCCGTTCCGAAAATGCCCACGGGCCATGAACCTGACACCCAACCGTCATGGCGAGGCCCGAAGGGCCGTGGCACTGCGTAGGCATGGATGCCGGAGCGAACATTCGCATCGCGAATGGCCCGGAGGGCAGACTGCAGGAGGCAGTCTGTAATCCAGAAATTCGGAGCCAAGGTGCTGGATCGCTTCGCTGCGCTCGCGATGACGAATCAATAACTTATCGCTTGGGTTCATGGAGAGCTTCATGGCGGTGCTGGCACGCTCACCCGGCACGCGCTCAATCGCCTGCGAATGCGACCAGATTGCGCCCGCTCATGTCGGCCGGCTGCGGCATGCCGAGCAGGTGCAGGAGGGTGGGCGCGACATCGCGCAGCGAGCCGTCGGTGCCCAGGCTCGCCGCACGTCCCAGATACACCAGCGGCACAGGTCCAGTGGTGTGGGCCGTGTGTGGTTGGCCGGTGGTGGGGTCGCGCATCATTTCCAGATTGCCGTGATCAGCCGTGAGCAGCATTTCTCCACCCACGGAACGCAAGGCCGCGACGATGTCGCCCAAGGCCGCATCAATGGATTCGGCGGCGCGGATCGCCGCTGCCAGATCGCCGGTGTGGCCCACCATGTCCGGGTTGGCCAGATTGCAGATGATCACATCGAAACGCTGGCTTCGAATGGCGTCGACCAGGTTCCGGGTCACTTCCGGCGCACTCATCTCCGGCTGCATGTCGTAGGTGGCCACTTTCGGGCTGGGCACCAGGATGCGTTCCTCACCCGGCCAGACGTCCTCGCGGCCACCGTTGAAGAAGAAGGTGACGTGGGCGTATTTCTCGGTTTCGGCAATGCGCAACTGCGTCATCCCGTGCGCGGCCAGCACCTCGGGCAAGGTGTTGCGCAGGCTCTCCGGGCCATAGGCCACGGCCGCCGGCAGGCTGGCGTCGTACTCACTCAGGCAGACGTAGCGTGACAAGGCAATCGTACGCGGCGGCGCAAAACCGATGCGTTCGGGTGTGACGAAGCACATGGTCATTTCACGCGCACGATCGGCGCGGAAGTTCATGAACACCACCGCATCACCATCGCGCATCGGCGTACTGCCATCGATCACCGTGGGCAGCACGAATTCATCGGTTTCCCCGCGCGCGTAGGCGGCCGACAGTGCCGCCAGTGCATCGGTGGCGTGGTGTTCGGCCTGCGCTTCGGCAATGGCCCGATAGGCCTTTTCCACCCGATCCCAGCGCTGGTCGCGATCCATCGCGTAATAGCGCCCGCTGACGCTCGCTATGCGTGCACCGGGTATCGCCGCGCAGGCCGACTGAAGCTTCGCCAGACTGCCCTCGGCCGATTTGGGCGGCGTATCGCGACCATCCAGAAAGACATGTACCGCGATGCGTTCCACGCCGTGTGCGCGCCCCAGCTCCAGCATGGCCAGGATATGCGTCTCATGGCTGTGCACGCCGCCTGGCGAGAGCAGGCCCAGCACTTGCAAGGTGCCGTCATTGGTCTTCGCCGCTTCGCACGCGGCCACCAATTCCTTGTTGGCAAAGAAGCTGCGATCGAGGATGGCGGCATCGATGCGGGTGAGGTCTTGATACACCACGCGGCCCGCGCCCAGGTTCATGTGGCCAACTTCGGAGTTGCCCATCTGCCCATCCGGCAGCCCCACATGCATGCCCGAGGTGTGCACCAAGGTGTGCGGACAATCGTGCAGCAAGCCATGCCAGTTCGGCAGCTTGGCCTGCGCCACGGCATTGTCGGTCGGGTCATCACGGTGCCCCCAACCATCGAGGATCAAAAGCAGGACAGGCTTGGGTCGCGGCACGGTACGGTTTTCCTCGGTCGAAATCGCGAGGATGATAGCGGATGAGCTTGCCGTCACCGATGTCTCGGTTGGCGGGCTCGGCCCAGGTCACAGAGTTGCTGACACGACGTCTGGTCATTACCCCCAAACCAAGGAGACTTCGATGAAACCATTTCCCGCGATTGCCATGTTGCTGGCAAGCCCACTGGTGATGGCACAAGCGGATATCAGCAAGGTCAATGGTTCGGTTCGCACCGAAGCCAACACCAGCTACGGCGAACTGAGCAGCGTCAATGGCTCGGTCCATGTGGCCTCCGGCGTGAAGGCCAGCGAAGTGGAAACGGTCAATGGCAGCCTTCAGATCGGTGACAAGGCGCAGATCACGTCGGCTTCGACCGTCAACGGCTCGATCCGCATCGGCGAGGATGTGCGCGTGGCCAAGGACATCGAAACCGTCAGCGGCCGGGTCGAGGTGGCCCGTGGCAGCCAGATCGATGGCGGCATTGAAACCGTCAACGGCCCGATCACGGTGAACGGCGCTCAGGTCGGCGGCTCGATCGAAAGCGTCAATGGCGCCATCACGCTGCGCGAAAGCGTGGTCAAGGCCGATCTGGAAGTCACCAACGGCGACATCACCGTGGGCAGCGGCAGCCACGTGCAGGGCGACCTCATCGTGAACGAGACCGGCTGGTTCAGTTTTGGCAATTCGACACCCCCCACGGTGCGTATCGAGGCCGGTGCGAAAATCGATGGCAAGCTGGACTTCAAGCGCGAGGTCAAGCTCATCGACGAACGCGACACGCCGACGGCCAAGCCTGAAACGCTTGAACGCTGAGAGCAACGAACAATGCATGGAGGCCGCGATGCTGTAGGTTGGGTTTAAACCCGACGATGCGTGTGGCGTACCACGACGGTCGCGCGGGAACCGGCCTACAATGGCCGTTCCCGTTCGCACCTGCTTGGAGGAAGCCCCATGCGAATCTTGTTGTCTGCGGCCGTTGCCGCCTGTCTAGGGTTGGCGGCCTGCGCTGCGCCCGAAACCCCGGCTCCGGTGGCACCCACTCCCGCGCCGGCGACGACGCCCGCGCCACACGCTGCCGCCGATACCCACCGCTCGGATACTGCGATCACCGCGGCTGATTTCCTGGCCCACGTCAGCACCCTGGCATCCGATGAATTTGCCGGTCGCGCCCCTGGCACCGAGGGTGAAACCAAGACCATCGATTTCATCAGTCACTACTTCGAGTCGATCGGACTCAAGCCCGGCAACGGCGACAGTTGGTATCAGCGCGTGCCCATGCTGGAAACCACGGCGCAGCCGGCCAGTGCGCATCTGTCGATCAAGGGCAAGGACAGCGAATGGGCCTTCGGCAGCCAATGGGTGGCCACCACCCAGCCCGGCCAGACCCAGATCACGGTGGATGGCAGTGACATGGTGTTCGTAGGCTATGGCGTGAACGCCCCCGAGGAAAACTGGAACGACTACGCCGGTCTGGATGTGAAGGGCAAGACCGTGGTGATCCTGGTCAATGACCCCGGATTCCACGTCAACGACCCCGGGCTGTTCGGTGGCAAACGCATGACCTACTACGGTCGCTGGACCTACAAGTACGAGGAAGCTGCGCGTCAAGGCGCGGCGGCGGCCATCATCATCCACGACGATGCCGGTGCCGGTTACGGCTGGGAAGTGGTGGACAAGGGCTGGAGCGGGCCGCAGTACGATCTGCCGACCTCCGAAGCACCCGAACCGCGCCTGCCGCTGCAGGGCTGGATGACTGGCGCTACCGCGCAGGACCTGTTTGCCCAATCCGGGTTGTCCTTGGTGGCACTGCGTGAAGCGGCCAGCAAGCGCGGCTTCAAGGCGGTGCCATTGCCGGCGACCTTCTCGGTGGCGATGACCGCCACCTCCAAGGAAACCAGCTCCAACAACGTGCTGGGACTCTTGCCCGGCAGCGAACACCCCGATGAAGCGGTGGTTTACATGGGGCACTGGGACCACCTCGGCAGTGAAACCGATGCGCAAGGCAACACCAAAGTCTTCAACGGCGCCATCGACAATGCCTCGGGCGTGGCCGGCATCATGGAGATCGCCAAGGTCTTCGCCCGCAGCCCGACCCCACCCAAGCGATCGATCCTGTTCCTGGCCGTCACCTTGGAAGAGTCCGGTCTGCTTGGCTCCAAGTACTACGTCGCCCATCCGACCTTCCCGATGAACAAGATCGCCGGCGTCATCAACATCGACGCCATGACCATCGTCGGCAAGACCCGCGACATGGTCGTCACCGGCTATGGCGCGTCCGAACTGGAGGACATCCTGCGCCCGATCACCGAGCGCCAAGGTCGCGTGTTGCACGCTGAAGAAGGCGTAGAGAAAGGTTTCTACTTCCGCTCCGATCACTTCAATTTCGCCAAGGCCGGCGTGCCGGCGCTGTATGCCAGCTCCGGTCTGGATCACGTGGAGAAGGGTGAAGACTACGGTCGATCGATTGCCGCCGAATACCTCGCGCACCGCTATCACCAGCCGGGCGACAAGGTGAATCCAGATTGGGATTTGTCGGGCGTGGTGCAGGACCTGCAGGCGCTTTACGGCGTCGGCAACGAACTGGCCAACAGCGGCAGCTGGCCGAACTGGTACCCAGGCAGTCCGTTCCGCGCCACACGCGACGCCCAACGCGCAGCCACACCCTCACCGTGACGAGGTTGCGAAATCTTGTGTGCAGTGCAGCGTGAACGCCGCACAACGATTTCGTAACATTGCCTGAAATCGGCATTTGGGGAGGGAGGGACCCGCTTCGTTCGCGAAGCGGGTCTTTCTTTTTCCTGATTGGCCCCGTGGCTCAGCCAATCCGTGACCGTTTGTCCCGTGAAGTACCGCAGAACCGGCGCCTTTGTAGAGCGCAGCTTGCTGCGCTGCCCCCGCTTTACGGGTCACCCAGCGCAGCAAGCTGCGCTCTACGAAAGCCTCCTTGTTTTGTGGAGTTTTCGATGACGAATGGCATGGAATTGGCTGAGGGATAGGGCAAATCAGTTACTTTTTTGTGCGCTGTGCTACTCGATATCGCCGCTCGGCCGGGGACATTGAAACAGCGTTTCATCGGCAAATGCTGACTTCAAGGCGGGTGCCGCTGCCCATCGATCTAGCCGATGTGGGCCGTGCTGTCAGGAGCGCGGAAAAGTATGCGAAACTTTCCGGGTCATCTCTTGGAAGAAGGTTGCGCCCATGTCGATCGCACGCGGTTCCTTGTTGACCGTGGCCCTGATGACCACCGGCGCCCAGGCCGTGGTGACGACGAACAATCATTGGCGCTTGGGTGAGGCCGATGCCGGTGCTGTCAATGCCGGCGCGGGCGCGGCGAGTACCGTCGACGGTGTGGGCGGCTTCAACCTCAGTCGGACGGGATCCCCAACCTACACTGCGCTGACACCCGCGGGAATCGGCAGCAGTTTGGCGATGGCACTGGATGGCAGCGGGGCGCAGTATCAGAACACCAGTGGTGTCGCCTCGGGTTTGACCGACAATTTCGGCGTCGAGGCGTGGGTCAAGTCGAACGGGAACGTCACCGGAAATGCCGCCATCGTCTACAACGGCAATTCGTCGGTGAGTGGCTGGGGCTTGTACCGTGCGGGTGGAACCTGGGCCATGTTGTACGGCGGCGTGGTGCTCGGCGGAACCGAACCGGTCACTACCGAATGGACGCATCTTGCGCTGGTGCGCGATGGCGGAGTATCCACGGTCTATGTCAACGGCGTGGCGACTTACAGCACCACATCCGGCCTCAATGCACCGACTGGCGGCGTCGGTATTGGTGGCAATTCGCTCACTGCCGGAACCGAATTGTTCGATGGCGCGATCGACGAAGTGCGTTTCTTCTCGTTTGCACCCGGTGCGTTCTCGGTCGACGATCTGAACCTTGCGCCGCCACCGCCGCCGGCCATGGTGCCGAGCATGTCTTGGCTTGGGCAGGTGTTGCTCGGCCTGGGCTTGGCCGGCTTGGCACTCATCGGGCTAGGTCGCTCGCGCAGCGTTTGAGGCCGTCGAGGCCGGAGCGCGGTCTAACGAAATCGGAGCCGACGCGCAGTTCGGCATCCGGGACCAACACCGGGCCAACCAGCAGCCCACACACCCACAGCAGCGCCAGACAGCCGCCGTGGCGCACATTCTTCCTGATATTCCCCATGACACGTTCCTCCTGTTGAAAGGTACGGTCCAGGGCCGCAGTGGCGACTCGAGGAAATCATGCGCGCTGCCGCTCGCATGCGCAATCGCCGGACTGCCTGCACTGAAGCAGGGCATCCCACCTCGGCCAACGCCCCGATTGACGGCAGGCTGTTGTTCCTAGCGTGTGGGTGGATGTAAGGACGAAGAACTCGCGCGTCCATCGCCACCCAGAATCAGGTTGGCCGCACGCTCGGCGATCATGTTGGTGGGCGCATTGGTGTTGCCTGAAATCAGGCAGGGCATGACCGAGGCATCGACCACGCGCAGGCCGTCCACGCCACGCACGCGCAGGAGCGGATCCACCACGGCGGCATCGTCCTCGCCCATGCGGCAGGTGCCGATCGGGTGGTAGATGGTTTCGGCCTTGGCGCGGATGAAGGTGGTGATCTCGGCGTCACTTTTTGCCAGTGCGCCAGGGAAACGCTCGTCGCTGCGATAGGGATCAAAGGCCGCTTGGGCGAGGATCTCGCGGCTCATGTGGACGCCTTCGATCATGCCGCGCAGGTCGTGGCCCTCGGTATCGGACAGGTAGTTGGCTTCGATCAGGACCTTGTCGCCGGCGCTGGCCGAGGCCAGTTGCAGGCGGCCGCGACTTTTCGGGCGCAGAACACAGGCATGCACGGTGTAGCCATCGCCATCGAGGCGATGCTTGCCGTGGTCGTCCAGTTGGACCGGCACGAAATGAAACTGCAGATCCGGCCGGGCATCGGTCGCTTGCGATGAGCGCGCAAAGCCACCTGCTTCGGCGATGTTGCTGGTGCCGGGGCCGCGACGGTGCACCAGCCAGTTCCACCCTGCAGCGATCTCGCTGATGCGGTCGTAGCTATCGCGCGTGCGGCAGCGGGTGAGGGTGCAGATGTCCAGATGGTCTTGAAGATTCGCACCGACGCCCGCTGCATCGACTTCGACCTTGATGCCGAGGCGGCGCAGATGATCGGCCGGGCCGATGCCCGAGAGCATCAGCAACTGGGGTGAATTGAGCGCGCCGCCGGCCAGCAGGACTTCGCGTTCGGCCTGATAGGCCATGGCCTTGTTGCCAACGCTGCACACCACGCCGGTGGCGCGGCCCTTGTCGAGGATTACACGATTGACGCGCGCGCCGGTGATGATGCGAAGGTTGGGACGTTTGCGAATCGGATCGAGGTATCCGGTGGCGGCCGAGCAGCGTTCACCGCGACGTTGCGTGACCTGATACCAACCCATGCCGAGCATGTCGGCGCCGTTGAAATCGGGATTGGCGGCATGGCCGGCCTGGGTTCCGGCCTGCACGAACGCGGACGACAGTGGATTGCGGTGGCGCAGATCGCTGATGGCCAGCGGTCCGCCATCGCCGTGAAACGCATCGGCGCCACGGGTATTGGCCTCGGCGTGGCGGAACCAGGGCAACACCGTGTTCCAGTCCCAACCCGTGGCGCCGTGTTCGGCCCATTGGTCGTAATCGATTTGATGGCCACGGATGTAGCACATGGCATTGATCGAACTCGATCCGCCCAGCACCTTGCCACGCGGCCACCACAGGCGACGACCGTTCAAAGCGGCTTCCGGTTCGGTCCAATAGTCCCAGTTGATGCGGTGGTTGTGCACCAGCTTGGCAAGGCCAGCGGGCATATGGATGAAGAGATTGCGATCGCGTGGACCGGCTTCGAGCAGGAGCACGCGAGTCTTGGGATCGGCGCTGAGGCGATTGGCCAGTACGCAGCCTGCGGCACCGGCTCCCACGATGATGTAGTCGTATGCGGACTGTGATGGCTGCACGGCGATTCCGGATGGCGGCGTGTTGCGGTGGCTCGACGTTAGTTTCAGAGTGCTAGAGCATATGCTCGGCTGGTGGAACCTGCGAAAGCAATGCATTGCCACTGGCGCCGAGGCCTTGTAACTTGCGGGCGCGCCCACGCCTGCTGCAATGCTGCCCATGACCCCAGTCGCCACGCCGCTGCGACGCTTCCTCGACGCCTTGCGTGAATCGCCACCGCTGGTGTGGTCGTTCCTGTATTTCTTCTTTCTGCTCAGCGGCTACTACGTGCTGCGTCCGGTGCGCGAGGCAATGGGTGCTTCGGCCGATGTGGCACAGGTGTTTCCGCCGGCGATGATCGAATTCTTCGCGCAGCGTGGCATTGCGCTGGGTGAATTCACCCTGCAAGTGCTGTTCACCTGCACCTTCCTCATCATGCTGTTGTTGCAGCCGGCCTACGGTGCCCTGGTCAGCCGTTATCCGCGACGGGTGTTCCTGCCGGTGGTGTACGGATTTTTCATCGCCACGCTCCTGGTGTTCTACGCCATGTTCGACAGCGGCATGCCCGGCCGTGGCATGGCGTTTTTCCTGTGGATCGCGGTGTTCAACTTGTTTGCCGTCGCCGTGTTCTGGAGTTTCATGGCCGATATCTTCAGCGACGTGGAAGCGCGCGCGTGGTACGGCTACATCGGCGCCGCCGGCACCATCGGCGCATTCTGCGGGCCGATCATCACCCGCATGCTGGTGGAGCGTGTCGGCATTCCGAACCTGATGTTGATCGCTGCCGGCCTGCTCGGCATGTGCGTGGTGTGCCAGGTGCGTTTGCGGCGATGGGCGGTGCAACGCGAGATCCAGCGCGGCAAGAAAGATGGCGAAAAACCGCTCGGTGGCACGGTGTGGGCCGGACTGACCCTGGTCGCGCGTGAACCGTTGTTGCGCTGGATGGCCGTGCTGATGGTGTGTGGCGTGGGGGTGGGCACCCTGCTCTACAACGCGCAGGCCGGCATCGTGCGGGCGCATTATCCCGATCCGCAGGACGCCACCGCGTTCTACGCCAATATCGATCTGGCGATCAATGCCTTGACCTTGATCGTGCAGTTGTTCGTGACACGCTGGCTGCTGTCGCGTTTTGGCATCGCGCCGGCCTTGCTGATTCCCGCGGCGGCGGTGTTTCTGGGTTACTGCCTGTTGGCGGCCTCACCCTTGCCGATCCTGGTGGCGGTGGTGCAAATCCTCACCCGCAGCGGCGAGTTCTGCCTGCACAAGCCGGCGCGTGAAACGGTGTACACCCAAGTGCCGCGCGAGTGGCGCTACAAGGCCGGGGCGGCGATTGATACGGTGATCTATCGCGGCGGCGATCTGGTGTTCGGCTGGGCCTACAAGGCCATCAGCGTGCTCGGTGCGACGGCGGTGTTCGGTACCGGCGCCTTGATCGCGCTGGGCTTTGGATTCAGCAGCTTCAAGCTCTGGCGTGAGCAGCAAAAGTTGCCGAGCAAACGCGGTTTGTAGAGCGAACCACGTTGTCGCGAGATCCCTTTTCCGTTCCGGAAATGCCCACGGGCCATGAACCTCCCCCGCCGTCATGGCGAGGCCCGAAGGGCCGTGGCACTGCGTAGGCATGGATGCCGGAGCGAACATTCGCATCGCGAATGGCCCGGAGGGCAGACTGCAGGAGGCAGTCTGTAATCCAGAAATTCGGAGCCAAAACACTGGATCGCTTCGCTGCGCTCGCGATGACGAATCAACAACTTATCGCATGGGTTCATGGAGAGCAGGTGATCTCAGCTGCGGTGCGACCTGGGGCTGATCCACATCGTGATGCGGGCGTGAAACACTTCATCGCCCTGTGGGTTGCGCACCGATACCGATACAGGCAAGTCGTAACCGGCCTCGGCCTCGACCACCTCGATGTCCGGCGTGGCGGTGGCGTGCAGCGTGCCCTTGGCCTTTTTCAGGTATTGCACCGTCATGCCCTTGGGAATCCAGCGCATCGAGGCTGGGATCGAGGCATCGGTCATCAGGCCGCCGCTGAGCTCAGCCAGATTGCACAGGGCAATCGCGTGCACGGTGCCGAGGTGGTTGTGTACCGCGCGGCGGTCGCGCAGTGTCGCCACGCACCGGCCAGGCATCAACGCGGTGATGCGTGGTCGAATGGTGGAAAAGTAGGGGGCCTTGAAACAGACCAAGCGACTGAACAACCAGATGCCCAAGGGCTTGTCGGCCAAGCGGCGATACAGCTTCAACACGGACGGCATGGCTGGGTCCAGGATGCGAGCGGGTGGCCCGACGTCGTGCTGTGCACGACGTCGTGAGCCGAGGTGAATCAGGCGGCCTGACTGCGTGAGGCAGGCTTTTGCGCGTGGCTGGCGGCCACCAGTTCAGATGGGTCGAAGTCGTCCACGCTGATGGCATCGAGCGTGATCTCGGCCAGTTCTTGCAGCAACTCCACTTCGCTGTGGGTCAACACGCCCTTGAGCTGGGCTTCCTGCAACTGGGCCTCGTGTTCCAGTGCTTCGATCTGACCGGCCTTGATCGCCTTGTTGAGCTTGCGCTCGATGGGTTCGGCGGCGATGACCTTGGGCAGGGCGTCGTTGATGCGACCGCCGGGATTGTTGACGCCGGGCGTCAGGAACACGCCTTCGCCCAGACGATCACGTGCATCGTTGGGGGTCATCAGCAAGGCTGCAACGCGATGGCCGAGGCGATCACCGGGCGCATGGGCGCGACGGCCCCACGGGAACACCAGCAGCCACAACAGCCAACCCACCGGCTTGATCGGGAAGTTGCGCAGCGCTTCGGACAGCGCCAGTTCGATCTTGTGCGCGGCGTCGTGGAAAGCCCAGGCGAGCAAGGGCTGGTCGCTCGCAGGCCGGCCTTCGTCCTCGTAACGCTTGAGCATGGCGCTGGCGATGTAGAGATGGCTGAGCACATCACCCAGGCGTGCCGACAGGCGCTCCTTGAACTTGAGCTTGCCGCCCAAGGTGAGCATCGAGGTATCCGACACCAAGGCAAGGTTGGCAGAGTAGCGGTTGAGCTTGCGGTAGAAGCGTCGGGTGTAGCCATCGCCGGGGGCCTTGCCGACGGTGGCGCCGGTCAGGCCGAGCACGAGGCTGCGCACGGCGTTGGAGATGGCGAATCCGATATGGCTGAACAGGGCATGGTCGAAATCGTGCAGGCGTGTTTCCGGGTCGGCATGGCGAGCCGCCTGCATTTCCTTGAGCACCCACGGATGGCAGCGGATCGCGCCTTGGCCGAAGATCATCAGGCAGCGGGTGAGGATATTGGCGCCTTCCACCGTGATCGAAATCGGCGCCGCCTGCCAGTTTCGACCGGCGAAATTGCGCGGCCCGAGCGCGATGCCCTTGCCGCCGATCACGTCCATCACGTCCTTGACCACTTCGCGGCCCTTTTCGGTGCAGTGGTATTTGGCGATGGCCGTGGCGACGGCGGGCTTTTCGCCCTGATCGATGGCTGCAGCGGTGGCGCGCGAGAGGGCGCTGCCGGCATAAGCATTGCCGGCGATGCGTGCGAGTGCTTCCTGCACGCCTTCGAAACGGCCCACAGACAGACCGAACTGCTTGCGCGTGCGGGCGTAGGCGCCGGTCACCAGCGCGCCGGCCTTCATGCCGCCGGAAGCCGTGGACGGCAGGGTGATGCCGCGCCCCACCGACAGGCACTCCACCAGCATGCGCCAGCCGTGGCCGATCTGTTCTTCACCACCGATCAAGGTGGACAAGGGCAGGAACACGTCGTGGCCGCGCACCGGGCCGTTCTGGAACATGCAGTTGAGCGGCATGTGGCGACGGCCGATGTCGAGGCCGGGCGTGTCGTGCGGCATCAAGGCCAGGGTGATGCCGCGATCGCGCTCGTCACCCAGCAGGCCATCGGGATCGTGCAGGCGGAAGGCCAGCCCGATCACGGTCGCAACCGGGGCCAGGGTGATGTAACGCTTGTCGAAGCTGAGTTTGACGCCCAGTACCTTGGCGCCATTCCATTCGCCCTCGCACACCACGCCGTAATCGGGCAGCGAGGTGGCGTCGGAGCCGGCGAAGGGGCCAGTCAAGGCAAAGCAGGGGATTTCACGGCCATCGGCCAAACGCGGCAGGTAGTGGTTCTTCTGCTCGTCGGTGCCGTAGTGAAGGATGAGCTCGGCCGGCCCCAAGGAATTGGGCACGCCGACCGTGGAGGACAGCGTGGCCGAGATCGAAGCCAGCTTGGCGATCACGCGCGAGTGCGCGGTGGCGGAAAAGCCCAGACCACCGTATTCCTTCGGAATGATCATGCCGAAGAACTTGTGCTTGCCCAGATAGGCCCAGATTTCCGGTGGCAGGTCGGCGTGTACGTGGGTGATCTCCCAGTCGTTGGTCATCGCACAGACCGCTTCGACCGGGCCATCGAGGAAGGCCTGCTCTTCGGTCGTCAACTCGGGCTTGGGTTGATTCAGAAGCTTCTTCCAATTCGGCATGCCGGAAAACAGCTCGCCTTCAAAGCCGACCGTGCCGGCATCCAACGCCGTCTGCTCGGTTTCCGACAGCGTGGGCAGCATCTTGGTGTAGATCGAGAGCAGCGGCGCGGTGAGTTTGGCCCGGCGCAATTCGACATTGAGCAGCGGCACCGCCACCACGGCCAGCACGATGGCGGCAATCACGGCGGCGGGAAGGCTGGCCTTGAACAGCACCGCCAAGACCAAGGCCACGGCGCTGAGGATCACCCAGGTCTTGAGGCTGGAACGGAAATAGGCGGCCACCATGCCGGCCAACAACAGCGCTAAGAAGGGAAGAAGAATGCTCATGACGGGTCTCCAGCACGATGGGCACTGCCAGCCGGCAGTGTCACTAGGAAATCAAGAATCGTTCGAGTAAATGCATCATTGTCGTCGCCAGCCACCATGTGGGTGGCCTTGGGAAGACAAACATGGTGCGCATGGGGCACCAGTTCAAGGAATTCGTCCACATGCGCTTGGCTGACGAGGTCACTGCGGCCACCGCTGATCAGCAAGGTGGGAACGTCCACGCGCCGCGCCGCATCGATCAACTGCGCTTGCTGATCTTCGCCACGGCGGCCGATCGAATCGATCAGGCGCGGGTCCCAATGCCAGCGCCAACGTCCGTCCGCACCGCGATTCAACAGCTTTTCGAGTTGGGCGGGCGTCTTGCGCTCGGGTCGGTGCGGCAGATAGGCGGCAATCGCGTGCGCGGCGTGATCCAGGTCGTCGAAACCCTCCGGATGGGCCGTCATGAAACCCAGAATCCGTTCGACACCGGCCGTGTCCCAGCGCGGGGTGATGTCCACCAGCACCAAGGCCCGAAACGGCACAGGTCGAACGTGGCCTTGGGCGAACAAGCCCAGCAGGCCACCCATCGATGCGCCGATCAGGATCGGTGGTGCCGGTTCGGCCTGGGCCAGCCCAGCGAGATCATCGATGAACTGCTCCATTTGATACATCTCGCCTGCGGCATTCCACGCACTATCGCCGTGGCCACGGGCATCGAAGGTGGTGCCGGAGAAACCGTGGGCAGCCAGAACCTGCGCCGAACGCTGCCAGGCCAGTCGCGTCTGACCAAAGCCATGGGCAAAAATCAGGCGGGGGCGATTGTCGAGGCCGACGAAATGCTCGACCGCCAAGGCCTCGGGCAGCGCGGCGGGCGGGCGTGGCCTACTTGAAACTTGGGTTACCATACGATTCAGTATCGTCAGGCGGGACGGGCCTGTCAATACGCATGCGTATGGTTAGGGTGTCATCCTGATCTTTCAAAGTCGCGCATGGATGTGCATACCCCTTCCTTCTTCAGGCGGCGATCCATGATTGAACAGAGTCCCGACAAAGCCGAACGCAGTGGGCGATTGAGCGCCACCGATTGGGCACAGGCCGCCCTCGATGTGGTGGCCACCGATGGCGTCAGTGCTGTGGCCGTGGAGCCCTTGGCACGCAAGCTGGGTGTCACCAAGGGCAGTTTCTACTGGCATTTCCCGTCGCGTTCGGCGCTCCTGCAGGCGGCTCTGGAGCGTTGGGAGCAAGTGGAACTGGATGAAGTGTTTGCACAACTGGAAGCGATTTCCGATCCTCGTGCACGCATGCGCGAGCTGTTTCGCAAGGTGGCCTACGAAGCGCGTTCGCACGTGATCTATGCCGAGCTGCTCAAGGCCCTGGATCACCCTGTCGTGCAACCGGTGATGCAGCGGGTTTCCAAGCGCCGCCTGGATTATCTGGTACTGGCGTTTCGTCAGGTCGGCCTGCCGCGCGCACAAGCGCAACACCGCGCCCATCTCACCTATGCCGCCTATGTCGGCTTCCTCCAGATTTCCCTGCAACTGCGCCAGCCGCGAATGCAGCACGAAGAGTTCGAGGCCTATGTCGATCATGTGATGAAGACGCTGATTCCGAGTTGAGTGCAGCAGGCGGCGGGTGGTGGGCGCGAGCGTCGTGGAACGTGGCCACCCTTGCAACGGCTGCTAGCATTCCCAACACGTGAGGATCTTGGGAATGAGCATGGAGCCAGTCGACACATTGATTCAACGGGCCGAGCAGGCCATTGCCAACGGCGGTGTCCTGTCGGCCATGGCGGACCTGCGTCGCGCCTTGCAGATCGTGCCAGGGCACGCCAGAGCGGCCAGTCGGCTGGCTGATTTGCTGATGCAACAAACGCAGTGGGACGAGGCCGTCGTGCTACTGAATGAAGCACTGCGCAACGAGCCCAGCTTTGCGCCTGCGCACGTGTTGCTGGCGCGTTGCGCCATGGGGCGTGGCGATTCCGAAGCGGCCTTGGCCTCGCTGAACCGCGCCATCTTGTATGACAACTCCGCGTGGGGCGCCAGGATCGAGAAAGCACAGTTGCTTGAAGCCCTCGGACGGCCGCGTGAAGCGGCCTTGGGTTGGCAGGAAGCGGCGAGTTCGATACCGGCTGCCCTACGCGAATCGCCACGCATGCGCGGCGTGATGGAGCACGCTCAAAGCGTTGTGACGCAGAACCTCGCGCAACTGCGGGACCACCTCATGGACGATCTCGGCGAAGCCATGCGGGGAGAGTCAGACGCCGATCTGCGACGCTTCCATCATGCGTTGGACATTGCCACCGGTCGTCGTGGCTTCGTTGTGGCAGAGCCCGTTTTCTTTCCGTTCCCGCGTTTGCCGGCTATCCCCTTCTTCGAACGCGACCAATTTCCTTGGGCGGAAGAAGTCGAATCCCACTGGCAGGGCATTCGCGAAGAACTGCTGGGCGTCATGAACCACGACGAGGCCGGCTTTGATGCCTACGTGCAGACCCGCGAGGGTCAGAGCAGTGCACAGTTCGCACCCTTGGATCGCAACAAGGCGTGGAGTGCTTACTTTCTTTGGAAACACGGTCAACGCATCGATGCCCACTGCCAAGCCTGTCCGACCGCAGCGAGCGCCATCGAGGCCGCCCCCCTGCCGCGAATCCGTGCGCGCGCGCCGGCGGCGTTCTTCTCCCGTCTCGATCCGGGCGTGCACATCCCGCCGCACAATGGCGCCACCAATGCACGCCTGACGGTTCATTTGCCATTGATCGTGCCAGATAACTGTCGCTTCCGAGTTGGTGACGAGACCCGCCAATGGCAGGAGGGTACCTTGCTCTTGTTCGATGACACCATTCGCCATGAGGCATGGAACGGCTCGGACCGGCAGCGCGTGGTCATGATCTTCGACATCTGGAACCCGTTCTTGACCGAACTGGAGCGAAGCTTGGTGACGCGTGCCATCGAAGGACTGGTGTCCTTTTATGGCGATCATGCCGATCTGGGTGAGCTCTGACACCTGCCACAGGTGTTGCTTTTGCGCAACATGCGTTGGTTTTTCGTAGCGGGTCACTACCAACATTAAAATTTTGTTGATATGATCGGCGTGCTGTAGGAGCTGTGGATATGGCTTGATTACGCAGCAACATGAGCATCAGGTGTCCCGACTGAGGACGCCGGTGGCTCACCAAACCTCTTAGACGATGCTTAATCGCAACCTTGACGGGTGGACATAAATGAAAATGACTTTCAAACGCAACACTCTGAGCAATGCAGTTCGTGCCGGCCTGGTGGTCGGTGCGTTTGGCGTGCTCAGCCTGGGTGCCGTTTCGGCGCAGGCGCAGGATCAGGACCAGGCACAGACTCAGCAAGCGACCGACAAGGCACAGACCCTCGATCGCATTGAGGTCACCGGCTCGCGCCTGAAGCGCGCCGACATCGAAGGCGCGACCCCGGTCATCGTGATCGACCGCGCTCAGATCGATCTCAGCGGTGATGTGTCGGTGGCCGACGTGCTGCGTGACAGCACCTTCGCCTCGTTCGGCAACTTCAAGCCGCAGTCCGGTAGCTCGGCCCAATCGCTGGCAACCATCGACCTGCGCGGCGTCGGCTCGGGCCGTACCTTGGTGCTGATCGATGGCCGCCGCGCCCCGACCAACCCGATGTCGGCCAGCTCCGGTGCCGACGTCAACGCCATTCCTCTGGCTGCGGTTGAGCGCATCGAAATCTTGTCCGACGGCGCTTCGGCCGTTTACGGTTCGGACGCGATCGGTGGTGTGGTCAACATCATCCTGCGTGACGACTTCAACGGTGCCGAGCTGCGTTACGGTCAAGGTAACCCGGCGATCAAGGGCGGCGATACCGAAGAAGCCTCGCTGGTGTTCGGTGCGTCCTCCGACCGCGGCAAGTTGATCGGTGGCGGCTCCAAGTCCAGCCGTGGCATGGTCTTCACGCGCGACCAGATCGACGGTGGGACCTTGGGCGTTTCGACCTACGGCAACAACTACTACGACTGGAACACCGGCAAGGCCACGGCCGTCCCTGGTTTCGACTGCACCGGATCGTTCTGGATGCAGGCCAATGGCCGCTGCTCGTTCGACTTCAACTCGGTGGCTGCCTCCGAGGCCTCGGTCGACAACACCGCGCTGTTCGTGAAGGGCGACTACCAGATCAACGACGACTGGTCGGTGTACACCTCGCTGGCCTCGACCAAGGTCGAAACCTTCGGCCGTTATGCGCCGGTCCCGGGCCTGGTCTGGGCCAACGATGGCACGCCGAACGACTTGACCCCCGGCGATGGTCTGCCGACCTACTTCTACCACCGCTTTGCCGCGGCCGGTAACCGTGACACCTACACCACCGGCATCAACAACGATTACCTCCTGGGCTTCCAGGGCATGATCGGTGATTCGATCAGCGTCGAATTCGGCATGCGTCGTACCAACTACGACTACAACGAACTGGGCTACGGCTACATCATCCAGAGCCTCGCCAACCAGGCGATCAACTCGGGCGACTACGTGATGACCGATCCCTACGGTGCATCGCAGGCCACGCTCAACAGCTTCACCGCCACGATTGGCCGTGACTCGTTCTTCCGCACCAAGGAATACTTCGCAACGGTCGGTTTCGACCTGTTCGAGATGGGTGGCGGCGTGTCCAATGCCGTGGTCGGTGGCGAGTTCCGTGATGAGTTCTATCAGGATCGCTACGACTCGCTCTCGCAGGCCGGCGTGGTGCTGGGTTCGGCCGGTGGTGCGGCCGCGGGTACCCGCGACGCCAAGGCCGCCTATTTCGAATGGTTGCTGCCGTTCAGCTACACCTTCGACATCACGCTCGCAGGCCGTTGGGACAGCTACAGCGACTACGGCAGCGACTTCTCGCCGAAGATCGCCGCCCGCTGGCAGCCGATCGAAAGCCTGACCCTCCGCGCTTCGTTCGGTCAGGGCTTCCGTGCACCGGGTCTGGACGTTCTGACCCAGGCCGACTCGTTCTCGGCCGACTTCGTGAGCGATCCACAAACTTGCTTGGCCAATGGCCTGACCGAGGACTGCAAGGACCCGGCAACGGGCTCCACCTCGCAGCCGCAGGTCGACACCTTCTACATCGCCAACCCCAACCTGGGTTCGGAACAATCCGACCAGTACAGCTTGGGCGTGGTCTGGTCGCCGGCCGATTGGCTCGACGTGAGCCTGGATCACTACAACATCAAGGTCGACAACGCGATCTCGTCCATCAGCTCGCAAGACATCATCAACATGGACCTGGATCCGGCCACCTACGGTCAGATCCCTGCGGGCCTGAGCATCGAGCGTAACCCGGCCAACGGTCGCATCATCAAGATCATCGCCGGTTACGGCAACGTCGGTACCCTGGAAACCAGTGGCCTTGACTTCCGCGTGGGCACCAACTTTGATCTGGGTAACGCCGGCTCCTTGCAGAACCGCCTGACTTGGTCGTATGTCAACAAGTACGAAGTCACCGACGTGACCGGTCAGACGACCGACTTTGCCGGCTACATGGGCACACCCGACACCCGCATCAACTTGCAGAACGTGTGGGCCTTGGGTGACTTCGACGTCAGCTGGAACATCAACTTCATCGATGGCCAGTCCACGCCCGGCGGCAACTCGGTTGGCGGTTACGCGACCAACGACCTGCAGTTCGGCTGGAACGCACCGTGGAATGGCAAGTTCGTGATCGGCGCCACCAACCTGGGTGACCGCTATCCCGAACTGGTCGAGTACGACGGTCGTTCCTGGAACTTCTACCTGTACGATGCTTACGGCCGTACGCCGTACTTCCGCTACACCCAGACGTTCTGATCCAGCGTCAATGTGTCATCGAGGAGCCCCGGCAACGGGGCTCTTCTTTTTGGGGAACCAGCCATCACAATGGTGCCCATTTCAAGGACATGGCGGGAGCGCCCACATGCAAACGACGCTCGATACCGTTGAATCACGACGCCGAGCGTGGTCGAGCTATTGGCAAGCCGGTGCCTTGCACTCCTGTCCCACCAGCTTCAGTGGCGACTATCAAGGCGCCATCGGTGCGCTCTGGCGCGACCTTGCTGACCAGCTTCGACCTCCGCTCCGAGTTCTGGACTTGGGAACGGGAAATGGCGCCCTGCCAAAGCTGCTGTGGCAGCACATGCATGGGCCTCAAGACCTTGTGATCGATGCCGTCGACCTGGCGCAGTTGCGCCCCGACTGGCACGACGCTCGCGACTTCCCCGGAATCCGATTCCACGCCGGTGTTGCGATGGAAACGCTGCCCTTCGCTTCGCAAAGTTTTGACTGTGCGGTCAGCCAATACGGCATCGAATACGCGCAACGATCACGCGTGTTCGATGAAGTGCTGCGTGTGACCAAGCCCGCGGCTCAGCTTCAGTTCGTCATGCATCATGCCGAAGGTGAATTGGTACGCGTGGCGCACGAAGAAGCGGGACACCAAGCCTGGCTCTTGGCATCGGGTGGGCTACTGGAAGCCGCCGGCGAGGTGCTGCCTTGGATCGCGCGTGCTCGCCTAGGTCAGTCACTGACAGGCGTGCCCGAGGCCGAGGCTGCGCGCCAACGCTACAACCAGTTGATGGGCCAGTTGCAAGGGCGCGCACAGGCGTCCAGCGTGCCGGACCTATTGAACGAACTGGGCGCGTGGTTGCACCGACTGTTGGCGCAAGGCCAGAACAATGCGCTGGGCGCGTTGCGCCAAGCGGAGCAGCAGCTTGATCAAGCACGATTTCGTACCGAGGAACTGGTGGCGTGTGCGCTCGATGCCGAGCAGATCGGCAGCATCGCCGAGCAGTTCCGCTCGGCCCGCCCGAATGCGCGCGTACATGTCGACACCGTGCGCCAGGACGATCGTATTCTGGGTTGGTCCCTGCGCGTGGACGGACGAGTCTGATGATGTCGTGGTGGGGCTTCAGCCCGCCGCAGATCCGTGCCGTAATGCGGCGTGCCTCAACCGCGTGAATGAGTGGGTGTGAGTCCGCCATCTGATTCTGCATCGAGCGTCGCCATGAGTGGGGACAGGGCAAACTCGTAATTCCGCCACCGTCCGACCGAGCGGGTATGTATGGGCTGCCGCACTTGCCAGCGACTGGGTGTTTGTACGCCACGTTGGCCTGCGTGGAATGCGAGACAGTCGTCGTGCCACGGCAAGCCCGCGAACTCCAACAAGCGGCGAGACTGCGTCTCCGGGTCGGTCACGAGTTGCTGGTAGTCCAATTCAAGGATCGGATTGGGCAATACCTTCTGCCAATGTCGCATCAAACGTTGTTGCAAGACAATGCACTCGCCGATTGCAGCCAGGTCGGTGGAGAACCGTTCGCCCAGTGAAAAATTCTCGGCGTAAATGGAGATCGCGACGTCGCGCGGATCGCGTTGACACCAGACGATGCGTGCCAGAGGGAACATCAGGCTGATGAGCCCAAGGGCATAGAAATTCATCGGGGCCTTGTCGACCAAACGCACCGCTGTGCCGGGCGCGTGGCGGCTTGCGCCGGTCAGGTAGCGCTCGCGTGCGCGCACCACATCGGCGGATGCAATCTGATCCACGATGTGCGGCCAGATGCGACTGCTGCCGCTCTGGCTGGGAAGATGCCGCGCGATCAACGCGATGTCCGGCAACTCGCCACAGCCGTGTACCTGTGGGTGTGCTGCAAGAATTTGCTCGGTCAAGGTTGTGCCGGAGCGCGGCATGCCGACGATGAACAAGGGACGATCTTCATCGGAAGCGGGTGCCGCCGCCAACGCGCCGGCATCAAACGCCGGCAGCATCCGCTCTACGCGTTCGGTCAGGGAGGCGAGGTCGAATTCGCCACACAGGCGCTTGCGCGCAGTGTTGGCACGATCCCAACAGTTCATGGCCTGCCGATACTCCCCGCGCGAGTCCATGACCTTTCCGAGCGCATAGCCCAGCGTCGCGATGTCACGATCGCTGGTGTCGGGATGCGCGATGAGCCGCTGGGCTGTTGCCAACGTTTCCGCATCGGCTTCACCACGCTGCAGTGTCAACAAGCCTGACAGCGCGGGCACCCAGTCTGGGCGCAAGCGCAGCGCCTGCTCGTATGCGGCTCGGGCTGCATCGCGGTCGCCACTGTCTTCCCGTGCCTGCGCGCTCGCCATCCACAGGTCCGGCTCTGCCGGTTTGCGTTGCAGGGCCTGTTCGAAGCTCAGACGTGCGTCGTCATAGTCTTGTAGTCGACTCAGGGTTTCACCCAACTTGAGAACGGCGTCGATGTCGTCAGGCTGGGTGGTGACACGTTCGCGCAACAGCGGTAGCGCATCGGCCGGGAAACCACCCTGAAAGTGGGCCTCAGCCAAGGCATCGCGAATGCGTGCGGCGGCAGGTGCCAAGCCTCGCGCGCGAGTGAGTGCTGCAATGGCCTCGGGATGACGGTGGCTTCGCGTCAACGTGATGCCGAGAAAGTACCAAGCCTCTGGGCTGTCAGGTATGAGTTCGGCACTCTTTTGCAGAGCGATCAGCGCATCTTCGCTGTGGCCATGGTGGGCCAACAAACAACCGAGGGCCAGTTGCAATTGACCGTTGTTCGGTGCCAGGGATGCCGCCTGCGCGGTGTGCTGGAGTGCGAGTTGATGCTGGCCCAGGCGCGAAGCGACCTGCGCGAGGTTCTGATGCGCTTGAGGTGCGAGCGGATACTCGGACACGGCGCGTTGTGATGCGGCGAGCGCTTGCGCCAACTGGCCTTGTTGCATGAGCGATGCAACCGACTGCAGCAGTGCGACCAGCCCGTCCGAGGTGAACGATGATGAGGGTTTCATCCAGCGATTATGACAGGTGCATCGGATGGTACCGTCAACGTGCGTCGGCATCCTCGCCCAGCGCCTGCAACAGCGGATCCAGCCACTGGGCGTAGCGTCGCCAACCGCCGACGAAACGGCTATCGACCGAATCGCGCAACTGGACGCTGCTGGCCGTGGCAATCGTCCCTCGCGCAAGTTCACTGCGGTCCAGCGGGCGCGCGTCCAAGCCGCAAAACTCGCGGAGCTGCGCATTGATGCGCTCCGGCTGGCTCACCAAATCCTCGTAGGCCACATCCAGAATGCGACCCGGCAAGCAGGTGTGCCAGTGCCGCATGAGCTTGTGATAGTGGCGGTAGTGGGCCGCCATCTCGCCTTGGTCATAGCTGTGTGGATAGGCGTCGGCAAACAACTCCTTGAGATTGGAGAAACACACGTCCGGCGCGGAGCGATGCAGGTGAACGATCCGCGCCTGCGGCAGGGCGCGAGCAATCGCGCCGACGAACAGAAAATTGCTCGGAAGCTTGTCGGTGTAGTGGTGGCAACCTGCGGCGAGCCAACGGCTGTGATCGAGGTAGCGCTGGCCGAGCAGCTGCCAATCCACGTCGCCTCCGGCCAACCGCTCCGCCAAGCCCTCGTCCATGGCTGCAGCACCATCCTGATCGCAGGTCCAACGCACCTGAAATGGGAAGTCGCGCAACTCACCCGCACCGGTCACATCACCCCCTGCAACCAACATTCGGTCGAGCAGGGTGGTTCCCGAGCGAGGTTGGCCGACGATGAAAATCGGGACAGCTTCGGTGCTGGGCTGGGGGTGCTTCTCGGGTATTGGCGCCGGCATGCGCATGAGCTGGGCGAAACTGCGGCGCTCGGCTTCCATGTCGTGGTGGATCTGGCCGCGACGCAGGCGCATCCCGAAACTCAATGATGCCCAGGCTGCGGGCGTGTCGTCCAGGTCATCGAGTTGTTTGAACAAGGCGTAGTGCAAGGGTGGCGCGTCGACATGCTCGGCGCCCAACGCGGACAGGGCGCGACGGAGGCGATCGACGTGATGATGCCCCGCCCGCGCCTTCGTCAGGCGCGCCAACTGTCGGTGGCAGGCCGCATGCAGCGGTGCGCGCGCAAGACACGCCTCGAAATGTCGCCCCGCCTCATCCAGTTCGCCTTGGTATAGCAAGTTGAGCCCGATCAAATAGTGCAGTTCGGGCTGATCCAGGCCCAGTTGCACGGCGTGGCGGAGCAGTGGCAGCGCGTGCTCGGTGAGTGCTTGCTGGCTGGCAAGGCGCCCGAGGGTCAGCGCCACCGTGGCATCGCTCGTCCGGCTCAATGCCGGCGTCGCGAGCAACTGCACAAAGGCCTCCAATTCGCCGAGCTGACACAGGGTTGTGGCGACCGCTTCCAGTACCATGACGTCGTCCTCACCGCTGGCAGCGGCGGTGAGGATGTGCAGGGTGGCCTCACGCAGCTTGCCTTGAGCCGAGGCGATCTGCGCCAGACGAAGTTGCGCCGGGCCGGCCCACTGCGGCAACTTTGCCAACTGCGTGAACAAGGTGTGGGCACGTGGCCATTGTTGATCCCGAAAATGTGCTTCGGCCTGGTGCCAGTGTTCGATCGGGTGCGAATTCATCCGTGCAGTTTCGAGAACCTCGACAGCGGATTCAAGCCTGTGGCGTCATGATGGGCGAGTAGACAAGGAGTTCGAGCATGGTCAAGGCCAAGAGCGCGTATGCGTGTGGCGACTGTGGCGCCACCACCAATAAATGGCAGGGCCAGTGTCCCGAGTGCGGGGCGTGGAACACCCTGACCGAGTTCGTGCCGTCCGCGCCTGCGCCTGCCGGTGCGCGCGGCGCGCGCGTGGGCTATGCGGGGGAGGGTGGCGCGGTCAAGGTCGTCAGGTTGGGGCAGGTGCAATCGGGTGACGAGGCGCGCCAAGCCACCGGCATCGGCGAGTTGGACCGGGTGCTGGGCGGTGGTTTGGTCGAGGGCTCGGTGGTGTTGATCGGCGGTGATCCGGGCATCGGCAAGTCCACCTTGCTGTTGCAGGCGGTGGGTGCGATGAACGCGCAGGTGCCAAGCCTCTACGTGACAGGCGAAGAGAGTCTGGGACAGGTTGGGGCGCGCGCCCGGCGTTTGGGTTTGGAGCTGGGCGAGCTGCGTTGCCTGACGGCCACCTGCGTCGAGCAGATCCTGCCGCAATTGGTTCAGGAAAAGCCGCGGCTGGTGGTCATCGACTCCATCCAGACCATGTACTCCGAGCAGCTCACCGCAGCGCCCGGTTCGGTCAGTCAGGTGCGCGAGAGCGCCGCGCGTCTGGTGCGTTTCGCCAAGGAAACCGGCACCAGCGTGTTCTTGGTGGGGCATGTCACCAAGGAAGGCGGCATTGCCGGCCCGCGCGTGTTGGAGCACATGGTGGATGCGGTGTTGTATTTCGAGGGTGAGTCCGGTAGCCGCTTTCGCGTGTTGCGCGCGTTCAAGAATCGCTTTGGTGCGGTCAATGAACTGGGCGTGTTCGCCATGACCGAGGCCGGATTGCGCGAGGTGCCCAACCCGTCGGCCATTTTCCTGTCCGGCAGTCGTGAACCACAGCCGGGCAGTGCGGTGATGGTGACCCGTGAAGGCACGCGACCATTGATGGTGGAGGTGCAGGCACTGGTCGATCACAGTCCACTGGCCAATCCGCGTCGGGTTGCCCTGGGCCTGGAACAGAACCGATTGGCGATGTTATTGGCGGTGATGCATCGGCACGGCGGCATCGCGGTCTACGATCAGGATGTGTTCGTGAATGTGGTCGGCGGCATCCGCATCCAGGAAACCGCCGCGGACTTGCCGGTCCTGCTGGCCATCCTGTCGAGCTTGCGCAACCAGCCCTTGTCGACGCCGACCGTGGCCTTCGGTGAAGTGGGCCTATCCGGCGAGATCCGGCCCGTGCCCAATGGCGAAGAGCGCCTGCGCGAAGCGGCGACGCATGGCTTCAAGCGCGCCATCGTGCCCTACGCCAATCGCAGCAAGAAGCAGTACGGCGAATTGGAGGTCGTGGCGGTGGAGTACCTGCGCGATGCGCTGGAAGCCGGGGTGTAACGGGTTCCTCAGCCGCGCAGCGCTGCCACTTCGGCGAGCAAGGTGGCGTGGCTGCCAAGATTGAGCTCGACCAAGCGCTTGAGCTGCTGGAAGCTGCCCATGTCAATGAGGGTGTAGCGAAAGCCCAGGCCGTCGTTGGGCTCCAATCGGGCGAGCACCACGCCCATGCCGATCACCACGCCGCCGTCGAGCCTGAGGTCGAGACGGTAGCGGCTGCCGACGGCGCCATTCCATTGCGCCGGACGCGCCACTTGCACGCCGGAAAGCGAGACATCCGTCAGTTGCGTGGTCCACATGGCGCTGCCCGAATACAGGCGCACCACCGCTTCCACGGGAAAGCGCCTGCAACGCCTGGCCGCAATGCCGTCCGCAGCGATGTCGGTCAGTTCAGAGGTGCTCATCCGCTGCGCGCCAATACCAGTTCGAGGACAAACTTGCTGCCGAAAAATGCCAGTGCCAAGAGTGCCATGGCCGACAACGTCCAGCGCACCGCACGCCGGCCGCGCCAACCTCGCCGCCAGCGTCCCAGCAACAGCGCACCGAACACCAGCCAGGCCAGAATCGACAGCACGGTCTTGTGCACCAGATGCTGGACAAACAGATCATCGACAAAGAGCGCGCCGGTGATCAAGGCGGCAGCCAGTAAAACGAATCCGGCGAGGATCAGCTGAAACAGCAGGGATTCCACCAAGGTCAGCGGTGGCAGCATGTTCAACCAGAAGCCGAAATGCCGTTGGCGCAGCGCACGTTCCTGCAGCCACAGCGCGATCGCAAGAAGTGCCGCGAGGCTGAGGGCGGCATACGCCAACAGGGACAGGCCGGCGTGCAACTGGATGGGCCAGGCCAGGGTCGAGGGGCTGGGCGTTCCCGTCTGGCTGAGCCAATAGGCAACCAGAAAGGCGGCGCTGCAGGGATAACTGATGATGCCGAGGGCTCCAATCGGTCGTCGCAGGCTGAGGGAAGCGGTCAAGGCGGCAACGACGATGGCCACGACCGCAAGCGCCGCGGAAAAATGCAGATCGATGCCGCCGGCCAGTCGCCACAAAAACCCGATGGCAAGGCCGTGCAACAGTGCCGCCGCCAGCGCCATGAGGCTGGGCGCGATGCCGGCATGAGCGCCGTGTGCAGTCAATGCGCGCAGCTGCCACGCCGTGGCGAGCAGATACAGAACGCACGCGGCGCTGACGAGGCTTGGGATCATTTCGAGAGTGTCGCACAGCACGGCCGTTGGTTGCAGGCCCATCCAGCCCGATCGGGGGAGACGCCGTATACTGGGCGGCCGATTTCCCTGTGGTCAGCATCATGTTCGAGTCCCTGAGCCAGCGATTGAGCACCACCGTCCAGCGCCTGCGCGGGCGTGGCCGTCTGACCGAGGAAAACATCCGCGAGGCAACCCGCGAGGTGCGCGTGGCCTTGCTCGAAGCGGATGTCGCCTTGCCCGTGGTGCAGACCTTGATCCAGCGCATCAAGGTGCGTGCGGTCGGTCAGGACGTGATGAAGAGCCTGACGCCGGGTCAGGCCTTGATCAAGGTCGTGCGGGATGAGCTGACCGCGGTGATGGGCGCCCAGAACGTTGAGCTCAACCTCAACGTGCCGGCGCCGGCGGTGATCCTGATGGCCGGCCTGCAAGGCGCCGGCAAGACCACCACCGTCGGCAAATTGGCCAAACTGCTCAAGGAGCGGCGCAAGAAGAAGGTGATGGTGGTTTCAGCCGACGTCTATCGCCCGGCGGCCATCGACCAGCTCAAGACCCTGGCCGAACAGACCGGCGTGCTGTTCTTTCCGTCCGACCCCTCGCAGAAGCCGGTGGATATCGTCCAGGCCGCGATTGCCGATGCACGCAAGAGTTTTGTCGACGTGTTGCTGGTCGATACCGCGGGTCGACTGGCCATTGACGAAGCCATGATGGCCGAGATCAAGGCCCTGCATGCGGCGGTCAACCCGGTGGAAACCCTGTTCGTGGTCGATGCCATGACCGGTCAGGATGCCGCAGTCACCGCCAAGGCCTTTTCCGAGGCCTTGCCTTTGACCGGCGTCGTGTTGACCAAGACCGATGGCGATGCGCGTGGTGGTGCGGCGCTGAGCGTGCGTTACATCACCGGCCGGCCGATCAAGTTCATCGGTGTCTCCGAGAAGATGGATGGGCTGGATGTTTTCCACCCGGATCGCATCGCCAGCCGCATCCTTGACATGGGCGATGTGCTTTCGCTGGTGGAGCAGGTCGAGCGCGATGTCGATAAGGAAAAGGCCAAGAAGCTCGCCGAGAAAGTCGCCAAGGGCAAGAAGTTCGATCTCAACGACATGCGCGATCAGCTCGAACAGATGCAGAACATGGGAGGCATCCAGTCGCTGATGGAGAAACTGCCCGGCATGGGGCAGATCTCCGAACAGGTGAAGGGCAAGGTCACCGGCAAGGAAGTGCCGCGCATGATCGCCATCATCAACTCGATGACGCTCAAAGAGCGGCGCAACCCGGCGCTGTTGAACGGCTCGCGTCGCGCACGCGTGGCCAAAGGCTCGGGCACCACGCCGGCGCAGGTCAACCAGTTGCTCAACCAGCACAAGAACATGGAAAAGATGATGTCCAAGCTGGCCGGTGGTGGCATTCGCGGCATGATGCGCGGCATGAAAGGCTTGATGGGTGGCGGACACGGCGGCGGCTTTCCCATGCGCTGAACGCCTTGGCCGAGCGCGGTGATCAGCGCCTGAACGGTGTGGATTGCCATTTTCAGCCGAACACCGCTAAAATACGCGGCTCGCCGTTTGCAGTTGCGACGCGCCAGACCCCTTTTTCGAACACAGAGCACACGCCCATGGTCAAGATCCGTCTGACCCGCGGTGGCGCCAAGAAGCGCCCCTTCTATCACATCGTCGTGACCGACCAGCGCAACAAGCGTGATGGTCGCGTCCTTGAGCGCGTCGGGTTCTACAACCCGGTGGCGCAGGGCAATGAGTTGCCCTTCCAGCTCGACACCGGCCGCGTCCAGCACTGGGTCGGCGTCGGTGCGCAGTTGACTGAAAAGGTCGACCAGCTCTATCGCCAGGCGGTCAAGGCCGCTTCGGTTCAGGCAGCCGCCTGAGTTTTGATGCCGGCGCCGGCATGACCGCTGAGCGTCGCATCCTGCTGGGGCACATCGCCGGTGCCCACGGCGTGCAAGGCTGGGTCCGCGTTCGCTCGCACACCCAGCCGCGCGAGAACATCCTTCGATATCGCCCATGGACCGTTCGCCATCGTGATGGCGAATTTCAGGTCGATGACGTGCGCGGGCGCGTGCAAGGGCAGGGCGTCATCGCCCATTGGTCGGACCTGCTCGATCGCGATCAGGCAGAAGCCTTGAAGGGCGCTGAGATCTGGGTGGCGCGCACGCAACTGCCGCCGGCTGGGCCCGATGAGGTCTATTGGTTCGACCTGGAAGGCCTGCGTGTGGTGGGCGTGGACGGTTACGACTTCGGTCGCATCGATCACCTGCTTTCGACGGGTTCCAACGATGTCATGTCGGTTCGGGGTGAGCGTGAACGCCTGATTCCCTTCATTCGGGATGACGTGGTCAAGCGCGTGGACCTCGATGCCGGTCTGCTCGAAGTGGATTGGGATCCCGAGTTCTGAGCCGTTTCGGCTTGGGCGCCAGCTGCCCGCATGAGATGAACTGAGCCATGCGCATCGATGTCATCAGCCTGTTTCCCGATTTCATCCAGTCTGCGGCTGCGGTCGGTGTGGTGGGGCGGGCGCAGCAACGCGGCTTGATGCAGGTCACCACGTGGAATCCACGCGATTTCACCCACGACAACTACCGTCGGGTCGATGAGCGCACCTTTGGCGGTGGTCCGGGCATGGTCATGTCGACCCAGCCACTGCGGGATTGCTTGGCGGCGGTGCGTGGCGTGAGCAACGAGCGTGTGCATGTGGTGTACCTGAGTCCGCAAGGCGCGCGACTGAATCAGGCGCGCGTGCGTGAACTGGCGAATCTGCCGCACTTGGCTTTGCTTTGCGGGCGCTACGAAGGTATCGATGAGCGCCTGCTGGAGCAGGAGATCGACGAAGAACTCTCGATAGGCGACTACGTGTTGTCAGGCGGCGAACTGGCGGCTGCGGTGGTGATCGACGCGGTGGGCCGCCTCCAGCCCGGCGCACTCAATGACGAGGCCAGTGCGCTGGAGGACTCATTCGAGGCTGGATTGTTGGACTGTCCGCACTACACCCGACCGGAAGTCGATACGCGCGGACAAGCGGTTCCGGCCGTGCTGCTGTCGGGCGACCATGGCGCGATCGCGCGCTGGCGACGGCAACAATCGCTGGGGCGTACGTGGTTGCGACGCCCCGATTTGCTTGCTCGCATCACACTGTCACCCCAGGATCGGCGCTTGTTGGACGCGTTCTGCCGACAGTATCTGGCTGGACAATCGATGACGTAGCACAGCTGAGCTGTGGGATGCGACACGTCAAAGCGCGTGCAAGTCCCGTATGCTTGAACTTTCCCCGCGCGGTTCGGTCCATCGAACTGCCCTTACACACGATGATTCAAGGAGTTTCCATGTCCCGCTATGCCTTCGCAGCCCTGATGGTTGCGTTTGCTGCACCTGCTCTGGCTGATGAGGCGGCGGTGGAGGGCGCCATCAAGTCGCTCGTTCCTGCGGCCAAGATCGATTCCATCGCCGAATCGGTCATACCCAATTTCTATGAAGTGGTATTGCAGGGACAGGTGGTGTACGTCAGTCACGACGGCAAGTACCTGATCCAGGGTTCGGTCTTCGATGTACCGAACAAGACCGACATCACCGAAAATACCCGCGCACAGATTCGTCGCACCGCCCTGGCTGCGGTCGGGCAGGACCAGCGCATCATCTTCCCGGCCAAGGATGCCAAGTATCACGTCACCGTATTCACCGATGTGGACTGCGGCTATTGCCGGCGCATGCACTCGGAAATGGCCGAGTACAACAAGCGCGGCATTACCATCGAGTACTTGTTCTTCCCGCGCGCCGGCATTGGGTCGGAGTCCTATGACAAGGCCGTTTCGGTGTGGTGTGCCGACGATCGCAATGCCGCACTGACCGCGGCCAAGAATGGCGATGCCCTGCCGAAGAAGACGTGCGACAACCCGGTGGCCCATGATTACGAGTTGGGCCAGCGCATCGCGGTGGGTGGTACGCCGGCGGTTTACACCGCCGAGGGCTTGCATCTGGGTGGCTACCTGCCGCCAGACCAGCTGCTGGCACGCCTGTCCAGTGGCAAAGCGCGATAAGCCACGACAGTACGGATGCAACCAGCGGGCCTGCCGAGTCATGTCGGCGGGCCCGTTCCGTTAAAATGCTCGGACCTCCAAGGGGATGATGAACATGCTGGTGCTGCAAGGCCGGACCGAGATGGCGGGACATGCGCGCGAACGATTGCGTGCGCGTTTGGCCGAACTGTCCGATGCGATTGTGCTCGGGCCGGTGTACGAACTGTTTCTGGCAAAGCTGCCGGCCGCGCAGGGCGATACCACGCCTGATCTGGCCCGCGTGCTGCAGGCCGAACCGCTGCATGACGCCCTGCCTGAAGGGCGCTTGGTGGTGCCGCGCCGCGGCACGCGCTCGCCGTGGTCGAGCAAGGCCAGCGACATTCTGCGCGGTGCCGGCGTGGCGGTGACCCGCATCGAGCGTGGCGAGTTTTTCAGCCTGTCCGGCGTGCGTCCGGAACATGCGGCTGCGGTGGCGGCCTTGCTCCACGATCCGATGACCCAATCCATCCTGGCGGGCCTGGATGCGCTGGACGATTTTTTTGCCGAGCCCGCTGCAGGTGCAGTCAGGCGCATTGCCTTGGCACAGTTGGAGAAGGCCAATGCCGAACTCGGCCTGGCCCTGTCCGAGGATGAAATCGTTTACCTCCGTGCGCGCTACGCAGCGCTGTCGCGTGAGCCCAGCGACGCCGAACTGATGATGTTCGCGCAGGCCAATTCCGAGCATTGCCGGCACAAGATCTTCAACGCCAGTTGGACGGTGGACGGGCGTGAGCAGGCGCGCAGCCTGTTTGCGATGATTCGCAACACCCATGCCAAGTCGCCGGCATTGACCTTGAGTGCTTACAAGGACAACGCGGCGGTGATCGAAGGCTTTGCGGCGCGACGTTTTCGCCCCGATCCGATCACCCAGGTCTACGCCGCTGGCGAAAGCGTGGACAACGCGTTTGCCATCAAGGTCGAAACCCATAATCACCCCACCGCAATTTCGCCGTTCCCCGGGGCCAGCACCGGCGCGGGTGGTGAGATTCGTGACGAAGGTGCCACCGGACGCGGCGGCAAGCCCAAGGTCGGATTGACGGGATTTTCCGTCTCGCACCTGCGCATTCCGAGTCTGCCTCAGGTGTGGGAGGACGAGCGCGCGTTGAATCCGCGCATGGCCTCGGCCTTGCGCATCATGCTCGAAGGCCCGCTCGGCGCGGCCGCGTTCAACAACGAATTCGGGCGTCCCGGTGTGACCGGTTACTTCCGCAGCTTCGAACTGCAAAGCCCAGACGCGGGTGCGGTGCGCGGTTACGACAAGCCCATCATGCTGGCGGGCGGCATCGGCGCGATGGATCCCTCGCAGGTCGAGAAGTTGTCGTTGTTGGCCGGCGATGCCGTCGTGGTGCTGGGTGGGCCGGCCATGTTGATCGGTCTGGGTGGTGGTGCTGCAAGTTCGCTGGCCAGCGGTGAAAGCAGCGCGGAGCTGGACTTTGCCTCGGTGCAGCGCGACAACCCCGAGATGCAGCGACGCTGTCAGGAAGTGATCGATCGCTGTGTCGCCTTGGGTTCGAGCAACCCCATCCGTAGCGCACACGACGTCGGCGCTGGCGGTTTGTCCAATGCGATCCCGGAGCTGTTGCACGACTCGGGCGTGGGCGGCTTGATCAATTTGAGTGCGATCCCGCGTGATGACGCCTCGCTCTCGCCCATGCAGTTGTGGTGCAACGAGTCGCAGGAGCGCTATGTGCTGGGCATCGCGGCCGAGCAGCTCGCCAGTTTCCGTGCCATTTGCGAACGTGAGCGTTGTCCGTATGCCATCGTCGGCATTGCCACGGCCGAACGGCACTTGGTGGTGGCTGATCTGGAACGCGATCAAGCCGGCGTGATCAAGGCCGAAGCGCGCAAGGACGCGGCCATCGATATCCCGATGGATTTGTTGTTCGGCAAGACGCCCAAGCTGGAGCGCGATACCCGTCGTGGCTTGAATGCGCCATGGGAACTGGTGGACACGGATGCGCTGGACCTGCAGGAGGCCGGCCTGCGCGTGCTCGCCCATCCCTCGGTGGCGAGCAAGAACTATCTGGTCACCATCGGTGATCGCACCGTCGGCGGCTTGGTAGCGCGCGATCAGATGGTCGGGCCTTGGCAATTGCCGGTGGCCGATTGCGCGATCGTACTGGACGATTTTTATGGCTTCGGCGGTCAAGCCATGGCTATTGGCGAGCGCGCGCCCTTGGCACTGCTCGATTCCGCGGCGGCGGCGCGCATGGCCGTAGGCGAGGCCATCACCAACTTGCTGTCTGCGCCGATTGCGGCCTTGTCGGAAATCAAGCTTTCGGCCAACTGGATGGCCGCCTGTGGCGTCGGTGACGAGGACGCACGCCTGTTCGACGCCGTGCATGCGGTGGGCATGGAACTGTGTCCCGAGCTTGATATTTCGATTCCGGTGGGCAAGGACTCGCTCTCGATGCAGGCGCGTTATCAGGCTGAGGGCGAGGCCGTGCAGGTGGTGTCGCCGGTGTCGCTGGTGGTCTCGGCGTTTGCGCGGTTGGCCGATGCCCGCGATGCCCTGACGCCGGTGCTGGAGCGCGAGATCGACAGTGAGCTGTGGCTGCTCGGTCTGGGCGGTGGCAAGCGTCGTTTGGGTGGGTCCATCCTCGCTCAGGTGTACGGGCAGTTCGGCGGCGAACCGCCGGATCTGGACTCGCCAGCCCTGCTGCGCAGCCTGTTCGAACTGGTGCGCGATGCACGCGAGGACGGCCTTCTGTTGGCCTGTCACGATCGCAGCGATGGTGGCGCGTTCACCAGCTTGTGCGAGATGGCGTTCGCTTCGCACTGTGGTCTGGAACTGCAACTGGATCGTTGGGGTGACAATCCCTTCAGTACGCTCTTTTGCGAAGAATTGGGCGTGATCGTGCAAGTGCCCGCCGACAAGCGTGCCGAGTTCGCCGACCTGGTCGATCATCATGGTCTGACCCACTGTGCACAACGCATCGGACGCATGCTGGCGGCGCCGCGCGTGCGGGTGCTGGCTGGGCAGAAAGTTCTGGCCGAATGGCATTGGCAGGCTCTGTTCGATGCGTGGTGGAGCGTCACCCATGCCATGCAGGCGCTGCGCGATACCGCTGAAAGTGCGGCGTCGGAGCGTGCCGTGCAAGCGGACTTCAACACCCCGCCGATGACGAGCAAACTGGGATTTGATCCGCAAGAGGATCTGAGCGCGCCCTACGTGATGCGTGGCCTGCGTCCGCGGGTGGCCATCCTGCGAGAGCAGGGCATCAATGGCCAGATCGAATTGGCGGCAGCCTTCGACCGCGCCGGCTTCGAAGCGGTCGATGTGCATATGACCGACCTGATCGAAGCGCGCACCACGCTCGCGGGCTTCAAAGGTCTGGCCGTCGGTGGCGGATTCAGCTACGGCGATGTCTTGGGTGCAGGACGTGGTTGGGCAACATCGATCCTCGAACGTGAGGCATTGCGCGAACAGTTCCGCGCCTTCTTCAGCCGTGGTGACAGCTTCAGCATCGGCATCTGCAATGGTTGCCAGATGCTCAGCCAGCTTCACGAGTTGATCCCGGGCGCGCAGCAGTGGCCGAGCTTCCGGCACAACGCATCCGGGCGCTTCGAAGCGCGCCTGTCGATGTTGGAAGTGCAGGAGTCGCCTTCGATCTTCCTGCAAGGCATGCAAGGCGCGCGCATTCCGGTGGCAGTGGCGCATGGCGAGGGTCGCGCGGTGTTTCGCGATGCAGCGCACGCGCAGGCTGCGCGGGTGATGTTGCGCTACGTCGGACCGGATGGTGCGGCCAATCCGGTGTATCCCTACAACCCCAATGGTTCGGTCGAGGCGATTGCCGGTTTGACCAGCCTGGACGGACGCGCGAGCTTGATGATGCCGCATCCCGAGCGCGTGGTGCGCACGGTGCAGTTGTCGTGGCACCCGGCCGATTGGGGCGAGGCCAGCCCGTGGTTGCGCATGTTCCAGAACGCGCGTGCATGGGTGGATTGACCGATGAGGCTTTCGCCACTGCGTCAGTATCTATTGGCCGCGATGCTGTGGTTGCCGCTGATGTTTGCGTTGTGGTTTGCGCTGGGTTCGGTGGTGGCTTATCCCATCGTGCGCGCATCGCATGTCCTTGTGGATTGGATCGTGCCGGGATTGCTGCATGAGGCCAATCAGGATTACACCAGGTTGCTGTATTCCTACGTGGTCGAAATCAGCGGCGTGCAAGGCCTGCCGCAGGCGGCCAAGCTGCTGATCGAAGAGCAAAGCGTCAACGTGCTCATCTACGCGTGGGGCATGCCGTTGTTCTGCGGCTTGGCGGCAGCCAGTCCTCTGGATTGGAAGCACACCTTTCTGCAGTGGGCGATCGGTCTGGTCGTGCTGACGCTGGCCTGCACCTTCGGAGTCACCTGCGAGGTGCTGTATGCCATCCGTGACGGCACGGCCAACGCCGTGACCGCGGCCCTGAGCGATCAGGGCTATGCCGCGGTGGCCAAGCAAGCGGGTGAGGCGGCAGGCACATTCATCGCCGCCCGCTTCGATGCGGCTGGAATCAGTGTCGACCTCATTGCCCTGCTGCGCCAGTTCGGCTACCTCATCCTGCCTTCCGTGGTGCCGATCAGCCTGTGGATCCTGCTCAACCGACGCTTTCTGGAAAGCTTGGTGGAGTGGAACGCTGACCCAGCTTCGCACCCGGACAACGTACCGCTGCTCGAATGCACCGATGCCGCAGTGCTGCACCCTGACAAGACACCGGTGGATCACCCGTGAACGCACAGATCAACCCCGAAGCCCAAGTCGACGATTCCGAGACCGCTCTGGACGAACGCGAAGACCGCATTTGCCAGCAGTTGTTGGCGCGTGGACGTCTGAAAGAAGCTGACTTTGCGCGCGCGCGGCGTCTGCACGAAGAGTCCGGCAGCTCCAGCCTGGTCAACTTGATGGCACGCATCGGGCTGGTGTCCGAGCGCGATCTGGCCGAAGCCAGCGCCGAGGTTTTCGAACTGCCCTTGCTCACATCCAAGGAATTTCCCGACGAGCCACCGGGCGTGCAGTTGTCGATTCGCTTTTTGAAGCAGCAACACGTGTGCCCGATCGGCGAAAGCGAACAGCACGTGGACCTCTTGGTGGCCGATCCGGCTGACGACTATCCCGTCGATGCCGTGCGCATGGCCACTGGACGAGAGGTGCGGGTCAAGGTCGGCTTGCGTTCCGAGATCGATGACTTGATCGAGCGCTATTTCGGCTCGGGTCGTTCGGCCATGGGCACGATCGTGGAGGACCTTGGTGATGGTTCGGAGTCGCACGACGAAGATGACGTCGAACACCTGCGCGATCTGGCCTCCGAAGCGCCCGTCATTCGTCTGGTGAACCTCATCATCCAGCGCGCGGTTGAGCAGCGCACCTCGGACATCCACATCGAGCCGTTCGAGAATCGCCTCAAGGTGCGCTATCGCATCGACGGCGTGCTGGAAGAGGCCGAGTCGCCGCCCGCCAACCTCACCGCGGCAGTGATTTCCCGTATCAAGATCATGGCCAAGTTGAACATCGCCGAGCGCCGCTTGCCGCAGGATGGCCGCATCATGATCCGGGTGCAGGGCAAGGAACTGGATCTGCGCGTGTCCACCGTGCCGACGGCCCACGGTGAATCGGTGGTGATGCGTATCCTCGATCGCGAATCCATCGTTTTCGATTTCAAAAAGCTGGGCTTCACCGACCGATTCCTGGCGGACTTCCTCAAGGTGCTGGAATTGCCGCACGGCATCTTGCTGGTGACCGGCCCGACCGGCTCGGGCAAGACCACCACGCTCTATACCGCGCTCTCGCAACTCAATACCCCGGACGTCAAGATCATCACGGTCGAGGACCCGATCGAGTACCAGCTCGAAGGCGTCAACCAGATCCAGGCCAAACCACAGATCGGCCTGGATTTCAGCCACGCGCTGCGCTCGATCGTGCGACAGGATCCGGACATCATCATGATCGGCGAAATGCGCGATCTGGAAACCGCCAAGATCGCGATCCAGTCCGCACTCACCGGCCACTTGGTGCTGTCGACCTTGCACACCAACAACGCAGCCGGCGGCGTTACCCGCATGCTCGATATGGGTGTGGAGGATTACCTGCTCACCTCGACCGTCAACGGCATCTTGGCGCAGCGTTTGGTACGCCGACTCGAGCCTACGCACGCCGAGCGCTACGAGCCATCGCCCGAGGTGATCGAAGAGTTCGGCCTGCGCCGCTTCCAGCCCGAAGGCACCATCTACCTGTACCGTCCGATACCGTCCAACTTGACCCCGACCGGCTATTGGGGACGAACCACGATCATGGAATTTCTGGTGGTGAGCGAGCCGATTCGACGCATGATCATGAAACACGCCGATACCAACTTGATCGAAGAAGAAGCCCGCAAGCTCGGCATGCAAACCATGTATGAGGATGGCCTGAGCAAGGCCCTGCTGGGCATCACCACGATCGAAGAAGTGCTGCGCGTGACGCAGGAGGGGTGAGGCGGGAGATTTGGGAATCGGGAATCGGGAGTGGAGAATCGCAAGAGCCGATTTTGCTTTGACCGAACGAGTCTCGTGCTTTTCCAGCCTCAGCAGGTAACAACGCCCGAGTTGAACCACATCCATTTGACGCCGACACCACCATTCTTATCAATCCCCAATCCCCAATCCCCAATCCCTGCTCTCATGCCCCAATTTCGCTACAAAGCCCTCAGTTCTGCCGGTGAGCCGATCGACGGCGTCATGGAGGCCGCCAATGCCGAGGAAGTGGTAGCGCGGCTGCAAGATGCTGGCAACTTGCCGTTGGAGGCGCATCCCGCGGATGGCGCGGACCAGAGTGGGTTGGCGAATCTGTTCCGACGCGCACCGATGAACTCGGCCCAGGTGCTGCAGTTCACCCAGCAGCTGTCGACCTTGCTGGGTGCCGGTCAGCCCTTGGATCGCGCCTTGCAAATTTTGCTGGATCTGCCTGAATCGGCCGAGGCGCGGCGGGTGATCGAGCGCATCCGCGATGCCGTGCGGGGCGGTACGCCGCTGTCGCAGGCCATGGAGCAGCAGGAGAACGTATTCACGCGGCTGTACATCAACATGGTTCGCGCCGGTGAGGTGGGTGGTTCCCTGCACGACACCCTCAAGCGCTTGGCCGACTATCTCGAACGCAGCAAGGCCTTGCGCGAGTCGGTGATCAATGCCTTGATCTACCCCTCGATCCTGGTCTTGATGGTGTTCGGCGCGCTCTTGTTGCTCTTGGGCTACGTGGTGCCGCAGTTCCTGCCCTTGTTCGAGGACATGGACGTGGAAATGCCCCTGCTCACCCAGGTGGTGATGGCGACGGGCAATGTCGTCAGTGGATACTGGTGGCTGTTGTTGGCGCTGGGTATTGGTGCCCTTGTGCTGTTGCGACAACACCTGCGCGACCCGGACAAGCGCCGTGGTTTTGACGCCTGGGTTCTGCGACGGGGGTTGGTGGGCGGGCTGATGGCGCGCCTGGAAACCGCGCGTTTGACGCGCACTCTGGGAACTTTGGTGCACAACGGTGTTCCATTGCTCACGGCGCTTTCGATTGCTCGCAATGTCATGGGCAACCTCGCACTGTCCGATGCGGTCGAGGCCGCGACAGCGGAAGTCAAAACCGGTGGCGGTTTGTCGCTGGCACTCGGGCGCAGCAAACTGTTCCCGCGTCTGGCCTTGCAGATGATCGCGGTGGGCGAGGAGTCGGGTGAGTTGGATACCATGTTGAACAAGGTGGCCGATACATTCGACATCGAGGTGCGCAATACCATCGACCGCTTGCTGGCGGCCCTGGTGCCGGCGGTGACGGTGTTCATGGCGATCATCGTGGCGATGATCATGATGGCGATCCTGATCCCGATCTTCAGCCTCACCAATGCGGTGGGCTGATCTTTCAAAGTATATGGAACAATGATGATGAACCGAACATTCCCGAACCGTGGCACGCGCACCGCGCAAGCCGGCTTCAGCCTGATCGAGATCCTGATCGTGGTGGCCCTGATCGCCTTGATTGCCGGCATGGTGGCCAACCAAGTCTTTGGTGGTCAGGATCGCGCCAAGGTCAAGATGGCGCAAAGCCAGATTGCGGCGTTGTCCGGCAAGATTTCCTCGTTCGAAAACGACACCGGTTCCTTGCCGCAGCAACTGGATGAACTGGTGGCCGCCTCCAGCAACGCCAAGGGTTGGCTCGGGCCGTATTCCAAGGAGGCCGAACTGAAGGACCCGTGGAACTCGCCCTTCGAGTACAGCCAGTCGGGCCGTGCCTTCACGATCACCAGCTATGGCGCCGACAAGAAGCCCGGCGGCACCGGCGTGGATGCCGACATCACCAACGAGTAAGGCGCGTTTGGGTCGGTGCAGGCCGGCGCAAACAGGATGAAGGCATGAACAAGGCACGCGGTTTCACCCTGGTGGAGATCATCGCGGTCATGGCCTTGATTGCCTTGGCGATGACCCTGGTGGCGGTCACGGTCGGTGACGGGCTCTCGGGTGCGCGGGTGAAGGCGGCCAGTCGCGACTTGGTGGCGGCCTTGCGCTATACGCGGGGTCAGGCCATCGTCAATCGCGAGTCACAGGCACTGGCGATCGATGTCGAAGGTCGCCGATATCGTGCGCCCGGCAAGAAGTGGGTTGAGCTTCCCAAGCACATGGAGATGAAGCTTGAAACCGCGCGTTCTGAAATGGAAGACGACAGTACGGGTCGCATCCGGTTCTTTGCCGATGGCGCCTCCACCGGCGGCAATGTGGAATTGAGTCTGGGTGAGGTCATCTGGCGGATCGAAATCAACTGGCTCACCGGCGAAGTGGTCGTGATCGAGCCCAAGGATCATTGAGCGCGCATGTCATCCCGAAACCATCCGCATCGCGTGCACGCGCAGGCCGGCTTCACCCTGATCGAAGTGGTGTTGGCCTTTTCCTTGCTGGCCCTTGGCCTGGCGGCGGCGATGCAAATTGCCACCGGTGCCCTGCGGCAGGCCAAGCATGCGCATGAGTTCACCGAAGCCTCGCTTTACGCGCAGTCTTTGCTGGATACCACGGGTGTTGGCGAGCGACTGGAAGAGGGCAGTCAGTCCGGCCAGTTTGGCGAGCGTTATCACTGGCAGTTGGATGTCAGGCCGTACGAAGTCCAGACCGATACGCCGCTGGATCCGGCGCTTTCGCCCGTCACCCTGATGCGTTTGGATCTCACGGTGAGCTGGGAGCGCGGACGCAACACGTACGAGGCGCATTTCTCCACCCTGCGCGCCCTGGTGCCGGACGCCCAAGGAAGCTGATCATGCGCAAGCCTTCCGTACCGCAATCGGGTTTCACCTTGCTGGAAGTGTTGATCGCCATCACCTTGCTGGCGCTGCTCATGGCGATGGCATTTGGCAGCCTGCGCACTGCCGTCGGAATCACCCGCAGCGGCGAGCGCACGGTTTCGATCACCAACCAGACCCGCACCGTGCAGGAGTTCTTGCGTCGGCAGTTGTCGCAGGCCATGTCGATCCCGTTTGAAGTCATCGAAGACACCGGCGAGAACCACGTCTTCGAAGCCAGCCCCAACGAACTGCGCTACGTCGGTCCGATGCCAGGCCACCTCGCCAACGGTGGCCCGCACGTGCAGTGGATCACCATCGCCGGAGACCAATTGCTGTTCGATCATTCCCAGCTCAATGGCTTCGATCCCGATGACCCCAAAGCCAACAATCCGCGCGAGCCGGTGCTCTTGATGCGCGGCTTTTCCGAGGCGTGGTTCGAATACCGTGGTCTCGACGAGAACGGGGAAATGGGTGAGTGGTCGCGCACCTGGGACAACATCCAGCAGTTGCCGATGATGGTGAGGCTGGTGGTGGCGTTCGATGACTCGAATCGCGTCTGGCCCGACCTGGACATCACCATCCTCGCCGGCAGCAACATGGCCAGCATGTTTGGCTTCCGCCGCCCGCACATGCCGCGGGCCCCGAGTGATGAGGTGATGCGGTGAAGGCGGCAGGCAAGCATCCACGCGTCCCGGCTGGGCAACGGGGCGTGGCTTTCATCGTGGTGATCTGGCTGATGGCGCTGTTGGTGATCCTGCTTGGCGCGTTTGCCCTGATCGCGCGCACCGAAGGCATGCAGGCACGGCATCTTTACGACGCCACGGTGGCGCGTTATGCCGCCGAAGCCGGGATCAACGAGGCGGCGTACTTCCTGTCGATTCCCGATCCGCAAATGCGTTGGACGCCGGATGGGCGCAGCTACTCAGTCGTGCTTGACGATGCCGATGTGGAGGTCAAGATCACCGACGAGTCGGGCTTGGTCGATCTCAATATTGCCGATCAGGGCATGCTGACGGAACTGTTCCTGGGTGCGGGAGTCGAAGCTGACCGAGCTGCTGCCTTGGCGGCGGCAATCCAGGATTGGCGAGACCCCGATGACCTCATTTCCCCCAATGGCGCCGAAGACGACGACTATGCCGCCGAAGGCTATGTGTGGGGTGCGAAGGATTCACCTTTCGCCATGGTGTCCGAGCTGTTGCAGGTGTTCGGCATGACGCCCGAGGTTTATCACGCGATCGAAGCGGCGGTGACGGTCTATGGCGGGCAGTCTCGCCCGAATCTCGCCTTTGCGCCTCTGGAGGTGATCCTGTCCATTCCAGGCATGACCCCGGAACTGGCGCAACAGATCATCGAAGCCCGTCACGCTTGGGATCCGACCAGTGGTACGCCGCCACCCTTGTTGCCGGATGGCACGCCACTGATGGCGCAAGGCGGCACCGGCACGTATAGTATTGAGTCCCGCGCCACACTCCCCAATGGAACCTGGACGCAGGTGGATGCCACGATCCGGCTTGGCGGCGGCGGGGTTTCGGGCATGGCCTACACCGTTCTGCGATGGCAGGACGGCAATACTCGTTGACGATTGCATGCCCTCGACTCCCAATCCACTGACCAAGCCACTCAGCCGCCTCGCCTTGCGCTACGCCCAAAGCCCGGTACCGCGTTTCCTGCGGTGGTGGGGCGGTGAGTTGCTGGCCTGTCTTCCACAAGGCTGGCGGCAGCGGTTTCAGGTGTCGGACCGTTCAGTCCAATTGCGCATCGAGGCCGATGGCCTGGTCGTGTGCGCCACTCGCGGCACCGTGGTGGAGGAACTGGGGCGCTTGCCGCTGGAGCCGCCGGAAGCGTTGCCGGGCTTGCTCAACGAGCTGCTGGACGAAAACCAACGTAGCTTGCGGCGCATCTTGTTGGTGCCTGCGGCGTTCGTACTTCGGCGCAACCTGCACTTGCCTGCGGCCGCGCTGGAAAACCTAACCAGTGTGCTGGGCTTTGAGCTGGACCGACAAACGCCGTTTCGTGCCGATCAGGTGCGCTACGACAGCCGCGTATTGGCGCACCCGTCCGACGCGCGCCAAGTGCCGGTGCAGCTGGCACTGATCACACGTGAACGGCTGGCGCAGGAGTTGGCAAGGCTGGATGGCTTGGCATCCACCTTGGGTGCGGTGGATGTCGCCGATGACGATGGCGGACGGGCAGGCTTCAATTTCCTGCCGCCCGAGCAGCGTGCGCGCCGCAACCACAGTTTTGCCTGGATGATGGCCGGCATGGCCGCCTTCGCGGTGTTTCTGATGTGGTTGGCCATGAGTCAGATGATTGCCAACCGGCAGGATGCCGTGCAACGCCTGCAGGCCGATGTGGAGGCGCAGCGCGCCGAGGCCCGCGCCGTTCTGAGCTTGCGCGACGAACTCGATTCGGCCGCCGCCGGTGCCAATTTTCTGGCCGTGGAAAAGGCCAGCCAGCCGTCGATGTTGTTGGTGTTGGATGAGCTGACACGCCTTCTGCCAGACGACACCTATCTGGAACGCCTCAGTGCCTCACGCGGCGAGCTGACCTTGGCTGGACAAAGCACGCAGGCGCCGCAATTGGTGAAGCTGCTGCAGCAAGCCAAAAGCTTCCGTGGCGCAGCCTTGAGTGGCCCGATCCAGCCCGATGCGCGCACGGGCAAGGATCGCTTCAATCTCGCCGCCAAGTTTGGCGCCGAAACGGAGGGCGATGATGCGCCTGTTGCCCGACGCTAAACACGGCCGCACGCTGGCGGTGATCCTGCTGCTGATCACGCTCTTGCTTGCCTATCTCTTGGGCATGCACTGGTGGTTTGTGGCACCCCTGTGGCAGTCACGTCAACAAATGATCGAACTGCGCGATGAAGAGGCTCGTTTCCGCGCCATTGCCCAACAACGCGATGCCATCCGCTCGGCCCTGAAGGAAGTGCACGCCTTCGAGAGCGAGAACCCCGGCTTTCTGACCGAGGCCAATTTTGATCTGGCAGCCTCGGCCATGATCCAGCGCTTGCAGGAACAAGTGGATCTGCTGCAAGCCGGCGAGCGTTGCAAGCTGGTCAGTCGCACGCCCTACCGCGACAACCGCACCGCACGCGGTGACAAGGAGAGCGTCGAGCCCTTCGAGAAAGTCACCATCAAGGTACGAATGATGTGCGAGATGGAACACTTCGGGCCTTTGCTGCACGGGCTGGAGGGTGGCAGTCCGCAGTTGTTCGTCTCGGACCTCACCATCAACAGCCGTCGCGGTACGCCGGGTGTGCGACGCGCGCCACGCCCAGGACAACCGAACGCGAACGGATTTCTGGATCAATCATTTGACCTGTACGGCTATCTGCGGCGCGCCTCCGGAGGCAAGTCGTGAGTGGCCTGCAACTGACACCCGCGCAACGCCTGCCGGCCTTGTTGATGGCTGTTACGGTGGTATGGGCAGTGATCTTTGCTGTCGCCGCGTTCACGGGTTTGGCCGGGCGCTATCGCCTGCATCCGGATGACCCATCGCGTGTACCGGAATTGCCGGCGCTCGATCTTTCACGCGCACACAGCCCTCTGCAACTGGTCGAAGCGTACGCCGTAATCGGCGAGCGGCCCTTGTTCAACTCCGATCGGAAACCCTTGCCACCGGAAGACGAAGGCAAGGATGATGGAGCTGGATCGGAGAACGCGCCTGCCACCGATTCGCCCTTGGACGTGTCACTGACCAGCGTGATCCTGACGCCACAGATGCGCATCGCCATCGTCACCGACAATCGCAGCGGCAAAAGCGTGTCATTGAAGGTCGGCGAGTCGCTGGAAGGCGAACAGGCCGGCTGGCGATTGCAGGAACTGCAGGCGCGCAAAGCGGTCTTTGTGGGCTCGGGCGGATCGTCCGAAGTTGACTTGAGGGTCTTCGACGGGACGGGTGGACAAGCCCCAACCACCGGCGTGGCAGTGGCTGAGAAGCAGGGCGAGGGCGCGCCGGAAGGCGTGACTCCGGCGAATCAACCTGCACCTGCAGCACCGGCGGCGGCTTCGGCACCGAATACAGCACAAGGCATGACGCCGGAGCAGCGTGCGGAGATGATCCGCCGCCGGATTGAAGAGCGACGCCGACAAATGCGCGAAGAGTCCGAACGCGCCAACAACTCATAGGATGGCACCTGGTGATTTCGAACACGTACATGCTTACCTCCCGGCTTTCCCCCACTCGATGCGGTGGGGCCAAGCGCTATGGCCTGCTGGTGCTGGTTGCGCTCACCGTGTTTCTCGCGGGCTGTGCCGCGCGGCAACAGCGGCCGGTGTTCCAGCCATTCGACTCCTACAGCGAAGAGCTTGCGCGCAACAAGGCCGATGGCGTCGAGAGCGCACCTGCTGCAGCCGAGTCCCCGGATGCCACCGCCGATGACAAGAAGACGCAGAAGGATCTCGACAAGGTCGGCAGCGGGGTGTTCATCAACCAGGATGCTGCACGACAAACATCCCCCGGCCCCGGGCCGACGGGCGAAGTGTCGTTCAACTTCGAAGGTGAATCGCTGCATGCGGTGGTCAAGGCCATTCTGGGTGACTTCCTGCAGCAGAACTACGTGATCGCTCCCGGCGTGCAGGGCAACGTCACCTTCTCCACCGCAAAGCCCTTGCGTGCCGATCAGGCGCTGTCGATCCTGGAAATGCTGCTGCGCTGGAACAACGTCACCATGATCTGGCAGGACGGGCGCTACACCATTCTGCCGGTGCAGCAGGCGCTGCCGGGCAACCTGACGCCGCGTATTGGATCCTTGCAGAACATGCGCGGTTACGAAGTGCGAGCCGTGCCCCTGCAGTACATCTCGGCGCTGGAGATGGAAAAACTGCTCAAGCCCTATGCCAAGCCGGAAGCCATGGTGAGCGTGGACCCGGCGCGCAACATGCTGGTGCTGGCCGGTTCGCGGGCTGAACTTGAGAACTACCTGCACACGGTTTCGGTGTTCGATGTCGATTGGTTGGCTGGCATGTCGGTGGGCGTGTTCAATCTGACCCAGACCGAAGCGACTAAGACGGTCACCGAATTGGAAAAACTTTTTGGCGAAGGCAGCAACACGCCGATGGCCGGCATGTTCCGATTCCTGCCGCTGGAAGGCATCAATGCCATCCTCGTCATCACCCCGCAGCCCAAGTACCTGACGCGCATCGAGGAGTGGATCGAGCGCTTCGATCTGGGCGGCAGCCAGGCAGGACAACGGCTTTACGTGTACGAGGTCAAGAACGTCAAGGCGATGGACTTGGCCACTACCTTGGCGGATGTGTTCGGCACGCAGGCGCCGGTCAGTCGCAATCCCAGTGGCGGCAGCGTCGCGCCGGGGCTGGAATCGGTGCAGGTACGCAGTGTGGGCGCCGATGGCAGCGTCACCTCACCGTTCGCGCGCAACGCACCCAATACCCAGCGCAGCCGGCAAACCAACGCCCAACGAACGCCCGGGCAAAGCCTGCGCGGCAACCAAGGTCGGCAGGATAGCCCGGAGTTCTTCATCGCCCCCGGCGAAGGCGGGCCGGTAGTGGATGCCACCGGCGGCATCGCCTTGGGTGCCACCGAAGAAATCCGCGTCTCGGCGGTGGAAGAAAGCAACTCCATCCTGGTGCTGGCGACCTCCTCGCAGTGGGAGTCGATCCGCCGCGTGATCGAACGGTTGGACACCATTCCCTTGCAGGTACACATCGAGGCCAAGATTCTGCAAGTCACCCTGAACGATCAGTTGAAGTATGGCGTGCAGTGGTACTTCCAGAATGCCATTGGCGCCGAGGGTGGTCTGGGAGCAGATATTGCCAATCAGGCCGCCAGCGCCAGCGGCTGGAAGGGCCTGGGTGGTAGCGTCGTGTCCGGTGTGCTGGGCTGGACCTTCATCAGCCATAACGTCGCGGCCATCATCAACACGCTGGACTCGGTTTCATCGGTGCACGTCCTGTCGGCGCCCTCCGTGGTGGTGCTCAACAACAAGGCGGCCAACATCAATGTCGGCACCCAGATCCCGGTGACCAGCAGTTTCATCAACAACGGCATCGGCGGTGGCAACACCGGACTCAACCAGAGCTACGTACAATTCCGGGATACTGGCATCACCTTGTCGGTCACCCCGCGAGTCAATCCGGGTGGATTGGTCTTCATGGAGATCGACCAGCAGGACAGCACCCCGGGTGCGGCCGATGAAGCCGTGGGTGGCAACGTTCCGGTCGACCAGCGCAAGATCAAGACGGAAGTTGCTGTGCAGTCCGGGGATACCATCCTGCTGGGCGGCCTGATCAAACAAACCGACAACAAAGGCAGCAGCGGTATCCCTGGCTTGCATCGCATCCCGATCATCGGCGGCTTGTTCGGCGGCAAGAACTACCAAACGCAACGACAGGAGCTTCTGGTCATGATCACCCCCGTCGTCATCCGCAACGGTGACGACGCGCGCCGCCTCACCCGGGAATACTCCGCACAATTCCGCGCGCTGGAACCCTTGCGGCTCCACGCCCCGAAGACACCTTCCGACGCCAACGCCCGCGCACTGGATCGGCAGGCTCAGCCCGCCATGCAGCCCGCACCGACGGATGACGCCGAAATGCATCCAGCACTTGAACATTGAGGAATCCAACCATGCACCTTCGCGCCCTGCTTATCCTGATCATCGCTGCCACCATGGTCGCATGTAGCGCCACCGGACCCACCAAGCCCGCCACCGATGTTGCGGCGGGCGCACCCACCGGCAGCGCCGAGGAGATCGTTTCGCACAATGCCAAGGCGCGCTGGGATGCGCTGGTGGCCAAGGACGTCGCAAAAGCCTACGGCTACCTGACACCCGGCACGCGCGCGGCCCAGTCGAAGGAGGCCTATTCCATCCAGTTGATGAGTGCGACGATCAACTGGACCGGCGCCAACGTCACGGGAGTGAAGTGCGAGGACGAAAACGTCTGTTCAGCAACCGTCATGGTGACCTACAAGGTGGCCGGCGCCGCACCGGGCATGGGGCAGGTCGAAGGCTTTGCGCCGGTGGTGGAAAAGTGGCTCCACAGCGGCGGCGAATGGTTCTTCCTGCCAACGCCGGCGCAGTGAGGTGCGGGTGGTCGCGCCAAGGCCTCGTGCCGACCTGATGTATCCTGAGGCATGGTTTGAAGCAAGGCAGCGTTCGCCAAATGGGCTTGCGGATGTTGCATGAGAGTTGGCTGTATGCGTATACTCACCCTCGCTACGCTCGGTCTGGGGGGTTTGGGCCGTAGGTCCGATCAACCGATCACAGCGTGGGCACAAAAAAAGCCCTGTGTTTTGAGACTCTTTAGGAGTGTTGTAATGAAAAAGAATTCGCTGACCACAGCTATCATCGCCGGCGTCGCCGGTGTTGCTGGCCTGGCGGGCGTGGCGCAGGCCGTCAACCTCAACCCTGACGGCATTGGCCAGGTTCTCCTGTACCCCTACTACACCACCAACGGTGGCAACACCACGCTGTTCACCGTCGTGAACACTGCGGACGTTGGCAAGGCCGTCAAGGTTCGCTTCCTGGAGTCCTTGAACTCGAAGGAAGTCCTCGACTTCAACGTCTACATGTCGCCGTTCGACGTGTGGACCGCCGCGATCTTCGACAACGCGGGCGTCGCTGGCATCCAGACGCAGGACACCACCTGCGTTGCGCCGAACAAGGTGATGACGCAGTTCACCCCGTTCCGTAACTTCGAGTTCACCAACTGGCTGCCTGACCTGCTGGGTCGCAGTACGGATGCCGATTCGGTTGCCAAGAACGAGTCGCGCAAGCGCCAAGGTCACGTCGAAGTGATCGAAATGGGCGATCTGGGCGGTCTTGCCCACGCCAACTCCAAGCACGGCCTGTACGGTGGTGTGTGGAAGCCCAAGGATTGTAGCTACTTCGAAACCCAGTGGGCGAGCAACGCTGCCGGCACTTGGCTGAACGAGACCGGTGGTGTCCTTGGTATGCCGAACTATGGTCGCGGTCTGCATGACGTCTACGCGCCGGGTTCGGGTTATGTTGATCCCGTCACCGGTCTGGAGTTCCGTGATGTTGGCGGTATCGGCGGTATCTTCGGTTCGGCCTACATCGTCAACGCGGCTCAGGGTACGGCGTACAGCTACAACGCCGAAGCCATCAACGGCTTCTACTCGATCAGCGATGTGACCACCGGCGTGGCTTCAGATCGTAACTTGCACTACGCGCCCGGTACGCCTTCGCCATCTCTGTTTCATGCCGCGAATGCGTATGACTCTGGCCTCAAGTACGCCATCGCACGCGTGTTCGATGCCGCTGGCAACCCTACTGACCTGGCATTCCAGACGGGTTCCGCACCGGAAGCTGTTTCTGCCGTCTTGATGGCCCGTTATGTGGCCAACGAGTATGCAATTGGTGGCTCGTCCGAAGCCCTGACCGATTGGGTCATCACCTTCCCAACCAAGCAACTGCACACCTATCGCTCGCCTGTTGGCAGCACGACCGCAGCAGGTCTGGCACCGTTCAGTGTGGCTCAGGGTTCGGGCTTCTTGAACAACGAAGGCGACAACGAGTTCATGGGTTCGTGGGCTGAAGAGTTCTCGATGCGCTATTGGGATCGTGAAGAGCTGGAGCCCACCACTCCTCCGGGTGTGTTGGACGTCTCGCCGCTTCCACCTCCTGGCGAAGAGTTGGTTTTGGCCTTCCGTCAGGAAGCTAACGTCTTGACCTTCCACACGAAAGACACCGACGCCGAGACCTTGTTGCACGCACCCGCCGGCTCCATGGGCGGTGGCTACGCTGTGGCTTTGGAAGAAGGCTTCAACGAAGGTTGGGCCCGCATCGGCTTCGACTCGCAGAGCATGACCTCGCCTGCCGTGACCGTAGGCGGCGTGGCTTACCCGTCCGTGACGCTGAACGGCCTTCCGGTCATCGGCTTCTGGGCTGCGCGCCACACCAACGCCTTTGCTGCACCGGGCGTGACGGCGTACTACAACATCATCCATCGCCACCGTGTGGTGCGCGAGCAGGATTGATTGTTGTCTTGAGCCTTCGCTCAAACGTTGTACGACAATGGGGCCGAAAGGCCCCATTGTTTTTGTGGCCTCTTGTACTGGCATACTGCGATCGAACGAATCGATCCGCAGTGTGCATGCATTCAAGTTCTGTACTGCCTCGGTCTGGCAGCATTCAAGCTGTCTGTCCGTCGTACGCGGAGACTACGGCGCCAGCTACCCTTCCAACCGGAACCATCGACATGAAGTCACTGCCCTCCTTGATCACCCACCTCGCCGGTTTCTGCCTTTGTCTCGGCTCATTCGCAGTAAGTGCGCAGACTCAGCGCTACGTGGTGATTGACAACATGCCCGCAGTCGCGGGGCAATCACAGGTTGGATCGAGCGTCGCCATCCCGATCGATTCGGCAGTGGACGCCCAACTCGATGCCGACGGCAACTTCGTGTTCGAGTGCAAGAAAGGTTTGGATGCGCCGCCGACTGGCTGCTCCAACATTGGCGCGGGCGCGGGTACGGCACCTGCGGCGCCATCGGTCACGGTAACGGCACCGACGGCCGCCGTGGCCGCGTCCGGCGCGAAGATCACGTGGACCAGCATAGGCGCGGATGCGTGCTATGGCGTCAGCGCCACCACGGCTACCGTGGGTGCTCCGGCGGTGAGCGGTTGGACCAAGGAATGGTCGAAGTCGAACGCGACAGGGTTTTCGCTGGATGGCATTTACGGCGCCATGGCCGCCGGAAGTACGACCAGCTACGACTTCACTCTGCGGTGCTATTCAACCGCAACGGGAACCTCGGGACAGACATCGATCGTGGCCTATCAGGACCGGCTGGTGCAGGTTAACTTTGACAAGCCGCAGGGCGGTGGTGGTACCACGGGCGACTGGTGTTCCGAGTATCTGGACACGCTCTCACAGGCGGAACGCGACAACTTCAACACCTATCGCGCGGACAATCGCGGGTTCTCGGTAAAGGACGTAGTCTTTTCTGAGCAAACCGGCAAGATCCTCGGAACCAGTCCGGCCGGCCCCGTCGGCCCGGCGCCCGCTCCAGTGCTTCCAGGCAAACAGGCGCAGGCTCAGTACCACGCCATGAGCTTCAGCTTGCCGCAGACAGGCGGAAGCGACGGATTTACACTATTGTTCGGTTACAAGAATAGTACCGGCGCGCCGATTAATCACAATGCCATCGCTACCATCAGTCCTTGCAGGGGCGACTTCCGGCCCTTGAACCCGGGTGGTACGGATGCCTACACGCGGGCCGCACAGTGCCGTACGACCTATGACATCGAAGGCAAGCAACTTATCGGTTCACGCGAGCTGACCGACAACAACGCCTGCCCGATCCCCCCGGGCAAGACCATGTACATCAACGTGAGCGTGCGCAATCTTTACGACTTGCAGGAGGTCGGCAACAGTGTCGGTACCTATCCGATCTGCGAGCCGACCAAGTATTGCGGCAAGGGTACCGATGTGTTTCTCTATGATAGCCCATAGTTGACTACTGCGATGACGCACGCAGGTGTTGAATCTGCGTGCCTTCTTGAGCGAACTTTTCCGTCGCCCTGCTGACTAAGCGGTATCTCCCTGCCAGCCCACCGACGCAGCTGTTGCGCCAACGCGTCGGTGGTCCTTGGCCTGACACAAAACTGACTATCGGAACTTCCTCATGCTGCTCAATCGAAACTCTTTCCGCTCGTGGCTTGTTCTGTGTGCATCGGCTTTCGTGGGCGTTGTGTCGGCGCAAGACGCGCCCAAGATGGCGGATTTGCCGGATAGCGCCGTGGTTGCCGAGCGCGGTGGCGTCAACGTGACCGTTGGCGAGCTGCGCGCCAAGGTGCGTTTGGCCTTGGGCGAAGAGCGCTCACGCGGCTACTTCGCCGACGGTCAGCGCGTTGCCCAATTGATTGACGACCAACTCAGCACCAAACAGTTGGTGGCCGAAGCCAAGGCCAACGGCCTCGACAAGGACCCCCAGATGCAGGCCGAGATGGCGTCCTACATCCGTGGCGTTCTGGCGCGGCGTCAAGTCGAATATCACTTGGACAACATGAAGTTTCCCGATGTCGAGCTGCTCGCGCAGGAGCGCTACCAGGCCAACAAGTCGAGCTTCATTGAACCCGGTTCTCGTGATGTCAGGCACATCCTCATCTTGACCCGCGACAAGTCCGACGAGGCCGCCAAGGCCAAGGCCGACGAGGCTCATGCTGCCTTGGTGAAAGGCGAGGACTTCGATGAGGTCCTTCACACCTATTCGGAAGATCCGGAAGTGGCACAGAACGGTTGGGTGCGGGGCGTGCGCGATGATGGCAGCTTCGATGCTGAATTCACCAAGGCAGCCATGGCGCTCCAGAAGCCGGGTGACATCAGTGCGCCGGTGAAATCAGCGTTCGGCTATCACGTCATTCGCCTGCAGTCCATTACGCCTGAACATCAGCGCACCTTCGATGAGGTCAAGGACAAGCTGATCGCGAAGCTTCGCAAGGAACAACGTGATGCCGCGCGCGAAGCGTACTTGAACACGTTCAAGGCGCTTCCGACGCAGCTCAACGACGAAACCATGAAGCAACTGCCGAACGCGGAGTCCTGATCTCGGCCTTGCGGATGGGAGGCAGGGTCGCGACTTTGCTTTCCTCTCGATGTGCGTAGAACCGCTTTGCGCGACCGTATCGTGCCGCCAACTTCGCGCGGCACATACAGCGCGCGCCAGGATGCAGACCTGCGACAATAGCGATCCGTCCATCGCGGCTCGTCCATGCTTCGCCTTCTGATCACCCAAGATTTACGCCAGCGCTTCACCGGCAATGTGCTCGGTGGAGCGTGGGCTGTGCTGGCTCCGCTGGTGCAGTTGGTGGTTTTTGCGGTGGTATTCGTGCATATCTTCAAGGCGCGTGTGCCGGGTTTGGATGAGCGCGGTTATGTGGCTTTTCTTGCACTCGGCATGTGGCCTTGGTTTGCCTTCGCCGAAGCGGTGTCGCGGGGTGCGAGTGGCTTGACCGATGGCGCAGGCCTGCTGGGCAAGGTTGCCATTTCCACTTGGCAACTGGTCCTGGCGCGTGTCATCGGCGCCTTCGTCATTCATGGCGTGGGATTTCTGGCGGTTGCCTTGCTCCTGAGCGTCTGGCGCGGCGGGATTCATCTGGCCTGGCTGCCCTTGACCTTCATGGCGTGGATGGTTTTGTTCGTGCTGGCTTTGGCGGTGGCGCAGGTGCTTGCCATCTGCAGCGTATTTGCGCGTGACACCCAACAGATCCTCGGGCATCTGTTGACGGCGTGGATGTTCCTGACGCCAATTCTTTACGCACCCAGTTTGGTGCCACCCATCTTTCAGGCCTGGATGCGCCTGAATCCGATGACCGACGTCATTGCCAGCATTCGTGAGCCCTTGCTGTGGGGTGGTGGCGCCATGGTCTGGCCGTGGCTGTCCTGTGGCATCGCGCTGGCGACATTGGGACTGGCGTGGTTGATGCATCGACGCTTCCGTCCCTTCGTGCGGGAATTCCTGTGATGCCCGTGCTGCTGAAGGCCGAGCATGTGGCCAAGGCCTACCCGCGCAGCGGCGATGCGCGTACGCGTCTTGCCGCCTTCGCGCGCATCTTCCTGGGTCGCCCGTTCCCGCAGTGGAACGTCCTTGATGACATCAGTTTCGAGGTCGCGCGCGGACAATCCCTTGGCATCATCGGCGAGAACGGTGCCGGCAAGTCCACCTTGCTCAAGCTGATTTCCGGAGTGCTGCTTCCAAGCTCGGGTGTCCTCGAACGTCAAGGAACGATGGGTGCCTTGCTGGAGTTGGGTGCGGGCTTCGATCTGGAACGAACCGGGCGCGAGAACATCGGCATCGCTGCCGGCTTCATGGGCTGGAGCGGTGCGCAGGTGCGTGAGCGCTTCGAGGAGATTGTCGAGTTTGCCGACATCGGTCGCTATCTCGATGAGCCGGTCAAGCATTACTCATCGGGCATGGTCGTGCGCTTGGGGTTTGCCGTGATCGCAGCGGTGCGACCGGACCTTTTGATCACCGACGAAGTGCTGGCGGTGGGCGATGAGTCCTTCCAGAAGAAATGCATCCGTTGGATGGAAGGCTATCTGGGCGATGGTGGCACCCTGCTGCTGGTGTCGCACTCGATGTACCACGTGCAAAAGCTCTGCCACCAGGCGCTGTGGCTGCATGAAGGGCGGGCGCGGGCCTACGGTGATGTGTTCGACGTGACGCAGGACTATCTGGCCTTCCACGAGCGCAAGCAAGCCACCGAACAAGGCCCCACCTTGGACTCACACTACGAGGGCGAGGGCTATCGCGTGGTGCGGGTCAGTGTGCAAGGCGATGAGGGCGAGTTGCCGAGGTATCTTGCGCCAGGCTCGGAGCTTGAGTTGGAGGCCGATGTGTTTTCGCCGGATGGCCGCGCGCCCGTGCTGGCCGTGGGCTGGGTGCGTGCGGACGGCAGCGGCTTGTTCGGAACCTCCAGCCAGCTTGACGAGGCAGTGCCGCAACAACTGTCCGAGCAACGCTGGCGGTTTCGTCTGCGGTTTGACGACCTTCCTCTGCTGCCGGCCAGCTATGTGCTTCGAATGCATGCCATGGACCCGGAAGGCCTGCGCCTGTTCGATACCGTGGAACGCAGCATCGTGGTGCGTGGTGCGACCCGGCACTTGGGGAGTGTTGACTTGGTGCGGACCTGGACATGAGTGCGGCGACCGTCATCGTTCCGATCTATCAGGCGCTGCCGGACCTCGAGCGCTGCCTGGAATCGCTGGAGCGGACGTTGCCGCCGCGGACTGCGCTGCACTTGGTCGATGATGCCTCGCCCGATCCGGGTGTCGGCGCCTTGATCGAACACTTTTCGCGGCATAGCCGTCTGCACGTCACGCATCTGCGCAGAGCGCTGAACCTGGGCTTCGTCGGCAACGTCAATCGTGCCTTTGCGGAAACCGCGCCGAACGATGTGATCTTGTTCAACTCCGATGCGGCTGCAACGCCTGGTTGGTTCGAAGCCCTGTGCGCGTGTGCCCGTTCCGATTCGCGCATCGCCACGATCACGCCGTGGTCGAACAATGCCGAGATTTGCTCTTGGCCGGAGTTCTGCCGTGCGACGCCGGTACCGGAGCGTCACGACTGCGAGCGCATTGCTGCCGCCATGCGCAGTGCCGCGTCCCGCAGCTATCCAGAGCTGCCCACGGGGGTCGGTTTCTGCATGTTCATCCGACGCGAGGCACTGAATCGGATCGGTGACTTCGACCAAGCCACCTTCGGGCGTGGCTATGGCGAGGAAAATGACTTTTGCCGTCGTGCCGCAGGCCACGGTTGGCGCAATGTGCTGTGCGACGATGCCTATGTCACGCATCGCGGCAGCGCGTCGTTCGGCCCGATCGGCGAGCGTCCCGGTGGCGAGAACCTGGCCCGGCTCAACGCACGCTACCCCAACTACAATGCGTTGGTGGCCGAGTTCATCCTGCGCGACCCGTTGGCATCCGTGCGACAGCGGATCATCGACGCGCTGGCGCATGCGGCACCCGCAACCGACGTCACCATCCAGCGCGAACTGTTTTCAGATTGAGCATGAGCAAGCCAACCCAGCCATTGGAATTCACCGGCGAACGCTTCACGCCCGAGTGCGTGCGCGAGATCTGGTATGAACACATGCATCGTTACGCCTTCGCACAACCCTTGGCGCGCGGGCTGCGGGTGCTGGATGCCGCCTGCGGTGAAGGCTACGGCTCGGCGCTACTGGCCGGGCAGGCGGCCAGCGTGATGGCCGTGGATATTTCCGCCGATGCCGTGGCGCATGCGCGTTCGCGTTATGGCGCACACGCCAATCTGCGTTTTGAAGTTGGTGATGCCACCGAACTGGATGCACTGGCCGATGGCAGTTTCGATCTGATCGTCAGTTTTGAAACCCTCGAACACGTCGAGGCGCAAGAGCGCATGCTCGATGGATTCGCGCGGCTGCTGTCACCGAACGGGCTGTTGCTGGTGTCCACGCCGGACAAGCACAACTACACCGATGTCAGCGGCGTGGTGAATGAGTTCCACGTGCGCGAGCTGTACCGACCGGAGTTCGAGGCCATGCTTGCGGCGCGCTTTGCCGCGGTGCGCCTGTTTGGGCAGAAGCTGGTTTTCCAATCAATGCTGTGGGATGTGAGTGACGTCGCGACGCGTGCCGGCTGGCAGGCCAGTACGCTGGACTCGGATGATCGCTTGCAGGCCTCGCCGACTTATCCTCCGCTGTATTACATCGCCGCCTGCAGCCCATCGACTGAGCGCGTGGCCAGCTTGCCATCATTGGCTTTGTTCGGCGATGCCACCGAGAGCGTGTACACCCATTACAACGACGAGGTGCGAAAGCACATTGCCGCGGGTCTGCGCCTGCAAACCCTGGAAGCCGAACTGGCTCGGGAACGCGCACTCAATGCGACCTTGCAGGCACGCTTGGCCGCACAGGCCTGAGTGGTCGGCGGCTGCGTCAAACACTTCAAAGTTCGAGTCGATCCATGTCCACGTCAACACCTGCGCCCATCACCATTGATTCGACCACCCTTTACGCCGCCGTCGACGGGCGCATGGCCAGTTTGGGAACCGATGAGGCTGTGTTGTTCCATGACGGTCGCAGTCAGGTGATGACGCGCGATGTGGCGCATGCCTTTGGCATGTGTCGCGCGTTCTTGCCGATGCCCGCACACGTGCAACGCATCATGGACGCCATGCCGACCTTGAAAGGGCAGGGCGCCGCGGTGCAGCGTGTCTTGCAGGTGCTTGCAGGTCAGGGCTTGATGCAGACCGATGCCCAGTTCATTGCCCGTTTCGCGTCCAACGGCGAGACCCGGCAGACGCCGGTATCCGGAGTATTCGTGGCGGCGAGCGCCAAAGCGGGCGAATTGCAAGCCATGCTCGATGCACTGGTGGCGCATGCAAAGCGATATTCGTTGGCATGGCCGGTCTACGTAATCGAAGGTGCGGTCGATGCCGCAGGTGAAGTCGAGCATGCACAGGCGGTGGCGGAGTTCGTCCGTAATAGCGGCATCAAGGCCGTGCATCTCACGCGTGCGCGGATCGAGAACTTGATCGGGACGATCAGTTCGGCTCTGCCGAGTCATGGAAACGTGCTGCGCTGGTTGCTCACGCCGGTGTCGGGCAGCACGGGCGCAGCGCGCAATCTGGCCGCCTTGCTCGCGGCCGGGACCCGCATGGTGTTTCTCGATGCGGATACCACCCTGCCCATCCTCGGGCATCCGCAAGCGGCCGAGGGTGTGTTCGCCGATGCGCGTGCGATGGCGGTACAAACGTTTGATGGGCCTGACAGCGTCCGCGCAGCAGGCGCCATGTTGAAGGTCGATCCCCTGCAGGCGCATCTTGATGCATGCGGTGTGAGCCTGGCCCAAGCGATGGCGCGTGAGCCCGACGCCACGTTGAAGCCGGAGAGCCTGCAGGGCGTCGTGCCTGTGCGTGCCGCTTGGCTCAAGCCGGATAATCGTGTGGCGTTTACTGCTCTGGGTTGGGCCGGACACGTTCCAGCGCGTGATCCGAATTGGGTGTTCAAACTTGATCCGGCCGCGCGCGCAGGCCTGACGGCCACACGCGAAACGTATCTGGACAACTACCGCATACCTTCGGCATGGGTTGGCCCATCGCGTTTCGGCATTGGTCAAGCGCATCAATTGCAGCCCTTGGCGTTTGATGTCAGTCAGATTCTTCCGTGCACCTTGCCCGATGCGCCGCGCGCGATGGAACTGCAGGTTGCGCTGTTGCGTCTGGCGCACCCGGACAGCACCGAC
>DASSYF010000057.1:0-20848 GCA_035703435.1 Chiayiivirga sp. | reverse complement strand
GCCAAAGCGCGGGCCGTGCACGGCGATCAGATCATCGAAACGGATTTCGTCCCCGTTCGCGCCGCGATGAACTTGACCCAGACCGTTGAGCCAGCGCGGATTGCCTTGGTCATCGAAGGTGAACCAGTAGACCACGGCCTCGTCGTTGGGCAGCACCTCCAACATCCAGCCCTCGCCGCTGCGGCTGGGGTCGTACCACATGCCGCTATGGCCGGCTTCAACGCGTGCAAGGTTGAATAATTCCGGTGTGGGCGGCGGTGGAGTTTGTTCCGTGGACCAGGCGGCTGAGGAGCAGGCAAGGGCAAGGCCCAGTAAAAACAGGCTCCCCATGGAAAGGCGATGGCGCGGACGGTCCGGATGAAGTGGCACGGTTATCTCCTGGGTGCGGCAATGCACGATCGATGCAAAGCCATGATAAATAAACTTTTTTGACTGTATCCCGAGGGTGATGGCTTGTCCAACGAACATGAACAGGCTGTTCATCAGCGACTGAGGCCGTTTGGTTTTCCAGATTCGCCGCAACGCGCCTTGCGGCAATGCTGTCCCTGACTAGCCCCATCCCGCAGTCGATTCCATGCCCTTTCTTGAAAATCCCACAAAACAAGCAGGCTTTCGCAGAGCGCAGCGTGTCGCGCTGGGCGACCCGTAAAGCCGGGGCAGCGCCGCGAGCTGCGCTCTACAAAGGCGCCGGTTCTCCTGCGAGACAGGGCTAATCGGGTAAGCCATTCGCGTCGTGGTGCATCGGACGGGCGTGTTTCACGGGATGCCCACGGGCATGTCGAACTGGGGCAGGCCTGCCCCGATGCGTTGCCACCCGCGTACGGATGTTCGAGACCCGTCGGAATTGATAGATTGTGCGCTTGGGCGCGGCGGTGATTGCCTTCGCTGTTGATGCAGGGCGGATGTGACGTGTACGCAGGAAAGGCCGCGACGTTGTCGGAACCATGCCGATCCGCCCCGGCACGGCTATGTCCCCATCGAGAGGAGCTTTTTGTGCATTTTCTGTTTCGCCTGTGGGCTTGCGTGATGCTGGCATGGGTCGGCGGCTTGGCCGTGGCAGATGATTCGGTGAGTGCGCCCGCGCAGGCCCAGAACTGGCGAATGTGGGGCGGCGAAGCGGCGTTTCGCTGGAATCGCAGCCTGCTGGCCAATCACGGCATCGAAATTCATGCGACCAGTGGCACGATGCCCATCGATGCGCGCGACTACGAACACCTGCCCGTGCGGCAGGAAACCACGCTCGATTTTCGCGATGATCACGGCAGCTTCGATGGTTTCGTGCGGGGTTCGCTGGGCCTCGATGGTGGCTTCGAGTTGATCGCCGGCAAAACCACGATTTCCCTGCGCCAGCCACGCGTGCAGGCACGCGCTGGCGATCCGTTCCGGCTCGATCTGGTCGATGCCCATGGCAAGGCATGGTTTTACGTGGATCGGCTGATGTATGAGATCGAAGGGGGCCGACAAGCGCCGACCTTGAGGGTCAAAGCCTCCGACCTGCGCATGAGTCTGGCCTTGGCCAAGGCCTTGAAGGCGCCGCACTTGGCGGATCTGGTGGTCGCCAATCTGAAGCTCAGCAGCCTGATCCAGATCGATGGCCGAAGCGCGGCGGTGTTCACGCCGCAAGGTGCGGCCCATTGGCCCGGCGATCCTGTGTCAGGACAATCCGGCGCGGTCTATCAGGCCGATGTGTTCATGTATTACTTCAACACCCAGATCATGCGGCAGGGCACGGATCATTTTGATCCCACCGCCGGCACCAAGGTCGTGCTGGCACCTTCATCCACCCTGCGCAACAACCGCAACGACGGTGCGGTGCAAATCACGGTTCCGTGTGTGCAGCCGGAATGCGGCTCGCCGCCCGCGATGTTGACCGACCCACTCGGCAGCAGCGCGGCCAACCATGCGGCCGATGTCGCGTGGTATCAGAAATTCACCGGGCCTTATGCGCCCTACGGCAACGATCAACACCCGTTCCTGATCTGGAACCTCTACCGCATCGACGCCGATGGCCGCATCAGTCAGATCGGCCGTTCCGGCGTCAAGCATGCGTGGTTGACCACCAACCAACAGTGCGACAGCAGCCCTGGAAGCAATCACATTCTTGGCCGCGGTTGCGTGGATACCTACTCGCAAAGCAACAACGACGAAATCTCCGACCTTGGTCCACGCAGCGAGATCATTCCCGCCAAGGGCTTGTGGGGGCGTTGTGGCAGCGTCTATGACCGTGACTGCGATGGCAACGACGATGGCCTCAGTACACCCTGCAGCAATATCGGAGGCAGTAGCCAAGGCTGTCGCAACTGGGCCTTCCGATTGGCGGTGCATGAGGATGAAATCGATCCGGCCTTGCATCCGGGCGCGAGCTACTGGGTCGAGTCCTGGTACGTGGTGCGCGACGACGTAAACATCTACAACACCATGCAGACGCGCGTGGTTTCCTTCTCTCAAGACGCTGGAACCTGGTCAAGTGCCGATGGCGCGTCCGATGATGCGGTGGCGGGGTTGAAGCTGGGCCCGGCCATCGATCGCTGGCTGGCGCGTGGCACGACCACGGCAACGGCTCGCAGCAGCGATATCGACACCAGCAACGGGCGCGGACGCCTCGCCGCCCGCGTGACGGACTTGGGCAATGGATACTGGCGTTACGACTACGTGGTATCGAATTTCGACTTCGCCATAGGTGTCCTTGAGGGTGCCGAGCCCAATCTGAAGGTGTTGTCCAACACCGGCTTCACCGCATTCGAGGTGGAAAGCAGTGAAGCCGCGACCTTGCAGAACCCGCAATTTGCCGATGGTGATCGCAACAGCAGCAACGACTGGGCAGCCAGCACGGTCGGCTCGGTGTTGCGCTGGGGCACATCCAGCTTCGGTGGAGGCCGGACTCTTGCCGGCAATGCACTCAACTGGGGCACGATGTTCCGTTTCAGCTTCGAGGCTGAAACAGCGCCAGTAGAAGGTGTGGCACGATTGCGCGCTGCGGATGGTCAGAACATCGTGCTGCAGAGCTTGGTGCCGGCAGCGGTTGACCCACAGGTGGTGTACACGAATGGGTTTGAAGGCGATGCGATTGACTGACGAGGAAGCGACATGATCGAGTGGCCACTGGCCTTGGGATTGCTGGCACAACGCTGGCCCGCCACGATTCCACCCGAGCCGGAATCTTGAACGTGCCTGGCACTCGTTATTACGGCAAGATCCTGGGCGCCTTGCTGGGTTTCGCGTTGATGCGCCATCCGTTTGGTCTGTTGATCGGGGGCCTGTTGGGGCACGCCTTGGACAGCGGTTGGCTGCAACGACGCAAAACCACGGCCTCGTTGGATGCGGACTACCACCAACTGGGTGTGTCACCCGAGGCCAGTGATGCCGAGATCGAACAGGCGTGGCGCCGCTTGATGGCGACGCATCATCCCGATCGCCTCGTCGGTGAGACCGAAGCCGTGCGCGCTCAGGCCGAGGAACGGGCGCGCGCCATCAACACGGCCTACGATCGCATCATGGCGGCGCGGCGGCGCGCCGACTGACACCGCCTCCCATGGAGCGGCTGGCCGAACACATCCTGACACCGCTGCGCGCCCGCTTGAGCCACGCCGGCACGCCCTTGGTGTTGGGCCTGAGTGGTTTGCAGGGCAGCGGCAAGAGCACGCTGGCTGCGCAATTGATCGCTGCCGCCGCACCGCTGCCTGCGGTGAGCCTGTCGTTGGATGATGTGTATCTGACCCGCGCCGAGCGGCGCCAGCTGGCCCAAACCGTGCACCCGATATTGATCACACGCGGCGTTCCGGGTACGCATGATGTGGGCCTGTTGCATCGCGCGCTCGATGCCTTGCCCCACGCCTCACCGAATCAATCGGTGTGGCTACCGCGCTTCGACAAGGGCGCGGATGATCGAATGGCGCCCGCGCAGTGGCTGGCGGTCACCCGGCCGCCGGCCTTGATCATCCTGGAAGGCTGGTGCCTCGCCATTCCGGCGCAAACGGATGCCGCCTTGATCGAGCCGATCAACGCACTGGAGCGCGATGAAGACACCGATGGCCGTTGGCGCCATTACGTCAATGCGCAATTGCGGGGTGCCTATGCCGAGCTATGGCGTCGGATCGAGCGTCTGGTGGTGCTGCAAGCGCCCGGCTTCGAGGTGGTCAGTCGCTGGCGCGATCAACAGGAACATGCCTTGCGCGAGCGTCAGGCACCGCAGGCCATGGATGCGGCGACGCTGACGCGTTTCATCGCCCATTACGAACGCCTGAGCCGGCACGCGCTGGCCGTTCTTCCGGAACGCGCGGACACCCTTGTCCGGCTCGGCGCACAGCGCGAAGTGCTGGAACTGCGGCATCGCAACGGCGCCGCTCGCAGACCGTGACGGGCTGATAGCATGCGCGCGATGGACATCACGCCCAAACTCTATTCGCGCATTGCCGGCCTCGATCCGCGCAGCGCGGCCGATCTTCTGGCACCCATGCCCGATGCCCAGATCGCCGAATTGCTCACCCGCCTGCATATCGGCCACGCCGTCGAAGTGCTGGAGGAATTCCACCCCGAGCGCCGCAAGCGCATTGCCGCGGCCGTGCCGTTTGGGGGTCAGGAACCGCTGTGGCTGGTCGGTCATACCTATCCGGAAGGCACGGTCGGGCGTTTGATGGAGCGCCCGGTGGCGGTGTTTTCACCGAGCGCGACCGTCGGACACACCCTCGACACCCTGCGCGAAATTCTCCGCCACAGCATGGTGATCTATCTCTTCATCACCGATGGTGACGGGCGGTTGATCGGCGTGGTCGCGTTTCGCGAACTGGCCTTTGCCGAAGCGGGAACCACCCTGGGCGAGATCATGTTGCGCCATCCGTTTTCGCTGCGGCCGCAGGAGAAACTGGTCGAAGCCATGCGCCAGGTGGTGAAGCGGCACTTTCCGATCTATCCGGTCTGCGATGACGCCGGTCGCTTGCTGGGCGTCGTGCGCGGGCAGGTGTTGTTCGAGCAGCAGGCCTTCGAGATTTCCGCCCAGGCCGGCAGCATGGTGGGCGTGGAGAAGGAAGAACGTCTCGCCACGCCGTGGCAGCGCAGCTTTCGTTTCCGTCACCCGTGGTTGCTGCTCAACATGCTGGTGGCCTTCGGCGCGGCCACCGTGGTCGGCTTGTTCGAAAGCACGCTCGACAAACTGGTGGTGCTGGCGGCCTTCCTGCCGGTGATGTCGGGCCAGTGTTCGAACCTTGGCGCGCAAGCCCTCGCGGTGGCCATTCGTGGCATGACCTTGGGCGAATTGCGCGCGGTTTCGCCGTGGCGGGTGATGGCCAAGGAGGCCTGGATGGGCCTCCTCAATGGCATGGTCAGCGGTGTGATCGCGGGCGTGGCGCTTTATTTCGTGGCCCAGTCCCAGACCGATGTCGCACCGATCAAATTGTCGGTGGTGATCTTTGTTGCGCTTTCCCTGAGCTGCATGTTCGCCGGCCTGGCCGGTGCCGCCATTCCCATGCTGCTGCGCCGCATGGGTGCCGACCCGGCCACGGCCTCGGCGATCTTTCTTTCGGTGGTCACCGACATGAGCAGCATGGGCATCTTCTTGAGCCTGGTGGCACTGGCGATGCATTGATCGCCAGCACCGAGGATCAATCAAAGCGCAGGTGTTTGACCGAGCTGCCGCGGCGCCGAATCAACTTGAGCGCATCGATGCCGATGCGGATGTGGTCTTCGACGAACTTGTTGGTGACCTTGGCATCACTGGCTTCGGTCTTGACGCCTTCGGGGATCATCGGCTGATCGGACACCAACAGCAACGCGCCAGCCGGAATCGAATTGGCAAAACCGACCGCGAAGATCGTCGCCGTCTCCATGTCGATCGCCATGCAGCGCATTTGCCGCAGCTTTTCCTTGAAGGCGTCATCGTGTTCCCAGACACGGCGGTTGGTGGTGTAAACCGTGCCGGTCCAGTAGTCGTGACCGCGATCGCGGATCGTGGTCGAGACCACGCGCTGCAAGGCGAAGGCCGGTAGCGCCGGCACTTGTGGCAAGAGGTAATCGTTGGACGTGCCTTCACCACGGATCGCTGCGATCGGTAACACCAAATCACCCAGCGCGTTTTTGCGCTTGAGGCCACCGGCCTTGCCGAGAAACAGCACGGCCTTGGGTTCGATCGCCGAGAGCAGATCCATCACCGTGGCAGCATTGGGGCTGCCCATGCCGAAATTGATCATGGTGATGCCATCGACCGTGCAGCTGGGCATCGGGCGATCGCGTCCAACCACGGTGCCGCCCATGATGTCGGCAAAGGCGTCGAGGTAGCCGCCAAAATTGGTCAGCAGAATGTGTTCGCCGAAGTGGTCCAGTGGCTCGCCGGTATAACGGGGCAACCAGTTGCTGACGATCTCGTGTTTGTCTTTCATGGGGCTACGCTCCTTCGCGGGCCGCACCCTGCGCGCCCGTCTGTATTGTCATTGGGTGGGGCAATTGTAACGGCTGTCGCGCCCTTTACATGCGAATTGGAGCGTACGGTGTAGCGCCAGCGCTTGCGCTTCCGGTTTGTCGCCACGTCGGGTCGCACGGCGGGCCGCGAGTCCACGCGCGCGCCGGAATTCCAGATCGGTGCTGCTACACTGCGCACCGCTTCAGGTGCTCGGGAAGCCGGTGCAAGTCCGGCGCTGCCCCCGCAACGGTAAGCAGGTGTCGAGATCATGCGACCGGTGCGAGCACCCGTCGCGGCCACTGGCCCCCAGGCCGGGAAGGCGATCTCAATTGGCGTCGTACGCCACCTGCCAGCCCGGAGACCGGCCTGTTGCATCGGCGTCGCCCTCGGCGACTGCCACAACTGGCGTTGCGGTGGGCGACGTGGGTGAACGTTCCGGTAGCCGCCTGACGTGCGCGGCGTGGCGCGTTCCTCCGCCGATCATCGCGGCTCATATCGCGAAATTTCCGGAGAAGCTTTCCATGTTGCGTTCCCTGTCCCTGCTCGCCCTTGCCGTGGCGGCCACCCCGGTGCTGGCCCAGCATCGCACCGAAACCGTCGTGGTGACGGCGTCGCGCATTGCCGAAAATCGGGGCGACGCCCTGACCGCCATCGATGTGATCGATCGACAGGCGATTGAACGCGCCGGCAGCATGGATGTGGTCGATCTTTTGCGAACCGTTGCCGGCATTGACATCGTGCGTGGTGGTGGCTTGGGTCAACAGGCCAGTGTGTTCATTCGAGGTACCAATTCCAATCACGCCCTGGTGCTGATCGATGGCGTGCGCGTGAGTGCTCTGGGGACGGGCGCCTATGCCTGGGAGCATCTGCCGATCGCGCAGATCGAGCGGATCGAAATCGTGCGTGGGCCGCGGGCTTCGCTCTGGGGTGCCGATGCCCTGGGTGGCGTGCTGCAGATCTTCACCCGCCGTGCCGAGGGCAGTGAGGGCAGCGTGCAGATCGGCAATCACGACACCTACGGCGTGGATGCTGGCTTCGGACATCGCGGCGAGCGCGGCGGCTTTTCCGCACAGCTGGGATGGCTGGAAAGTCGCGGCCAGAACGCCACTCGCCCAAGCAACTTCAGTTTCGATCCCGACCGTGACGGTGCGCAGCTGCGAAATGCCAGCCTGGCCGCCGATCTCATGCTGGGTCAGCAGAAGCTGGCGCTGAGCGCGTTGCACACCGATGACAAGATCGATTTCGACCAGGGGCAATCGCGCACCCGTCAGGACGTGCAATCGCTTTCGCTCAGTGGCGAGTTGGCCGAACACTGGCACCACCAGCTCGTGCTCGGAGCAGGCCGTGATCGTCTGGATACACCTGCCTTCACGACCGCCTACCGTTCGCGCCGGCAACAGGCCGACTGGCTCCATACCCTGAATCGCGGCGCCAGCATCACCACCGTTGGCCTGGGCTGGTTGCACGAACGTGGCACGCAGTTGGATACCTGGGGCGCCGGCAGCACCGTCTACCAGCAATCGCGCCACACCGCCTCGGGTTTTGGGCGCTGGCAATACCATCTCGCACAACACACGCTCGAAGCCTCCGGGCGCTATGACGACAACAGTGTTTATGGCGGTGAATCCAGTCTGGCGGCCGCCTGGGCCTGGGACATCACCTCGGCCGTGCGTGTGTCGGCCAGCTGGGGCGAAGGTTTCCGCGCCCCCACCATGAACGAGCTGTATTCCCCCGGCTGGGGCGGCTGGTATGCCGGCAACCCTCAACTCAAGGCCGAGCGTGCCCGCAATGCCGAACTGGCAGTGCGCCTGAGCACGGACTCGGCCGGCGCCTTCGAGCTGCGGGCGTTTCGCAACAACATCGATCAGTTGATCGACTTCAGTGGCCCGCAGGCGCAGGCCATCAACATCGCCCGCGCCCACATCGAGGGTGCCGAGCTCGGTTGGCGCTGGCAGGCCGGGGCGTGGAGCATGGATGCCAACGCCACCTGGCAACAGCCCCGCAACCGTGATACTGGCGAGGCGTTGCTGCGCCGTCCGGCACGCAAGGCCAATGTGCTGATCGAGCGGGATTTCGATTCAGGGATGCGCGTGGGAATCGAAGCCATGGCGTCCGCAGCGCGACCGGATTACGCAGGTACTACCCTGGCCGGCTATGGCTTGCTTGCCTTGCGTTCGCACCTGCCGTTGAACGCGACCTGGAGTCTGGACGCGCGTGTGGACAACCTCTTCAACCGCGACTACACCTTGGTTGACGGATATCACACGCCCGGCACCACGGCATTGTTGAGCCTGCGGTGGCGAGGCGAGTAGTCGCGACAAGGCCAAGAACGTGAAGCACGGTCAGCGGCCCACGTACGTGGGGCGCTGACCGTTCGGCCTTGATTTCCCTCTGGTCATGGTGTGATCTGTGTCATAAGATCGAGCGTCTGGATCAGCTCGGATGGTAGGCATCATGCAAGGCCCGGTCTCAGCTTCGGGGAATGTTGCAGCGCGGCTTCATGAGCAGCTCGCCTCGCGTGGCTTCGCGCCACGGCAAATGGTGCTGCTGGAAGGCCTGTACGGCTATTGCGCCGACGAGTTCGGGCGGCGTCTGGAAATGGTGCTCGATGAGCTCGAACGCCAGTTGTTTCGTACCGCCGAGCAGGCGCGCAGCAACGAAGTCCAGGTGGCCTTGCTGGCCACACAGCGGCGAATCCACGAGCGCCGCCATCAGCTCACGCCGGCCTTCATCACCGGCCTGCAACACGCGCTGGCCACGTTGACCGATCCACCGGTCACGGCGCCGGCGCAGAACGCGAACCTGCATTTCAGCGATTTCAGTTTGGTTGAAACCAGCGCCATGGATGAAACCGTGACGCTGAAGGAAATGGCCACCCGCTGCGAATCGCGCAACAACCTTGCACTGTTTCTGCTGGGTCAACGCCTTGGCGTGGTGGGGCGCGTGCCAGCGTTTGACATCGAACATTTGCCGTTGGGGCCGCGGCGCATCTGCCGGATCCTGCACGATGCGGTGGCGTGCTTTGATTTCGATCTCGAACAGCGTGGCTTGGTCTACCAGCAGTTCGATCACATGGTGCTGCAGAACCTGACGCCGCTGATCGACATGCTCAATGGCTACCTGGTCGAGCAGGGTGTCCTGCCGCACCTGACCTATGTGGCGCCGCGTGCGCCGCAGCAGCGACGCGCGGCGCCTGCCGGTGGTGCGGCGGGCGCTGCGGCCAACAACGAACACTCGTTGCACGCCCTGCCAGCGGATGCGCCCGATCTGCGCGGCATGCCGCTGCGTGGTGGTGGCATGCCACCCAGAGCGCCGCAATCCAGCCCAGCGGCTACCGGGCATGGCGGCCTGTTTCCGCCAGCGCGCCTGCAGCCGCCGCGCGCACCCAACGCCATCACGACCGGCGAGTCCGCAGCCTACAGCGAGGACATGGAGTCTGACCCCGAAGGCCACGCCGTCCTGCCGTGGGGACATACCGTGCCTGCGCGTGCCGATGCCGGTAGTGAAGTGGACCTGTTCGATACCTTGAGGCGTTTGCTGTCCGCGCGACGGGGTTTGCTCGATCGCCTCAAGCCGGCCTCCACCAGTGCGCCGATGGCGACCACGGCGCAGGTTCAGAAGGGTCTGGACCATTTGCAGGGGAGGCTGAACACACACCCCGAAGAAGGCGCGGCCCTTTCATTTGGCGCGATCAAGCGCGACCTGATGGCGCACCTGCGCCAGCAAACACCTGAGGGCAACGCACCGCAATTGTCCTCCGAGTTGGGAGACACCGTCGACCTGGTCGGAATGCTGTTCGAGCAGATCGGTCAAGAAGTGCGGCCACAGAGTACCGGTGGCCACTTGCTGGCGCGCCTGCAACTTCCGCTGCTGCGGGTGGCGATCAAGGATCCTGCGTTCTTCACCAATCACGCCCATCCCGCACGACGTCTGCTGGAAGTGGTGGCCGAAACCGGGAGCTACTGGGGCAACGAGGACGAGATCGATCGTGACTTGCTGCAGAAGATGGCGTCGCTGGTGCGTCGAGCCAACGAGGAAACCGCGCAGGAACCGGAATTCTTCGATGACCTGGTGACCAACCTCACCTCGCACCTGCAAACCCAGCAACGCAAGGCCGAAATCAGCGAACGTCGCCAGATCGAGGCGGCGCGGGGACGCGAAAAACTCGAAATTGCTCGCCTCAAGGCCGAAGAAGCGGTGGCGGCCATCTTGGGTGACAAGGCCGTGCCGAGTTTCCTGCGTACCCTGCTGGAAGAGGCCTGGATCGACGTGCTGGCTTTGGCATTGCTGCGCGGTGGCGAACAGGCCCCGGCCTATCGTCAGCATTTGAGTCTTGCCGAGAAGCTGGTTGCAACCAGTCTCCAGCAAGGCCAAGGCGTGTGGCTGCCCGAGGCTGAAGCCAAGGCCATGAGTGCGGAAATCGGCAACGCACTGACACGGGTGGGTTACAACCAAACCGACGCCACCGACATTGGAAGCCGCTTGCTGGCCGTGGTCCAGGCATCGGCCAGCAGCCCCGACGGCGAGACCACACCCACGGCGGCGACCACGGATGCGACGGGCGTGGTGTCCGAATCCCAGGCGCCCGTCGCGGTTCTGACCGAACAGTTGCGTGGCCGCGATCGTCTTGGGCAGGACGTCAAATCCGGCGAACGCGCGTCCGCGCGCAAGATGGGCGAGCGGGCGGCCCCCCTGTCCGACGCCGAACAAACCTGGCACGAGCGCATCAAACGCCTGCCTTTCGGCACCTGGTTCGAGTTCACCGTCAACCAGCAGGGCGAGAAAGCCAAGCGCCGCATGTCCTGGTTCAGTACGGTGACCGATCGCTGTGTGTTCGTGAACTTCAAAGGCCAGCGCGCCGGCGATTACACCCTGACCTGGCTCGCGCGTGAGCTCAATCGAGGCAATGTCGTGCTGGTGGAGAGTGAAAGCGGATCGATCGTCGACCGTGCCTGGAAGTCGATTCTCTCGACCCTGCGCTCCTTCTCACGTGGTGGCTCCGAGGCCGCCGCTGCCTCCGCCTGAGGACACACGCCATGAATCAGGAATATCGTCGCGCCAAACGCAAGCACGTCACCGAGCCGGTCCATGTCACCGACTCCATGCTCGAAACCGTGGTCGGCCTGATCGGCAACGTTTCCGACACCGGCATGATGCTGCTGACCAATCGCCCCATGACCGATGATGCCCTTTACCAGTTGCAATTCACCGTATCGGACGTGGGTGGCAACGTGCGCGAACTGAGCGTGGGCGCGCACCAGCTATGGTCGGAGCCGGCCAATTCACCCGGCCACCATTGGGCAGGGTTCCGTTTCATTGACATGGGCCAGGAAGATCGCGCCATCCTGCGCATCTGGATCGACCAGCCCGGCAGCCAGTACGTCTGAGGCCCTCAACCGAAGGCTCATCGTCGGCGCGTTGTTCCTGCCCCCACAACGCCACACGCGAATGTGGCTGTGCCTTGGGCCTATCGAGCCGACCCTTGTTCTGTAGCCATGGAGCGTGCCTCATTGCCTGCCGAGCAAGCTCGGCAGCTACCTCAGGTTCGGACAAGGTGAGGACCAGAACCGTGATCGCCACATTCGGTGCGGCATCGCCTGTGCCGCACGGCAGCCGCCAATGGATCAGGGTGCGGACAAAAGCGACGGAACTCGCGATGCCTCCGCCGGTCGGAATGTGGCCTCGATCGGCAGGCGCAGCGCGGAGTGGATCATGAAGCAGTGGCTGGTGTGTGCGGCGATGCTTGCAGCGGGCGCGGCGCAGGCGGACGAGGCGGCGGTACGTTCGGCGGTGCAGGGACTGGTGCCGGATGCCACCATCGAATCGATCAAGCCTTCCGGCATGAAAGAGGTGTTCGAAGTCATCGTGAATGGCGAGGTGCTCTATGTCGCTGCCGATGGTTCGCACCTGCTGCAAGGCCGCCTGTTCGACACGAAACAGCGCCGTGATCTGACGGCCGGCGTGGAGAATGGTCTTCGGCGTAGCACGCTGGCCAAGGTCGGAGACGATCACCGAATCCGCTTTGCTGCGGCCGATGAAAAGCACCGCATCACCGTCTTCACCGATGTGGACTGCGGCTACTGCCGCAAGCTGCACCAAGAGATCGCGGCGATCAACGCGGCCGGCATCACCGTCGATTACCTGATGTACCCGCGCGCTGGCCTGGATTCGGCCTCGTTCGACAAGGCCGCGTTCGTCTGGTGTGCGGCGGACCCACAGGCCGCGTTGACCGCAAGCATGCTGACGGGCGAGCTCGCCGCCGATCAGCGCAAGACCTGCGTGAATCCGGTTGCCGATACGATGAAGTTGGGCCAACGCCTGGCCAAGTTCGGCACGCCAACCATCATTGCCAGCGATGGTTCGGTACTCGGTGGATATCTGGGGCCTGTGGAGCTGGCGCAGAGACTGGCGTCGGTGCAGGAACTTCCGCCGCGACCCTGAAAGTTGGTGCTGTTCCCGAGTCCAATGCCAGCATGGAGGCCGAGCCGCGTTTTCGCATGGCGGCGGACCATTTTCAGGACTGGTAGCGTCGTGGTTCGCGGATAGCGCCAACGCAATTTCACCGTGGTTTAATCGCAGGTCGAGCACGTCGGCTGCACGTGCTCGCTTGCCCCATGCCACAGGAATCGCCATGACTCAGGACACGATCTATCCCGCCTCGGCTGAGTTCACCGCCGAGGCCAACATTTCGACGGCCGAATACGAACGCTTGTACCGCGAGTCGGTCGAGCAGCCCGAGGCCTTCTGGCGCATGGCCGCCGAGCGCCTGGATTGGATTCGCTTCCCCACCAAGATCAAGGACACTTCGTTCGCACCCGACGATGTGCACATCCGTTGGTTCGAAGATGGCCAGTTGAATCTTTCGGTCAATTGCCTGGATCGGCATCTGGCCACGCGCGGCGACAAGACCGCGATCATCTGGGAAGGCGATGATCCTTCCAAATCCGAATACATCAGCTATCGCGATCTGCATGCGCGTGTGTGCCGACTGGCCAATGCCTTGCGCAATCTCGGCATCGGCAAGGGCGATCGGGTCGCAATCTACCTGCCGATGATTCCCGAAGCCGCCGTGGCGCTTCTGGCCTGCGCGCGCATCGGCGCCATCCACATCGTGGTGTTCGGCGGCTTCTCGCCGGATTCTCTGGCCACGCGCGTGGCCGACGCCGGCGCTCGGGTGATCATCACTGCCGATGAAGGCCTGCGCGGTGGCAAGCCGGTGGCCTTGAAGGTCAACGTCGATGAATGCCTCAAGCGCGCCGATACCGCCAGCGTCGAGACCGTGATCGTGGTGCGCCATACCGGCAACCCAGTACAGATGCAGGCCCCGCGAGATCGCTGGTACGACGTGCTGGTCGAGGGACAGCCCGAGACTTGCACGCCGGAGGTGATGGACGCCGAGGATCCCCTCTTCATTCTTCACACCTCCGGCTCCACCGGCAAACCCAAGGGCGTGGTGCACACCAGTGGCGGCTATCTGGTGCACGTCAGTTACACCCACGAGCTGGTGTTCGATCTCAAGGAAGACGACATCTACTGGTGCACGGCCGACATCGGCTGGGTCACCGGCCACAGTTACATCGTCTATGGACCACTGGCCAATGGCGCCACCACGGTGATGTTTGAAGGGGTGCCGAACTACCCCAGCTTCTCGCGCTTCTGGGACGTGATCGACAAGCACAAGGTCACCATCTTCTACACCGCGCCGACTGCCATTCGCGCCTTGCGGCGTGAAGGTGAGGAGCCGGTCAAACGCACTTCACGCGCCAGCCTGAGACTGTTGGGTAGTGTCGGCGAGCCGATCAATCCCGAAGCCTGGGAGTGGTACTACCACGTCGTGGGCGAGGGTCGTTGCCCGATCGTGGATACCTGGTGGCAGACCGAGAACGGCGGCATCCTGATCGCGCCCTTGCCGGGTGCCACGCCGCAGAAGCCCGGTTCGGCCACACGCCCATTCTTCGGCATTCGCCCGGCCCTGGTCGATGCCGAGGGCAAGCAATTGGAAGGCGAAACCCAAGGCAACCTGGTGATTCTGGATTCCTGGCCCGGTCAATTCCGTACCCTGTGGGGCGACCACGAACGCTACGTGGCCAATTACTTCAAGCCCTACCCTGGTACCTACTTCACCGGTGATGGCTGCCGGCGCGATGCCGATGGCTACTACTGGATTACCGGGCGCGTGGATGATGTGATCAACGTCTCCGGCCACCGCATCGGCACCGCCGAGATCGAAAGCGCGCTGGTGCTGCATCCCAAGGTGGCAGAAGCGGCGGCGGTGGGCTTTCCGCACGACATCAAGGGGCAGGGCTTGTACGTCTATGTCACCCTCAATGCCGATGAAACGCCGAGCGACGAACTGCGCCGTGAACTGGTGGCCTGGGTGCGCAAGGAAATCGGTCCGATCGCGGCACCCGATCACCTGCAGTGGGCGGCTGGCCTGCCAAAAACCCGCTCGGGCAAGATCATGCGCCGCATCCTGCGCAAGATCGCGGAAAACGCACCCGACCAACTGGGCGACACCACCACCCTGGCCGATCCCTCGGTGGTGGAAAAACTGGTCAGCGAGCGTCTGGTTCGCTGAGTCGATTCTGCTGGGCAGGGCTGCGGACGCACGGCGTCCCGGCTCTCGCCCCAATGACCAACAGAACCGCCATCACGACGAGCGTTGTGGTCGCTTCCAACCTTCGACCGTGCTTTGCTGCGCGCGGGCCACGGTGAGTTTGCCCGCCGGCGCTTCCTTGGTGATGACCGAGCCGGCGCCGATGGTGGCGTTGGCGCCGATTTCGACCGGAGCCACCAATGAGCTGTTGGAGCCGATGAAGGCATCGTCACCGATGCGTGTGGTGAATTTGTTGACGCCATCGTAGTTGCAGGTGATGGTGCCGGCGCCGATGTTGACGCGCGCACCCACGATGGCATCCCCAAGATAGCTCAGGTGATTGGCCTTGCTGCCCGGGCCAAGCGTGGTTTTCTTGGTCTCCACGAAGTTGCCCACATGCACCGATTCGGCCAGCACCGTGCCCGGACGCAGGCGCGCATAGGGGCCGATGACGCAGCCCTCGTCCGCGATCGCGCCGTCGATATCGCAATGGCCCAGCACCCGTGTGCCCGCCGCCAGTTCGACATCGCGCAAGCGCGTGTAAGGCCCGATCGAAACGTCATCGCCCAACACCACCCGACCTTCCAGGATCACTCCGACGTCCAGTGTGACCTCGCGCCCGACCTGCACCTCACCGCGCACGTCCACGCGCTCGGGATCGGCCACGCGCACACCGGACAAGCACAAGGCCTGCACCGCACGCCGCTGGAATGCGCGTTCGAGTTTGGCCAGTTGCCAAAGATCGTTGGCGCCTTCCACCTCGATCGGATCGGCGCAGTTCACCACCGCAGCCGGTTCGCCATCACCGGCGGCCAGCGCGAAGACATCGGTCAGGTAATACTCGCCTTGGCTGTTGTTGCATTCGATGCGTTCCAGCCAGTGCCGCAGTGCGCCCGCATGAGCGGCGATGATGCCGGTGTTGACGCTGCGGATGCGACGTTGATCGGCATCGGCGTCGCGGTGTTCGACGATGGCCGCCACACGGCCTTGCGGATTGAGCACGATGCGCCCGTAGCCGGTGGCATCGGCCGGTTCGGTGCTCAACACCGTCAGCGGATCGGCATGCGCCAAGAGCTGCGCCAAGGTTTCACTACGAATCAGGGGTACATCGCCATACAGCACCAACACCCGCGCGTCATCGGGAATGCCCGGCATGGCCTGCATCACGGCATGACCCGTGCCAAGGCGCTGGTTTTGTTCCACCCATTTCAAGTCGGTTTGATCTGAAAACTGCGCACGCACCGCGTCGCTGCCGTGGCCGATCACCAGGTGGATCGACACGGGCAGGAGCGCACGCGCAGCGTCCAGCACATGCGCCAGCATCGGTTGATGGGCGATCGGTTGCAGCACCTTGGGCAGGGCCGAGTGCATGCGCTTGCCTTCGCCGGCGGCGAGGATGACGACGTGCAAGGGGCGAGGAGTCATGGGCACACTCGTTGAACGATGAATGCCGCAAGTATCGCACCAATGCGCCGGCGCCCTGCGTGCCAGTCCGCGACTCAACCGGGCCGAACCACCTCGCCGCTGCGCGCATCGCGGATGGTTGATGGTTGGGCACGGCCATCGGTCGGGCCGTCGACCCAACCATCCAACTGCGCCAGCAGATCGCTCGACAATTCACTCAAAGCACGCGCCGGCGCTTCGCCGCTGCGGTTGGCACTGGTGGACACCAGCACGCCCCCAAACGCCGTGCACAGGCCGGCTGCAATGGTGTGACCCGTCACCCGCACCGCAAGGGTGTCATGCTCGCCGCGCAGCCATGCGGGTACGTGCGCTTGGCAGGGGATCAACCAGGTATTGGGTCCGGGCCATGTCGCCAGAATGTCGGCGCGGCGGGCTTCGGGCAAGGCCATCCAGCGCACATGGGCTTGTACGTGTTCGAGGTTGGCGGCAATCACGATCATGCCCTTGGCCGCCGGGCGTTGCTTGATCGCCAGTAGACGCTGCACCGCAGCTTCGTTGAAGGGGTCGCAGCCCAAGCCCCAGACGGCCTCGGTGGGATAAGCGATCACACCACCGCCGCGCAGGCAATTGCCGGCCTGTTCGAGTTGCATGGCGCTGCAGGACATGATGTTTTCGATCGGTGGAGATGAAGCCCCATTGTCGGACCGCAGAAACGCAGCCACAAGCGCACGGCCCACCCACCCCGTAGAGCGGAGCTTGCTCCGCTGCTTTTGATGTGATGCTCTGTCGCATTCACGCCCCAAGCCGAGCAAGCTCGGCTCTACAAAAGCCCCGTAGAGCGGAGCTTGCTCCGCTGCTTTTGATGTGATGCTCTGTCGCATTCACGCCCCAAAGCCGAGCAAGCTCGGCTCTACAAAAGCCCCCGTAGAGCGGAGCTTGCTCCGCTGCTTTTGATGTGATGCTCTGTCGCATTCACGCCCCAAGCCGAGCAAGCTCGGCTCTACGAGGACCCCCAAGCCGAGCAAGCTCGGCTCTACAAAAGCCACCGTCACCCCGTAGAGCGGAGCTTGCTCCGCTGCTTTTGATGTGACGCTCTGTCGCATTCACGCTCCAAGCCGAGCAAGCTCGGCTCTACGACAACACCCCAAGCCGAGCAAGCTCGGCTCTACCTCAGCCCCCAAAGCCGAGCAAGCTCGGCTCTACGGGCCCGAAAATATTTTCGGGCGGGCCGACGAAAACGCCGCAAAACCGCGTACTGCGAACCAAGGCGGCACTTTTGCCGCGTTCTGGAGTGTTCGCGATGTCCCCCATCCTTCCCCGCGCGGCCTGCCTGGCCGCGCTGTTGCTGGCCTTTTCCCCCGTGCCCGCGCTGGCGGCCGAGAGCGAGCTGGATACGAGTTTTGGTGCAGGCGGGTTCCTGCTCACCGACGGCACGTCCACCACCATCCCCATTCCCGCACCCACCGCCGTGCGTGGCCCGAGGGCCGGGGATTTCGACCGGCTCTATTCGAGCTGTCCCGGCCCGGACGACACCCAGATACTCACCGGCATGGTCGATGTCTCCAACGTCGATCCGGCCAACCTGCTAGGCAATCCCCGGCACATTGCCACCGCCCGCCTGCGCCGTGATGGCAGCCTGGATCTGGCCTACGGGCGGCGCGAGATCGAGCTGCCGGGCGGCCTCACCTACGTCAACGGCCACGTCTCGATCTGCCTGGGCAACGGCGCCAGCCTGATCGCGCGCAGCGTGGCGGCCAGCGCCAGCCAGGACTGCGACGTCGGCCTGGGCAATGATTGCAACATCCAGATCTTCCGCATCACCGCCGACGGCGAACTGGACCCTAGCTTCGGCAGCGGCGGCGTGCTCACGCTGGATCTGGATACGGTGCCGCGCCCCGGCCTCGGCACGCTGGGCGTTTACGAAGTCGTGGGCGAACTCAACGCCAAGGCCGATGGCAGCGAATACCTGCTCAGCGGTCGGGCGTCGCTGGCACCGGACGACATCCCGACCGCCCCGTTCGCCGTGCGCATCTCGGCCAGCGGCCAGGTGCTGGCGGCGCGCGTGATCCACCTGCCCGGCACCGATCGCGGCGAGATCCGCGCGATCGACTACAGCAGCGACGGCGAAGTATGGGTGGCGGGCAACGCGCGTCGCATCGGGGAAAGCACGCGCCCGCTGCTGATCGGGCGGCTGGCGCTGGCGGATCTGGCGCCGCTGGCCATCGACATCGGCAGCACGGGCAACTGGACCCTCCTGGGGGGGCGCATGCTGCGGCCCGATACCTTCGTCGTCGGTGCCGTCGAAGGCGCGCACCCGAACCGCCAGCCGCGCGTACTGGTGATCCGGCCCGGCAGCTTGAGCACGATCGCACTGCCGCCCGTGGGCCGATGGCTCGGCACCGATGGCGCCATCCTGCCCACCTGGGACGCCATCGCCCCGCTCGACAGCCACGACGTGCTGTTCGTCAATCCGGTTCAATCCGCCCAGACGCCGCAGACGGCTCTGGGCATGGGCTACTACATTGCCCGCGCCCACATCGGCGACAGCGCGGCGGAAGATCGCGTGGTGGCCCATTTTGGCGAGGGCGGCGTGATCCGCCCGAGCTTCCTCGGCAGCGACCCGAGCTGCATCGGCAAGATCAACGTGCAGGACTACACCCGCACCACGTTGTGGAACGGCCAGCCCCTCATCATCGGCCACGCCTTCCGGCGCTGCGATCCGGCTCAGAACGCCGATTGGCTGCTGCTGCGCCTCAAGCCACCGTCGCTGTTCCGCGACAGCTTCGAATAACCCCCGATTCGTAGAGCGGAGCTTGCTCCGCTGCTTTGGCTCTATCGCACCCCCAAAGCCGAGCAAGCTCGGCTCTACAAAAACCCCCGTAGAGCGGAGCTTGCTCCGCTGCTTTGCCCCCAAAGCCGAGCAAGCTCGGCTCTACAGACAAGGAATCACATCATGAAACCGCACAGACCCACCGTCGCCTTGCTGCTCGCCCTCACCCCGCTGATCGCGCACGCGGACGACATCGAGGCGGTGCTGATCCACCCGCCCGTTGCCGCAAAAATGCAATGCTCCGAACATGCGCTCGGCACGGAGGACCACGTACCCGATGCGCTCGGCACCGATTGCGTGGTGGTGAAACGCAATGGCGGGCCGAAAGGCAACTTGCTCTCGCTGCACACCGGCGACGGCACCGCCAACGAACACTGGCACGGCTGGCGCGAACCGCTTCTGGCGCCTTGCGATGGCGTGGTGACGATCGTCAGCCTCAACCCCGAATCGGCCACGCCGGGCGCGTTCGGGCCGGGCCGCTCCGGCGCGATCCTGTTCAAGTGCGGCAAGGCCGACGATGCCAGCGCGGTGCAGGTGGCCTACGTGCATGTGCGCGAGGCGACGGTGGCTGAAGGCGATGCGGTGAAGGCCGGGCAGCCGGTGGCGCGGATCGGCAACAACGGCAGTTCCTTCAACCCGCACGTCCACGTCGGCGCGTTCCGGGGCGATCTGTTTTCGCCCGATGCGGTGCCGTTGCAGATTCGCTTCGACCTGGCCGCAATGGGAAAGCTGGCGAGGTAAGGCGTGTGGCAGCGGAGTAGAGCCGAGCTTGCTCGGCTTTGGGGCTAAAGCAGCGGAGCAAGCTCCGCGCTACGGGAGCGTTTATCCTTGATGGATGGAAGGCGCCGACGACATCACCGGCTGGATTCGCGATTGGCAGGAAGGCGATGCCATGGCGCGTGACCGCGTGTTCTCGCGCCTGTACGGCGATCTGAAGCGGTTGGCGGCGACGGTGCTTCGCGGCGAATCCGGGCACGACACCCTGCAACCCACCGCCCTGCTCAACGATGCCCTGATGAAGCTGTTGCAAGCCAACCCGCCGCAGGCCGAGGATCGCGGGCACTTTTCCCGCATCGTGGCGCGGACGATGCGGCAGATCCTGATCGACCGAGCCAGGCGCAAGCTGACTGACAAGCGTGGCGCGGGCGAATCGCCATTGCCGTTGGAAGACCACGATGCGGTGCTGACCGCCACTCCGGCCGATCTGGTGGCGCTCGACGATGCGCTTTCGACACTGGCGCAACTGGATCCGCGCGCCGCGGCCGTGGTGGAGCTGCGCGTGTTCGCCGGGTTCACCATCGAGGAAACCGCGCAGGCGCTGGACATCCACCCGTCCGCCGTGGGTCGCGAATGGACGCATGCGTGCGCATGGCTCAAGACCCATGCCTTCGCCCTGTAGCCAGGGCGGCGGAGCCAACGCAGCGGAGCAAGCTCCGCTCTACGGGGTGACGGTGGGTGCTGTGGTAGAGCCGAGCTTGCTCGGCTTGGGGGCCCAACGCAGCGGAGCAAGCTCCGCTCTACGGGGTGACGGTGGGTGCTGTGGTAGAGCCGAGCTTGCTCGGCTTGGGGGCCCAACGCAGCGGAGCAAGCTCCGCTCTACGGGGTGACGGTGGGTGCTGTGGTAGAG
>DASSYF010000001.1:0-5482 GCA_035703435.1 Chiayiivirga sp. | reverse complement strand
AGACCGCAGCCGAATCCATCCGCGCACTCAAGGGCGGCCCGGTCGCGCGCATCCACAGCACCCTGCCCGAGATCGACGTGACCGGGCGTGATGCAGGCTGGAAAATCCGCCAGGCGGCACTGGCTGCCTTCCATACCAGCTACACCTACACCACCACAAAAAAATCCGCCAAGACGTCCCCGCTTGCCGCGCTGAGCCTTTCCGGCGATGAAGCCTGCGCCGACGAACTGCGCATCGCCGAAGGCATCGCCGATGGCGTCACCTTGGCGCGTGAACTGGGCAACCTCCCACCCAACATCTGCAATCCCGCCTATCTGGCCGAACAGGCCACGCGCATTGCCGGCATCAGCGAAAAAGTCTCGCTGGAAGTGCTCGACCGCGAGCAGATGCAGGCCCTCGGCATGGGCTCGCTGCTCGGCGTGGCACAGGGCAGCGCCAATCCACCCAAGCTCATCGTGCTGCGTTACAACGGCGCCGGCGAAGGCGTGAAGCCGCAGGTTCTGGTCGGAAAGGGCATCACCTTCGACACCGGCGGCATCTCGATCAAGCCCGGCCCCAGCATGGACGAGATGAAGTTCGACATGTGCGGCGCGGCCAGCGTGCTGGGCACTTTCCTCAGCGCGGTCAAGTTGGGCCTCCGGCTCAACCTCGTCGCGATCGCGGCGGCCGCCGAGAACATGCCCGATGGCAATTCCTACCGCCCCGGTGACGTGCTCACCTCGATGTCGGGCAAGACCATCGAAGTACTCAACACCGATGCCGAAGGCCGTTTGGTGCTGTGCGATGCGCTGACCTACGCGCAAGGCTTCGAGCCAGAATCCCTGATCGACGTGGCCACCCTCACCGGTGCCTGCGTGGTGGCGCTGGGCAAGCACGCACACGGTCTGATGAGTCGCGATGACGCGCTGGCGCAGGAGTTGATCCAGGCTGGCGACATCAGCCACGACCGCGCCTGGCGCATGCCGGTCTGGGACGACTACCAGCCGATGCTGGACTCCACCTCGGCCGACATGGCCAATATCGGCGGCAAGTCGGCGGGCGCAATCACCGCTGCGTGCTTTCTGGCGCGCTTCACCGAGAGCCAGCAGCGCTGGGCGCATCTGGACATCGCCGGCACGGCGTGGGATGAAGGTCGCAAGGGCATGGCCACCGGACGCCCGGTCGGCTTGCTGGTCGAATGGCTGATGGGCAAGCAACCACACTGAGCCACGCCATGGCCCGCGCCGACTTCTACATCATCACGCGTCCACGTTTTGCCAGCGAACCACTGCGTCTGGTCTGCGAACTGGCACGCCGTTGTCACGACGCTGGCCTGGCCACTACCGTGCTGGCACGCGATCAGGCCCAAGCCGACTTGCTGGATGGCCTGTTGTGGGAATTTGACGAGGCGGCATACGTGCCGCATCAGATCGCCGGGCTCGATGAGGACGATGCCGAGTCACCGGTGTTGATTGTCACGCCCGAGATCGCGATCCCGGATCGCCTGCAGGTCATCAACCTGCGCGAGGCCGCCTTTCGTGGCACCTGCGAGCGCGTGCTGGAAGTCGTGCCGGCCGACCCCGCCGCACGCGAACCCCTGCGCAAGCGGTGGTTCGAGTATCAGGCGCGCGGCTTCGATTTGCACCGGCACGAGGTGTGACACCTCAGGCGCGCAAGGCCGCCAATCGCTCGATCGCCTCCCGCAGATTTTCCATCGAATTGGCGATGGAGAACCGAATGAAGCGCGCGGTTTCGGCATGGCCGAAGTCGCGACCCGGCGCCACCGCCACCTGCGCCCGCTTCAGCAGCGCGAAGGCCAAATCCCACGAGTCCTTGACCTGGAGTGGCTCGAACCAGTCCGAAGCATCGACCCAGGCATAGAACGCACCATCCGGCACCACCGGAACGCGCAGACCCATTGCCTCCAGCGCCGGCACGAACGCATCGCGACGCGCACGAAACTGCGCGCGACGGCGCTCGTACTCGGCCAGGGCCTCCGTCTCGAAACACGCCAACCCGGCGTGTTGCGACACCACGCTGGGGCAGATGTAGAAGTTCTGCGCCAGCCGCTCCAACACCGGCACCAAGGCGTCGGGCGCCACCAGCCAGCCCAACCGCCAGCCCGTCATCGAAAAGTACTTGGAAAAACTGTTGATGCTGATGACATCGTCGCCCAGCGCCAGCGCGCTATGGCCGAAGGTGTCGTCGTAGCTCAGGCCCAGATAGATCTCGTCCACCAACATCACCCCGCCACGCGCGCGCACCGTGGCGTGGATGCGACGCAGTTCCTCCGGGTGAATGGAGGTGCCGGTCGGATTCGATGGCGAAGCCAAGAGCACCGCACGGGTGGCCGAAGTCCACTGTGCGGCCACCTTGTCGGCGCTGAGCTGGTAACGCTCGGCCGCCGTGGTCGGAACCATCACCGCACGCCCTTCGACGGCGGTGACGAAATGCCGATTGCAGGGATAGCACGGATCGGGCATCAGTACCTCATCACCGGCTTCGATCAAGGCCAGACACGCTAATTGCAGCGCCGCCGATGCCCCTGCTGTCACCACGATGCGGCGGGCCGGAACATCGAGACCAAAACGCTTGCGATACCACTGGCTGATGCGCTCGCGCAGTTCACCCACGCCCAAGGCCGGGCTGTATTGGGTGACGCCCGCGGCAATGGCACGCTGCGCTGCCTGCTGCACGATGGCCGGCGCGGTGAAATCCGGCTCGCCGATGTTCAAACCGATCACCGGACGCGCCCCCACACCCGCCTCGCGCGTCCACTGCATCGCGGCCTTGGTCAGCTCCATCACATAAAACGGTTCGATCTGTTCGGCGCGGCGGGTGATTTTCATCCGGTGACATCAACCATGAGTGACGAGGGCACGCTGCACGCGCGTGCGCATCTTGCCATGCCCTCACTACCCCCAGATAGCGTGGCATCACGCCAGCGCCCGGTGCAAAATGTCGCAAACAAGGGCGTTATCGACATGTCCACGGATTCCGCAATCCCTCTCACAGGCAAACGAGACGTGGATGCGCCTGCCCATCCCTGAAGCCGCAGCCCGCAAGGAGAATACGTTGGATGCGCTGCGCTTATCCAAGCTACCAAGAGCCGGGTGCGACAAGGGTGCTTTTGTGCGATGAAGACAAGAACCACCCGACGGGGCGTCCTTCACTGCGTGCGATCAGCCGCATCTCGCTTCGTGCGGCAGTCTGCATGGCTGCTTCTCATGATTGGAATGACGGCATGTGCGTCGGGAGCAAGGCCAATGAGCGCCGGATCTGAAATCGACCCAGTGATGAACGCCTATCAGGGCAGAGTGCCCGGCGCCTCCGTGCTGGTGCTCAAGGATGGCAAGCCCTTGGTGCGCCGAGGCTATGGCTTCGCTGACCTGGAGGCCGGCGTCGAAGCGACACCCGCCACGAACTACCGACTGGCTTCGGTGACCAAACAATTCACGGCGGCCGCCATTCTGCTGCTGAGTGAAGATGGCAAGCTCGCTCTGGATGATCGCTTGCGCCACTGGCTGCCTTCATTGCCAGACGCGACCGAGACCATCACGATCCACCATCTGCTCACACACAGCAGCGGCCTGATCGACTATGAAGACGTGATGGCTGCCGATCAGCAAACCCAAGTGCACGACCGTGATGTTCTGCAGCTGCTGGAAGGCGAAAACCGACTGTACTTCGCACCCGGCACTTCGTATCGCTACAGCAACAGCGCCTACGCGCTGCTGGCCTTGATCGTGGAGAAGGCATCGGGTGCGAGTTTTCCTGATTTTCTCAAGCAGCGTATTTTCGAGCCGCTGGGCATGCAGAACACCTTGGCTTATGTCGCCAAAGGCCCGCCGATTGCGCATCGGGCCTATGGTTACAGCGAAGTCGATGGCGCGTGGCAACGCACCGACCAGAGCAACACCAGCGCCGTGCTCGGCGATGGCGGCATCTACGCATCCATTGACGATCTGGCCCGTTGGGACGCGGCACTCTACGACGACCGCCTACTCAGCGACGCCTCACGACAACTCGCCTTCCAGCCGCATGTTGAAGTCATTGGCGAGCCTTACCAAGCCAGCTATGGCTATGGCTGGCGCATCACCGGCGAAACGCTGTGGCATTCCGGTGAAACCATCGGTTTTCGTAACGTGATCGTGCGCTGGCCCGGTCGCCATCTCACCGTCGCCGTGCTGAGCAATCGCAATGATCCGGAGCCGTATCACCTGGCACTGGAAATCGCCCGCCACTTCCCCTGATTGCAACGGCCAGCATCAGCAGTTCTGCGTCCAACATGCACAGAAGCCGGATCGTCAATCTGCGCTCTTGCCAGCTGCTTGTCTGGATCCCAGGAAGGCGGCAAGGAACTGTGGCATGGATATGAGCAGCATGAAGATGATCGCAAACGGCAGCAGCGAAAAAGAACTGCCGTTGAGCAATGCGCCGAGCATCTGGCCGCCCGCCATGCTCAGCGCCCAGCGCCAGGGCCTGACCGGAAAGCGACGGCCGAGGCCAAATGCAACCAGGCACATGAGCGGCATCCCCAGCAGGTAATAGGAGCCATCGTCCCACGCTTCGTTTCTGCCGCTTGCGATGACGATTGCCAAGTAGACAAGCAAGCCGCAGATTGCAGAAATCGCATACGCGAGCAAGCTGTCGCCTTCTTTCATGGTCTTCCGCCTCGATGGCTCGATTCATGATTGTTGCACCGTTGCGCATATGAGGTCACATCTGATCCTGCTGGAACTCGCCGCGCTCGGTTTGGCTCACCCAACTGCGCAAGCCATGGCTGCCGGTTCTACACCGGGCGTTCATTGCTCTGGCTCTGTCGGACGCGATACCGGCGCGAGCGAAATCGCCCGCTCTCAGGCCATGAGCACCTTCGCCCAGGCATCGCGAGGCGTAGTGAAAGTGATGTGGTGACTTACCGAAACGGTTGTGAATCCGCTTCGATCGTGGGTCAAGCCGCGTTCTACTTCGCGTTTCGTTTGACCCAACCGTACGAAAACAGAAATCCGCCGGCCATTCCAGCCACAAAGCCACCTGCGATAGCAGTTTGGATGCCAATCGCAATCTGTAACACGATCAAGAGCGCACCCAGAATGGCGCAGAACTAGGTCGCTTTGAGTAGCTGGTGCATGTCGCGTTTCCTTTCATCGGCGTGGCACCAACGATTTGACGCCCAGATCCTTGCAAATGCAATGCGTTCTTGCGTCGTGCCGTGGTCATTGTGCGCCGAGGTGCATGAAAAACCCCCGCATTGCTGCGGGGGTTTTTGTGTTGCTCCGGGAAGTACGGAAAGCCGGATCAGAAATCCATGCCGCCCATGCCACCCATGCCACCCATGCCGCCGCCGGCGGGCATGGCAGGCTCGTCTTTCTTCGGGGCTTCGGCCACCATGGCTTCGGTGGTGATCATCAGGCCCGCGATGGAGGCGGCGTTCTGCAAGGCGGTGCGGGTGACCTTGGTCGGGTCCAGGATGCCGAAGGCCACCATGTCGCCGTACTCG
>DASSYF010000045.1:0-17208 GCA_035703435.1 Chiayiivirga sp. | reverse complement strand
GGCGATGATGAACGCGCCGTAATACCAATTGGCCACATAGATGTGACGGATGCGTCGGCGCGCGATGGTGGCAAAAAACACCACCCCGATCGACACCCATACCACCGCGATCAGAATATCGATGAACCACTCCGGCTCGGCATATTCCTTGGCTTGGGTGATGCCGAAGGGCATGGTTGCCATCGCCAACACGCAGGCCAGTTGCCAACCCCAGAACGTGAATGTGGCCAGCTTTCCAAAGGCCAGGCGCACGTGCCCGGTGCGTTGCACCACGTAGTAGCACGTGCCGATCAGGGCCGAGCCGCCGAAGGCAAAGATCACCCCGAACGTGTGATTGGAACGCAGGCGGCTGAAGGTCAGCCAGGAAAGGTCGAAGTTGAGCGCCGGCCAGGCCAGCTGCGCGGCCACGTAGACGCCGATCGACATGCCGATCACGCCCCAGACGGCGGCGGCCAGCAGAAAGAGCCGGACCACGTGGTCGTTATAGGTTTCGTTGGTTTGCATGAGAGTTCCGCAAGTGGATATCGCCTCGATCGCGGCGAGCAGGCGTCTTTCACCTGCACGAGTCATGTGCAGGGTCGGCGCATAACCGCGAATGATACCGGCTGGCGCGCTCATCTGTCACCCAGGAACCTGTGTAAAAAGCGCGACGTGGCGCTGTTTCATGCCCTTCCCGGCGCTGCCTGAACCGACGCCAACGTGCGACGACCAGCGGCGACGGATCGGCGCGCCTGCCGCGTTCAAACCAGCAGGTCGAGCACTTGCATCGCGGGCGTCGACCACCCCCACTTCAGGAGCACACCATGTCCACTCGAATCCTCGTCCTGTCTGCTGCCGCCCTGATTGCACTGGGCGTCAACGCCGCCGAACCGGTCACGAGCCCCGCCAAAGTCGGCCCGCAAGCTCAGACCATTGAACAGGCCCGTAGCCGTATCAACAACGATGTGTCGGCAATGGACCTCAATCGTGATGGGTTCATCGACGCCAACGAACTGAGTGCCCGCCGCGATCAACGCAAGGCCGAACGCCAACGGCGCCGTGCCGAACGCGCGCAACAGCGATTCGCCGCTTTCGATACCGACGGCGATGGCAAGGTCAGTGTCGTCGAAGTCACTGCTGCACGCACCGCGCGTTTGCAGGCGATGGATGCCGATGGCGATGGCACGATCACTCCGCAGGAGTTTCGTCAGGGGCGTCGTGGCATGCGTGGCAAGCACCACCGTGCCGGGATGCCTGTGGGTGCATCGATGCACGAAGAACGCATCCACTGAGAACCGCAGGGATCGCTGGCGCCATGGAACGCGCACTGCCGTGGTGGCAGCTACCGACATCGGCGATGATGCCGGCATCTGTCGCCACGCCTGCCACCCCGGTGTTCGATCCCGATGCCAACGATGTCGCCCGCGCAGCCCAAGGTGACCCGAAGGCATTCGCGCGACTGGTGGACCGGCACCTTGCGCGGGTGCACCGACTGGCATGGCGAAGCCTCGGCAATGAAGCCGATGCCGAAGAGGTCGCGCAGGACACCTTCCTGCGCGCCTTCACCCAGTTGCCGCACTGGACGGCCGGCACCGCACGCTTTTCCACGTGGCTGTACCGCGTGGCCTTCAATCAGTGCCAGGACCGACTGCGGGCGCGAAGGGACTGGGTGGACGTGGACGATGTCGAACTCCCCGATCACGACGCGGCCCCCGACCTCACGCTGGCGCGCCTGCAACGCTGGCAGCGCATCGAGGACGCGCTGATGCGCTTGCCGCAACGTCAACGTGAAGCCCTGCTGTTGTGTCACTACGAAGGCCAGACCCAGATCGAAGCGGCCGAGGTACTGGAGGTCTCGGTCACGGCACTCGAATCGCTGTTGGCACGTGCGCGCCGTCGGCTGCGCGCCATGCTGCCGGAAGAATCTGCACCCCGTTTTCATGGAACCACGGAGATCCTGCCATGAGCACACGCCACCCTGGTGATGACGAACGTCTGGACGCGTGGCTGGCCAGCTCCCAGCCGCCGGCGGTGCCTGCGCACCTGCGAAAGGCAATCCTGAGTGCAACCTGTTCGATGGCGCCGACCGCACCGATGTCGTGGCGCGACAGCCTCCGCGCCCTCTGGCTCGAATTGGGCGGCCTGCGCATCGCCGCACCGGTGATGGTGATGGCACTGGCGATCGGCCTGGGCGCAGCGCAGCACCTGTGGCAATCCTCGATGCCGACCGACAGCGGTGACGACCTGATGACACTGGCCTTGATCGATGGTGGCTACGACAACTTGCTGGCGGCCCAACCATGAGTTCCGCCATGCGCCTGCTCTTGATCGTCTCGCTCGCACTCAATCTGGCCTTGGGCGCCGGCTTGGGGTGGTGGGCATGGCAGAACCATCGCAGTCAGAACATGAGTTCGATGCGAGGCGGTGGCCGGCCGATGTTCCATCCTGATGCCCTGCGAGGTGCGCTCCAGGGTGATCGTGGCGAACTGGTGGATCGGGTCCTGGCGCATCATCGCGAGCGCATGCGTCGCCAGATCCAGGACTTGCGCCAGGCGCGCCGGGAGGTTCAAGCGGCGATGTTGGCCGAGCCATTCGAACGCGAACAGCTGGATACCGCGTTTTCGAACCTGCGCGTTGCCGAAACGATGACCGCCACCGAAGCGCACGCGCTGGTGGCCGATCTGGTGGAGCAGGCCGAACCGCGTGAGCGGCAGCGCATGGCACGTCTGGTCGATGGCGGGCGCGGCCGACACCGCATGAGACCGCCGCAGTCGCAGTCGCAGTCGCAGTCGCCACCGCCACCACCACCACCGCCTCAGCCTTGACGGCACGACACAGCATTCCACCCACCCTTCATCCGAGATTCCTGCATGGCAGCTTCACCTTTGCGTGTGTCCATCCCGATCGCCCTCGGCGCTGCGGCATTGTTGGTCGGCCTTGTCTGGTGGAAATTCGCCGACACCGCAGCGCCAGCGCCGCAGGCATCCATCATCAAGGTGCAACGCGGCAGCATCGAGAACACGGTGTCGGCCCTGGGCAAGATCGGCCCGAAAACCTATGTCGATGTCGGGGCGCAATTGTCGGGCCAACTCGAAGCCCTCAACGTGGAGGTGGGTGATCGTGTCGATCAAGGTGCCTTGCTGGCGCAGATCGATCCGCGCATCTATGAAAGCCGGGTGGAGGGCGATCGGGCGCGGGTGGACAGCCTCACCGCGCAGCTCGCCGAGCGCCAAGCCAATCTGGACCTGGCGCACGCCACCCACACCCGCAACGAGGCGCTGGCCGAACGCAATCTGATTGCCAAGGATCTGCTCGACACCAGCGCCGCCCAACTCAAACAGGCGCAAGCCCAGATCAATTCCTTGCGCGCCCAGCTCAAGGAAGCGCAATCCACCCTCGACGGCGACACCGCCAACCTGAGCTATGCGCGCATCTACGCGCCGATGGCCGGCACCGTGGTGTCGGTGACGGCATTGAAGGGCCAAACCCTCAATGCCAACCAGACCGCGCCCACGATCCTGCGCATCGCCAACCTCGACACCATGACCGTCACCGCGCAGGTGGCCGAGGCCGACATCGGCCGCATCCGCGACGACATGGCGGTTTACTTCACCACCTTGGGTCAGCCCGATCGTCGCTGGCAGGGCACGGTGCGGCAGATCCAGCCAACGCCGGACATCGTCAACGAAGTGGTGCTCTACAAGGTGCTGATCGATGTCGACAACCGCGATGGCGTGCTGCTGCCGGACATGACGGCGCAGGTGTTCTTCGTGCTTTCGCAAGCCCAGGACGTGCTGACCGTTCCGGCCGCGGCGGTGTTCAGCCCGCCCGACGCCAAGGGCCAGCCATTCGTGCGCGTGTCCGGTGCGGAAGGCACGCCACCCAAGCCCGTGCAGGTGGGCCTGCGTGATCGTGATTCGGTCGAGATCGTTTCGGGCTTGGACGAAGGCGACAGCGTGCTCTTGCCGACATCGCCCGACACCGCGGCCAATGCCGCATCCAGCCCAAGACCGCCGATGGGAATGTTCGGAGGCCGGCGCCGATGAACGCGCCCGAGTGCAGCGATTCGGTGATCACACCCGCCACGCCCACCACGGCGCTGCTGCACCTTTCCAAGGTGAGTCGGCATTACGGTGAAGGCGAAGCCCGGGTGGTGGCGTTGGATCACGTCGATCTGTCCATCCACGCCGGCGAGTTCGTCGCCATCGTCGGCCAGTCGGGTTCGGGCAAGAGCACGATGATGAACATCCTCGGCTGCCTTGATCGCCCAAGCAGTGGCCGCTATGCCGTGTTGGGCCGCGACGTGGCCACCCTCAGTCCTGATGAGCTGGCGGCGCTGCGTCGCGATGCCTTCGGCTTCGTGTTCCAGCGCTACAACTTGTTGACCGATGCCTCGGCCGCGGAGAACGTGGAAATCCCGGCGGCCTACGCCGGTCTGGGCAAACGCGAGCGGCGCGCTCAGGCGATGAAACTTCTCGGCAAGCTCGGCTTGGCCGATCGCGCCGGTCATCGCCCATCGCAACTGTCCGGCGGTCAGGCGCAGCGCGTAGCCATCGCCCGCGCCCTGGTCAACGATGCCCCCGTGGTGCTGGCCGATGAACCTACCGGCGCGCTCGACAGCCAAAGCGGTCGCGACGTGCTGGCCTTGCTGAAAGACCTCAACGCCGAAGGTCGCACCGTCATCCTCATCACCCACGATGCCGGCATCGCGGCCCATGCAAGGCGGGTGATCGAACTGCGCGACGGGCGCGTGGTGTCCGATACCACACGCGCCAGCGAAACCGAACATCGCGCACCGGCGACACTGGGCACGCGCAAGGCATTGGGGCTGGCGAGCGAGGTGGGCGAAGCGGTGAAAATGGCGCTGCGTTCGATGCGCAGCAATTTGTTCCGCACCGCCTTGACCCTGCTGGGCGTGGTGATCGGTGTAGCGGCGGTGATCGCGATGCTGGCCATCGGTGATGGCAGCAAGCAGGACGTACTCGATCGCATCGCCGCAATGGGCAGCAACCAGCTCTCGGTGCGACCGGGCTTCAGCGGCTTTCGTGGCAGTGGCGACATCGCCACCTTGGTGCCGGCCGATGCCGAAGCGATTCGTGACCTGCCCAATGTTTCTTTGGTGTCACCCGATCGATCCACCAGTCTGGTCTTGCGCGCCGGCAACCGCGACTATCGCAGCACCGTGCAAGGCGTGTGGCCGGACTTCCAGACACTGCGCGACTGGCCGATGGCCAGCGGCGGTTTCATCACGCAGGAGGACGTGCGCGGTTACGCGCCGGTGATCGTGCTCGGATCGACCGTCGTGCAGAACCTGTATCCCGATGGTCGTGATCCAACGGGCAGCTTCGTCCTGGTGCGCAACGTGCCGTTCGAGGTGATCGGCGTGCTCAGCGCCAAAGGCGCATCGAGTTGGGGCATGGATCAGGATGATGTCGCCTTGATTCCGCTCTCGACCGGATTCATGCGCCTGTTCGGGCAGAGTTTTCTCGGCTCGATCACGGTCAAAGTGGACAGCGATGCCGCCATGGCGAGCACCGAAAAGGCGATCACCGACCTCCTGACCGAACGTCATCGCACCGTCGATTTCCAAGTGCGCAACACGGCCTCCTTGCAGGAAGCCGTCTCGGAAACCGCCGACACCATGACCGCCCTGCTCGGCTCGGTCGCGGCCATTTCGCTCATCGTCGGCGGCATCGGCGTGATGAACATCATGTTGGTCAGCGTCACCGAGCGCACCCGCGAAATCGGTATTCGCATGGCCACCGGCGCACGGCGGCGCGACATCCTCTTGCAGTTCAACATCGAGGCCATCGCGGTCTGCGGCATTGGCGGGCTGCTGGGCGTGGCGCTCGGCATCGGCGTCGGCTCGATCGTCGAACGCTTCGGCATGCCGGTCGTATTCTCGACCGGCCCGGCGCTGCTGGCCTTCACCTGCGCCTTCATGACCGGCGTGGTATTCGGCTTCCTGCCGGCGCGCAAAGCCGCCTACATGGATCCGGTGGCCGCGTTGGCGTTCGAGTGATGGGTGCTGGATCGAGGGCGCTGGTGTTCAGCCAACGCCCTCAAGTGTGCACGCCCTAACGGGTTGATCAATCGGCCGCAAACCGCAACGCGCGCGCGCGGGTTTCGAGCTGCCCCATGCGGGCCTGGTCGTTGAGTTGCAGATCGCGCAACTCGAAGGGCGCACGCATGCCCGCCTGCCGCGCCAGGTCACCGTAGTCGAGCGTGATGTGTCCGGCACCCGGCTCCAGCCAGCGTGCGGCGTGAGCCATGGCAAAAGGCTTGAGTTCGCCGTTGGCATCGCTGCCATAAAGCACACCACGAAGCTCGTAACGCCCTGCACTGCCGGCTTCGACGCCGAGCTTCACGCTCAGGCCCTGTGCCTTGGAGATGCGGGTCTGCGCTTGCCCATCCAGTCGCGCGGTGGGCTGCGAGACCGAGAAACTGGTCTTGGCATCACGCGCCACCAAGCCGCCCTTGGCTTGCACCGTGCCAAACGCATGGACTTCCCATAACGCCATCCCGCTCGCTTCATTTTCCGGCAACCGCACCGTGGCCTGATAGCCGCCCTCACGGGTGCGCACGAACTTGATCGACTGGCTGTAGCCGCTGGGCGATGTCAGCAAACCACCCAGGCTGCGCGGCGCTGCAGCCTCGGAGCCGGCTTGCCAACCGGCATTGAGCACCACCGTGTTGCCGGCAAGGAATCGATCGCCGTCGGAGGCCAGCTTCAAGACGATCGCGCTGGTGGGTTCGTAGACGTGCACGAGGTAACGCCCCGTCGCCGATTTCGCCGCCAGCTCAATCCGCCCGACCGGCACATCGGCCGCCAATTGGAACACCACCGTGCCGTGGGTGAAGTCGACACCCACCTCGCTCATCTGGGTTGCATTGGCACTGACGACAGCGGCCTTGGACATGGCCATCTCGCGCCCATCCACGCGCAGGCTTACGTCATCGATGGTCAAAGCGTGGGCTTTGCCGGCTTCCATCGGGCTCAATCGCACCAAGGCACCGGATGCCGTGGTTTGAAACCCGTAGCCCTTGCGCAGCTGCGAGGCATCCAGTTCGGTCCAGAACTCACGGCTTTCGGCCTGAAATGGCACTTGCCGAGTGAGCGGCTGGGTCGGATCGAGCGCCCAGGCGTAATCAACCGGCGCGCGTTCCACACCGGCCGGCACGGCGGCCTTGGACTGATCCAGATGCGTGGCGACGAGATCACCATCGCTGGCCGCCAGCAAGGTCAGTGAACCGGCATGGACGGACAAGGACAACGACAGGGCGCCCAACAGCGCCAGAGAAATGAGGGTCTTCATGGTGGGCTCCGTCTTACACATCGTTGCGCAAGATGACATCGAGGTTGAAACACTGTTTGCGGCTCTGGTTGTGGTTCAAGTAGTAGCCACTGGACGTGCGTTGCTTGTCGTAGAACCAGACGTTGCCGGCACCGGCCTGACTGGTGCAGTTGAGGAAGCCATCCGAACAGCTGTTGAGCCAGGCCTTGGTGATCTCCAGTCCCAGATTCAGGTGATAGCCACCGCAATAGGCATTGCCGCTCCACACCGCCACGCGCACGTCCTGTCCCACCACCGCCCAGAAACCCTTGGGCAAGGCCGGCCGCCCCGACGTGCCATAGAGATTGTTGGCGTTGTAGTGCGCCATCCAGCTTTGCTGCTGCATGCGCACCGCATCGTTCTTGTAACCCATCAGCCAACCCAGTGCCGACTCGAATACGTTACCGGCCATCACCGCATCGGCCAGCGGCGTACCCTTGGAGGACGGCGCGAGCGCGTTGACCCAGCGAATCTTGTTGATGATGTTGGGATAGCGCGCGTCATAGGTCGGATTGCTCATGATCCAGCGCATGACGTTGCCGCCATTGGAGTGCGTGATCACCACCAGGTCGGTGATGTTGCGACTCTGGATGAAACTGCTGAGCTGGCCCGCAAGACAACCGGCCGCGCGCGAATCCCACATGTACTGCTGGAAGTCGCAGTTGATGACCACGTAGTTGGCCTGATTGGGCAAGCCACGGCGCACCGAGTTGATGAAACCACTGCCCCAGTAGTCGGCCGTGGCATTGGTCTGGTGGCCCGTGCCATGCACAAAAGCCACACCGGTGTTGGCCCAGACGCACAACGGCGCCAATGCCAGCGCGAGGCCGGCAAGAAATTTGAACATCACGACTGACTCCCCGAAGTAACGAGTCGGAAAGCTCGCGTCCCTCTCGGCTTCCGACTCGATTGGCTGGCGTCCCCGCATCCATGCGCCAGCGTATGGTCAGCTTACGCGATGTTGTGACCCAGCGCACGCTGCAGTGCGCAAATCGAGGTGGACCTCAGGCCGGTTCGATAATCAATCGTTCTTCAAGGCGCCGGTTCAGACGACAAGCCAAGTTCACGCGCCAAGCGTTCGGCGCGAACTCGATGCACTTCGGTTGGCAACAAGGCTTGTCGCAGCAGCGGCAGCACCTCGATCAATTCATCCCGCGCCGCTTGTCGTTGCCCGGCGGCATCGCGGACCGCCGCGCGAATGGAACGCGCAATCGCCACATCCACCGTACCCGCCTTGCCACCGCTCAGCGCGTCAATGGCCGCATCGATCTCACTGCGTGCCAGCTTCAGATCATGCTGTTGCAGGGCAAATGCGGCGCGCTGTTGGTGTACGTAGCCATAAATCAAATGCTCTGGCGGCAGCACGTCCTTGAACCCTTCGAGCGCAGCATCGAGGGCTTGAAGTCCACCGACCACATCGCCCGCCTCACGCGCCAAGATCGATAACTGCCAATCGGCCATCGCCAGATTGGCCGCATTGCCTTCACCCTCCTGCGCGATGCGGCGACGCAAACCCAGAAGCGCCTTCTTGGCCTCCTCATGGCGCCCCGACAATCCCAAGGTGCGCGCGCGATTGCGCTGCAGGTTGATTCGCATGTAGTCGGGGGTGTCGGGCAGCGCATCGATCAAAGCGATCGCAGCATCGAAATGGCGCAACGCGGACACATAGTCACCAGCGCTTTCTTCGACACTGGCAAGATTGGACAAACCAATGGCGCGTTCCTGATCGGTGGGCTTGGCATCGCCGTCCGCATCCAGACCGCGTGCAAACAGTTCAGCCGCCTCCCGATACTGCCCTTGGGTGTTGAGCGCAATACCGAGCGCGTTGAGTACGTTGCTGGCGCGCGGGCCGGTCAAGCCGACGGTGCGCTCCTGCAAGGCCACCAGCGAGCGCAGAATACCCACGGCCTCATCGACCTTGCCTGTTTCGACCAGAAGCTCGGCCCGTGTCTGCAACAGGTTGATCGAACTGGGGCGCTCCACATTGAACCCATGCTCCTTGGCAAAGGCCATACCACGATCGGCCAAGGCCAAGGCACGCGAAACTTCGCCTTGTGCGTGCGCCACCGCTGCCGCGGATTGATACACGTTGAGAATCAGATCCTCGGGTGGTACGGGGGCGCGTTCGGCATCGGCCAGCAACGCATCCCATTCCGTCTGCGCCCGTGCCGCATCGCCGCTGCGATAGTGCACATACGCCATCTGTTGACGGCTGAGCATGGCCTGCAGCGCATCATCGGGCGCAAACTTTTCGCGCAAGTCCTGTGCCTGCTGCGCGCGGTGCAGTGCGTCGTCATCGCGCTCCACCACCGCCAGTGCGCTTGAAAGGGAATCCAGATCCTCGGCCAAAGCCAAGGCCTCCGCGCGCCCCGCAGGTTCGATACCTTCGAGGCCGAGATCCAGCAAGGACACGGCCGACGCCGGATCTCCCAGTGCGTAATAAAGCTTGCCCAACAACCTCTGCACGATCTGGCGTACACGCGGCGACAAGGTGGTATCGGCATCGATGCTCGAACGCATGTGACCGAGCAGGTCACGTACCGTGATTTCCTTGCTCAGCGTCATGTCGGGATGGACCGAGGACAAGGTATTGGTGAGGAAGGCCAACGAGGCCATCGCCGCTTGTTCACTGCGCTCGGCGGCCACCAGTGCCTTGGCGCTCGCAGCTTCCGCCTCCAACGCACGATGCCGCTCCACATTCAAACGCCACACGAACGTCGCAGCTGCCACCAACGCCACCACGACCACGCCCACACCAAGACGATGACGACGCACGAACTTGCCTGCCCGATAGCGCCAGGTATCGGCCGCGGCACGCACCGGCAATCCGGAACGCCAACGCGCCACATCCGCACGCAGTGCCTCGACGGTGGCATAGCGCCGTGCCGGATCCTCGTCGGTGGCCTGCTCGATCACTCCGCGCAAGTCCGAAGGCAGGCTCAAGGCCTGAAAACCGGGTGGCGCGGTGACGGCCAAGCCCGGCCCGCGTTCGCCGGTCAGCATCTCGCGCAGGATCACGCCCAAGGCATAGACATCGGTGGTGGTCGATACCATGCGCCCGGCGATCTGTTCCGGGCTGGCATAGCCTTGGCTGAACACCCGCGTGGACGTCTCGCGCTCGGTGTCCACGCTCATGTCCACCAGCTTGGCCACGCCGAAGTCGAGCAGTTTCGGCTCGCCATTGGCTTGCACCAGGATGTTGCCGGGCTTGAGATCACGGTGGATCACCAAGCGCTGATGCGCGTGTTGCACGGCATCGGCAATGTGGTCGAACAGGCTCAGGCGCGCATCGAGGCTGAGGCCAGCCACGGCGACGTGTTCGAGCAGGCCGAGTCCCTGCACGTACTCCATCACGACATACGGTTGGCCATCGTCGGCCTGGCCGCCATCGATCAGGTGTGCAATGTTGGGGTGGTCGAGCTGGGCCAGAATCTGGCGCTCCTGACGCAAGCGCCGCTGCCCGTCCGCGGTCGGAAATCCACGGATGAGTTTGATCGCGACCTGCTGCTCGAACTGGCCATCCGCACGCTCGGCCAGCAACACCGAACCCATGCCACCGGCACCCAGTTCGCGCACGATCCGCCACGGCCCCAGTCGCAGGCCCGGCGTGGAAGGCGTCAGCGCGCTGGTGCTGGCCTGTTGCAACACCTGGGTGAGAGCCGAGGTGTTGGCCTGATCGGCGCGCAGCAAGCTGCGTAGCCGCTCTTGTAATTCAGGCTCCAGTTGCGCCAACCGCGCCTCCTGCTCGGCGGGTGGCAGCTCACTCAGCACGTGGAACAGCTCGACCACGCGCGCGTGCACGTGGGCGTCCGTCATGAGGCCAGCGCCTCTTTCAACCAAGCCCGCGCAAAGCGTAGATCGCGATCGATGGTGGCCACCGACAAGCCCATCGAATCGGCGATTTCCTCGCGCGAGAACCCACCGAAATAACTCAACTCGACGATGCGCGCCTGCCGTTCATCGGCCTGTGCCAAGGCCGCCAGGGCATCATCCACGCGCACCACGCTCTCGTCCTCGCCACCGGCATCGTCGTCATTGACCTGACTGAGCGGCAGCATGACCTGCCCCGAGCCGCGTTTCTCGCTCAGGCGACGGCGGGCGTGATCCACGATCACCTGCCGCGTAGCCTGCGCCACCACGTGGAAAAAGTGCTTGCGGTTTTCCCAACTGGCACCGGCACCCAACAGACGCAGCAACGCTTCATGCGCCAGATCGGTCGCCGACAGGGAAGCCGGCGCATGGCCGGCCAAGGACTGATTGGCAATGGCGCGCACGCGCCGGTAGGCCATGGCCATCAGCGCGTCGCGCGCGTCCGCATCACCGCCTTGCCAACGTTGCAGGAGGGCGGTGAACTGAGTGGTCGAAGCGGAGCCAGATTCAGACATCGGCGCAGGCCAAGTGAGGCCGGCGCAGTATATGCCAAGCGTGATCAACGGCGACGACGGGCATCGCCGCTGACTGCGTGACGGCTCAGGTTTGGGGCTTGGCTGCCTGTGCCTGCCGTGGCTCGGCGTTCTTCACGTAGCGATCGAACCAGGTGAGCATTTCGTAGATGAAGTGCTCGTTGGATTCGCGCGCGGTGTACCAGTGCGGCTCGTGCGGCAGCATCACCAGTCGCGTGATTCCACCCAGACCGCGGATGGCCTGGAACAGGCGCGGCGACTGGGTGACCTCGGTGCCGGGGTTGGCGTCATCGCTGCCGTGCACGATCAACAAGGGCTCGTTGATCTTGTCGGCGTGGAAGAAACTCGAGGCTTCGTCGTAGACCTTGGGCGCGGCCCAGAACGAACGCCGCTCGTTCTGAAAGCCAAACGGGGTCAGCGTCTTGTTGTAACCACCACTGCTGGCCACGCCGGCGCGGAACAGATCGGTGTACGCCAGCAGGTTGGCGGTCATCAAGGCGCCGTGGCTGTGGCCGGTCACACCGATGCGCTCGGGATCGACCACACCCAGTTCCACGCCCTTGGCCACGGCCGCTTCGGCATCGGCCACCAGTTGTTCCTTGTAGGTGTCATAGGCATTTTTCGGATCACCGATGATCGGGAACGAGGCGTTGTCGAGAATGGCATAGCCGGCCAGCAACAAGAGGCGATAGTTCGACAAGCGTGTGAAGGTGTACTCGGAACCACGAACCTGACCGGCCTGCGAAGGATCGGCGTAGTCAGCCGGGTAGGCATACAGGATCGTCGGCACCCGCGTGCCTTCCACATAGCCCGGCGGGGTGTAGAGCGTGAACGACAACGGCACGCCATCCTTCCGGGTGTAGTGCACCAGACGTTTCTTCACCTGCCGCACCAGCGGCGCGGGATCGGGAAACTCGGTCAGGACGCGAGCACCGGACTGGAAGGCGGCCTCGCCCTTCGCCGGCGTCGCCACCTTGTCACCCAGACTGCGCACGAAGGCATTGGGCGCGGCGGTGACGGACTGGTGCCAGGTCAGGAAGCGTGGGCCTTCGCCGATCATGTCCAGCACGCTTTCGTAGGCATCGGGTGCACTGCGAAACAGGCGCAGGGTGCTGCCATCGGACAGCGCGTAGCGGTCCAGGAACGGGCGATCGCCGTTGGGCGATGCGCCGGCACCAGTCAGGAACAAATGTCCGTCGACCTCCAGCAACACCTTCGCACCATTGGGCAAACGGCGCGTGAGCGGAGAGCCCGGATTCTCATAGCGTTCATTCATCGACAGCGACCACAGCACCTTGCCTGCCGCCTTGGGCCGTTTCACGTCAACCAGGGACACGGTGTACCAGCTGCGGTTGGCGTCGTATTGCGTCAACAGTGCGCGCGAGCCGCGCTCGAACCACGACAAGCCGGCAAATCGCTGTGCGGTGCGCGCGATTTCACGCGCCTTGTCGTTGAACGGGGCGCGCAGCATCAGCACCCGGTCCCGTTCGGGAACGGTGTTCTTCCAGTCGCCGCCATCCAAGGCTTCGGCATAGATCAAGGTCGCCGGTTCGTTGGCGCGCCACTCGAAATCACGCGGCCCGGTCGGCACGCCACGCACCGGAACGCTGTCGGCTGCCGGCTCATGCGCGATGGGATAGGTCGTGCCGGTATCCGCATCCAGCACATCGATGCGATGACCAAAGCGCTGCCAGGTGGTGACGAAGGAATATGGCTTCTGCAGCGTCTGCACGCGCACATGGCGACCATCGGGCGCGACATCGACCTCGCCAATGGGGCCAGGAGTTCCAAGCGCCGTCCAAGCGCCGCTCTCGGCATTCACGACCAACAACTGCGAACGGGCGTAGTAGTCAAACAGCGCCACGTCTTCCGGACTGGACAGGGTATCGCGGGCCTCGTAGGTGCTGCTTTCGCCACCACGCTCGGTGGCATCCTTGATTTCCGGACCAGGCGGGACGGCCGCGCGCTGCGGCGGCGTGCCAATGTCGGCAGGCACGGCCTTGACCACCAGCGCATCGCGCGCACCCTGCCACTGGATCGCGCTGTCGAGGATGGTGTTGAGTTTCACGCCATCCACGCGCCGAGTCTTGCCGGTCGCGGCCTCACCGATCCACAACTCGACCGCGGTATCGGTGGTGTTGTCGAACGCAAAACGCTTGCCGTCCGGCGACCAACGCGGCCAACCGGGACAGGCGTTGGTCGGAAGTTGCACCTCGGTGCGCTTGCGCGAATCCACATCGACCAGGCTGAAGCTGTCGAGGCAGGTACGGATGCCATAGCCGCTGGACATGTCATGTCGGGTATGGGCACGCGGCTCGACGCGAACTCCGGCGAGCTTGAGGTAAGGCTCGGCCACACGCGCGATCGACGGATACTGGCCTTGCTGCACCAGCATCAAGGTCTTTCCGGTGGGATCCAGCATTGGTATCGCCGGCAAGGGCGCACGCATGACGCCAAGCAGGGGTTCGGGAGGCTGCTGATACTGCGCCTGCGTCGGGCAAACGGCAGCCGCCAGCAGGATCGCGGCGAGCGAGCGAAGGGTCGAGCGCATGGTTTTCTCCATCGGGCACCAGATCGGTCACCATAACCCCGGGTGCCGACACATGCACTGGCCAAAGGTCACGCCAGACCGCTCAGTCCAGTCAGAAGATCGGCCTCACGTGGGCGCGGCCGTTGCCCGCAGCGTACCGCTTGCCAGATCATTCTCGGGCGTCACGATCACAACCGAGTTGCGCCCCAGCTCCTTGGCTTGGTAAACCGCCCGATCGGCACGTCGCAGGACGCTTCGGAAATTGACATCGACCTCGCCACGCCAACTCACGCCGATGGAAATGCTCATGCTCACGACCTGCCCGTCCAATCGGAGCGGGTTCACGAGGACTTGGCGGCGCAATTCGTCCATGTAGTGCCGGGCCGCCTCGCCCTCCACCCCAGGCAACACCACCACGAACTCCTCGCCACCCATGCGCGCCAGCACCGCCGTCGCGCCTGCGGCTTCCTTCAGCACGCGCGTGAGATGGCAGAGCGCGGCATCGCCTGTTTCGTGCCCGAAGTTGTCGTTGATGAGTTTGAAATGATCCACGTCCAGCATGGCCACGGTCAGCGCAGCCTTGGCCTGTCGTGCCGCTTCGAACATCCGCACGCCCTCTTGGTTGAGCGTGCGGCGGTTGGACAGGCCCGTCAGGTAATCGGTCGCGGCGGCATGCTCCCACTCGCGTCGAATCCGATCCGAGCACATCAGCACGAACACCGTCGTGCCCACCACGGGCAAGAGCCCCAACACCATGGGCGAGATGACATTGACGATCTGGCGAGCATCCAGCGGTGACTCCACCGCCACCGGCGCCAGCCACAACCAGATCACCCGCACGGCTGCGAAAGCACTGACCACCGCGTAGATCGTCAGCATCACCGCGCGGCTGGCGGAACGCTCGCGGTGCTGGGTCAGCAACAGCCACAGACTATCCAGCAGCACCCACAACCAGCACAGGCTCGACACCGTGATGCGCCCCATCAGGCTGGGTTTCACCGCATCGAACCACAGCACACCGAGCACGGTGAGGAAGGTGGGTATCAGCATCCAGTAGCGATCCGGCAAGCCGTGAAAGCGTCGGAAGGCGCGGCTGTAGAGCGTCACGCCCAGGGTCAAAAGACCATTGGCGGGCGCCCGCATCCACGGCCCCTGATACATCAGTTGCGAGATGAACACGATCATGCCGCAGGTGATCAGCAGGGTGCCGATGCGCCACTGATCGCCCGCCGTCTGCAGGGCCGGTGGAAACTCGCGGCGCAGCACGCCGAGTACGCTGCCGTTGAGCAGCATCATCAGGATGGCAAACACGAAGCCGGTCAAGGGATCAAGCATCGAAGCGTCTCGGCCACACATAGCGTGGACAACACCCCGACACTAGCACGCGCACGCCTGACAGGCGCAACGAGCCGATCACGCAAGACCTTCATGATTCAGCCCGGTGAGCGCGCCCGCCAGAGCGCACGCGCCGCCGCCAGCGGGAAATGCGCTGCGATCCCCGCGGCCACCAACCCACGCAGCCACCACGGGCTGCTGGCGGCGTCGAACTTGCGAAAGTAGCGCCACATGCCGCGATGCTTGTGCCACTCCACCCAGATTGGGCGTTTGCGACTGGACGTGCCCTTGAGATGGATCACCGGCACGTCGGTGGCCACGGCAATGCCCTTGCCCGATGCCAGCACCCGCCTACACAGGTCGAGGTCTTCGCAATGCAGCACATAGCCAGGGTCAAAACCGCCGAGCGCCTCGAACAGCGTACGCGGCATCAGCATCAATGCTCCCGAGGTGGCTTCGACCGGCCGCAACGGCGTGGTGTCCTTGGTCGGCACCGCCACTGTCGTCCGTTCCGCCAGCCCGAGCACGCGACGGATGGCATCGGCCGGCACCGGTGTTTGACGTTCGGCGGCCGCCTGCACGCTGCCATCGCGATTGAGCAGGCGCGCGCCCAGCATGCCGAGGTCCGGGCCATGCTCCAGATGCCCGAGAAGGCGAGAGATCGTATCGACTGGCAGCCGGCAGTCGGGATTGACGAACAAGAGATAGGCGGCCGTTGCACGCGCAGCGCCCTGATTGCAGGCCACCCCGAAACCGACATTGCGCGCATTCTCGATGCGTTCCAACGCAGGGTGCTCGGGCAAGGCCGCGAGACTGCCGTCGCGCGAGACATTGTCCACCAGGATGATCTGCACCGGCACATCCTGTGCCAGCAGATCGGCGATGCAATCGCCGAGTTCCCGGCCACTGTCGTGGCTGACGACGATCGCAGTGACGCGCGGCGCAGCGGTCTGCACGTCCGGCTCGATCAGCCCAGCGCGGCGCGCCATTCGCCGCTGCGTTCAAGCGCCACCGCGAAAACGTCGGGCCAGGCACGCAGACCGGCTGCAAAGTCCCGCACCGAGCTGCGAAAGCGCGCCACACACGCGGTCTGATCGAGGCCCTCCGGCCAGCCATCGAGGCGTGGCACTTCGCCGGCAATGAGCGCCTTGCCTTGCGCTTCCACCGCCGCGCGCAGATCGGCGAGCCAGTAGATCGGCGGCGCGGAATCGGCAGCCATCGCGCGCTGCATCTGCTCGATGGCCGTCGATCGGTGGTAGGCGAAAAATTCGCCAAGATATTCGGTCAGGCGCGCATCAGGAGCGGCCGCCAGATCCTCAAGCTTGGCCGCCAGAAGTGCCAGATGCAGCGCCGGATCGGTGGCATAGACATCCTGCGCCACCACATCGGCCAAACCCGCCAGACAGTGCGCCAGATCGGGCCTGCCGAGCGTATCGTTCGTCTTTGCTGCACGATCCGATGGTGTCAGTGCGTGCGGAAAATCGAGGTCGGTGCTGTCCGGGTGCGCCAGACGCAACAGCGCAACCTGCAGTTCCATCGCGCGCGGCGCATCGGGCAAGGTGCACGGAAGAATCTGACTGACATCAAACGCCAAGGGCTGCAATTGATGCGCTTGACCAATGCCGAA
>DASSYF010000002.1:0-4790 GCA_035703435.1 Chiayiivirga sp. | reverse complement strand
GAAGTTGCATAGCAATGAATGTTGTTGAAAACGAATATAGGTGCGCCGTCAGTATCTACCGAACTGAAAATTTTTGCTTTCTCAGAGAGTGTTTTAATGCTGCTGTATGTGGCAACAACGTAGGAGATCAACCCTATCTTGCCAAGTAAACCGAGCTGTCCAGCATTGGCGTCGAAAACTGGGGTGGAAATTGCGAAGTCAACCGGCATGGGGCGACCGTTGATTTTCAGTTCACGTCTGTAGGTAGCCAATGCCGAGCCAAGACTCTCGCGCGTGATTTCAAGCTCTGCAATAAGGGCTGCCCTAAGTGCCGACTTTTTATGATTTGACATCCACAATGACGCGATGAGCTGCGTAACTATTCCACCAGCGAGAGCCAGAAATCCGGCTAGCAGTAGGGGGAGGATGATCTTTGGATCTTGCAGTACTTCCATGAGCCATCCAAGGATGCCTAACTACAATTCGGTTGCAAGTCGCCGTGTAATCCGGCGGCCTAAATCCTGTTTTCTCGCCAAGTCCCAGAAAAATCCTTCGCCTGCTCAAGCAGTTGGCTGTTTCTGCCATGTAATCCTGCCGTCTAATCTTGCAGTCTTTCCGGTACATGGGAGCAGGTGGTGGGGCGATGGTCACACGGTGGTGGGCGCGAAGCAAGCGCGCCGAAATCACGGGCGACTGCGTCGGGCACGCGCGTGCCGAAGTTGCTGGATCGGGTTCGTGAACGTGTTTCTCGTTTGGGCCAAAAGTTGACCCAAGACCAGTAGACCGATACCGCAGGGAACCTCTGAACAAGGCCGTCATGCCCGCGAAGGCGGGCATCCAGCGACTTCAAGGCATCGAAATCAACGACGCTGGACTCCCGCTTTCACGGAAGTGACGAACAATTGTCGACTTGTTCGACATGCCCTCAGGGAGTTCCCAACCACCACGCCAAAGCCTGCACGCCGGCCAAGGCACACAGGCCCGCCAGGGCGTCATCGACCATGGTGCCAAAACCGCCTTTGATGCTCCGATCCGCCCAGCCGATGGGCCAGGGTTTGAGGATGTCGAACAGGCGGAACAGGACGAAACTGGCCACCACAAAACCCCAATGGGCAGGCACGGCGATGAGGGCGATCCACAGGCCGACGAACTCGTCCCAGACCACCAGCCCAGGATCGTGCACGGCCAGCCGCCGCATCGTCCATTCGCAGGCCCACACCCCGATCGCAAAGGCCACGACCAGCATCAGCACATAGGACATCAGCGGCCAATCGCGCAAGGCCAACCACGGAATCAAGGCTGCCAGAGAACCGAATGTGCCCGGAGCACGCGGAGCAAGGCCCGAGCCGAAGCCGGTCGCAATCCAGCCGGCCGGATGACTCAACACGCGCCGCGCCGCGCCGGGGATGGGATTCATGGGCCGGCTCCGGAAAAGTGTTCCCAGCCGGTGCGGCCGTAGTCGATGACTTGTCCCTCGGCATCACGCAGCACCACGCCGCGGCCCTCCACCACGCGGCCGATGCGGGTGATGGGCAGGGTTTGCCTGTCCCAGGTCTGGCACAAGGTCTCGAAGGCGGCCGCCGTCAGGGTGAACGCCAGTTCGTAATCGTCCCCGCCAATGGCCATGAAGCGACGGCAATCGTCGCCATCAAACACGGAACGCAGGGCATTCGATGCGGGCAGACACGCGGCATCCAGCTCGATGCCGACGCCACTGGCCCGGGCGACGTGGGCGAGATCGGCCAATAGCCCGTCGGAAACATCGATGGCCGCATGTGCCACTCCACGCAAGGCCACGCCCAGATCCAGACGCGGACCTGGCCGCGCCATGCGAGCGCGCAGCGCTGTTTGCGCCGGTGCCTCGCATCGCGCGCCATGCTGATACAGATGCAGCGCCGCCGCTGCATCACCCAAGGTGCCGCTGACGCAGACCACATCGCCCACCTTCGCACCCGAACGAAGCAAGGCCTGTCCGTGCGGCACCCAGCCCAAGGCAGTGACCGTGATGGCCAGTGGGCCGCTCGTGGTATCGCCGCCCACCAAGGCCACTCCTGCTGAGTCGGCCAGTGCCGCGAAACCTTCCATGAAGCCCGACACGAATTCCGTATCGGCTCGCGGCAGACTGAGCGACAACAATGCCCACGCGGGCGTGGCGCCCATCGCGGCCAGATCGGAGAGATTCACGGCCAGCGATTTCCAACCGATGTCGGCGGCCTCGGCATCGTGCGGAAAGTGCACGCCGACATTGAGGGTGTCGCAGCAGGCCACCAACTGCTCGCCGGGGCGCGGCTGCAACACCGCCGCATCATCACCGATGCCCAACGTCACATCCGCGCGCCGAACGGCACGCGCGGCGATGTGTGCAATCAGGTCGAACTCGGCCATCGTCAGCCGCGTGCGGCAGCCACTTCGGCTGCGCGCCACTTGGCCGCGGCGTGATCGAGCACGCCGTTGACATAGGTGTGACCTTGATCGGCTCCGAAACGCTTGGTGGTTTCCACCGCCTCGTTCAGCACGACTCGATAGGGCACATCGATGCGGAACAGCAACTCGTAGGCCGCCAGACGCAGCACGCCGCGCTCGATCGGATCGATCTGGGCGATGTCACGATCCACGAACTGCCGCAGTTCGTCGTCGATGCGCGCCAATTCCGCATCCACGCCGCGCAGCAAGTCCTCGAAATACTGGAGATCAGCCACTTCCATGTCCTGCTCGTGGCGGAACTGCTCGATGACCTGCGCCATCGACCCGCCATTCAACTGCCAGGCGTAAATGGCCTGCAAGGCGCGCCGGCGGGAGCGTGAACGCGCCGCCGGATCGATGCCATCGGGTCGCGTGTGTTGCCGATGCTTGCTTGTCATGCCCATTGCTCCAGAAGATCGGCCATTTCCAACGCGGCCAAGGCCGCTTCTTCACCTTTGTTGCCATGCACGCCACCGGCGCGTGCCACGGCATCTTCGTGCCGCTCCACCGCCAATACGCCATTGAGCACGGGCACCTCATGATCCAGCGCCACCCGCATCAAGGCCTGCGCGCAGCCATCGGCGACGTGCTCATAGTGACGGGTATCGCCACGCACCACACAGCCCAAGGCGATCAGCGCCGCGTAGTCTCCGGTCGGTGCCAGGCGTGCGGCAGCCTGCGGCACTTCCCAGGCACCCGGCACCCGCACCACGTCGATGGCGTCGGCCTTCACGCCGTGCTGCGTCAGCGTCGCGCAGCAGGCCGACACCAGCGCATCGACGATGCCCGGGTTCCAACGGCTGGCGATGACGGCAAAACGGGCATCGGGGTGAACTCGAAGCTGGCCTTCAATGAGCGGCATGGCGTGAACGGTGCAGGAAAGCCGGCATTTTAACCGCCACGCGCCGGCTCGGCATACGCGATCAATTCCAGACCGAATCCGGTCAGTGCGACTTGGCGTCGAGGCGTTCCCAGAACGCGCAGCCGTCGCGCCCCCAGATCGGCCAGAATCTGCGCACCCATGCCATTGCTGCGCCACTGCGCCGGCCCATCGTTGGCCTGTGCGCTCACTTCGCCCCGCAGGCGCCGCAGCAACGAGGCGCCATGTGCTGGATTGGAAAGCACCACCACGATGCCGCACGGCGTGCCCTGCACCGCCGCCAGCGCCTGTGCCAGTGAGATTCCAAGATCCTCGCGCTCCAGATGCAACAGGTCGCTCAGGCCGTTCTCCACGTGCACCCGCACCAGCGCTTCGTCGGCGGAGGCCGGCTCGCCGTGCACGAACGCATGGTGCAAGCCGCCATCGATCAAGTCGCGATACGTGACGAGCCGGAAGGAACCCAGATCGGTTTCAACGGCCCGCTCGTCCACGCGTTCGATGCTGCGCTCGGTGCGCAAGCGGTGCTGGATCAGGTCAGCGATGGTGCCGAGCTTCAAACCATGTTCGCGTGCGAATGCCTCCAGTTGCGGACGCCGCGCCATGCTGCCATCGGGATTGAGGACTTCCACGATCACGCCGGCCGGTTCCAGCCCGGCCAGACGGGCCAGATCGACCGCCGCTTCGGTGTGGCCGGCGCGTCGCAGGACGCCACCCGGTTGCGCAATCAAGGGAAACACGTGTCCCGGCTGGTGCAAGTCCTCGGCCCGGGCATCGGCTTTCACCGCCGCATGGATCGTCGTGGCACGATCGGCTGCGGAAATGCCCGTCGTGACGCCCTGCGCGGCCTCGATCGAGATGGTGAAGGCGGTGCGAAACTGCGAGCGATTGTCGCGCGCCATCAAGGGCAGGGCCAGACGCTCGCACCGCTCGCGGGTCATCGGCAGACACACCAGCCCGCGTCCGTGGGTCACCATGAAGTTGATGTCTTGGGGCCGCACCAAACTGGCCGCCATCACCAGGTCGCCCTCGTTCTCGCGATCTTCGTCATCGACGATCACCACCATGCGGCCGGCACGGATGTCCTCGATCAATTCGGCAATGCTGGCAAAGCTCATGCCTCGCACTCCCGCGCAAACAAACGCTCGGCGTAGCGCGCCATCAGGTCCACTTCGATGTTCACCGCGTCGCCCACGCTGCGTTGCGAGAGGGTCGTGACCTCCAGCGTGTGCGGGATCAGGTTCACTTCGAACTCATCCTCGTGCACGGCATTGACGGTGAGGCTCACCCCATCGATGCAGACCGAGCCCTTGCGTGCGATGTAGCGCGCCAAGCCCGATGGCACGCGGAACGCCCAGCGCTGCGAGCGGCCATCGCCTTCGATCGCGATGACTTCACCCAAGCCATCGACGTGGCCGGTGACCAGATGCCCACCCAGACGATCGGCCAAGCGCAAGGCCTTTTCGAGGTT
>DASSYF010000059.1:0-25402 GCA_035703435.1 Chiayiivirga sp. | reverse complement strand
CGCTCACCCCACCAGGACTCGAACCTGGAACCAAAGGATTATGAGTCCTCTGCTCTAACCATTGAGCTATAGGCCCGGAACACAAATTGTAGTGGACTGCCGCAAGCAGCCATCCATGGAGCGTGGCGCCTGCCGCGCCATTGATCCGGCCCCCAAACTGTCCGAACTTGACGTAGCTGCCGAGCGTGCCCGGCAGGCAATGGAGCTCGCTCCATTGCAACTAAACATGGTGTGGCCGCGCAGTTTAGCAGGCGGCTTGTGCCGGCCATGTTGTGGCGAGGAATCTACAGGTCGCAGGCGCGCTCGGAAATGTCCTAGTGAACGGCCCCGCGTACTCCGAACGCTGCCTGCGGCAATCGTCGATGTCTGGGGCGCGGGTGGAAGCGGAGACTATCTCCACCGGCCGGAACACGCCCGGCGGTCATTCCACCCACATCCTTTCGGAGTTACGCCATGAACATCATTTCACTCGCCCTCAAGTCCTTGCTGCTGTCGTTGGTGATGAGCTTCGCCGCCTTCGCCGCTGGCCCGGTCAATATCAACTCGGCCGATGCCACGACGCTGGCTGCTGGCCTCAACGGCATCGGCCCGAGCAAGGCCCAGGCCATCGTCGCTTACCGCGAAGCCAATGGACCGTTCCAGAGTGCCGACCAGTTGGCCTCGGTGAAGGGCATCGGCCTGGCGACGGTCGAGAAGAACCGCGATCGCATCGAACTGGGTGCGACTGGCGCCAACAAATCCAAGTAAGCCTCGCCTCCCCGCGAGCCACCCCGCACTGGCAACGGTGCGGGGTGTTTTATTTGCGATCGTGACGGCTGCCGCCAAGACAGGCGGGCGACTTGGGTGCGGCTTCGCGCCGGTTCCATTCTTCCGGGGTGTAGGTGTGCAGCGCCAGGGCGTGGAATTGCGCCATCACCTCGCCCAAGCTTGCGTGCACCAACTGGTGTCGGCGCAGCAGCGGCAGACCTGCGAAACGGGTGCTGACGATCACGGCCTTGTAATGGGTTTGCAGCCCACGCGCGTGACGATGGCTCTCGTCCTCGACCTCCAGATGCGCGGGCGCCAGGGCGAGCAGGGCTTGATGGATGCGTGCTTGCATGTTCACGATGAGGAACCTCGGCTCATCAGGGATTGCGCGTAGCGTTGCGGTGCCGATTCGAAACCGCCGTTGGACATGAATACCACGGTGTCGCCGCGTAGAACCAGGATCGAAAGGCGTTCCAACACCGCATCGACCGAGCGTTCAGCATGGCCTTCGCCGCGCAGTGCGGCAATCACGCTCTGGCCATTCCATGGAAGTTCGGGGCGAGCAAGGAACACGACCGCGTCGGCATCGTTGAGCGCGGGTGCCAGGTGCGCTGCGTGCGCACCAAGGCGCATGGAGTTGCTGCGCGGTTCGAGCACCGCAATCAGACGGCCTTCGGGATGGCGAGCACGCAGGCCGGCGAGGGTCGTGGCGATGGCGGTGGGATGGTGGGCGAAGTCGTCGTAGACGCGGATGCCATTCGCGTCGGCGAGCAATTCCAAGCGGCGCTTCGCACCGGAAAACGTCGCCAGCAGCGGCAAGGCCGAGCGTGCATCAAAGCCTGCCGCCGACACCGCCGCCAGTGCGGCCAGTGCGTTCATCACGTTGTGCCGTCCGGCCATCGACCACTGCACCCGGCCAAGTTCGCGTTCGCCGTGCCACACCGTGAAGCGCGAACCATCGGCCGACTCCAGCGTGGCACGCCAATCGGCTCTGGCATCGATGCCGAAGGTGTCCACCGGCGTCCAGCGGCCCATGGCCAGAACGCGTTGGAGATTTTCGTCTTCGGCATTGACGATGAGCCGACCATTGCCGGGCACGGTGCGAATCAAGTGATGGAACTGGCGTTCGATCGCGGCCAGATCGGGAAAGATGTCGGCGTGGTCGTATTCGAGGTTGTTGAGGATGGCGATCTGCGGGCGGTAATGCACGAACTTGCTGCGCTTGTCGAAAAACGCGGTGTCGTATTCATCGGCTTCCACCACGAAACACGCGCCCTTGCCCAATCGCGCCGAGCAGGGAAAGTCTGCCGGCACGCCACCAATCAGGAATCCGGGTTCGCCACCGAGGCGATCGAGCAGGAAGGCCAGGAGGCTCGTGGTCGTGGTTTTGCCGTGGGTGCCGGCGACCGCCAGCACGGTGCGTCCCGGCAGCACCTGTTCGGCCAGCCATTGTGCGCCGGAGGTGTACGCCACGCCGCGATCCAGCACGCTTTCGACCGCCGGGTTACCACGCGACAGGGCGTTGCCGATCACGACTTGATCGGTATCGGACGCGATGTGCTCGGGCCGATAGCCCGACTTCAATGCGATGCCCAAGGCTTCGAGCTGGGTGCTCATCGGCGGATAAACGTTGAGATCGGATCCTTCCACTGGGAAATCCAACTCACGCGCCAACGCTGCGACGCCGCCCATGAAGGTGCCGCAGATGCCCAGGATGTGTAGCTTCATGACGGAATCAGGAAAAAGGTGTCGATCAGCCTGAGGCTTGGGCGCGAGCGGCGCAAGCCATCTATCGAACCGACCCGTGGATTGTAGCAATGGAGCTTGCTCCATTGCCTGCCGAGCCAGCTCGGCAGCTACGCCAGGTTCGGACAATTTGAGGAAGGATCAATAGGTCCATCCCGCGCCCCACAACAGCCGGTCGAAACCGAGTTCCAGCAGCATCAGCGCCACGCTGACAGCAACACCGCCAGCCAGCGGCCACTCCAGAGCCTGACGCCAGATATGGGCGGTGACCATCACCTTCCACACCACGACGATCAGGATCAACCAGGCGAGCATGGCCTGTTGCGGTGTGGGCGTGGCGTCCGGCTGGGTCATGCCATGGTCGATGGCCCGCACCGCGAGCGGCAGGAACACCAGCGACAGCACGAGGCCGGTGGCCAGCAAGGCGCTGAGGGTTTGCACGAAACGCGCGCGTTTGCCGGCCCAGGACAGGAGCCACCACGGCAGCAGCAAACTGAATCCGGAGACCACCAAAATGCGCAACACGCTGCCTTGTTGTGCGGCCAACCAGTGTGAAGCCACCATGTCCAGCAGCAACGACAACAGGATCAGCTTCCACAGCAGGCCGTGCGAGTACGGCAGGTCTTGCGGCCCGCCACGCAGACGCAACAAGGCAAGGATGCAGGCAGGCACGCTGTCTGGGCGCATGAGCCCGGATTCCGGCTTCGACGAACGACCGTGGGCGATCAGCTTGCCGAAACCTGCCCGATTGCAGCCAGCACGCGGCGGGTGATGTCGGCCACTTCGCCCACGCCATCCACACGTACGAGCTTGCCGGCCTGTTCGTAAAAATCGATCACCGGTGCGGTTTGCTCGGTGTAGATGCGCAGGCGGTTGCGTACGGTGGCAGGGGTGTCGTCGGCGCGGCCTTCGGCCTTGGCACGACCGGCGATGCGATCGATCAATAGCTCATTGTCCACGTCCAGCAACACCGCTTGATCGACCGGTTGGCGCAGGCGGTTGAGCAGCTCGTCCAAGGCCCAGGCCTGGGCCGAATTGCGCGGATAGCCGTCGAGGATGAAGCCTTTGCCGGTGTCGCCGGCATTGAGCCGCTCTTCCAGCATGCCCAGCACGATGTCGTCGCTCACCAGCTCTCCACGATCCATCACGGCCTTGGCTTTCAGGCCCAGCTCGGTGCCGGCGGCCACGGCCGCACGCAGCAGATCACCGGTGGAAATGTGGACCACGCCGAGCGCCTGCTTGAGGCGGACGGCCTGGGTGCCCTTGCCGGAACCGGGGGCGCCGAGGAGTACGAGTCGCATGTTGGGAATCCTGAAACAAAGCAAGGTGTCGGCCCGGCTGCAACGGCGGCTTGATCAGCGTTGCCATGGCCTGGCGCAAGGTTCAAACGCTAATGGCTGGCCGGCGCTGCTGTCAAACCAAAAAGGTGGTCGAAAGGCCGTCTGGTGCAGGTTCGAACGTTCCGATGTCATGTTTTCCCGCCAAACCGTGTGTTGTCTGGATGAGGCCGCGAAATGCGCGGTCGAATCGTTCCTCAGGAGCACACATCATGAATTGGCGTCACAGCTTTCATTCGGTAATCACGGCGTTGGGCTTGGCCGCAAGCGCCTTGTTCGCCGCCAATACGCAGGCTGCGGTCCGCACTCCCTACCAGCTCGACACGGCCTTCAATGGCTCCGGCATTCGGATCGGCCTGAGCGCTTCGGAGGGCGGCATGTATAACACCGATGGCTTCGGCGCCACCCGCCTGGCCTTCGATGGCGACGACACGATCACCGTGAACAAGACCAACGCCTGGAGCGTCGGCACGGTGTCCATGATCGCTGTCCAACGCATCAGCAAGAGCGGCACCCTGGTCGAAGCGTGGAAGTTCGCGATTCAGAGCTTCGAGGGTGCCGAGTGGCGCATCGTGGCGGTGCGCGACGTGCTGGTGGCCAGCGCGCAGCGACGCCTGTTCATCCTGGTCGATGCCAAGAAGGCGAGCAGCGATCCGAATGAGCTGGTGCGCAGCTTTCTGGTCGAATATCGCATCGGCCAATCGGGCTTCAAGGTGACCCGCGTCGGCTTGGGGACAGGCGACGTCAACTCCAACCACGTCGGCGTGCGTTTGGCGCAAAGGGGCGATCGCCTGTTGGTACTGCAGGACAATCGCCTGCTGCCGGGGCAGGATTTTTGGTTCGTAGCTGACAGCGTCGAGCTACACCTGACCGCGTTCACCATCAAACCGAGCACGTCCACCCATTGGTCCGAGTTGGACCCCAGCTGGGGCACCAATGGCCGCCGCTCCTACCACCACGAATGGCTCCTTCTTGGCGATCCCGGTGATCCGCCGGTGGTGATGCACAGTCGTGTCCGTGCCTCGCAACTGGAGATTGCACCGACCGGTTATGTCTTCATTGCAGGCGACATCAAGGAAGCCGGAGCAGATCAGCAGCTATTTGTCCTCAAGCTCGAAGGCACCAATGGTGACCCCGCCCCCAACGTCTACTGGCCGGCTCCTCCCAGAGCGGAAAACCAGGGCTGGCTGACATTAGGCGGGAGCACCATGGAAGACGAGGCCACCGGCCTCGTACTGCGACAGTTGCAAGGTATCAGCTATGACATCTTTCTGATTTCCAACTTCCAGCGAGCTTGCGGCAAGGGCTTGATCGTGTACGCCCTGGACCAGAATGGCGTGCCGCCCAGTCCCAGCCGAACCTGGACACACGGTGGTGGCAGCACCGCCGGCGTGGCGGGGCAGGATTGTGATTCCATCCAGGCCAATGAAATGACCCTGATTCATGGCGCAAGCAGTGGCGCGGGTGCCCGCCTTGCCATCGTCGGCCGTTACATCCCACAGGGCTCAGCCCCGAGTGCCGCCGCGCTGCTGACGCTCAACCCCGACAACCTGCAACCCAGCCCGGGCGAACAGGTGCAGGAGATCCTGACCGATGACGAGTATCAGGGCGACACCAGCTCCTACTCCTTCAAGGCAGCGCGCTACCACACGGGCCAAAAACGCTTGCTGGCTGTGGGCACCTATGTTGAAAACTATAATGGCCGCACAGACGACTTGACCCTGATCGCGCGGATGAAGGAAGCGCCGCTGTTCTCGGATGGTTTCGAAGGCAACTGATTCACGCATGCCCTGGCATGGCCCCGCGCTGCACGTACACGCAGCGCGGGGCCATGTGTTGGCCTGTCGGTGCATGGCTATACTCCGAGGCATGGGGAATCCATGTATGGCGCGTGACGCCACGGACGACAGGAGCGCAGGACTTGGGCCATGCCGAGCTTGACCGGGATTCCGCCACCACGCAGGCCTTGATGCGTCGTTGTGCCGAGGGTGATGCCGCGGCAAGAGACGCCCTGTTCGCGGCCATCTACGAGGATTTGCGGCGGCGTGCCCACCTCATGCTTCGCCGGAATGCGGGAAACACGCTGTCGACCACGGCGCTGATGCATGAAACCTGGCTCAAGCTCGCCGGCAGCCAGCTCGAACCCAAGGATCAGTCGCATTTCTTCGCCATTGCTTCGCGCGCCATGCGGCAGGTGTTGATGAATGCCGCGCGTGATCGCGAGGCGCTCAAACGCGGTGGCGACTTCGAGCGCATCACCTTGAGCGCCGTCACCACGGGCGAGGGCATCGACCTGTCCGAACTGATCGCATTGGAGTCGGCCTTGTCGGCACTGGCCGTCGAGGATGCTCGCCTGGCACAGGTGGTGGATCTGCACTTTTTTGCCGGCCTTGGCTTTGCCGAGATCGCCCGGCTGTTGGATCTTTCCGAACGCACCGTGGCGCGCGACTGGCGCGCCGCGCGGGCGCTGCTGCGCCTGCACATGGTCAGTGCGCATGAATGATCGCGTTTCGATATTGCGCCACGCCTTGGAGTTGACAGGCGATGCGCGCCTCAGCTTCGTGCGCGAGGCCTGTGGCGCCGACACGGCCTTGCACGAGGACGTGTTGCAACTTCTGGCCCTCGATGCCGCTGATGACGAACTGCTCGATGCACAGGCCGATCCACTGGTCGTGGCCCTCCTGGCCGATCAAGCCGATACCGTGGACGAGGAGTTGGAGGGTATTGCGACAGGCGACCGGATCGGCCCTTGGCGAATCCTCGACCGTCTCGGTGCAGGTGGCATGGGCAGCGTCTGGCTGGCCGAGCGCGAGGATGGCGGCGTGCGCCAGACTGCGGCGCTCAAGTGCATCAAGCCCGGCATGGACAGCGCCGCCGTACTGCGCGCGTTCCAACGCGAGCGCGAGCTGCTGGTTCGCCTCGAACACCCGGGAATCGCCAATCTGATCGACAGTGGCCTCGATGCACGCGGCCGGCCGTGGTATGCGATGCGCCATGTCGAAGGCATCACCCTGGAACAGTGGCTGCACACGGCGCCCTCCTTGCGCCAGCGACTGGAGCTGTTCGTTGCCCTGTGCCGGATCGTGGCCCATGCCCACCGGCAACTGGTGATCCACCGTGACTTGAAACCCAGCAATGTCATGGTGCAGTTGGATGGCACGCCGTGCCTGCTGGATTTCGGTATCGCCAAACTCTTTCGCGATGACACGCAGCAACGCACGGCGACCCTGATGCGCTTTGCCAGCAGCGCCTATGCCGCGCCCGAACAGATCGAAGGCGGCGCCGTGAGCACGGCAACCGATGTCTACGGCCTGGGCGCGATCCTGTTCGAAATGCTCACCGGCCAGCGCCACAGTCAGATGCATCGCGCTGCCGGCGAGGGCACCACCCAGCCTTCGCGCGCCGTGCAATCAAGGCTGGATGATCCGCGCGCGGTGCCGAGCAGTCGCCTCAAGGGTGATCTGGATGCCATCACGATGCGTGCCATGGCGCGGGAACCGGCACGCCGCTATGGCAGCGCCGAGGCATTGGCCGAGGATGTGCAGCGCTACCTCTCCGGCCAGCCGGTGCAAGCGCGTCCTGATGGCTTTGCGTATCGCGTCGGGAAATGGGTGGGTCGCAACCGCTTGGCCACCGTCGGACTGCTGCTGGCGTTGGTGGCGATGTTGGCGGGCACCGGCATCAGCCTCGTGCAGGCGCGGCGCGCCGAGGCCCAAGCGGCACGCGCCAATGCCATCAAAACCTACTTGATCGGCGTGTTCGATGCCGGGCGCACCAATTCCGAAGGTACGGCGGCCTTGCAGCGGCGCGTGATCGACCTGCTCAACGACAGCGCGTCGCGCCTCACGACCGAACTGGCCGAGCAACCCCAGCTGCGCGACGAGATCTATACCATCCTGATCGAGATCTTCGATTCCAACGAGGCCGGCAACGGCTCCGAGGCACTGGCCCGCGTTCGCCTGACACAGGCCGAGGCCGCCTTCGGCGCGGACGATCCGCGCACTGCGTCGGCGCGCCTGTTGTTGGCCGGCGTGTTGCTCAACCACCATTTTCAGGACCCGCAGGTGCCAAGCCTGTTGTTGCAAGCCGAGGGCAGTCTGGCCCGCGATGGCTGGCGCGATCCCTTGGCCCAGGCCCAGCTCTACCAGCATCAAGCAACCTATGCCGGTCAAATCATCGGCCATGGCTCCATCTCGCTCGGCCTGTATGCCAAGGCCGCTGACGTGTTGCGCCGCCATGAGCCCGACGGCGACGAGCTGATGAACGTGTTGCTCCAGACCGCCCAGAGCGCGCTGTTCAGCCTGAATCCCGATACCCCGGAGCGGGTGCGCGAGGCTTTGGTCGAGCTGCGACAACGTGTGCATGCGCGCTATGGCGATCATCACAAGTATCTCAATGCCGCCGATTTCATCGAGGCCCGCCTGCTGCTGGAAACCGGGCATCCGCAGGAGGCCCTGACCCGGATTCGAGCCTTGCGTGCGGAGATCGTGCAGTTCTCGGGTGAGACCCACGCCGATGCATGGGCGGCCCGCTATGTCGAGATCGAGGCCCTGCTGGCCTTGGGTCAGGTGAGTCAGGCTGCCGAGGACTGTCAGGCGGCGATCGAACGGCTGCGTGCCATGCCCGCCCGTGACGAGGGACTGATCCAGGGTTTCATCGACCTGCGCGAAACCATCGAAGCGACACCGACGGTACGGCCGCCCCGTTAGGGAACCTCTGAATAAGCCGTCATTGCGAGGAGCGCAGCGACGTGGCAATCCATGGATACTCGACAAATCAAAGACATGGATTGCTTCGCTTCGCTCGCAATGACAACGTACCGACTTGATCAGATGTTCCTTAGCGGTGTACGCATCCAGTGCCCGCCTGCTCCATACTTGCGCGCTTGCAATCTTCGGTTCCCATGAGAGCTCCGGTCATGTCCCAAGGCAAGTTGCTGTACGCGCAATCCGGCGGCGTCACCGCCGTCATCAACACCACGGCCGCCGCGGTCATCACCACGGCACGTGCCGCAGGCGTGCCGGTGTACGCGGCCCGTAACGGCATTCTGGGTGCGCTGCGCGAGGACTTGATCGACACCCGCAAGGAATCGGCAGCCGCGATCGCGGCCCTGGCCTACACGCCGGGCGGCGCGTTTGGTTCCTGTCGTTTCAAGCTCCAGTCGCTGGAAGCCGATCGCGCGCACTACCAGCGTTTGATCGAGGTGCTGCGTGCGCACGACATCCGCCACTTCCTCTACAACGGTGGCAATGACTCGGCCGATACCGCCAACAAGGTGTCGCAGATCGCGCGCGAGTTCGACTATCCACTGCACTGCATCGGTGTGCCCAAGACGGTCGACAACGATCTGGCCGTGACCGATTGTTGCCCGGGCTTTGGTTCGGCCGCCAAGTACACCGCGGTGTCCTTGCGTGAAGCGGCCATCGACGTGGCCTCGATGGCGGAAACCTCGACCAAGGTCTTCGTGCTGGAAGTGATGGGCCGCCACGCCGGTTGGCTGGCGGCGGCGGCGGGATTGGCTGGCGACGGCCCGGATCAGGCGCCGCACCTGATCCTGTTTCCGGAAGTGCCCTATGACGAAGCCGCGTTCATGGCGGCGGTGGAGGCCACGGTCAAGCGTGTGGGTTGGTGTGTGGTGGCAGTGTCGGAAGGTGTGCGCGATGCCAGCGGCAAGTTCTTGGCCGATGCCGGCCGCACCGATGCGTTCGGCCATGTGCAACTGGGTGGCGCGGGGCCGGAAATCGCGGCCAGAGTCAGTGCCAAGCTCGGCTACAAGACCCACTGGGCGGTGCCCGATTACCTGCAACGTTCCGCACGGCACTTGGCGTCGAAAACCGACCACGATCAAGCCTGGGCGGTCGGTGCGGCGGCGGTGAAGCTGGCGCTGGCCGGGCACAACGCGGTGATGCCGGTGATCGTGCGCACCCGCGATGCGCCCTATCGCTGGAAGATCGAAGCGGCACCATTGGCCAAGATAGCCAACCGCGAAAAGACCGTGCCGAAAAGCTATATCCGCACCGATGGTTTCGGCATCACCGCCAAGGCGCGGGCGTACTTGAGCCCGTTGATCCACGGTGAGGCCGCACCAGCCTATGGCAAGGATGGCCTGCCCAAGTACGTCAGCCTCAAGAACGCACCCGTGGCGCGCAAGCTGGCCGAATACCGTGTCGGGAAATAAGGGAGCATCCGACCGCGACGCATTGACCGCCATTGATCCGACCCTTGTTTTGCAGCAATGGAGCTTGCTCCATTGCCTGCCGAGCACGCTCGGCAGCTACGCCAGGTTCGGATCATTTGAGGGCCGGATCAATAATTGAGGCCTTCCCAAGTGCGATCAGAGCGGGCCGAACAGCTCCGCCAGATCGGCTTCGTCAAAACGCAATGCCGTGCTGGAGCCGCCTTCCAGTACCGCACGAGCCAATTCGGCCTTGCGTTCCTGCATGGCCTGGATTTTCTCTTCCACGGTGCCGGCGCAGATCAGTTTGTAGACGAAGATCGGCTTGTCCTGGCCAATGCGATGGGCGCGATCGGTGGCCTGCGCCTCGACCGCCGGATTCCACCACGGGTCGTAGTGGATGACGGTGTCGGCGGCGGTGAGGTTCAAGCCCACGCCACCGGCTTTCAGGCTGATGAGAAACACCGGCACCTTGCCCTCTTGAAAGCTGCGCACCAGATCGGCGCGTTGGGTCGAAGGCGTGTCGCCGGTCAACATCAGGTGTTTGATGCGTCGTTGGGTGAGCGCCTCGGCAATCAGCCCGAGCATGGTGGCGAACTGTGAGAACACCAGCACGCGACGGTTCTCGGCACCGAGGTTGTCGAGCAATTCCAAGAGGGCATCGAGCTTGGCGGACTCCTTCACCTTGCGCGCCGCATCCAGCTTCACCAGACGTGGATCACAGCAGGCTTGACGCAGTTTCAGCAGTGCGTCGAGCACCACGATGCCGGATTGCGACAGACCGCGTTCGGCGATGGACTCGCGCACCCGCTCGTGCTGGGTCAGGCGCAGGGTTTCGTAGAGCTGGCGTTGGCCATCGACCAGTTCCAGCGAACGAACGATCTCGGTCTTGGGTGGAAGATCATCGAGCACGTCTTCCTTGCGCCGGCGCAGCAAGAGGGCGCCGATGCGCTGGTTCAAGCGCTGCTGGCGCTCGTGATCGGCGTGTTTTTCGATCGGGGTGCGGTAGGTACGAGTGAATGTGGTTTCGCTGCCGAGAAGCCCGGGTTCGATCGCATCGAACTGTGCCCACAACTCGCCCAAATGATTTTCCAGCGGTGTGCCGGTCATGCCCAGACGACGCTGCGCCGGAATCTCGCGTACGACCTGTGCAGCCTGACTGCGCGCGTTCTTGATCGCCTGTGCTTCGTCCATCACCAACAATGAGAATTGCTGTGCCACCAGGCTGTCGCGATCACGCGGCAAGAGCGGGTAGGTGGTGATGACCAGATCGGAGTCAGGGATCGATTCATAACGATCGGCGCGATCGGCACCGTGCAGTACCAGCACGCGAAGATCGGGCGCAAAGCGTGCCGCTTCGTCGCGCCAATTGCCCACCAGGCTGGTCGGGGCGACGACCAAGGCCGGCAGATCGAGCTTGCCGCGCTGTTTTTCCGCCAATAGATGCGCCAGCACCTGCACGGTTTTGCCCAGGCCCATGTCGTCGGCCAACACGCCGCCGAGGCCCGCATCCGACAAGAAGTTGAGCCACGCCAAGCCTTCCCGTTGGTAGGGGCGCAATTGGGCGAGGAAGCCATCGGGCGCGTCCGCGACGCTGGGCGCGTTGCGCAGTTGTTCGATGCGTGCGCGCAGTGCTTCGCCGCCTCGCCAGACCAGGCCGGTGTCATCGCTCACCCGTTGCAGGGCGGCGGCCTGAGTGCGGTGCAGGCGCAGTCCGTCTTCGCTCGACAGCACCCACTCCAGCAAGGGTTCGAGCATGGCGCGCAGGCGTGCCATGGGCAGGCGCACACTGCGATTTTCGTCGAGGCGCACGCGCCAGGCCGCATCGTCGGCTTCGCCTTCCGGCTTGCGCATGGGAAAATCAGGATCGGCCAGCACCCGCCGCAAGATCGGCATCAGATCGATGCGCTGGCCTTCCACATCGATGCCCAGGGAGACATCGAACCAGGCGTTGCCGACCTCCTCCAGGTCGGCGTGCCAGTCTTCGATTTCGACGACATCATCGCGCGGGAAGTCAGGCGCATACTCGATCCTGCAACCGGCTTCCCGCAGTTCGCGCAAGGTGGCGGTCCACGATTCCGGGGATGCCGCAAGTTGGGTGTTCTTGGGTCGCAGGATGTACTGGTTGGACTTGAAGGGCCGCACGCGCAGCGGCACGTAGTAGCTCCACATCGTCGCCGCCATCAGATCGAGGGCGGCCAGACGCGTTTCCGCACGTCGCTCGCTGGTGCGTTGCCGTTCGATCTCAAGCACGTCCTCGCCGTGCACCACGCGTTCGCGATCGGTGTGCGAGGGCTCCAGACGTTGGCCGTCGTAGTCGAACATCAGCGTCGCCACGCCCACGCGCAAAGGGCCGCGTGTGGCGCCACGGTTTTGCAGATCGAGCAGGCTCACGCTCATCCGCAGGACCGGTACCGGCGTGGCCTGCACCGTGCGCAGTCGTCGTGGGTGTGGCAGGGTCAAGGCGGGATGCGCCAGCCGACGCAGGCGCTCGCTCAGCGCTTTCACATCCTCCGGCAACAGCGGCGGCGCCTCGCGGACCTGCTCGATGAGCTGACGGTCGCCGAGGGCACGACCGAAACGACGTGAGCCGGTTTGTACATACCAGTAGCCTTGGCCGCGCAGAAGCTCGGTTGGCTCGCTTCGCTGCACATCGAGGACCAGCGTCTGGCTACCATCGGGATCGCCGCGCCACGCGGTGTGGAGCGGCAAGTCGGGGCCGAGTTCGAGCTCCACGCTGCCACGCTGCCAGAACACCGGATGGCGCTGCATCAATGTGGCCAGCGCGGTTTCCAGCGGCGCGGTGTTGATCGGGATGGGGTCAGTACGTCGCAACGCTGCGCCCGATGTCAGGATCAGGTCCAAGGCCACGGCATCTTCGCGTGGCCATCCGCCCGCGGGTTCCGGAACCGGCCCACTGGTGCTGCAAGTCAGTGGTTGCGGATCCACCCAGCCGCCGGTACGTCCGCGTCCGGGCCGCAACCACGCCGGCAGCACCGCCAGCCGACCATCGGCGTCGCGAAGGATCAAGCCAAAACGCCGATCTTCGTCGGCGCGATCGAGGAGGGCCGAAACCGTATCCGTGCTGCCGAGGTCTGAAATCCAGTGATCCCACATCGGCATCAAGCTGACACTGGCAGCAGGTGACTTCTCGCCCATCGCTTGCCGCAGCCAACCCGGCAACGCCTGGCTCACATCCTGTTCGGGAGGTGGAGGCGAAGGCTCGACGCTGGGCCCCGTGGGCCAATCATGGGGTGCCACGCGCTGGGCATACAACAACACCAAGGCCTGATGTTTGCAGGGCCCTTGCACCGGGCAATCACACGAGCTGGTGACGCTCAGGCCGCCCTTGGTTTCGTTGATGAATTCGATCCACGGCTCATAGATTTCCCCGCCCGAACCGCGCACCAAGGCGCGCAGCCGCGAGCGCCCGCGACGGCCCTGTTCCAGGCTCAGGCTTTCGAGATGATCGTTGCGCAAATAGGTATTGGCGCGCTTCAAGGTGGCCTGATCGAACTGGAGGTTCCAGTCGATCTGGGACAAAACCCCACGAATCTCGTCTGCATCCACCGCTCATACCCCATGCGCGCGTGCCAACTCGCAATTGTGACCGATTGGGCTGTGCCGGCCAATACCCGCGTGGGTGTTTGATCGCTCGGTCGTCCGGCAGGTGTTCCTGATTAGCCCCATGGCTCCGCCAAACCGTGATCGTTTGAACCGTGAAATACCGCAGAAGCGGCGTTTTCGTAGAGCGCAGCAAGCTGCGCTGCCTCGGCTTTACGGGTCACCCAGTGAAGCAAGCTGCGCTCTACGAAAGCCTGCTTGTTTCGCAGAATTTTCGGCAACGAAGGGCATGGGGTCGGCTGAGGGATGGGGATAATCAGGTTCGTGTATTCGGCATTGCGGCGGGCTTTTGTTCGAGCCAGCGGCGGGCGGGTCACGTTTGGCCGTACCAAGACCGGATTGCCCGCCGCGTCCACGCCATGCAGGGCAAACACGTTCTTCGCCCCATCCATACCGAGTCTTGCGATGCCGTTCACGGGACGGCTCCTTCCAATCACGAAAGTGAAGATGCGTGGCTACGCTTCCTTCCGTAGGGCCTGGTGTGATGGCGATGGTGCGATGGCGCTTGGCCCTGCTGCGCGGATGACCGACAATAGCGCGTTGTCCATCCCCTCGCGGCCCGATGCCGCACCACTTCAGGAGTATTCCCATGGCTGAACCCGTGCTCACCCCGCCTGCGGGCGGTGAAAAGATCACCATCCAGAACGGCACCCTGAAGGTTCCGAACAACCCGATCATCCCCTTCATCGAAGGCGACGGCACCGGTCCGGACATCTGGCGCGCCTCGGTGCGCGTGCTCGATGCCGCGGTGGCCAAGGCCTATGGTGGCCAGCGCAAGATCCACTGGATGGAAATCTTCGCCGGCGAGAAAGCCAACAATCAGTTCGGCACCTGGTTGCCGGATGCTTCGGTGCAGGCCTGCCGTGATTACCTGGTGTCGATCAAGGGTCCGCTCACCACCCCGGTCGGTGGCGGCATCCGCTCGCTCAACGTGGCCTTGCGCCAGATGCTCGACCTCTACGTCTGCCTGCGCCCGGTGCGCTGGTTCAAGGGCGTGCCCAGCCCGGTCAAGCGCCCCGATCTGGTGGACATGGTGATCTTCCGCGAGAACTGCGAAGACATCTACGCCGGCATCGAATGGGCTGCCGGCACGCCGGAAGCTGCCAAGGTGCTGGATTTCCTCGCCCGCGAGTTTCCGCAGGCGCACGCCAAGATCCGCTTTGGTTCGCAGGACAAGACCAACGCCTGGCAAAAGGCGCTGGAAGGCATCGGCGCACCTCACCGCGAGTTGCCCGTGCAGGTGGGCGTCGGTTTCAAGCCGGTTTCGTATCTTGGCACCGAGCGGCTGGTGCGCAGCGCCATCGACTACGCCATCGCCAACAAGCGCAAGTCGGTGACCCTGGTGCACAAGGGCAACATCATGAAGTTCACCGAAGGTGCCTTCGCCGACTGGGGCTACAAGGTGGCGCGTGAGTACTTCGGCGCGGTGGAACTGGACGGTGGCCCCTGGCACATCATCCCCGAGGGCAAGCCCGGCGCCGGCCTCATCATCAAGGACGCCATCGCCGACGCCTTCCTGCAGCAGATCCTGCTGCGCCCGGCCGAATACGATGTCTCCGCCACGCTCAACCTCAACGGTGACTACCTGTCCGACGCGCTCGCCGCACAGGTCGGCGGCATCGGTATCGCACCCGGCGCCAACATCAACTACGTCACCGGCCACGCCGTGTTCGAAGCCACCCACGGCACCGCGCCCAAGTATGCCAACTTGGACAAGGTGAACCCGGGCTCGGTGATCCTGTCGGGCGAGATGATGCTGCGTTACATGGGCTGGAACGAGGCCGCCGACGCCATCATCCACGCCATGGATGTGGCCATCGGCAACAAGACCGTCACCTACGACTTCGCCCGCCTGATGGAAGGCGCGAAGGAAGTGAAGTGCTCGCAGTTCGCCGACGAGCTGATCAAGGCGATGTGAGCCTTTCCCGGCGACGGGTGTTGCACCAACAGGGCGCGGCCGGAAGGTTGCGCCCTTTGCGTTTCGGGTCATCGACACAAACGCGACATCGAACCGCTGCGCCGACGCGATCAAGCGTTTGTCCGGGCAATCAAGGCTTTCGGCGCGCTTCCAAATGATGCATCCTGAGCCCGACGCGTGAGCGATTTCGATACAGGGCGGAACGCTTGAACGCGGGCATGCATGGAATCGGAGCCTGTGATGGGCATCGCCTGCTTCAACAATGACAACCCGAGCCGTCTTTCGCGGCGGGTTGGTTGCGGGAAGCTGTGGCAGGCTTGGGTGCTGACCCTGTGGTTGGGATTGCTGGCGAGTGCGATGGCATGGGGCGATACCCCGAGCACCACGGTCGCGCCCAAGACCGAGCCTGACACCGTGGTGGACGAAGCGCGCGCGCGACTGGCCGCCGGGCAGTTGCAGGAAGCCATCAACCTGTTGCAGACGGCGGTCGACTCCAGCGACGGGACCCAGCCCAAGCGTCTGGCGCGGCAGCTGGCCACCTTGGGCGCGGCGCTCGATCAGGCCGGAGCGGTCGCCGAGGCGATTGCGGTTCAACATCAAGCCTTGGCCTTGTACGAGTCACTCGATGACGCCGCGGGTATCAGCGCGGTCACCAGCAATCTGGGCAATTCGCTCACGGCACTGGGCGACAAGGCGACGGCCCTGCGCTATTTCCAGGATGCGCTGGCGCTCAAGCAACGCCATGGCATTCGGCGCGGCGTGGGCACGATCTACAACAACTTGGCCAAGGCGGCCGAAGACGAGGGCAAGCTGGATGAAGCCCGTGCCACGCTGGAAAAGGCATTGGCGGCATTTGCCGAGGAGAACGATCCAGCCGGGGCCGGTCTTGCACACGGCAATCTGGCGCAGGTGCTGGCCAGACTGGGCCATTACCCGGAAGCACAAACCCATATCGGCAAGGCCGAAGAACTGGCGCGTTCGGTGGATTCTCGCCGTGGCGTGGTGGCCGCCCAGATCGCCAATGCCGAAGTGCTGATGGAGCTCCTTCGCCACGGGAATCCATCCAACGAAGTGCGCGAGGATGCCCTCAAGCGTGCCGAAGCGTCCTTGCAGCAGGCGCTGGCCACGAGCCGCTCGGCTGCGGACGAAGCCCACCACATCCTGGCGCTGGATGGGCTGTCGCGTCTGTACGAACTTCGCGGACAGGACGCCGCGGCCTTGGTGATGGCGCGTGAGGCGCACAGTCGTGAACGTGCGCAACAACAGCGCCTGACCAGTACCCGCGCCAATGCACTGTCCGCGCGTTACGAACAGGAGCGACAGAGCCGCGAGATCGAGCGGCTACGCGCACATGAACGTGGAGAAGGCGCACGTCTGTGGCACCAGCGCGTTGGCCTGTGGTCGCTCGCGGTGTTGCTGTTGGCGGCCATCGGGGTGGCCTGGGTGCTGTGGCGGCGAGCGCGCCGTCATCGCGTCACCTCGGAACAGCTGAACGAGCGTACCCAGATGTTGATCCAGACGTTGCAGGATGCCGAGGCCCAGCGCCAGCAGTCCGAAACCTTCGCGATGCGGCAGCGACGTTTTCTGAGCTTGGCCAGCGAGGACTTGCGCGAGCCCTTGCGCGAGATCCGCTCGCAGGCCGAGCACCTGTTGACCGAAACCAATCCCGACGCGCTGCGCCGGCAGCATGCCTCGATTGCACAACGCGCCGCCGATCTGTTGTGGGTGGCCGACCAGATGCTGGAAAGCGCTGAACACGAACTGGAACATCCGCAGGCACCGCGTCACGCCGAGGTCGTGGATTGGGTGACGGAAGTGCGTGAGCTCATCGCTCAGGCCGATCAGCGCGCCATCCATCGTGATCAGGAAATGGTGCTGGAATGCACGGCAAGCACGGCGCCGGCGTGTGTGGAACGAACCCGCTGCGTGGTGGCCCTGCGCGAGTTGATCGACATCCTCCTGTACCTCAATCCGGCCCGGACGCGCTTCGTGCTGAGCATCGAAATCGAAGCCGCCGAGGTCCGCATTGGCCTCGACCAAGGCCTTGCCCGACTGCCGGCCTGGGATGAGGTCGCACGCGGGCAGGGGCGTGGCGATGTGACCTTGCGTCTGGCGCTGGCGTGGATCCAGCACGCCGTGCAGGACAACGGCGGCCGAATCGGCGCGGTCCGCAACGAGGCCTACGATCGCTCCGAAATCGTGGTTGCATTTCCGCTCATGCGGGATGTCGCGATCGGTGCGGTTTGCCCCTTGCCTTCATCACCTTCCAGCCGAGATCGTGACGGCTCTGCGACCTCACGTGCGCAGGCGACGGGTGACCGCGGGTCGCCATAACAGCGCCATCAGCACCCCGGCGACAAAGCCACTCAGGTGTGCCCACCACGCCACGGCGCCGAAGGCCGGACCGATGAAGGTGAAGCCCAATTGCAACAAGGCCCAGATCGCGATCAGAAGTGAAGCCGGCGTGCGCACGAACTCGAAGAACAAGCCGAGCGGAATCACAAAACCCAGATGCGCGCGCGGAAACAGCGCCAGATAAGCCCCGATCACACCGGAGATGGCACCGCTGGCGCCCACGATCACCACCGCATGGGTGCTGGCCAGCGATACGGCTGCCGCAAGGTTGGAGATCGCCCCGCACACGAGGAACAGGATCAACAGACGCCACGGCCCCAGGGCGCGCTCGGCGGGTACGCCGAAGATCATCAGAAACAGAAGGTTGCCCACCAGATGCAACCAATCGGCGTGCACGAACAGGGCGGACAGCAAACTGAGCACATGCCCATCGCGAAAGATGCCCCAGCCGAAGTCACCGGCCAGCAGGGTTTCCGGCACCGTGCCCCAGCGTTGCAGGAAGAAGCTGCGCGAGCCCGCTTTTCCTGTAGCCAGCCACACCCACACGCTCATGCACGCCAACACCAGCACGGGCGTGGCCCAGAGTACGTTGGGGCGACGGCGCGAGGGCACATGCACGAACATGGCGTGTGCCGGGTCTCAGGGTCGGGCCAGCAAGAAGCGGCGGCCGTGATAACTCAAGGCTGCGCCATCGGGCCGGATCGCCTCCACGGTCAAGCCGTCGGCGATGGTGTTGCCTTCGCGATAGCGCTTGCCGTCGATCAGCACGAAGCGTGCCGCCGGCACCGGATCATAGACGTGCATCGACAAGCGCAACGGCGGCAGGCCCTCGCGTTCCGAGGGCAAGAGATGGCCCAGGCGCGGGAGCGATTCCAACACGGGTTCGGGCGCTGCGGGCGGGGTCGGCGCGGGCGCAGGTGCTGCCGCGTGTTCCACTGAAGGGCTCGCCGCAGTCCGCGTGGGTATCGTGGCGCGTGCGGGTGTCGCGGTCTCCACACGCGGGGCGCGCACGGGCTCGGGCGCATCATCCAACGCTGCGGCCTCGGCCGGCGCAGGCAAGGCGATCGTTTCGGGGTGCACCGGCTGGGATTCGCGCTCGTTGCCGGCAAATTCGTCATCGCGTGGCAAGGACGCCTCGGCAATGACGTTGGCGTCGTAACTCACCAGCCGTGGCCGCGGCGAAGGCGTCGGGCTGGCTGGGACGGCCGCAGGACTTGGTGGCGCAGGTGTGGTGACCGGCGCGGCGGTCTCGGGTGTGCTGGGAGCAGGGCCGGCCCGATCGTGCGCAAACCAATAGCCGGCGCCGGCCGCCACCACCACCAGCCCGATCCAGAGCGCGCGACCGAGGCCGCGGGAGTGGGATTCCGATGGAACCCGCATCGGCGTTGGGCTGAGCAGGTCCGGCGCCTGTCCGAGGCGACGCTCGGCTTCGGACTTCTTCAAGGCCTCGAGGATCAGGGACATGGGCATTCACAGAGCGGTGCAATCGCCAGCTTGGGTGCATTCATGGCCTTAGTCCAGATGGCGGCGCAGATGCGGCCCACCCGCCTCGCTGGCGACGGCGGCGAACAAGGTTTCCGGACCCACGATGCCATCCGGGCTCAGGCCGGCCGAAGCCTGCAGCGCGCGCACGCCGGCTTCCACGTCGGCATCGAAGAGCGCAGGGCCATCGAGGTCGAGCACGGCGTGGCCGCCCTCGACCAGGCGTTGCCGCAACCATTCCACCGCCGGGCCCGAATCGCCGCGGTGCAAGGTCAGTCCGCTGACGACGTTGGGCACCCGCCACAGGGCAACGTATTCACCCAACCAGAACGACTCCAGTTCGGTCCGCGAGACCGTCAGGCTGCGACCATCCACGGCGAGGCGAACGCGGTCGCCATCCACGCCCAGCAACACCGCCCAGGCATCGCGTGCCTGCACGTGCAGTCGCAGAACCACGGGGCGACCCAGGGCGGTGAGCTTGGCGAGGTTGCCACTACCGCGCAGGCAATGCAGCCCCGGACCGATGATGGTCGGGCAGCGCAGCACGGTCGCGGGATCGACTTGCGGCGCGCGCAACTTCCACAGCGCCAGCAAGCGCACGAAGGCACTCTCCTGCAGACCCTCGATCTCAGCAAGGCTGTCCAGCGCCGGAGCAACCGGCGAAGGGGCAGACGCCTGCGGCGGTGCATTCTCGGGTGCGGCGTTGCGCGGCCAGTTCCACACCGCCAGCACCACCAAGGCCAGCAGTGCCAGTGCCACCCAGGCTGGGCGTGGGCCGCGCCAACGCCGCAGCGGCGAGGCCATCACTTCGCGTGCGGCGCGCGTCACCGATTGCTCGCCGATCTGCGTCTGTTCGGTGACATAGCCCGCCGTCAGGCTGCGATCAGCCAGCGTGTTCAACAGGCGCGGCACACCGCCGGAAATGGCGTGCAGGCGACGTACCGCCAAGCGCGTGAATGGAAATCGGGCGCTGCCGGCCACCGCCAGACGATGACGCAGATAGGCTTCGGTCTCGTCTTCGCTCAGGGGCGTGAGGTGGTAGCGCGCGGTGATGCGTTGGGACAACTGCCGCAATTCGGGTTGGGCCACGATGTCGCGCAGTTCCGGTTGGCCCAGCAGGATGATCTGAAGCAACTTCTGGGTGGCCGTTTCGAGGTTGGTGAGCAAGCGAATCTGCTCCAAGGCCTCGATCGAAAGGTTCTGTGCCTCGTCCACGATCAGGACCACGCGCAATCCTTGGGCGTAGGCTTCGATCAGGTAACGATTGAGGGCATCGACTAGAGCCTTGGCCGAACCGCTGCGATCTGCGACGTCGATCTTCAGCTCCTCGGCAATGGACTGCAAAAGTTCGATTGGGCTCAGGCGCGGATTGAGCACCAGGGCCACGCGCACGTTGTCGGGCAATTGTTCGAGCAACAGTCGGCACAGCGTTGTCTTGCCGGTGCCCACTTCGCCGGTCAGTTGCACGAAACCACCGCCACCGCCCTGCCCAATGCCATACAAGAGATGCGCCAGCGCATCGCGATGACGCTCGCTCAGGAACACGAAACGCGGATCAGGTGTGATCGAGAAAGGCGCTTCACGCAGGCCGTAGAAATCCAGATACATGCTTGCTCACAGGCCGGGCACGCCACGCGGGCGATGATCAGCTCACTCTAGTTCAGCCGAAGGGATTGGCTTGTTAGAACATGGTTAACGGGGATGGTTCCTCATGCGCGCGAATACCGGCGCGCGGTAGACGATGAGGATTGAAGTATAATTAGGGCGTTGGCGCGGGTGCGCCGACCCCATAGAAGGGGAGTAGCTCTGCGCTGTCGCATCGTCAGGACGGTTCACCGCGGTGATCCCGGTGCGGCAGGCAGCCGGTTCCATGCTGGCTGCGAGCAAGACCTTCGCCGGTGACGGCGAAGGTGTGTCCGAAATCCGGGCCCTGATCGTCCACCGGTCGGGGCCTTTGTCTTTCGGAGCAGGATTCCTCGTGCACAGTATCGCCACCCCAGGTTTGTGGATCGTGTTCAGCGCCGTGGTCGTGGTGGCGCTGGCTGTCGACTTGTTGATGATGCGCAACCTCGGCCCGCACAAGGTCGCGGTGCGCGAGGCCTTGATCTGGAGCGTGGCCTGGATCGCACTCGCCTTGGCTTTCAACCTCGGTCTGTGGTGGTACCTCGATGCCAACATGGATCCCGCCATTGCGCGCGAAGCGGGTCTGGCGTTTCTGACCGGCTACCTGATGGAAAAGGCGCTGGCGGTCGACAACATCTTCGTGTTCCTGATGGTGTTCGGCCACTTCGCCGTGCCCACGGTGCAACAGCAGCGCGTGCTGGTCTACGGCATCATCGGCGCCATCGTGCTGCGCGGCATCCTGATCTTCATCGGTGCGGTGTTGATCCAGCAGTTCCATTGGATCCTGTACGTGTTCGGGGCGTTTCTGGTGGTGACCGGGCTGAAGATGCTGCGTGGCAGCGACTCGCCGCCCGATCTCGAGAACAATGGCTTGATCAAGTGGGTACGCAAACACCTGCCGATCACCTCGGGTTATCGCCAGTCGTACTTCGTCGTGCATGAAAACGGCAAGCGTTGGTTCACGCCGCTGTTCGTCGTGGTGGTGATGATCGGCATTACCGATGTGATTTTTGCCGTGGATTCGATACCCGCGATCTTTGCCATCACCGATGATCCGTTCATCGTGCTCAGCTCCAATGTGTTCGCGGTCTTGGGACTGCGGGCGCTGTTCTTCGTGCTGGCCGGCATGGTGGATCGCTTCCACCTCCTGAGTTATGGCTTGGCGGGCGTGCTGATCTTCATCGGCATCAAGATGCTCATTTCCGATCTTTGGCATATTCCGGTGGCTGCCGCCTTGGGTGTGGTGGCCTTGGCTATTGGTGGCTCGATGGTGGCGAGCCTGATGCTGCCTCCGAGGAAGGACACGACGGGCGAGCCACCTGCCTCGGCCTGAGACCATCGGGCAGGGCGTGCTGCGTCTTTTGAAGCACTGACCTTGACGAACGGCCCGTGCGCCCGCAGCTTGGGTGCATGGATATCCCGCTGCACGATCCCAGCATCGACCCCATCGCCCAGGCACGGCACGACCGACGTCGCTTCGTCGGCGCCCTTGTGCTCAGCGCCGGCTTCATCGCCGTGCTGTGGTGGATCAAGATGTTCGAGGTCTGGCTTGGAACTTCGTTCGCCTGGCTTGGGGTGCAGCCACGCACCGCGTTCGGCCTGATCGGCGTGCTGACGGCGCCGCTCCTGCACGGCTCGGTCGGACATTTGATCAACAACACGCTGGCGCTATTGGTGTTGGGCACGCTCAGTTTTTCGGTGTATCCCCGCGCGGCCAAGCCGGCAATACTTTTGATCTGGCTGGGCTCCGGCCTCGGCATCTGGCTGATCGGTCGCGACTCCACGCATTTGGGTGCCAGCGGCCTCGCCCACGGCCTGATGTTCTTCCTGTTCGTGCTGGGTCTTTTGCGCCGCGACCGTGCCGGCATTGCGGCCGCGATGATTGCCTTCTTCCTCTACGGCGGCATGGTGCTCTCGGTGCTGCCGGGCGATCCCCAAATATCGTGGGAAGCGCATTTGAGCGGTGCGGTGTGTGGCGTTCTGGCCGCCCTGCTCTGGTTCCGGCGCGACCCCGTACCGCCACGCAAGCGCTACAGCTGGGAGGACGAGGACGAGCTCATGCAAGACGGCTTGGCGGCTGAAGAGCGCGCCATGTACGAACCGGCCGCTCCCAGCGACGTGCCGGTGCTTTGGGTGCGGCCGGAACCGGAAGCCCATGGCAAGGTGATCGCGTTTCCACCGCGATCACCCAACTATCCGTCCGAATTGCGCTGAGGCCTCGCCTCAGAAGCGATCTTCGGGAAACTCCAGCACCGCACTGGCGCCGGCCAGCACCACTTCACGCAAACCGGTGACGCGGGTCAGGAGGTGGTCGGCATAAAAGCGTGCGGTTTTGAGTTTGGCGGTGTTGAAACCGGCATCGCCTTGTTTCGCATCCAGTTGGTGTCGAGCGGCCAATGCCGCACGGGCCATTTGCCAACCGCCGCAGACCAAACCCGCCAGTTGCAGGTAGGGCACCGAGCCGGCGTGCACGGCGGAGGTTTGGGTCATGTAGTTCGTGGCGACGTGGATCACGCAGACTTCGAAGTCGTCCACGGCCGTTCGCAGACGCTCGGCGATGACCCTGAGATCGGCGTCGGCGCTGGCTTCCAGCGCCATGACCACGTCACGCATCTGCGCAATCAGGCTGGCGGCCACCGCGCCTTGATCGCGTGCGGTCTTGCGCCCGATCAGATCGTTCGCCTGAATTGCCGTGGTGCCTTCGTAGATCGCGGTGATGCGGGCATCGCGCAGGTGCTGGGCGGCGCCGGTTTCCTCGATGAAGCCCATGCCGCCGTGCACCTGCACGCCGAGGCTGGTGACTTCGTTGGCCGCTTCGGTGGCCCAGCCCTTGTGGATCGGGATCAGGAATTCGGCCAATGACTGTGCGGCCTTGTCGCCGGCATGGCCGTGATCGAGCAGGGACGCCAAGCTCATCGACAGCGCGCGGTTGGCCTCGGTGATGGCGCGCATGGTGAGCAGCATGCGGCGCACATCGGGCTGGCGCACGATGGGCGCGGTGGGGCCGCGTGGATTGGCCAGATCGCGGCCTTGCATGCGCTCGTGAGCATACGCGGCGGCCTGTTGGTAGGCGCGTTCGCTGATCGCGATGCCCTGCACGCCGACGAAGTAGCGGGCTTCATTCATCATGATGAACATGTATTCCAGACCACGGTTGGCCTCGCCCACGAGGTAACCGATGGCACCGTCCTTCTCGCCGTAGTTGAGCACGGCCGTGGGGCTGGCATGGATGCCGAGCTTGTGTTCGAGCGAGGCGCAGCGCACATCGTTGCGCGCCCCGAGCGATCCATCGGCATTGACCAGAAACTTGGGCACGATGAACAGGGAAATGCCTTTCACGCCCTCGGGTGCGTCGGGCAGTCGCGCCAGCACCAAGTGCACGATGTTGTCGGTGAAGTCTTGTTCGCCGTAGGTGATGAAGATCTTCTGCCCGAACACGCGGTAGTGATCGCCTTCCGGCACGGCGCGGGTGCGCACCAGCGACAGATCGGAACCGGCCTGTGGCTCGGTCAGATTCATGGTGCCGGTCCACTCGCCACTGACCATCTTTGGCAGGAAGGTCTGCTTGAGCTGATCCGAACCGACCAGCAGCAGGGCCGACACCGCGCCGGAGGTCAGCATTGGGCAGAGTGAGAACGAGAGGTTGGCCGACATCACCAGTTCGGAAACCGGACTGGACACAATGGCCGGTAAGCCTTGGCCGCCCCATTGGGTCGGGAAGGGCAGCGCATTCCAACCCGATTCGCAGTACTGGCGATAGGCGTCCTTGAAACCGGGGGCGGTGGTGACTTCGCCGTCGTGCCACTGGCTGCCCTCGACATCGCCGCTGCGATTGATCGGCGCCAGCACCTGCGCGGAAAACTTGCCGGCCTCTTCCAACACCGCATCGATCAGTTCGATGCCGGTGTCCTGCTGACCGGGCAAGGCCTGGACTGCCGCCACATCCAGCAGTTCGTTGAGGACGAAGCGGATGTCGTCGAGGGGTGGAGTGAAGCTGCTCATGGTCGATGCTCCGGCAGGGCGATCATGCCGATGCGGCATGGTCTGGAATCAAGGCAAGGTCCGCACAATACGCTGCGGTACGGTGACTTGATTCTAGCCGCGAATGGACTGGAGCAAAAACCCTAACGAACCGGCCCTTTCTTTGTGGCCATGGAGCTTGCTCCACGGCCTGCCGAGCACGCTCGGCCGCTACGCCAGGTTTGGACAATCTGATGGCCGGATCAATTAGCCGACCCGGATGGGCGTCATCGGCGATACTGCCGATTCTTACGCGCCGTCTGCGAGTGCAAGGTGAGCCATGGCTTGGTTGGGTGCTGTGCTGGGGGCAATCGTGGGCCTGTGGCTGGCGGAGTGGGGGCATGAGCCACTCGCCTTGGTCGTGGGTGCATTGCT
>DASSYF010000018.1:0-72295 GCA_035703435.1 Chiayiivirga sp. | reverse complement strand
TGGTACTGCGCCCACGTTCGCGACACGTCCCGCCAGAAGGTTTGACTTGCCTCAAGCTTGGGCGGCAAGCCCTCTGCTACGCTGCACGCCCTTTCCCGCCGCGCCAGTCGATGCGCGGTGTGTTGTCAAACGGAGCCGATCTTGAACGATCCGCAGACGGCCCAAAGCCGTTATTTCATGGCCGATATTCGCAGCAAGCGACCCACGCGCCGGCGAGCGGTGGCGGTGGGCGAGCTGTGGGTGGGTGCTGCCGCATTCGAGTTGATCGCGAACCGAGGCTTGCCCAAGGGTGATCCCTTGAGCATGGCCGAAATCGCCGGCCTGCAAGGCGCCAAGCACGCCTCGGCGCTGATGCCGCTGTGTCATCCACTGCTGCTGGAACTGGTGCGGGTGCGGCACCAGCTGATTGCCGAACGCCATGCCGTGCGCCTGTATTGCGAGGTGGCCACCGAAGCGCGCACCGGCGTCGAGATGGAAGCCTTGGCCGGCGTCAACGCCGCACTCTTGACGGTGTACGACCTGACCAAGCCGGTGGAGCCGTCCTTGAGCATCCAGGGCGTGCGGCTGTTGTTCAAGGAAGGCGGCAAGAAGGGCTTGTGGATTCATCCCGATGGCATGAGCGCCGAAGAAATGCAGCACTATCAACCGCGCCCCGCAGCGCGGCTGGAGGGTGTCTCCAGCGCGGTGGTGACGCTCAGTGATCGCAGCCATCGCGGTGAAACGGTGGACGAATCCGGGCCCTTGATCGTGGAGCGGCTGACCGCGCTGGGCGCCACGCTCACCGCCATCGACCTTCTGCCCGATGGCATCGAGCCCTTGACTTCGCGCCTCAAGCAGCTTTCTGACGAAGGTGTGCGCCTGTGCCTGTGCACCGGCGGCACCGGCTTGAGCCCGCGTGATCTCACGCCTGAAGCCTTGCTGAGTGTGGCCGATCGCCGTCTGGAACCACTGGCCGATCTGTTTCGCGTGGAAAGCGCCAAGCACACGCCCTTGGCCTGGCTCAGCCGCGCCGAAGTGGTGCAGGTGGGCGCGATGTTGGTGATCGCCTTGCCCGGCAGCCCCAAAGCGGTGCGACAAGGCCTGGACATCCTCATGCCGGTGTTGCCGCACGCCTTGGCGATGATGGACGGGAAGGCCCACCCATGATCGAGTTCGATGGCGCACGCGCGCAGATTTTGACCCTGGCCCATCTCACACCGATCGAAGTCTGCCCGGCAGGCGAATCGCTCGGGCGCGTGCTGGCGGCCCCGGTCATCAGCGCCGAAAACCTGCCGCCGTTCGACAACTCGGCGATGGATGGCTTTGCCCTGTTCTCGGGCGGCGTGGCCTTGGATGGCGGGCGCGAGTTCGCCGTGCGCGGCGCCCTGATGGCTGGCGATGGTCAGAGTGAAGCCTTGCGCGATGGCACCCATGCCTTCGAGATCATGACCGGCGCGCGCCTGCCGGACGGTGCCGATGCGGTGGTGCCGGTGGAGCAGGTCGCCGTGCTGGAACGCGATGCCGCTGGCCATGCCACCCGCATTCGATTGGAGGCCACGATCGAAACCGGCCGACACCTGCGCCGTGCCGGCGAAGATGTGGCGCAGGGCATCGAAGTGATGGCGGCCGGCAGCGTGATCGGGCCTGCACACCTGGCGATGTTGGCCGCGTTGGGCGTAGGTCAGGTGTCGGTTCGTCGGCGTCCACGGGTGGCTCTGGTGTGTACCGGTCGCGAACTGGTGGATACCGCCGATGCCACGCTCGACGGCAGCCAGATTCGCAACAGCAACGGCCCGTTGTTGGCGGCACGTTTGCGGGAAGCCGGCGCCGAGCTGGTGCTGCAGGCCACCGTGAGCGATGAGCCCGAGGCCTTTGCCGCCGCGCTCGCGCAGGCGCGCGCGTGCGGCGCGGAGGTCTTCATCAGCACCGGCGCGGTATCCATGGGGCGTCACGATTTCGTGCCCGACACCTTGCGCCAAGCCGGCGCGCAGCTGCATTTCCACAAGGTCCGCATGCGACCGGGCAAACCCTTGTTGTTGGCCAGCCTGCCGGATGGCATCGTGTGTTTTGGCCTGCCTGGAAACCCGGCGTCGAGTGCCGTCGGCCTGCGCTTTTTCGTCGAGCCCCTGCTGCGTGCGATGTTGGGCATGGCCACCGAACGACCCTTGCGTGTGGTGCTGGAGGCTTGCGCGACGCCCGCTTCGGGCTGGCGTTATCTGTACAAAGGTGCCTTGGTGTTGGATGCCAGCGGGCACATGCGCGCGCGCATGTTGGCCGGGCAGGAGTCCTTCCGTATTCGCCCGCTGTTGCAAGCCAATGCCTGGTTGGAACTGGCCGCCGACCGCGCGCCGGTGCAGGCTGGCGATCTCATCGACGTGTGGCCGCCCGGGCATTTGGCGGGCATGAAAATCGAGGTGCAAACATGAAGCTGGAGATCGCGCTGTTCGGCGCCTTGCGCGAGTTCGAACCCACCGCCAAGGTGAGTTTGGACGTTCACGCCCACGCCACCGTGGCCGATGTGCGCGCCGCGCTGGGCGCGCATGCGCAGGCGCACTGGCCCGGATGCCGCCCAGGCTTGCTGCAACGTTCGGCCTTTGCCAGCCCGAGTCGGATTTTGCGCGAGAGCGATGCCATCGAAGCGGGTGTGATGCTCACCGTTCTGCCGCCCGTTGGAGGTGGCTGAAGATGAGCACGCATCACCACGCCATCGTCGATAGCGCGCAGGCCAAGATCAACCCGGTCGATGCACTGGATTTCGTCAGCGATCCGCAATTTGGTGGTTACAACGTTTTCATCGGCCGCGTGCGTCAAGTCAATCAGGGGCGCGAAGTCGTCGGCATCAGCTATGACATTTTCGATGCGCTGGCCCAGGTTCATTTCGACGAAGCCATTGCTCGCGCCGTGGAGGCCTTCGGCCCGCTCATCCGCATCTCGTTGGCGCATGCCAAGGGTCGCCTGAACGTGGGCGACGTGGCCGTGGTGGTGGCGGTGGGCACCAAGCACCGCGATGAAGCCTTCCGCGCCTGCCGGCAGTTGATCGAGGAAATCAAACACCGCAGCCCGATCTGGAAGCAGGAACACTACGTCGATGGCAGCAGCGAATGGAGCGAAGGCTGTTCATTGTGCGAGGAACACGTGCATGAGTCCGGGCACGACCACGCTTGAACTTCCGCCCTTCGCGGCCCTGCTGTTGGCGGGTGGCCGCTCCTCCCGCATGGGCCGCGACAAGTCATCCTTGGACTGGAACGGTGTTTCATTGCTGGAACACATGGGCGCGGTCTTGCACGCCGCAGGTGCCACGCGCGTCTGGCGCAGCGGGCCATTCGAGGGCGAGGATGCGTTGCCGGATCGCGTGCCCGAGCTGGGTCCGGTCGGCGGCTTGGCGAGCCTTGCACAAGCGGCTGACGATGGCATGTATCTGGTGGTGCCGGTGGACATGCCACGGCTGGATTCGGCCTTGCTGCATTCGTTGTTGCGTGCGCTGGCCGAGGCGCCTCCAGCGGTGCGTGCGGCACGCTTCGTCAAGCACGCCTTGCCACTGGCCTTGCGTCTGGATTCAATCAGCCGAGCACGGATCGTCGAACGGCTCGATGCTCCGGCATCCGCACGCTCCTTGCGCGCGGTGCATGCGTGCCTGAGCGGCATCGACGTGCCGCTGGCCGACACGGCGCAAGCGCATTTGGCCAGCGCCAACACGCCAACGGAATGGCAAACCTTGATTCACAGTCAGAAGGACATCGCATGAAAATCCAGTTGCAAGAGGATCAATGGCGTCTGCGTCTCGATGAAGACGAATTGGCAGCCCTGTGCGTCGGTGAAACGATCACCTGCCGCAGCCGCCTGCCGCGGGGCTTGTCGATCAGCTTCTTCCTGCGCGCGCACGACCACACTGATGCCACGGTGCGGGGTGAAAGCGATGGCTGGCACGTGGACGTGCCGCGCGCGCCGGTGGTCGAACTTCAGTCACGCCTGCCCGATCGCGATGGGCTGAGTTTCGATCTTGCGCACGATCCCGCCGTGGCGTTTCGATTGCGGCTGCAAGTCGATGTGCACGACAGCAAACGCCGGCGGCGGGCGGCGACCGCGGCCGCTTAGGGAACAACGGAACACGTCGAAGTGGCGTCATTGCGAGCGCAGCGAAGCAATCCATGCCTTTGATCCATTGCCAGTGTCTTTCATCGCCCCCATCCCAACCTTCCCCCGCAAGCGGGGGAAGGGGCTTGCGAAAAGCGGAATACGTCGAAGTGGCGTCATGGCGAGCGCAGCGAAGCAATCCATGCCTTTGATCCATTGCCAGTTGCGGGCCATTCGCGCTGCGACTGTTCGCTCCTCGCACTGATGGCTTGCTCAGATCTGGCTTAGCACCAAGGTCCACTTTTCCCATGGTGGTGTTGCGCTAAGGTGAGGGCATGAGAGTGACACTTGCCCTGCCTGTTTGCCTTGCGCTCAGCCTGTTGGCCTGCGCGCGGCCTGCCGTGAAGCCCATGAATCCCAGCGACGACTTTGGTGTCATCCGCGAAACCCCTCATCGCGGGGCCGATGATCTGTTGACCGGCGGTCTGGGCATCGAAGGTCTGCGTTCGGTCAAGGCACCCGCCGTGATCGATGTGGATGCGCCCACGCCCGAGGAACTTCGCCGGCGTGCGATCTGGTCGAACTGGCGCGGCATTGCCGACTTGCGCCCCGGTGGTGGGGCCGGCGATGCGCTGCCGAGCATTCCGGGGCGGGAGTTTTCTGCCTTCGCGCGGGTGCCCGGCGCACATCAGTCGCATCGGGTGCTGATGCAGTTGCCGGATGGTTTCGATGCGTCAAAACCCTGCCTCGTGGTGGCACCGGCCTCCGGTTCGCGTGGGGTCTATGGCGCCATTGCGGTGGCCGCGCCGTGGGCCTTGCCGCGTGGTTGCGCGGTGGTTTACACCGACAAAGGCGCGGGCAGTGACTATGTCGATCTGGCGCAGCCGAAGGCCACGGCACTGGATGGCAGGCAGGCGTCGGTCGATGGCGCGGGTGGATTTGGTCCGACGACGAGCGCGAACTCGGGCATCGCCTTCAAGCACGCCCACTCGCAGGACAACCCCGAAGCCGACTGGGGCCGCCATGTGCATCAGGCCGCGCAGTTCGGTCTTGCGGTCTTGAATCGCGCCTATCCGCAGCAGGCGCCGTTCACGGCCGCCAACACTCGCGTCATCGCGGTCGGTATCTCCAACGGTGGTGGCGCGGTCTTGCGAGCGGCGGAAATCGAAGATGAACTCATTGATGCGGTGGTGGCGGGCGAACCCAATGTGTGGGCCGATGCGTCCGATGCGCGCGCCTTGTACGACTACGCCACGCTCGCGGCGCGCTTGATGCCCTGTGCGCTATTGGCCCAGGACGATTGGCCCGTGCCACCCATGCCCGATGGCCTGCGTGCGGCGGCCACGCAGCGTTGCGCCAGTCTCGCTGCGCGTGGCGAACTTTCTGGTTCCAGCGTGGAGGCCCAGGCCGCCGATGCGCGTTCGCAATTGATGGCAGCCGGTTTCGATGCGCACGCCTTGCACAGTGGCGTCACCACCACGGGTTTCGACCTCTGGCGCGCGGTGGCAGCGACCTATGCCTCGGCCTATGGCCGTTTTTCCGCCGACGCGCATCCCTGTGGTTTTCGCTATGCCCTGCTCGATGACGCCGGCCTTGAGCGTGCTTCCAGCACGAGCGAACGTGCGCTGTGGTGGTCCGATGCCAGCGGCATTCCGCCCGGCAATGGCATCGCGCTGATTGATCCCAACCGCAGCGCTGATGATCCCGATCTGGCCGGACTGGACTGCCTTCGCGCACTGTGGACAGGCGATGATGAAAACGCGCGCCGCGTGCAAAAGGGCGTGGCCGAAACCCGCGCCGCACTGCCGCGTGCGGGCCTGCCGGTGGTGGTCGTGCATGGTCGCGAGGATGGCCTCATTCCCGTGGCTTTCAGCAGCGCACCCTATGTCGCCATGGCGCGTGCGGCCGGGCGACCCGTGACATTCTGGCTGATCGACAAGGCCCAACACTTCGACGCTTTCCTCGCCTTTCCCGACTACGCACAACGCTACCTGCCGCTCCTGCCCAAGGTCCATGCCGCGCTGGATGCGGTGTGGGCCAGGCTCGACGATCCCGCGGTGGCGATCCCGCAGACGCCAAACTGAAAGAGCGTGCGACAACGCAGGACGCCGACCGGAAACATTCGCTTATCGAGCGGGGCCCGGATGGCGTATCGTACGCGTATCAAGGAGGCTCCCATGGCGATCGTTCTCTATCACCACCCGTTCTCGCGTGCAGCCAATGTGGTCTGGATGCTCGAGGAGCTGGCCGTGCCCTACGAATTGAAGTTTGTGGATCTGCTCGCCGGCGCGCAAAAATCGCCCGAGATCCTCGCCCTAAATGCCATGGGCAAGCTCCCGATTCTCACGGATGGAGCGGCGCTGGTGACCGAATCGGCTGCGATCGGGCTTTACCTTGCCGATAGGTATGCACCCGGCACACTGGCCCCGCTGCCCGATGATCCGGCGCGTGGGACGTATCTGCGATGGTCCTTCTTCTCGCCCTCGGTGATCGAACCGGGATTGCTGGCGAAGATGCAAGGCTGGACCTACAAGGAAGGCAGTGCTGGCTGGGGTGCCTACGACACGATGCTGGAAGCGATGGAGGGTGCGCTCGCCAATGGCCCCTACGTGCTCGGCGACAAGTTTTCGATGGCCGACATGATTTTCGGCGGCACGATCGGCTACATGCTCAGCTTCGGCATGCTCGAACCCAGACCCGTTTTCAAAGCCTACGCCGATCGGCTGGCCGCTCGCCCGGCGCGCCTGCGCGCCGATGCGATCAATACGCGCAGTTGCGAGGAACACGGCATCCGCCTGCCAACCTGAGCCACTCGGCGCACGGCACTCGAGAACTTGCCGGATTTACCCCAAGACTCAGCCCAGCCGTGACCGTTTGACCCGTGAAATACCGCAGAGCTGGCGTTTTTGTAGAGCGCAGCTTGCTGCGCTGCCCCGGCGTTACGGGTCGCCCAGCGCAGCAAGCTGCGCGCTACGAAGGCCGGCTTGTTTTGTGGGATTTTCGACAACGAAGGGCATGGAATCGGCTGCGGGATGGGGCTTGTCAGGGAGTGATATGCGCCTGTGGGCAAGGCGGCGTGACGAAGTGCCCGGGGTGACGGTAGGCACGCCGCTGATTGACCCGTGACGTTTCGGTTCGAGCTTCGACGCATTCCAGCGAACGACCGGACTGGCGTCATCGTGAAACAAAAAACCCGTCTTGCGACGGGCTTTTTGTTTCCACTCTGATTGGGGCAGGATTACTTGATCTTGCCTTCCTTGTACGGCACGTGCTTGCGCACGACCGGGTCGTACTTGTTCATTTCCATCTTGCCCGGGGTGTTCTTCTTGTTCTTGTCGGTGGTGTAGAAGTGACCGGTGCCGGCCGAGGAGATCATGCGGATTTTGTCGCGCTTGGAATGTGCCATGGTGACTTCTCCTTAGACCTTCTCGCCCTGCTTGCGCAGTTCGGCGAGGACGGCGTCGATGCCGTTCTTGTCGATGGTGCGCAGGGCATGGTTGGAAACACGCAGCTTCACCCAGCGGTTCTCGCTCGCCACCCAGAAGCGGCGCTCGTGCAGGTTGGGGAGCCAGCGACGGCGGGTTTTGTTGTTGGCGTGCGAGACGTTGTTGCCGGTCTGCACGGCCTTCTTGCTTACTTGACACACGCGTGCCATGACGCACCTCGAAGGATTGATGTGGCTTCCCTTGGCCAGGGAAACGGCGGCCCCATCACATGACGTGATACGCGAGACGGGTGGAATCGCTTCAGCCGGCCATCGCGCTGCCGGACTCCCCAGCCATCGGCTGGACAAAGCGAGCCGCACATTATGCCAGCGCCTTGCCGGCACTGCAATCTGGGTGGGTGGCGGTCATCGTCGAGATCCTCATCGCGCCGGTTGGCGCTGTGTGATGCCGGTGGAATGTCCTGGCACTCGGAACAACAGCAACAGCGGCAAGGTCGCCAGGGTCATCCAGCTCATCAACCAGAAATCATTGAGATAGGCCATGGCGGCGGACTGTCGCGTGACTTCGCCATTGAGGCCGATGAGCCCGCCCGGCACGCTGTTCAGCACGGACATGGGCGTATGCCCGAAGGGCGTGAGGTGGGTGGCGATCTCGGCGTGATTGATCTGGGTGTAACGCGCCACCAGCGCGAACATGATCGAGATGCCGATGCTTGAACCCAGGTTGCGAACCAGCGAGTAGATGCCGGCCGCTTCGGTCCGCGCCTGTGACGGCAAGGTGGTGTAGGCCAAGGTCGAAATCGGCACGAACACCAGCCCGAGACCAATGCCCTGCACGACGCCACTGTTGATGATCGGCCACACCGGCACGTCGGCGGTGAAGCGCGACATCATCCACAGCGAAACCGAGGTCAGCACGATGCCGACCGCCACCGGCAGGCGTGGATCGATCTGGCGTGCCATCAAGCGTCCAACCACCATCATCGACACCAGGGTACCGACGCCACGCGGGGTGAGCAGGAGGCCGACGCTGACCACGGGATAGTCCATCAGGTGCTGGAGGTAAGGCGGCAAGAGCGACATGGTGGCGAACAGCACCACGCCGATCACGAACATGAAAAGCGACGCCACGCCGAAGTTGCGATCGCGCAGCAGGCCGATGTCGACGAACGATTCCCTGCGCCCGCGCCAGTGCACCCAGTACAGGTAGAAGCCGAGCAGGGCCAAGCCCAGTTCGATACCGATTTCGGTGGAATTGAACCAGTCCTTGTCGTTGCCGCGGTCGAGCATCAACTGCAGCGCCGCCACGCCCACGGCGAGGAACACGAAGCCGCTCCAGTCGAAGCGGCTGGGACGGGTGCGATCCGAGGACATGCTGGCGGCGGTGCCGAGGAAGGCCAGAATGCCGACCGGCACGTTGATCAGGAAGACCCAGTGCCAGCTGTAGTTTTCGGTCAACCAACCTCCGAGCGGTGGGCCGAGGATCGGGCCGACCATGATGCCCATGCCCCACAAGGCCATGGCGGAGCCGTGGCGCTCGGGTGGAAAGGCATCGAGCAGGGCCGCTTGCGACACCGGCGCGAGCGCGGCGCCGAACACGCCCTGCAGGACGCGGAACAACACCATCTGTTCGATCGAGGTCGCCATCCCGCACAGGACCGAGGCCGCGGTGAAGCCGGCGATGGCGGTCAGCATCAGGCGCTTGCGTCCAAGCCGGGCAGCCAGCCAGCCGGTGGCGGGCGTGGCGATGGCCGCGGCGACGATGTAGGAGGTCAGCACCCAGGCGATCTGGTCCTGAGTCGCGGCCAGCGAACCTTGCATGTGCGGCAGGGCGACGTTGGCAATCGTGGTGTCGATCACCTGGATCAAGGTCGCCAGCATGATCGAGACCACCAGCAGCGCATTGCCGCCGTGCTGGCCGCTGGAGTTGGTTTTCATGGGACCCGCGCGGCTCAGTGGCCGGCGAACGCGTGCGCCGGAGGTTCGTCGCGGCCAAACCAACGGCCCCACAGCGAGTTCTGTGCGCCGGTGTCGATTTCGACCTCCGCACTCATGCCGACGCGCGGCTGCAGTGCGTTGGATTCATCCAGCACCAGTTCCAACCGAACCGGAATGCGTTGAACGATCTTGACCCAGTTGCCGGTGGCGTTTTGCGCCGGCAGGATCGAGAACGCCGCGCCCGTGGCCGGACTGATCGACGCCACACGGGCCTCGAATTCGTGATCGGGCCAGGTGTCCAGTCGAACCGTGGCCGATTGACCCGTGCTGACATGGGTCAGGTCGGTTTCCTTGAAATTGGCATCGACCCAGACGCGGGTCGACACCAGGGGCATCGTGGCTTGGCCGACTTGCACGTAATCGCCCGCTTGCAGGCTGGTCTTGCCGATCACGCCATCCATGGAGGCGCGTACCGTGGTGTGGGCGAGGTCGAGTTCGGCCTTGTCCAATTGCGCCTTCACCGCCAGATAGCCCGCCAGTTGCTCGGCCGGGGCATCCACGTCACCGCCCAGTTCGGTACGCAGTTTGGCCACCGTCGCGGCGTCATGGTCACGATCGCCGCGTGCAACGGCGACCGCGTTGATGGCGTCATCGAGCGCCTGCTGCGCCACCAGACCGCGCTGGCGCAGATCACGCACACGCGCCAGTTGCGCCTGATCGCGGGTGAGGGTGGATTCGCTGCCCGCCAGGTCGGCCAAGGCAGCGCGATAACCATCCTTGCTGGCGCCAAGATACTGCGCCACCGCCTGGGCTTGGGCGCGCAGCGCGTCGACCGACAGCTGCAAGGGTTCCGGGTCAATCCGAAACAGGAGATCGCCTTGGTGCACGGCCTGGTTCTCACGCACCGCCACTTCGATGACACGGCCGGCCACCTGTGGCGCGATGGTCACCATGTCGGCATCCACATAGGCGTTGTCGGTGGAGACATAGCGTCCGGCGGTGAGATAGAACCCACCCGCCACCATGAGCGCCAACAGCGGACCGGCGAGCCAGAGCACGGGTTGGCCACGCTTTTTCGGAACATCGGCGTCGCGGGTTCGACCCGATTCGGGGGCTGCTGCGGGGGTGCTGCTCATGTCATTTGGCCTTGGGTTCTGCACCATCGAGTGCAATGAGGTTGTTCTTGATGCCATCGAGCACGGACATCGTGGTGGCGATATCGGACGCGGGAATGCCCGCCAGGATCTCGGCGCGGAGGACATCGGCGATCACTTCCATCTCATCGACCACGGCGTGCGCCTTGTGGGTCAGATGCAAGCGCCAGCACCGTCGATCCTGCGGGTCGGCCTTGCGATCGACGAAACCGGCCTGCTGCAGCCGGTCAACCAGTCGGCCCAGCGCGATGGGTTCCAACTCGATGCGCTCCGCCAGTTCGGATTGGGTCTGACCTTCCTGACGGGCCAAGGTCTTGAGGGCCCTCCATTGCGCGCGCGTCAGGCCGAGGCGGCTGGCGCGGCGATCGAACTGGGTGCGCATGAGGCGCGTGACATCGTTCAGAAGGTATCCGATGCCAACCGGGCGTGAGGGTGTCGGGGAATTCATGGACATGCATATTATGTCCATGACAGGTATTACCCAAGAGGCCACGACTAACACGGTGCACCGGGGTTCAGTATTTGTCGCCGTTGTGGTGGGTCAATCTCCGTCCTGATTAGCCCTATCCCTCAGCCGCTTCTATGCTCTTCGTTGTCGAAAACTCCACAAAATAAGCAGGCTTTTGTAGAGCGCAGCTTGCTGCGCTGGACGACCCGTAAAGCCAGGGCAGCGCAGCAAGCTGCGCTCTACGAAAGCGCCGCTTCTGCGGTATTTCACGGTTCAAGCGGTCACGGTTTGGCTGAGCCATAGGGCTAATCAGGATCTCCGTTGGAACCCAGCGTCTGCCCGCACACACGGTGCCCAAAAAGTCGGGGTGGACAAGTCCACCCCGATGCCGATTCCACCATCACGCCGATTTGCCCGTCACACGCCAGCGCCGCTCGAACGGCGTTCTGGGCTGCTTCTTCCCTCGCGGCAAGGCGGGCCACTCAACGCCATCGCCATCAAAGCGAAAGATGTTCGATCGCGGCCACGCTCAGGAAGCGATTGGCAATCTGCTGCAGCAAGGCCAAGCGGTTGGCGCGCAGTTTCGGATCTTCGGCCATCACCATCACCTGATCGAAGAAGGCATCGACCGGTGCGCGCAGTTGGGCCAGGGCTTGCAGCACGGCGACGTAGTCGTGTTCGTGCCAGGCGGCTGAATTGCCGGCTTCGACGCGGCTCAGGGCATCGGCCAATTCGCGTTCGGCTGGCTCCACCCAGGCGTTGCCATCGAGTGTGTCGGGAACGGCACCTTCGACCTTGCGCAGGATGTTGCCGATGCGCTTGTTGGCGGCGGCCAGAGCCTCGGCTTCGGGGCGCAGCGCGAACTGGCGAACGGCTTCGATGCGACGATCGAAGTCGGCGAGCGAGCTGGGCTTGACCGCGGCGACGGCATTGAACTGCGTGGTTGGAATGCCCTGTTCGGCGTAGTAACTGCGCAGGCGTTCGAGGATGAAGTCGTACAGTTCCACCGCCAGTGCGGTCCTGGCCACGCTGCCGGTTGGCGCCATGGCCAGCACGCCCGCGCCGTAGCGTGAAACGTCGTGATGCACCGCCTCGACGGCGGCATCGAGCAGGGCCGGAAGATCGAGGTCGAGCTTGGCTTCGATCAAGGTTCGTGCCAAGCCCAACGCGGCGCGGCGCAAGGCGAAGGGATCCTTGTTGCCGGTCGGTTTCAAGTTCACGCTGAAACCACCGGCGAGCGTGTCGATGCGTTCGGCGATGGCCAAGGCTCGACCCAGTGGCGATGCCGCGATGGCATCGGCGGAAAAGCGCGGCTGCCAAGCCTCGTCGATGGCAGTCGCCAGTTCAGCGGGAAGGCCGGCGGCCAGCGCGTAGTGCCGTCCGGCGATGCCTTGCAACTCGGGGAACTCGTTGACCATGCGCGATTGCAGGTCGTTCTTGGCGACGTGCGCGGCGCGTTGCGCCAGCACCACATCCACGCCCAAGGCCGGCGCGATGGTCTGCGCCAAGGCGGCCACGCGCATCACCTTGTCGGCGATGCTGCCCAGACGCGCTTGATAGGTCACCTGCGACAGGCCCGTGCCCATCGCCACTAAACCTTGTTTCAAGTCTTCGTCGAAGAAGAACTTGGCATCGGCAAAACGCGGTCGAATCACGCGTTCGTAACCGGCGCGCACCTTGGACACATCGGTCGATTGAATGTTTGCAATGCCGATGAAGTGCTCGGTCAGCGCGCCCTTGGCGTCGAGCACCGGAAAGAATTTCTGGTTGATCTCCATGGTCTCGATGAGGGCTTCCTGTGGCACGGCGAGGAAGCGCCGCTCGAAGCTGCACAGCACCGGCGCGGGATATTCGACCAGGGCGGTGACCTGCGCGAGATTGTCCTCGCTGATGCGGGCCGTCCCGCCCACCGACTCGGCGGTGGCGGTCACGAGGCTGCGAATCCGTTCGCGCCGTTGGACCGGATCGACAATCACCCGTGCGTTCGCCAGTGTCGCCACATAGTCCAGAGGCTGGCTGATGGAAACCGCCTCGGGGTGATGGAAGCGATGGCCACGGCTGTCTCGGCCGGAGCTGATGCCGAACACCTCGGCTTTCACCACGTCCGCCCCGAGCAACAACACCAGCCAATGCAGCGGGCGGGCAAAGGCGAAATCGTGATCGCCCCAGCGCATGGGCTTGGGGATCGGCATGGCCGCGATGGCCTCGTCCAAAATTGCAGGCAAGAGCGCCGCCGTGCTTGCACCGGGTGTCACCGCGCGATGCACGAAACGCTCGCCCTTGGCGTCGCGGCTGCGCGTCAGCGCCGTCCACTCGACGCCATTCTTGGCCGCAAAACCCAAGAGTGCGCGGGTCGGCTGGCCGTCGGCATCGAGCGCGACGTTGGCATAGGGCCCCAGCACTTCGCTGAATTGCTCGGGCTGCTCGCTCGCCACGCCCGGCAACAGCACGGCCAGTCGGCGCGGGGTGTAGAGCGGCGTCGCCTCACCTCGTTCGAATGGAATGCCGCGCTTTTCCAAGCCGGCCACGATGCCGTCGAAAAACGCCTGCGCCAAACCCGGCAAGGCCTTGACCGGCAATTCCTCGGTACCCAGTTCGATCAACAGCGCCTGCATGCTCATGCCGCCGCCTCCGTCTGCTTGAGACCGGGGAAGCCGAGTTTCTCGCGTTGTTCGAAATAGGCCTGGGCCACGGACTGCGCCAGCTTGCGCACCCGCAGGATGTAGCGCTGGCGCTCGGTGACGGAAATCGCGCGACGTGCGTCGAGCAAGTTGAAGCTGTGGCTGGCCTTGCACACCTGATCGTAGGCCGGCAACGGCAGGCCCAGTTCCACCAGCTTGAAGGCTTCGGCCTCGTGCGCATCGAAACGCTTGAAGAGTTCTTCGACGTTGGCGTGTTCGAAGTTGTAGGCGCTTTGCTCGCGCTCGTTCTGCAAGAACACATCGCCGTAAGTCACCGCACCTTGCGGGCCGACCGTCCAGATCAAGTCATACACGTTGTCGCATTCCTGCAGGTACATGCAGAGGCGCTCCAGTCCATAGGTGATTTCACCCAGCACCGGCTTGCACTCCAGACCGCCGGCCTGCTGGAAGTAGGTGAACTGGGTGACCTCCATGCCGTTGAGCCACACCTCCCAGCCCAAGCCCCAGGCGCCCAGCGTGGGCGATTCCCAGTTGTCTTCCACCAGTCGCAGATCGTGCACCAAGGGATCGATGCCCAGCGCCTTCAAGGAATCAAAATACAGCTCGACGATGTTGTCCGGATTGGGCTTCATCACCACTTGATACTGGTAGTAATGCTGCAGACGATTGGGGTTTTCGCCGTAGCGGCCATCGGTGGGGCGACGCGAAGGCTGCACGTAGGCCGCGTTCCACGGCTCGGGGCCGAGCGCACGCAAGAACGTCGCGGGATGGAAGGTGCCGGCACCCACTTCGAGGTCCAGTGGCTGGATCAGGACACAGCCTTGACGCGCCCAGTAGTCATTGAGCGTCTGGATCAGTTGTTGGAACGTGGGCCCAGCCATCGACATGCACCGTGTGGAAAAGCGTTCGATTATACGGTCTTCGTCGCCCGTGCCCGTGTCGGAACTGACCTTCGGCCTACGCCCATCGCCCGCCGAGGCCCTACACTCCGGGCTCGATCCACCTTCGGAAAGTCCTCGATGCGCTCTCTCGCCTTCGCACTCTGTGCCTTGCTTGCGCCCTTGGCGGCCCACGCTCAAACCTTCAAACCGTTGACGCTGGAACAGATCATGGCCGCGCCGGATTGGATCGGTGCGCCGGTGGAATCGGCGTGGTGGTCGTTGGATGGCCAAGCGGTGTATTTCACCGCCAAGCGCACTGATGGGCCGCTGCGCCACACCCGCGCGATTTCCCTGGCCGATGGCGTGATTCGCACCGTGCCTGATCGCGAGCTTGCGGCACTGGATGCGCCAGCGCCGGTGTTCGACGCCGCCCGCCAGCGCGCCGTGTTCGTGCGTCACGGCGATTTGTTCCTGCGTGATCTGCGCAGCCATGCGCTGACCCCGCTGACGCGCTCGGGTGATGTCGTCGGTGCCGCATCGTTCTCGGCCGATGGCCGACGCGTGCTGTTCCAGCGCGGCAACGACTGGTACGCCGTGGTGCTGTCCAGCGGTTTGATCGAAACCGTGGCGCAACTCAAGGCCGAGAAGGATCCCGATGCCGAGCCCAAACCCGACGCGCTGCGCGACCTGCAAGGCGAACTGATCCACACCCTCGCCCAGCGACGCGCCGACAAGGACGCCCTGCGCGCCCGCGAGCAGGCGCTGCGCACTGCCGACCCTGGCCGCGTCCCCGCGCCGATCTACCTGGGCGATGACATCAGCCTGATCCAGACCGCACTCAGTCCGGATGGGCGCTGGCTGCTGGCGGTGACCCAAGCCAAATCCGCCAATGCCGGCCAGGTCGGCAAGATGCCGGTGTATGTCACCGAATCGGGTTACGAGGAAGTCGAAGACGTGCGCACCCGCGTGGGGCGCAATCCGCCGAGCGGGCAGGCACTGGTGCGCATCGACCTGGATGACGGTCAGGTCACGAAGCTGGCTCTCGATGGCTTGCCCGGCATCCAGATCGATCCGCTCGCCGATCTGCGCAAGGCGGCCGGCAAGGACGCGCTCGATGGCTCGCGGCCGGTGCGCATCGATGCGCTCAAGTTCAGTGCCGACGGCACGCGCGCGGCGGTGCTGCTGCGTGCGGTGGACAACAAGGATCGCTGGATCGCCACGGTCGAGGCCGGCACACCGGCGATCACGCCTGCGCATCGCTTGACCGATCCGGCCTGGATCAACTGGAACTTCAACGATTTCGGCTGGCTGCCCGATCATCGCAGCCTGTGGCTGTTGTCCGAACACAGCGGCTACTCGCAGCTCTACACGATCTCGCCCAAGGGCAAACTCAAGGCGCTCACCGAAGGCCAATGGGAAGCCTCGCAGCCGCAGGTATCGGCCGATGGCAAGACGTTCTACTTCCTGTGCAATCGCGCGTGGCCCGGTGACTACGAAGTCTGTGCCAAGGACGTGAAAGGCGGCTCGGTGCGCGAAGTCACCGCGCTCGATGGCGTCGAGGGTTTTGAACTCTCCGCCGATGGCACCCGCCTGCTGGTGCGCTACTCGCGCAGCTACCTTCCGACCCAGCTTGCCCTGGTGCCGGTGGCTGGCGGATCAGCGCGCGTACTCACCGATACCCGCAGCGCCGCGTTCAAATCGATTGAATGGATCGAACCCCGCATCGAGCAAGTGCCATCGACGCACACCCAGGCGCCGATCTGGTCGAAGTTCTATGCGCCCAAAACCTTGGAGCCGGGCAAGAAATATCCGATCGTGCTGTTCGTGCATGGCGCCGGTTACACCCAGAACACCCACGCCCGCTATCCCTACTACTTCCGCGAGCAGATGTTCCACAATCTGCTGGTGCAGGAAGGCTATCTGGTGCTGGACATGGACTACCGCGCCTCCGAAGGCTATGGCCGCGACTGGCGCACCGCGATTTACCGCCACATGGGCGAACCGGAATTGCAGGACCTGATCGATGGCATCGACTGGCTGGTCGCCCATCAACAAGGCGATGGCGATCGTGTCGGTGTGTACGGCGGTTCGTACGGTGGCTTCATGAGCCTGATGGCGATGTTCAAGGCACCCGATCGCTTCGATGCCGGTGCCGCGCTGCGTCCGGTCACCGACTGGACCCAGTACAACCACGAATACACCTCCAACATCCTCAACACGCCGGAGCTGGACCCGCAGGCCTATCGCATCAGCTCGCCGATCTTTCTGGCCGATGGCCTCAAGGGAAATCTGCTGATCGCCCACGGCATGATGGACGACAACGTGTTCTTCCAGGATTCGGTGCGCCTGGCGCAGCGCCTGATCGAACTCAAGAAAGACCACTGGGAACTGGCCAGCTATCCGCTCGAACGCCACGCCTTCGTCGAAGCCGATGCCTGGCTGGATGAATACAAACGCATCCACACCCTGTTCCAACGCAGCTTGAAGCCCGCGAACTGACCGCGCGTTCACATGCCCACCGCTCGAACTTGAGAGATGCCCATGCTGAGTAACGTTGCCGTCACCGTCCTTGCGTCCGTTATCGCCCTGACCGCGTGTTCCAACGGGGCCGAACCCGGCGCTTCGTCCGCGAGCGCGCTTCCCACCCTACCCACCAACAGCTCGGAACGGGTGTTGATCCAGGGCAAGATGGTGTTCTGGATGTACGAAGGCGAAGGCGGATGTTTTGGCACCCTGGATCGCGGCAGTGATGAGGTGCAGCTTTGGATCGATGCCAATGCCTGCGGCGAGCGGGAGTTCACGGAAGGTGAGCAGGCCAGCGTCGTCGTCACCTTCCGCAGTGACGAACAATGGGATGAATCGCAGAAGAGCTACACCATCGTGGAGTTCAAATAACGATCCGACCGTACGCGCGTGGAGGCCGTGGCGCGCAGGTTTCAATCCGACTAGACCATTGCGAACGTTTCAACCCGAACCGCGCTCGCCTAAGGAACATCTGATCGAGTCGAAACGCCGTCATTGCGAGCAAAGCGAAGCAATCCATGTCTTTGATTTGCTGAACATCCATGGATTGCCACGTCGCTGCGCTCCTCGCAATGACGGCCTAATCAGATGTTCCCTAACGAAGCGCCGCGTTGATCTTGGCGAGCGCGGCCGATCCGGGGCACAAGTCGGCCTCGCCCAATGCGTTGAGCGGGGAGGCACTGGTCTTTAGGTTGCCGTGCAGGTCGGTGGCGTCAGGGTCGACGTAGAGCAGGCCGGTGACGATCTCCTGGCGTGCCTGGTGTGCGGCGAGATAGTTCATCGCCACCACCCGATCGGTGTTGTCGTAATCGTTCGGCACCTTGTGCAGGCGCAGCACGCTGCCGTCGTGCTGGGTCACTTCGTGCACCGAGCCGGGCGGGTAATCGACGCTGATTTCCTCGCGGCCGGAGATGAAGTCCATCCGGCACAGGGCCTGATTGTGGTCGCGGATGTAGTCGTAGCTCTTGGTGCTGCCCGGGTGATTGTTGAAGGTGACGCAGGGGCTGAGCACGTCGAGGAAAGCCGCGCCCTTGTGCCGCATCGCCGCCTTCAACAGCGGCACGAGCTGTGCCTTGTCACCGGAGAAGCTGCGCGCCACGAAGCTGGCGCCGAGCTGCAAGGCCATGCCGACCAGATCGACCGGCGCATCGGTATTGATCGCACCTTTCTTGGATTGGCTGCCGATGTCGGCGGTGGCCGAGAACTGGCCCTTGGTGAGGCCGTACACGCCGTTGTTCTCGACGATGTAGACCATGTTCACGCCGCGTCGGATGGCGTGCACGAACTGGCCGATGCCGATCGAGGCCGAGTCGCCGTCGCCGGATACGCCCAGATACAGCAGATCGCGGTTGGCGAGGTTGGCGCCGGTGAGCACCGAGGGCATGCGGCCATGTACGGTGTTGAAGCCGTGCGAGGCGGAGAGGAAATAGGTCGGCGTCTTGGAACTGCAGCCGATGCCCGAGAGCTTGGCCACGCGATGCGGCTCGACATCCAGCTCCCAGCAGGCCTGGATGATGGCGGCCGAGATCGAGTCGTGGCCGCAACCGGCGCAGAGGGTGGAGATCGCGCCTTCGTAATCGCGGCGGGTAAAGCCGACGGCGTTGCGCTGGAGCGAAGGATGATGAATCTTCGGCTTGGCAAGGTAGGTCATGGTGCAAAACCGTCGTGGTGGGCTGCAACGATGGGGGCGCGAAGTGCGTTCATGCGAGTACCGCGCTTTGGCTTGAGGCCGGCGCCGCCTGCGTGCCCAATCGTTCGACGATGGCACGAGCGATGAAGCGTGCGGTGATCGGGGTGCCGTCGTAGTGCAGCACCGCCACCAATCGCGCCGGATCGATCTCGAACTGTTCGATCAAGAGGCCGCGCAATTGCGCATCGCGGTTCTGTTCGACCACGAACACGGCATCGTGCGTGGCGATGAACTCGGCCACCGAGTTGGCGAAGGGATAGCCACGCACGCGCAATGCATCCAGCGCCACGCCCTGGTGTTCCAGTGCGGACAGGGCTTCCGCCATGGCCGGGGCGGTGGAGCCGTAGTGGATCACCCCGCAGCGTGCAGGCGTGCGGGCTTCATGCAACACCGGTTGCGGCAGCAAGGCGCGGGCGGTGACGAACTTGCGCTCCAGCCGCTGCATGTTCTCGATGTAATCCTCACCGCGCTCGGAATACTTGGCATCGGCGTTCTTGCTGGTGCCTCGGGTGAAGAAGCTGCCGCGGCTCGGATGGGTGCCAGGATAGGTTCGGAAGGCGATGCCATCGCCATCGACATCGCGGTAGCGACCGAAGGGTACGCCAGCTTCGAGCTGTTCGGCGTTGAGCACCTTGCCGCGATCAAAACGTCGGTTCTCGTCCCACTCGAACGGCGCGCACAGGCGCTGGTTCATGCCGATGTCCAGATCACTCATCAGGAACACGGGCGTTTGCAGGCGATCGGCCAGATCCAGCGCATCGGCGGCGAACTGGAAGCACTCGTGCGGGTCTTCGGGAAACAGCAGCACGTGGCGGGTATCGCCGTGCGAGGCGTGGGCGCAAAACGCCACGTCCGATTGCTGGGTGCGGGTCGGCATGCCGGTGGAAGGTCCGCCGCGCTGCACGTTCACCAAGGTCATCGGAATTTCGGCAAAGTAACCTAGGCCGATGATCTCGTTCATCAGTGAGATGCCCGGCCCGGAGGTCGCAGTGAAGGCGCGTGCGCCGTTCCAGCCTGCCCCCATCACCATGCCGATCGAGGCGATTTCATCCTCGGCCTGGACGATGGCATAGCGATGCTCGCCGGTGGCCGGGTCGGTGCGGTACTTGGCGCAGTATTTCTGGAAGGCTTCGGCCACCGACGAGGATGGCGTGATCGGATACCAGGCGCAGACCGTGGCGCCGCCATAGACCAGCCCGAGTGCCGTGGCGGAATTGCCATCGACGAAGATGCGCTCGCCCACGCCATCGCGGCGTGCGAGTTTGAGGCCGATGGGCGCCAGGTGCTCACTGGCGTAACCGCGACCAAGATCGAGTGCGTGCACGTTGGGTTCGAGCAGTTTGGGCTTGGCCTTGTACTGCTCGCCGATCAAGCCCACGATCACCTCGCGCTCGATCCCGATCAACACCGAAAGCGCGCCCAGATACATGATGTTCTTGAACAGTTGGCGCTGGCGTGGATCGTCCCAATGCTGATTGGCCAGATGCGTCAACGGCACGCCGATCACGGTGATGTCGTCGCGGAACTTCGATTTCGGCATCGGTTTGGAACTGTCGTAAAACAGATAGCCACCGGGCGGCAGGCCGGCGACATCGGCATCCCAGGTCTGCGGGTTCATCGCCACCAAGAGGTCATAACCGCCACGCCGGCCGAGCCAGCCGGCTTCGGTCACACGCACTTCATACCAAGTCGGCAGGCCCTGGATGTTGGACGGGAAAATGTTGCGCGGGCTCACTGGAATGCCCATGCGCAGGATGCACTTGGCAAACAGTTCGTTGGCCGAGGCCGAGCCCGAGCCATTGACGTTGGCGAACTTGACGACGAAATCGTTGAGCGCTTCGATCGGCTTCACACAGTCACCTTGATGGCTTGGGATGGCCGCAGCCGTCACCGCTCTGGCCGGCGTGGGATTGGGCGTAAAGGAAACGCTGCATGTCCCAGGCGCCGGTCGGACAGCGTTCGGCGCACAGGCTGCAGTGCAGGCACACGTCTTCGTCCTTCACCATCACCCGTCCGGTCTTGACCGGTTCGGACACATACAGGGCTTGATCGAGGTTTTCGGCCGGCGCCGACAGTCGCGTGCGCAGCTCGGCTTCCTCGCCGTTGTCGGTGAAGGTGATCGAGTCCATCGGACAGATATCGACGCAGGCGTCGCATTCGATGCAGATGTCCTTGTCGAACACCGTTTCCACATCACAGTTGAGGCAGCGTTGGGCCTCCTTCCACGCCGCCTCCAGATCGAATCCGAGCTCGACTTCCTGCGCCATGCTCGCCAAGGTTTTTTCCTTGGGCGCCCACGGCACGACCCGCCGCTGATCGTTGGAAATCTCGTTGTCGTAACTCCACTCGTGGATGCCCATCTTCTGCGACACGAGGTTGGTCAGCGGGGAGGGCCGATCGTGCACGCTCACACCCTGCAACAGGTTGTGGATCGAGATCGCGGCCATGTGGCCGTGCTGTACCGACCAGATGATGTTCTTCGGGCCAAATGCCGCATCACCGCCGAAGAACACCTTGGGCAAGGTGGACTGGAACGACTCCGCATCGAGCTTGGGCAGGCCCCACTCGTCGAACTCGATGCCGATGTCGCGCTCGATCCACGGAAAGGCATTTTCCTGCCCGACTGCGACCAGCACTTCGTCGCATTCGATCAGGCGATCCGGCTCGCCGGTGGGCAAGAGTTGACGCTTGCCGGCGTCGTCGTGCTCGGCCCGCATCGGGGTGAACAGCATGCCGGTCAGCACGCCGCCTTCGTGCACGAAAGCCTTGGGATTGAGCCAGTTGAGGATCGCCACGCCCTCGTGCTCGGCGTCTTCCTTTTCCCAGGGACTGGCCTTCATTTCCTCGTAACCCGAGCGCACGATGACCTTCACGTCTTCGCCACCCAGACGCCGCGCACTGCGGCAGCAATCCATCGCGGTGTTGCCGCCGCCCAGGACGATCACCCGTCGCCCCACCTTCTTCACATGGCCGAAGTAAACCGAGGCCAGCCAATCGATGCCGACATGGATCTTGTCCGCGGCTTCATCGCGGCCCGGAAGGTGCAGATCGCGGCCGCGCGGTGCGCCTGTACCCACGAAAATCGCATCGAAATCCTGCCGCAGCAATTCACGCATGGAATCGATGCGGGTGTTGCCGACGAGCTTGGCACCCAAGCCGAGCACGTAGCCCACTTCCTCGTCGATCACCCGATCGGGAAGGCGGAAGCGCGGCACCTGGGTACGCATGAAACCGCCGGCCTTGGCGTCGGCCTCGAACACGGTGATGTCATACCCCAACGGCGCCAGATCGCGCGCCACGGTAAGCGAGGCCGGCCCCGCGCCGATGCACGCGATGCGTTTGAGGTGTGCGCCAGGCACGGCTTCCGGCAGGCGCTCGCGCATGTGGGCTTCGATGCCCGCGTTGCGATGGTCGGCGGCCACGCGCTTCAAGCGGCAGATCGCCACCGGCTCGGGTTTCTCGCCATTGTTTTCCTCCACTCGCCCGCGTCGGCACGCCGGCTCGCAAGGTCGGTCGCACACCCGTCCCAGAATGCCGGGAAAGACATTGGCATCCCAGTTGAGCAGATAGGCATCGTCGTGGCGACCGGCCGCAATCAAGCGGATGTACTCGGGCACACGGGTATGCGCAGGGCAGGCCCATTGGCAGTCCACCACCTTGTGGAAGTACTGCGGGTTGCGGACATCGGTCGGTTGCATCACACCTCCTGCCTCACGCGTGGCGCGAGTCTAGCCGGTTCGCACGAGTGCGGAACAGGCCGAACGGTCATGTCATCGGCCGGTGTGAAGCTGTGCAAGGTTCATCCTGTGCAAACGCGAAACGTTCGCAGCATCAGGCCGGAGTTTTCAGCCGCGACGCCCCAGATCGCGCACGATTTCACGTGCCGCATTGCGCCCCGGCAGGCCGGTGACGCCGCCGCCGGGGTGGGTGCCCGAGCCGCACAGGTAGAGGCCGGGTAAGGCGCCACGATAGTTGCCCTGACCCAACAGCGGGCGGGCGCTGAACATCTGATCGAGTCCCAATGCGCCGTGGAAAATGTCGCCGCCGATCAGGCCGAATTCGCGTTCCAGATCGAGTGGGCTGAGGGCGCGATAGCCCAGCACGCTGCGGGCGAAATTGGGGGCGTGACGATCCACGGTGTCGATCATCAGGCGTGCGACGGTGTCGCGGTGCGCATCCCAGCCGCCTTCGACCTCGGGGTTGACGTGTTGGCAGAACAGGCTGGCCACGTGTTGACCGGCCGGTGCGAGGCTGGCATCGAGGGTGGACGAGATCACCACTTCGACGATCGGTTCGCGTGCCCAGCCGGGGTTGTGTTCGCGGCCTTTGGCGTCGAAGAAGGCGCGTTCCATGTAGGCAAGGCTTGGACCGATGAGGATGCCGCTTTGATGGTGGGCGTGCAGTTGGGTGCCGGGTGCGGCGGTGAAGTTCGGCAGTTCCGATAGCGCCACGTTCATGCGGAAGGTGCCCGATCCGCAGCGATAGCGAGCGATGCGTTCGCGGGTGTCGGCATCGAGATCGTCGGCGGCCATCAGGCGCGTGTAGAGCAACTTGGGATTGACGTTGGCGATCACGCTGCGCGCGGAAAACTCGCGCCCATCATCGAGCGCCACGCCCACGGCACGGCCGTTGCGCGTCAACACCCGAGCCACGGACGCTTCGGTGATCAGCTCCACCCCGCGCGCTTGGCATTCGCGCGCCATCGCCTGGGTGATCGCACCCATGCCGCCGATGGCGTGGCCCCACACGCCTTGCTTGCCATTCACTTCGCCAAACACGTGATGCAGGAGCACGTAGGCGCTGCCCGGGGTGTAGGGGCTGGCGAAATTGCCGACCACCGAATCCCAACCGAGTGCGGCCTTGAGGGGCTCGGACTCGAACCAGGCATCGAGCAGTTCACCGGCGGATTTGGTGAACAGGTCCAGGAGTTCGGCGCGGGCGCGCATGTCGAGCCGTTTGAGCGCCTTGGCCACGGCCAAGGAGTTCAACCAATCGGCCAGCACGAAGCGATCCGACACGTTTGGCGGTGTGCGCACCATCAATTCACGCAGCACCGCCACCACGCGGTTGAGCATGGCGTAGTAGTCGTTCAGTCGTGCGACATCGCGTGGCGAGCTTCGCGCCAGGTCTTCGGCGCCTGCCGTGCCGCCCAGACGAAATGCGCCGCCATCGGGCAAGGGAAGGAAGTTCGAATACGGGCGCTCGACGACCTTCAAACCGTGTTGCACGAGACGCAGATCGGCGATCACCTGCGGATTGAGCAGGCTGACGGTGTAACTGGCGGTGGAGTTGCGAAAACCCGGGTGGAACTCCTCGGTGACGGCCGCGCCGCCGAGCACCGCGCGGCGCTCCAGCACGGTGACTTTCAAGCCTGCGGCGGCGAGGTAAGCCGCGCAGACCAGGCCATTGTGGCCACCGCCAATGATGAGAGCGTCGCGCTTGTCCATGCCGAATCTGCCGTGGTTGCAAGGGGTGGATTATCGCCAGTTTGTGCCAGACGCACGGTGCGGATGTTTGCCGTTACGATCTTGCACTACCGAACACGGGTCGATGGCAATGCGTGAATGGCTGCAGGACTGGGCGCAACTGGGCGGGCAATGGCTGGTGCCTGCCGCCAAGGTGCTGGCGATTGTCTTGGTTGCATGGCTTTTGCAGTCCTTGGTGCGCACCTTGATCGAGCGAGTCTGCCGGCAGCGTGAATTGCCACTGGCCTTGGTGCTGATGGTGCGGCGCAGCGTGGGCACGGTGATCGCCCTGACCGCAGTCTTGATGGTGCTGGATGTGTTTGGTGTGTCCGGCACGGTGCTGTGGACGGCGTTCACCAGCTTTGCCGCGGTCGGCGCGATCGCGTTCTTTGCGGCCTGGAGCGTTTTGTCCAACATCTTTTGTTCGATTCTGATCCTGCTCACGCGCCCGTTCCGATTGAACGACACGGTGGAGCTGGTGGAGAACGGCGAGAAACCGGGTTTCAAAGGACGGGTGGTGGATGTCAACGTGCTCTACACCACCCTGATGGAAAGTGGCGATGGCCAGAATGGCACCCTGGTGCAGATTCCCAACAGCCTGTTTTTCCAGCGCACCTTGCGGCGCTGGCGCGGCAATGCGGTGCCGGCCTTGCCCGCGCAATGGCCTGAGCGGGCTTCCGATAGCCAAGTCAGCAAGGAAACACCTACATGAAAGCCGATCGTCGCCCGCTCACCACACGCAACGCGAGCTGGGCCAAGGCGCTGGCCGCAGCCTTGGCCAGAAGTGCGATCACGCCCAATCAGATTTCCGTCATCAGCATCGGCTTTGCCTTGATCGGTGCCGGCCTGCTGCTGTACTGGCCAACGCCCTTGGGTTTCGTGCTGGGCGCGGTCTGCGTGCAGTTGCGGCTGTTGTGCAACATGCTCGATGGCATGGTGGCCGTCGAAGGTGGCAAGCAATCACCGCTCGGCGCGCTCTACAACGAGTTGCCGGATCGCATTGCCGACTCGCTGTTTCTGGTTGCGCTGGGCGTGGTGGCAGGCTATCCGTGGCTGGGTTGGTTGATGGCCTTGCTCGCGGCGCTCACGGCCTATATCCGAGTCACCGGCGGCAGCCTTGGCTTGGCTCAGGATTTTCGTGGCCCGCAAGCCAAGCCGCATCGCATGGCGGTGATGACGGTGAGCCTGTTGCTGGCCGCGATCGAACTGGCCTTGCGCGGCAGCGGCTACGCCTTGGTCGCAGGCTCCGGCGTGATTGCAGTCGGCACAGCGCTGACCTGTGTGCTGCGCACCCGCGACATTGCTCGGCAATTGAGCCGCGCCGCACCATGATCCACCACGCCCTCGTGTGGTTGGCCAAGCTGCTGTTTGGCGCCTATTCGCGCTGGATCGGGGTACAACCCGACGCACGTCAGCGCATATATTTCGCCAACCATGGCAGCCACCTCGATACGGTCACGCTGTGGGCGTCACTGCCGCCGAGCCTGCGCCGACGTACGCGGCCGGTGGCCGCCAAGGATTACTGGGGTTCGGGCTTTCGCGCGGTGATCGCGCATCGCGGCTTGAATGCGGTCTTGATCGAGCGCGACCGCAACAAGGCCGAGGGTGATCCGCTGGCGCCACTGCATGAAGCGCTGGCGGCAGGGGATTCGCTGATCCTGTTTCCGGAAGGCACACGCAATCCAGGCGAGACGCCGGGCGCATTCAAATCCGGGCTCTACCATCTGGCGATGGCGCATCCAGACGTGGAACCGGTGGCGGTGTACCTCGACAATGCCCGTCGCAGCCTGCCCAAGGGCAGCCTGTTGCCGGTGCCTCTGATTTGTTCGGCGCGCTTTGGCAAGGCGGTCAGGCCTGCACCTGGCGAGACCAAGGACGCCTACCTGCAACGCGCCCGAGCGGCGGTCATGGAGTTGGCATGAGCGAGTCCCTTCGTGAGTTCTGGACCACACTTCTGGCACGCACCCCGGAGGCGTTCTGGCAGGTGATGGGTGGCGTGCTGGTTTTGCTGTTGCTCGCCAGCAGCATTGCCGCCGTACTCAAATGGCGCAAGCCGGGTGCCACGGTCGACAACCTCGCGGCACGCATCAATGCGTGGTGGGTGATGGTGGCGGTGCTGTGTGCCTGCTTTCTGCTCGGGCGGGTGGCGACCTTGGTGTTGTTCGGCCTGGCCTCATTTCTGGCCCTGCGCGAGTTCATCACCCTCACACCCACGCGGCGCGGCGATCACCTGGTGCTGTGCCTGTGTTTCTATCTGGCCATTCCCTTGCAGTATTTCCTGATCGGGATCGACTGGTACGGCCTGTTCGTGATGTGCATTCCTGTGTACGGATTCTTGCTGCTTCCAGCGGTGTCGGCGCTGGCGGGTGATACCGAGGACTTTCTCGCACGCAACACCAAGATCCAATGGGGCCTGATGTTGACGGTGTACTGCATCAGCTATGCCCCGGCCTTGCTGCTGCTGGATATTCCCGGTTATGAGAACGGCAACCTGTTGCTTCTGCTGTATCTGCTGCTGGTGGTGCAGCTGTCGGACGTATTGCAGTACGTGTTCGGCAAGTTGTTCGGCAAGCACAAACTTGCGCCGAGCGTGAGCCCCTCGAAAACCGTGGAAGGGCTGGTCGGGGGTGGCCTGTCGGCCGCGGGTGTCGGTGCCGCCTTGTGGTGGATCACGCCGTTCACGCCTCTGCAATCGGGTCTGATGGCGCTCTTGATCGTGGTGTGTGGCTTCCTTGGCGGGCTGGCTTTGTCGGCGGTCAAGCGCAGCCTGCACGCCAAGGATTGGGGCCAGATGATCGAGGGTCACGGCGGCATGCTGGATCGGCTCGATTCGGTGACCTTTGCCGCACCGATCTTCTTCCACGTGGTGCGGTTTGCGTTTGCGTGAGCCGTGATCGACTGGCCATGCGCGTGAATGGCTGATGTCAGTCGCAGGCGTTACTGCCGCTACACTGCGAGATTGCCGAAGTCAGGATGCATCCGAGATGTTTCACGCGCAGGTCCTTGAGGGCAGCAAGCCGGAGCAATACCGCCAGTTGTTGGAGCAGGTGCGCGCGCTGTTGCACGGTGAGCCCGACCGCATCGCCAATGCCGCCAACCTCTCGGCACTGGTGTATCACGCCCTGCCGCAACTGAATTGGGTGGGCTTTTATTTTTTCGATGGCCACGAGTTGGTGGTCGGCCCCTTTCAGGGCAAGCCGGCCTGCGTGCGGATCGCGCTGGGTCGTGGTGTCTGTGGGATGGCAGCCGTAACGCGCCGCGTGCAGCGGGTGGACGATGTGTTCGCGTTCGAGGGTCATATCGCCTGCGATGGTGATTCGCGCTCAGAGCTGGTGGTGCCGTTGTACCGCGACGATGAACTGATCGGCGTGTTCGATCTGGACAGCCCGGTGCCGGCGCGTTTTGACGCCGACGACGAAGCGGGCTTGCGTGCCGTGGCCGAACTATTTCTGGAGTCCATCCGATGAGCAAACCCCTGAGCGTGGGGCCTAAATCCGCCGCCTGGCTGCGTCAGGTCGGCATCCGCACGCATGAAGATCTGGCGGCGGTGGGCGCGGTTGGCGCGTTCGTGAAATGCAAGCGCGCCGGCTTCAAGCCGAGCTTGAATCTGTTGTACTCACTGGAAGGTGTGTTGCTGGGTTGCCACTGGCAGAAGGTGCCCGAGGCACGGCGCGCCGAGTTGGCAGCCACGGCCGAGGCCGAGGTCGCCAAGATTCCACCGTCGCGGGGTCGTGCGGCGGCGCTGGTGGTGTCGCAGGTGCGCGATGTCACCGGCGAGGGCGGCGAGTCGGGCGGAATGGAATTCAGTTTCGGCTTCGACGAGCCTTCCGGTGGTGGCGCGGAAGGCGAGGACTGAAACGTTCAGGCCCGCACCGCGGCATAGTCGCGGGCGTTCTCGTTCCAGTCGGTGGTGTTGGCCATCGTGGACAGCACCTCCTCGGGGGTTTCCACCAGTTGCCAGATGCGCGCGTGTTCCGGGTTCATGAAATGCTGGTCGATGACCTGTTCCTGCATGAACTTCAACAGCGGCGACCAGTAGCCGCGCGTGTTCAGCAGCAGGATCGGCTTGTGATAAATGCCGAGCCGCTTGAGCGTGATCGCCTCGAACAACTCCTCCAGCGTGCCGCAGCCGCCGGGCAGGGCGAGCACCGCATCGGAACCCGATAGCAGCAGATGTTTGCGTTCGCGCATGTCGCCGACCAGTTCCAGATGGGTCAGGCCGGGATGGCCCCATTCCAGATCCGCCATGAAACGCGGCAGGATGCCCACGACCCGACCACCCGCGGCCAATGCACCATCTGCGACCGCGCCCATCGAACCGCGCGAGCCGCCACCGTAGACGATCTCGCAGCCGGCTTGGGCCAACAACTCGCCGACGCGGCGGGCATGGTCGGTGTATTCGACGGGGGCGTAATCGCTGGAGGAAGCGTAGATGCAGACGCGCATGAGCTGGAGGTTTCCGCTGTGTGGCACGGCATTTTGCCACCATGCCCCTCGGTATGGCAGCGCCGATCAGAAGCGTGCGTGGCGCCCCGACATGAGCGCGGGCCCGAAGCCGAGGATTGCCGCGGCCTCGGCCACCGCCTGTGCGGAAGGCGCGAGGTGCTGGAGCGCGCGCACGTACACCTCGCGCTTGAACGACACCACGTGATCCAGCGGATACCAGAAATCCACCCACTGCCAGCGATCGAACTCCGGCCGCGTGTGCCGATCCAGCTTCACCTGATCCTCATCGGCCAGAAGGCGCAGCAGAAACCAGACCTGCTTCTGACCGATGCAGAGCGGATGTTGGTCAGGGCGCAGCAGGCGACGCGGCAGGCGATAGCGCAACCATCCGGGCGTTTCCGCAAGCACTTCCACGTGCTCTTCGCGTAGGCCGGTCTCCTCTTCCAGCTCACGGTACATGGCTTCGACGGGCGTCTCGTCCGAGCGCATCCCGCCTTGCGGAAACTGCCAACCGTCACGCCGCGCACGCCGCGCCCAGAACACGCGGCCGTCGGCATGCATGAGGATGATGCCGACGTTGGGGCGATACCCGTCCGGGTCGATCATCAGGACTCTCCAGCCAACTCTATTCCCGAGAGTGCCACAGGCGACCACAGGCAAACAAGTTCGCAATGTTGCGTGTGTCGCTCGATGCGCCGCAATTGCCAGTAGAAGCTTGGATGTCGATACTGGCCGGCCCTGTGGACGGCGAAGTTGCCCGTGAATGCCTTGTCTCACCTGACGCCGGAACTGGATGCCGGACTGCAACACCTTGGTCTGGCGCGTTCGGGCCTGGCGTCGGCCTTGCTCGATTATCTGGCCTTGTTGCACCAATGGAATCGTGCCTACAACCTCACTGCGATCCGTGATCCGCGTGAGATGCTGGTCAAACACCTGCTGGACTCATTGGCGATCGCACCGTTTGTCGCGGGGCGGGTGGCCGACATCGGCACGGGCGCTGGCTTGCCCGGCATTCCCTTGGCCATCCACGATTCCAGCCTGCGCGTGAGCTTGGTGGAAACGGTCGGCAAGAAGGCACGATTTTTGCGCGAGGCGGTGCGAACCCTGGGCCTGGCGCAGGTGAAGGTGCATGCCTGCCGAGCCGAAGAGGTGTTCGAATCGGGTCAGTACGACCAGCTCATCGCGCGCGCTTTGGGCACACTTGACGGTATCCTGTTGGCCGGCGGCCATTTGTTGCGGCCGGGCGGGCGTTTGTTGGCGATGAAGGGCCGGATTCCGGACGACGAAATCGCGGCCCTGCCCCGAGGCTATCGATTGCTCGCCACCTATCCCCTCGTGGTGCCCGGACTCCATGCCGAGCGGCACCTCGTCGTTGTCGAGAAAACGTGAGAGCATCCATGTCGCGCATCATTGCGGTGGTCAACCAGAAAGGCGGAGTCGGCAAGACCACCACGGCCGTGAATCTCGCGGCTGCCTTGGCCGAGACCGGCCGGCGCGTGCTGCTGGTGGATCTGGACCCACAGGGCAATGCCACCATGGCCTCGGGCGTGGACAAGCGGCAGGCACAGCCATCCACCTGCGAGGTGCTGCTGGGCGAAGTGCCGGCGCAGGCCGCGATCCACGCCACCGCCGGCAAGTTCGATCTCCTGCCCAGCAACACCGACCTGATTGCGGCGGAAATGCAGTTGATGGACCTGCCCGAGCGCGAGACCCGGTTGAAGAAGGCGCTGGCCGGGTTGGCCGGCGAGTACCACTACGTGCTGATCGACTGTCCACCGTCGCTCAGCCTGTTGACCTTGAATGCACTGGCGGCGGCGCAATCGGTGCTGGTGCCGATGCAGTGCGAATACTTCGCGCTGGAAGGTATTGCCGCGCTCACCGACACGCTCGAAGCGGTGCGTCGCAGGCTCAATCCGACGCTGGAAATCGAGGGCATCGTGCGCACCATGTACGACCTGCGCAATGGCTTGACCGGCGCGGTTTCGGGCGAGCTGCAACGCCATTTTGGCGACAAGCTCTATCGCACCGTGATTCCGCGCAATATCCGTCTGGCCGAGGCGCCGAGCCACGGCCAGAGCATCGTCGAATACGATCGCGGCTCGCGCGGGGGCGTGGCCTATCTGGGCTTGGCCGGGGAAATGATCGGGCGCGAACGTCAACACCAGGGAGAGATGCACTGATGGCCAAGAAACCTGCCTTGGGGCGCGGACTGTCCAGCTTGATCGGTGATGTGCGCGGGGCGACTGCCGCCACGGCAGAGGCTGGCGATCGTCTGGCGAGTCTTCCGATTGAAAAGATCCAGCCCGGCAAGTACCAGCCGCGCAGTCACTTCGATCAGGAAGGCTTGAATGAGTTGGCCGATTCGATCAAGGCGCAGGGCATGATCCAGCCGATCATCGTGCGCGCGATCGGCGGTGGGCGACACGAAATCATTGCCGGCGAGCGGCGTTGGCGTGCGGCGCAGTTGGCCAGTCTGCGTGAGGTGCCGGTGGTGATCCGCGAGGTCGAGGACAACGTCGCCTTGGCGATGGCCTTGATCGAGAACATCCAGCGCGAAGACCTCAATCCGCTGGAAGAAGCCCTCGCGCTCAAGCGCCTGATTGACGAGTTTGAACTGACCCATCAACAGGCCGCCGAAGCCGTGGGCCGTTCGCGCGCGGCGGTCAGCAATCTCTTGCGCCTGCTGGAGTTGCCCGAGGCCATTCGCGCCCTGGTCGAACGACGCGAACTGGAAATGGGCCACGCCCGTGCCCTGCTCACCTTGCCGACGCATCAGGCCTTGGCGCTGGCGCAACAGGCCGCCGCCGAAGGCTGGTCGGTGCGTGAAACCGAACGGCGGGTGCAAGCCTTGCAGAAAGGCGGCGCGATCGCCAAGCCGGCAGCGCCCAAGCCCGATGCCGATGTGCAGGCGCTGGAGCGTGAACTGTCGGAAACGCTCGGCGCCAAGGTCGCCGTGCAGTCAGGCCGCGGTGGTCGCGGCAAGCTGGTGATCAGCTATCACAGCCACGACGAGTTGGACGGCATCCTCGAACGCATGCGGCGCTGAGGCTCAAGGCATCCGCCGCACGCAGCGTGCGGCGCCGCGCGTGATTCAATCCGAAGCCGCGTCGGGATCCCCGTCAGCATCGATTGCATCCTCTGAAACAACACGGTCACCGGCTTCGGCGGCAATCATGGCGCTGGCTGCGGCCACGCCCACGATGGCCGCCTGGGCCGGTTGTTGGTCGGCCTTGCGACGGGCCTCGGCCTCGCGGATGTGGCGCAGTTCTTCTGGTCCCAACATGCGCACGTCGTCGTTGCGGTTGCGGTCGATGCGCTGTGCCGCAACGGCCAGTGTGCCGATCAGCATGAAGGCCAGCGCACCGACCAGACAGATCAACGCCAGCGCGATCGATGTGGTGCGGAACATCACCGCAAAGCACACCAGGGAGCCAATGAACCACAACCAGCGCATGATCGATCTCCGATGCCTGCCACGGGGCTCACACGCGGGCGCGTGCAGCGTGCCGGGCGCCAGTTTTCCGGGCTTTGCGCTTGCGGTCAACTGTTGGCGTGGTCGTTATCACAACAAGGGTGACAGTGGCCGTGCCGCCGCCTCGCCCAAGCGCCGCCACCACGAGCCGCGTCGCCCGGGCCGAATCTCCAGTGCGTGACGGGCAAAATCGTGCCATTGGGTTTCCAATGCCCGGGCCAGCGCGACGTCGGCCACCAGCACCGACAATTCGAAATTGAGCCGGAAGCTGCGGGTGTCGAAGTTGCCGCTGCCGATCATCACGTGGTCATCGTCCACCAGGGTGGCTTTGGCGTGCAGCAGGTTGGGCTGATATTCGAAGATGCGCACGCCGGCAGCCAGAAGCTCGTCGTAATAGGAACGCGCCGCTGCACCCACCAGCAGCGAATCGGCACGTCGCGGCAACATCACGCGCACGTCCATGCCGCCCAATGCGGCATTGGACAGGGCCATGCGCGCCGCTTCGCTGGGCACGAAGTAGGGCGTCACCAGCCACACGCGGCGGCGAGCCTGATGGATCAAGGCCACGCTCATGCGGTGGAAGGCTTCCCAGTTCGAGTCCGGCCCGGAAGGAACCACCAGAGCCGGTGCCCCGCCAGGTTCCTGTCTGGGCCACAGCTTGGCATCGCAAGGCGCATGGCCGGTGACATAGGCCCAGTCATCGAGGAAGGTCAGTTGCAGAGCCGAAACGGCGGTGCCGGAAAAACGCAGGTGCAGATCGCAATGTGAATCCGGGCGTCGGCGTCGATCCTGGGTGTCGGAGATGTTGATGCCGCCGGTGAATCCGATTTCGCCATCGACGATCAGGATCTTGCGGTGGTTGCGCAGGTTCAGCGTGGAACGGCGCAGCGGTTGCCAGCGAATCGGATGGAACCAGGCCAGTTCACCACCGGCATTCAAGAGTTCGCGCAAAAACCGCGGGCGCAAGCTGGCGCTGCCCACGCTGTCGATCAGCACGCGCACGGCCACGCCCTCGCGCGCCTTGGCGGCGAGTGCCGTGCAGAAGCTGCGGCCGCTGTCGTCGGGGTCGAAGATGTAGCTGGCCAGATGGATGTGATGACGCGCCTTGGCGATGGCGTCGAGCATGGCCTCGTAGGTGTTGGATCCATCACGCAGCAACAGCGGATCGCGCGCGTGCACCGCCGGAATGCCGGTGATGCGACGCGCGATAGCCATCAGTTGCGGCTGCATCGTCTGGCACTCGTCGCAGGGCAGGGGCGCGTCCAGCGCGGCGCGTGCGCGCAAGCGGCGTTGACGTTGGCGACGGATGCGGCGCGGGCCAAAGAAATGGTAGATCGCAAAGCCGACCAAGGGCAGGGCGGCCAATGCCAGCAGCCAACCCAGGGTTGCCGCCGGCTCGCGCTTTTCCAGCACGATCCACACCGCGATCACCAGGACATAGAGGCTCCAGCCGATCGCCAGCAGCAGGCCGATCCGCGGCACCGAGGACAGCAGTTGCCAGAGTGATTCGTTCAGACGTAGCCCGCCAGGACAAAAAGCGCGATCGCCAGTATCCAGACCACCAACATCCGCCATACCAGGGCCATCGAGGCATGCAGGCCCGCCAAGGCCGCCGGCGCATCGACCGGCGCTTCGGGCTCGAAGCCATCGCGGCGATCCTGTTCCTGCTCGGCCGAGAGATCGCGCCGAAACTGCCGCACGCTGGCCAAGGCGGCCGCATCGAGAAAGCCGACGGCAAAGTCGAAGGTTTGATCGTGTCGGCGCGTGTGCCAATCGCGCCATGCGCCGTAAACCGCATCGAAACTGCCGGCAATCGCCAGTGCCAAGCTCATCAGGTGCGCCACCGGCCAATCCAGAATGGCGCGCAGGTGATGGTAGCTGGCGCGGTGCGCCACCGGCAGGGAGTCGGCTGCATGTGCCTCGCTGCCGCGTACGGTGAGCCGATACATCAAAGCCCCGAATGGGCCCAGCAGCAGGAACCAAAGCAACACCCCAAACCAACGCCGACGGGCCGCGGCGAACACCACGCTCACCCAGCCGTTCTCATCCTGCGGCACCGCGTGTTCTTGGCACAGGCGCGCGCTGGCTTGTTGGCGTGCGGTGTCGTCGTGGGCGTCCTCGATCGCTTCCACATCCCGATCCAGATCGCGCGGGCCCCAGCAGTAGATCAAGGTGGCGACCGCAAACAAAAAGGCCGGCACACCATAGAAACGATCCGCCAACTGTGCCTGCACGACGCCGACCAGCAACAAGGGCAGGCCAAGCGAGAGGACGATCGAGAAGCGTGAGGCAAACGCGGCGCCAAACACGCCCTCGGCCAGGCTCAACCAGCGGTCGAACCAGCCATAGCGGCGCACGCTGGCCAGTGCAGTCACGACATGGCCCAGAAACAATGCCAGCACCACGGCGATCAGGGTCGCAGACATGGGAACTCCCGAGCAGACTCCGGCCGATTCTAGCCTGCTTTGCCGTTCGCCTCAGCGATACCAGTCGCGCAGCAGAGCCGGGTCGATCCGGGTGGCCAACCAATCCAGAATCAGCCGGCGGGAAATCGAAAAGGCTGGCGGTAGATCCACATCGCCCCTGCCGATGGCGGTGAACAGATCGTCGGCCTCGAACCAGCGGGCGTCCTCCAATTCCTCGCCCACCTGGATCGTGGCATCGGCGCAGGCAGCGTGAAACCCGACCATCAGCGCGCCCGGAAAGGGCCAAGGCTGGGATGAGTGGTAGTGCACCTCGGCCAGCTGCACGCCGGCCTCTTCACCCACTTCACGGCGCACGGCATCTTCCAGCGACTCGCCCGGTTCAACAAAGCCGGCCAAGGTTGACCAGCGTCGTTCCGGCCAACTGCGCTGGCGCCCAAGCAAGGCGCGAGGGCCATCGTGCACCAGCACGATGATGGCGGCATCGGTGCGCGGGAAGTGCTGCAAACCGCACTGCGGGTTGCGACAACGCGCGCAGTGCCCAGCACGGACCAACTGTGTGGGCGAGCCACAGGCGCCGCAGAATCGCGCGCGGCTCTGCCACAGCAGCAAGGCCTTGGCGTAAGCAAAGATTCCGCTGTGCAGTCGATCCCAGTGACTGGCCGCCTGGCGCAGGCCGATCCATTCGAGTGGTTCGGCCAACTCACCGGGAACCAGCTCCGAGGCAGGCAGGGTAAACCAGCCCGGCTCACCCGGATTGATGCCAAGGAAACTGGCACTGTCGCGCCGTGCTTCACCCAGATCAGCGCCGCGCAACGGCCGTGGGCCGTGGGCGTTTCCCAATGCGTGACCTTCGAAGTCGACCACCAACACCTGGGCATCGGGCCAGGCCCGACGCACGGATTCGGGTTCCAGGCGCACGGCTTCGGCCCGGTCCAGTGTCAGGCCGGAAAAATGATTGTCGAGGCTGCGTTCGCGTGGCATCCGGCGGCTGCCGGCCCATCAGGCAGTGAACGAGGAGCCGCAGCCGCAGGTGGCGGTCGCATTCGGGTTGCGCACCACGAAATGCGAGCCGTTGAGGCTCTCGGCAAAATCCACCGTGGCACCCTGAAGGTAGGGCAAGCTGAGTGGATCGATCAACACACTCGCCCCGTCTTGCTCCAGTACGAGATCATCGGCTTCGGTGCTCTCATCCAGTTCGAAACCGTACTGGAAGCCCGAGCAGCCACCGCCCGACACCGTGACCCGCAACTTGAGCGAAGGCCTGCCTTGGTCTTGCGCCAAACGGCGCAGTTGTGCCACGGCAGCAGCGCTGATCTCGGGCAGTGGCGTAGGCGCCGGGTTGGCGATGGTGTGGAGTGTGGGGCTGGACGAAGTCATGCCGGCAAGCATAGCGCAGAAGCCGTCGCGCAAATTGCAATGCAGGCGCCCCCAGCGTGCGCTTTCATGCGCCGATCAGCTGCGCTGGCCATCAGTCGGCGTCCGATTTTTGTTTGGACTTGGATTCATTCGGGCCAGTCAACTGCTTGGGTGCGCCGTTCTCATGGATCAGGCGCCCGGTGATCATCGAGCCGGCTGCCATTTCCACCACGGCGTAGTGGATATTGCCCTCGACCCGCGCCGTGGCCCCCAATTCGATGCGCTGGCTGGCGTAAACATCACCGACGAGTTGGCCGTTTAGGATCACGATCGGGGCGCGGACTTCGCCTTCGATGCGGCCGTTCTCGGAGACGGTCAGTACGGCATTGCCGCCGGCCTCGTTCGCCAACACCGCGCCTTCGACCACGCCCTCCACGTACAGGCCACCATCGAAGTGGACGTCGCCACAGATTCGGGCGCGCGGGCCGATCAGGGTTTCCACGCCGCCACTCGGGCGTGCGGCTTTCTTCTTGTTGTCACCGAACATGATCGGCTTACTCCTTGGGATTGGATGCATTCCAAGGCAGTACCTGCTCGGTCTGGCCTTGGTCGGAGTGAAGGCTCACGCGCACTCGATGCGGCACAAAGCCGGCCGGTAGCATGAAGCTGCCTTCAATCTGCTGAAAGTATTTGAAAGAAAACTGACCGGGTGGGGCGTCCTTGTGCTCCAGCAAGGCATCCCAGTCCAAGGTCTGCAAGCGACCGTCGATCGAGCCCTCCACGCGCAAGCGGTATTGGCCCTTGCTGGTAGCCGCGCGCTTGAGGTTCTGCGTGAGTGTCAGGGTGTAGCGCCAACTGCCATCACCCAGTGATTCGAGGTCAAGACTGTGAACCGACAGCGGCTGGCGCTGTGAATCGCCACCGGCCAAACGTTCGTAGAACGCCACGTCATTACGAAGCCCAGCCAGCTCCGCGTCGCGCTGGGCCAGAGTGTCCTGCAAGGCGCGGGCGGCATCGCGTTCGACTTGTTCGGAGCGTTCGAGCGTGGCGACCTTCTGCGTCAGCTTGTCCAGTCGTTGCACAGCCTTGGCATGGTCCAACTGCAAGGCGCGCCACTGCTGGCGAAGTTTGGCCGCATCCGGCACCGCGCGTTGACCGCCCAGCCAATACGCACCCGCGATCAGGGCAAGCGCAAGCACCACAGCCACCGCCTTGAGCACATGACGGTACGGGCGGTGCTCGGTGACGATCAGGCGCGGAGCTGGCGTGGAGGCCATGGGAGTCGAGGCGAGGATGGCCCATCAGTTAGCCATCGCGTGATCGGTGCGTCAACCAGCGCCCTCGTTATACTTCCAGCCACCTTGTTCACCGCAAGATGCAAGGCTCATCAACAGGAGACGGGCATGAGTGAGGCACAGGTTTTTGCGTTGGGCATCACCTTGGCTTGGCTGGCCGGTATCCGGGCGTACTTGACGGTGTTTGGCCTGGGCATCGCCGGCTGGTTTGGCTGGCTGGACTTGCCGGGTTCCTTGTCCTTGTGCGAATCGCCGTGGGTGCTCGGTGTTGCGGGCGTGCTGGCCGTGGTGGAATTTGCCACCGACAAGATTCCGGGCGTGGATTCGATATGGGATCTGTTGCAGACCGTATTGCGGGTGCCGGTGGGTGCTTTTTTGGCCAGCGCCGCCTTGGCCGGCCCGGATGGCGAGATGAGCGTGGGCTGGGCGGTCGCCGGTGGCGGTGCGGCGCTGCTGAGTCATTTGCTCAAAAGTGGCACCCGTGGCGCGATCAACACCTCGCCTGAGCCGATCAGCAACGTGGTGACGTCGGCAGCTGAAGACGGTTTGGCCCTGGGCACGCTGGCGCTGGCGTTTGCGCATCCGTGGCTGGCCTTGGCCGTGGTGTTGATCGTCACGCTGGGTGCCGCCTTGATCGTGACGTGGCTGGCGCAGCGGGTCTGGCATTGGACGCGCCGACCCAAACGGGGGCTGCCGCCTGACAGTGCCAAGCCGGCGCGGTTATAGTGAGCGTGCCACTGGGGAGAGGTGACGTCGCGTGATGCAGCCGCAGGTCGATCCGGCAGGCAGGGCGTTTCGTTCGCCTGGCTTTGCCGCCTATTACACACAGCGCTTGCACGAATTGCGCGTGCGGCTGGCCTACCTGTGCCGTACCGCCTGGGATGCCAATGCGGCTTGGCTGCTGCTGCATGATGTCAGTCGCATCATGCAGCAGCTGCGGCGCGATCACGGCGATGCCGACCTGTGCCCCTGGCAGGAGCTGGGCGCACAACTGGATGCGGCTATCGAGCTGCCGGCCTTGCCATCGAGCGAAATCCGCGAGGGCATCTTGGCGGCGTTTCGCCACATCGACATCGCCACGGCCATTCCGGAATCGCGTCAACCCAGCGTGCGCACCATCGAAAACGGGCGCGTGGAAGTGCCGCCGCCGGCGTTCTGGCGGCGTTGGGCGCACGATGCCGGGCCAGCAACGTATTCGGATGCGGCCAACGAGGAGGCGCTCCGCGTCGAGGCGGCTCAAACCCTGGACCTCGAACACGCCGACATCGACGCCATCATCGCGGCGGGCAAGGTGGGCACCCCTTCGCTGGAGATCGTGCAGGAGCGCATCGCCAGCAGCCCCGAGCAAGCCCCCGAAAAGCCCACGAGCGTGGCCGATCCGAGCACCGACGACTTCATCAACTCCAGCAGCGAGGCCCCACCGCGCCAGGGCGACTACGACTGGGGTCTTGATTCGACCAAGGCCCGTGGCGATCAGTCTCTGGATGCGTTCTGGGAGGCCACGACACCGACGCCTGCACCCAGTGTGCCGGCACCGGCCACACCTGCGGTCGCGTCGGTTGCTGTTGAGCCTGCATCGCGCGTGCCGCCATCCACGACATCCCCAGTTGTTGCGCCGATACCTGCTCCGACCCCGGAACAGGCACCGACGCAAACGCCTGTGCCAGCACAAGCGCCCGCGTCCTCGGTGAGCGTCGCGCCGGTCCCGCCAACGCCCGTGGTCGCCGCGACGCCGACACCGGTCGCTGCGCCGGTCGTGCACGCGCCTTCAGCCGCGGCGGCTCCTGCCCCGGCGCGTCCGGTTCCGCAGGTGAAGTCGCCTGTCGCAAAACCTGCGCCGATGCCCGCGCCGGTGCCGGTTGCAGCGACGATGCGGTCGGGCGCTGGTCAGCGCATCTATCACCTCACCGACAGCAATGACCTGGCCTGCGAGCTGGACCAGCGCCTCGAACAACTCGACTACGAACTGGAGCTTTTGGAGAGCGCAGAAGAGTTGCAGGAAGTGCTGGGCGCGCTCACCCCCAACCTGGTACTGGTGGATGCACCCTTTCGGCAGGACCTGACGGATATCGGCAGCGCCCTGCGCGTGGCCCGCCAACGCAGTTCGGACCCGATTCGACTCCTGGTGGTATGCGAAGCCGACACCATGGAAGTACGGTTGGCAGCACGGCGTGCGGGTGCGGATGGCTTGGTCGTCGATCCACAGACCAGCGATGCCGTCATCGCGCGCATCGAGCAGGTGCTGCACGACGTCGAAGTCGATCGTTATCGCGTGCTGGTGGTCGAAGACGATCGTGCTCAGGGCCTGTTTGCCGAGTCGATCCTGCGCAACGCCGGCATGGAAGCCGAGGTGGTCGAGGATGGCCTCAAGGTGATGGAAGCCCTTCGACGCTTCCAGCCGGACCTCGTACTGATGGACCTGTACATGCCCGACTGCAATGGCGCGGAGTTGACGGCACTGATCCGCGAAGACGACGAGTTCGTCAATACCCCGATCGTGTTCCTGTCAGGCGAGAGCGATCAGGACAAGACGTACGAAGCCCTCAGCGCCGGAGCCGATGACTTCCTGTCCAAGCCGATCCGCCCCAAATATCTGATTGCCACCGTCAACAATCGCATTCGCCGAGCACGCGCCGTGCGTGCTCGGGCCGCGCCGGTCGTGGTGCAGGAGACCTTCGACAGCGGTACCGGTCTGCATTTTCGCGCGGCCATGCTGGAGAAGCTCGAGCGGGCCTTGCTCGAAGCCGAACCGGCGCAACGTCAGGGTGGCTTGCTGTTCGTCGGCATCGAGGAAGTGCCGGCCTTGCGTCAACGTCTGGGCCTGACCGTGGTCGAGGAGCTGCTCGAAGATGTCGCCCAGTTCATCGTCGCGCACATGGGTGCCGGCACCTTGGCCTGTCGCTATGGTGATGCGTGCTTCCTGCTGTTTGATCCGCACTCCGATTCGGCCCAATTGCAGGTCAACGCCGAACAGATCCGCGACACCATTGCCTTCCATCCGTTCGATACGCCGAAGGAAACGGTGACCTTGAAAGCGGTGGTGGGTGTGGCCGAACTGCGCGAACCGTACACCGATGCGGCAGCGGTGCTCAATGCCGCCGAGCACGCTTCACGCGGCACGATCGAAGCGGAGCCCACCGCTGTCGTGGCGCCAATGCCGCCACAGGATTCGGCGCGCGCAGCACACGTGGCCGCCTTGTTGGTCGATGCGATCGAACAGGGACGACTGGACCTCGACTACCAGCCCATCATTGCCCTGCAGAGCGACGCGCAGGCGCAGTATCAAACCCTCGTGCGTTTGCGACAGGCCGACGGCAATGACGTGACCGCCGGCGAGATCCTGCCGGTATTGCGTGCCCAGGGCCGTGTTGCCGAACTGGATCGCTGGGTGTTGCAACGGGCCATGGAAGTGGTCGCCACACGCCTCGCCATCGCCAAGCCGGTGACCTTGTTCGTCAGTCAAGCCGTGGCAACCATGTGTCAGCCGGGCTACCCCGAGTGGCTGGCCGAGCAACTCCAAGGTGCCGGTCGTATCGGTGCATCACTGGTGATCGAGATCAGCGTGGATGAAATCCAATTGGAACTGGCGACGGTGCAGGCCATGTGTTCGAGCCTGTTGGCGCATGGCGTGCGCTTCTGCCTGAGCCGATTTGGCGCCAGCGAGGATCAGACCAGTGTCTTGAACGTGCTGCCGGTGGATCTGGTCAAGGTGGCTCCTGATCTGGTGGCCAAGCTTGGCAGCAGCGAACGTCGCGCCGAGTTCGGCGCCTTGGTCGAAGACCTGCACGAACGCAGCATCGGCGTGATCGCTCCGCGCGTGGAGGACACGCGCACCGCCGCGGTGTTATGGATGTCCGGCATCGACTTCATCCAGGGCAACCTGGTGCAGTTGGCTGGGCGCTCCTTGGATTTTGACTTCAGCTCGGCGGTGCTGTGATGGCTACCTTGCGGTTTCTGACTGTGCTCGGATGCGCCATCGCCGTCGCTGCGGCGTTGTTGGCCTTGGCAGAGCCGTCCTACCTGAAGGTGTTGTCGCTGGTTGGCGCCAGTGCCGCCGGCATCGCGCTTCTGGCGAGCCTCTTCTCCCGTGGGACGACCGATGCAGGTGACCCGGGCAGCGTCCAGCCGCCGCCGCCGGCAGCCACGCCCGCGCCGGTGGCGGCGTCGGTCAACAAGGAGCTGCTGGACGAGCTGGAACGCCACAAGGCCCTCGAAAACCAGCTGCTCGTGGCCAAGCAGGAAGCCGAGGCCGCGACCATGGCCAAGGGTGAGTTCCTCGCCACCATGAGTCACGAGATTCGCACCCCGCTCAACGGCATCATTCCCTTGCTGGATTTGTTGTTGTCGACCGACCTCAGTATGGATCAGCGCGATTACCTGACGACCGCGTTCGGCTCGGCCAAGGAATTGCTGCGCATTGTCGATGACATCCTCGACTACTCCAAGCTCGATGCCCAGAAACTGCAATTGGAGAACGTCGGCCTCAACCTGCGCGAAGTGACGACGGCCGTAATGCGCCTGATGGAGAAGAACGCCGAAGCCAAGGGCCTGCGCCTTGAGTTGGCGATTGACCCGAGCGTTCGTCTGGCGGTGCGCGGTGATCCGGTGCGACTGCGGCAGGTGCTGACCAACCTCATCAGCAATGCCATCAAGTTCACCGAACGCGGCAGTGTCAGCCTGCACATCAAGCGTTTGGGCGAAACCCGCACGCGCAACCAACTGCGCTTCGAAGTGCGCGATACCGGCATTGGCATCGCGCCCGAAGCCGCAGCGCAACTCTTTCAGGCCTTCGTGCAGGCCGATGCCTCCACCACCCGAACCTTCGGTGGCACCGGCCTTGGGCTAGCCATCTGCAAACGCATCGTCACCCTGATGGGTGGCAAGATCGGCGTCGACTCGGCGCCCGGCAAAGGTTCGACCTTCTGGTTCGAAGTGGCCTTGGACAAGGCCTTGGGCGACATCGAGGGCCGAATCCCGAGCGAGAGCAGCGAGCAGCGCGTCCTGCTGGTCAGCGCCAATGCGGCGCAGCAGCGACGCTTCGAAACGGCCCTGAAGCAGTGGGGCATGGCCTATGTGTTGGCCTCCAACACCCAGGACGCGGTGTCGCGCCTGCGCACCGCGCAGCGTCCGGGACAGTCGCGCCTGGACGTGGTGCTGGTGGATGTCGGCTCGATCCCGACCACGGCCTTGGCACTGCATCGCGCCTTGGTGCGTGAAACCCGCCCCGAGCACACCGTGCGCGTCTACCTGCGTGGCGACAGCAGCCTGCCGGCTGAACTGGGTGCCACACCGGGTTTTCACGTGCTGCTGCGTGACATGGCTGACAGTGAATTGCATGCACGCCTGCAGGCCTTGCTCGACACGCCCGAGGAGGAGCGCGCGGGCGTGGGTGTTGCATCGCCGTCTGTACCTGTGCCGGCACCCGATTCGAAGCCCGAACCAAAGCAGGCGCCAAAATCTGCGTCAAAGCCGACACCGAAAGCGGCACCGAAAGCGGCACCGAAAGCGGCACCGAAGTCTGCATCCACGCCCACATCGGTTTCCGAGGCTTTGGACCCGGCCAACGCCAAGGCAGGCCATCCGCTGGCCGCCGTGCGGATTCGGGCCAAGGTACGGAGTCCTGCACTGCCAACCGAAGGCGAACTGGCCACACCTGCGCCCGTGGCGCCTGATCCTGCACCGGCACCCGAGTTGGCGGCGGCTCCCGCGGTCGAAACCATGCCTGCGACGCCAGTCGTGCCTGAAGTCCCCGCCGCCGCCAAGCCTGCCGCCCGCGTCAGCGGCGAACGACCGGTGGTGTTGGCGAAAGCGGCAGCGTCGAACACCCCGTCGTCTCCGAGTGCGGTGCCTGCGACCGGTACGCGGGTGTTGCTGGTTGAAGACAATCCGGTCAATCGTCAGGTGGCACAACGCCTGTTGAGTCTTGCCGCCATCGAATTCGACTGCGCCGAAAACGGCAAGGAAGCGCTGGACAAGATGAATGCCGGTGCCTATGTCGCGGTCCTGATGGACTGCCAGATGCCGATCATGGATGGCTACACCGCTACCCGCAAACGCCGGCAGTTCGAGTCCGAACACGGCCTGGTGCGGACCCCAATCATCGCCATGACCGCCAACGCCATGCTGGGCGACCGGGAAAAGTGCCTCGAGGCCGGCATGGACGATTACATGTCCAAGCCCTTGAGCCGAGCCTTGCTGGAATCGACCTTGCGCACTTGGCTTGACGCCAGCCCGGTGCCGGCGGCGCCGGTAGTCGTGGCCGTGCCGCCGGTCGGGGCAGCAGCGCCGGCAAGCGAGGTGCCGGCGCCCACGGCGGCATCACCGCAACCCTTGGTGGTCACCGCCACCGAGCCGCCGCTGGACATGGAAATCCTCGGCGAACTGCGCGACATCATGGGTCCGGAATTCGTCTCCCTGGTGCAGGTGTTTCTGGCCGATGCACCACTGGCGCTGGAGCGCATCCGCAGTCTTTCCGCAGGGCAGGATCTGGCCGCGATCGCAGCGCCCGCACATACGCTCAAATCCACCAGTGCCAATCTCGGCGCGATGATCCTGTCCGGACAAGCCAAGGCCTTGGAGATGGATGCGCGTCAGAACACCCTGCGTGCCGCGCCGGCACGCGCGGCGGCGCTCAGTGCCGAGTTCGAACGGGTGGCGGCGGCCTTGCGTCGCGCCATTACCCTGCCGTAATCCAAGCGCTGGTGCACGGGCTGGGGTGATCGAAGCAACACGCGATGCTCGCGGGCAATGCCGGGTCCAAAAAGAGACCTATTGATCCGGCCCGAAAATTGTACGAGCCTGGCGTAGCTGCCGAGCTTGCTCGGCAGTCAATGGAGCAAGCTCCATTGCTACAAGATAAGGGCCGGATCAATAACGACGACGGCTCGATGCGGTTTTGGCGCGGGTGGAAGGCGAGGCGATCAGACTTTCGCGCTCGGACCAATTGGGGGCTTCCGGCCAGTCGCCATCGAAGGTGCCTTCAAACGCACGGCGAAGATCGCGCACATCCAGTTGTGGCGCCAGCAAGCTCAACAGGCTCAAGGTGTAGTTGCGCGGTACCCGTTCGCGCGGCAAGACGCCCCAGGCCATGCACGTCGCGAAGTGCTCGTCTGCCGGCAGCTGTACCAGATCGGCATCGAGGGTGGGCGAGATCGCCATCTCGGCCAGGATGCCGATGCCCATGCCGGCGCGCACATAGGTCTTGATCAAGTCGGCATCGCGCGCGGTGAAGGCAATGCGCGGCTCCAGCCCGGCCTCGGTAAAGGCCGTGCGCAGCGAGGATTCGGGCCGAAGGGATGACTCGTAGCTGACGATCGGTTCTCGTGCCAATTCCGCCAGCGTCGGGCTGCGCTGCAGGCGCGCCAAAGGGTGACCTGCGGGCACCAGCACCACGCGGCGCCAGGCGTACAGCGGCACCGCGATGCCGCTCGGTGGCGGACGACCGGAACTGCTCACCAGTGCCAGATCGGCACCGTGGCTGAGTTCGGCCAAGGCATCGCCCTCGCCGGTGGGAACGATGTGGATGCTCACGTCCGGATACTGGCGGCCCAACGGTGCAATCGCCGGCGGCAAGACATAGCGCGCCTGGGTATGGGTGGTGGCGATCGCCAGTTCACCTTGCACCTCACCCCGCAGGTTTGCAGCCAGAGCGCGGATGTTGCCCGCTTCCAGCAAAACCTGGCGGGCGCGTGCGATGACTTCCACACCGGGCGTGGTGATCGCTGCCAGGCTGCGGCCACGGCGCAGGAACAACTGGAAGCCCAGCTCGTCTTCCAGCTGCTTGAGCTGCTTGGAAAGCCCCGGCTGGGTCGCATGCACGCGCTCGGCTGCCAGGGTGATGTTGAGCCCGGCGTCGGCGATGGCAACGAGGTAGCGAAGTTGGGTCAGGGTCATGGTGGTCGATCCGGCGATAGGGGTGACACGCTAAGCGGCGCATGGACTTTCGTCCAAGAACGCTGCGCCGACATCATATGCCGTAAAGGCATAAGCAAACGTGGAGCCGTCATTTTTTTCATGAGAGGGCGCGGCGCACCATGGCGACCTCGTTTCTCACACGGACTGCACCCATGGCACTTTACGATTCCATCCTCGATACCGTTGGCCGCACCCCGATCGTGCGCTTGCATCGCGTCGCACCGGCCCACGTCACGTTCTACGTCAAGGTCGAATCATTCAATCCGGGTGGTTCAGTCAAGGACCGTTTGGCCCTGGGCGTCGTGCTCGATGCCGAGCAGCGCGGTCTGCTCAAGCCCGGCGACACCATCGTCGAAGCCACCAGCGGCAATACCGGCGTGGCGATGGCCATGGTTGCCGCCGCACGCGGCTACAAGTTCGTGGCGGTGATGACCGAAACCTTCTCGATCGAACGGCGCAAGCTGATTCGCGCCTACGGCGGCAAGGTCATCCTGACCCCCGCTGCGGCTCGCGGCGTGGGCATGGTGGAGAAGGCCAAGGAACTGGCCGCCAAGCATGGCTGGTTCCTCGCCAGCCAGTTCGCCAACCCCGCCAACCCGTCCTATCACCGCAACACCACCGGTGCGGAAATCCTGCAGGACTTCGCCGGCAAGCGCCTGGATTATTTCGTCAGCGGTTGGGGCACGGGCGGCACCTTCACCGGCGCCGGCGAAATGTTGCGTCTGGCGCGTCCGGAAGTGAAGTTGGTCGTTGCCGAACCGGCCGCTGCCGCCTTGCTCAGCACCGGCCAGTGGAACTCGCACAAGATCCAGGGTTGGACCCCCGACTTCCTGCCGGACGTACTGGCGCGCGAACTCCACGACAGTGCCGAACTGGTCAACGATGCCGATGCCATCGCCACCTCGCGTCGCCTGGCGGCCGAAGAGGGCATCTTCGTTGGCATTTCTGCCGGCGGTACGGCGGCAGCGGCACTCAAGGTCGCGGAGAAGGCCCCACACGGCTCGGTCATTCTCGCCATGCTGCCCGACACCGGCGAGCGTTACCTGTCCACGCCCTTGTTCGAGGGCGTGAACGAGGGTTCGGATGACGAGTGGCTGACTTCGATCGGGCCGTGATCGAACCGCATCGTGCAAAGCCCGCGTCACGCGGGTTTTGCACGGCGCTCACACTGGTCTTACGCTCGCGATTGGTTTCTTGTGCGAGTTGATCATGGCCAGTTCCTTTCGTTTGCTTTCCATCGCGTGTGCGCTGACCCTGCTCGGCGCCTGTGCGCCGGCTCCCGAAACCGCACCGTCGGCGCCGCCAACGTCTCAGGCGCCTGCCGCGCCAGCGCAGCCCAAGCTGGGCAGTTTTGGTTTCGACGAGGCCGGCATGGACAAGACCGTGGTAGCCGGCGATGACTTCTTCGGCTACGTCAACGGCCACTGGCTGCGCACCACCGAAATCCCCGCTGATCGATCGTCCTGGAGTGGTTTCAGCGTGTTGGCCGAACAGGCTCTGGCCGACACCCGCGCCATTGCCGAGGAGGCGGCCGGCGACAACAAGGCCACCGGCGATCGCGTCAAGATCGGGGATTTCTACGCCGCCTTCATGGATGAAACTGGCATCGAGCAGGCTGGCCTTGCGCCCATCACGCCGCAGCTGGATGCCATCGCCGCCATCACGGATCGCGAAAGCCTGACGCACGCGCTGGGCGCGAGCGTGCGCGCCGACGTGGACCTGCTCAATTCCACCGATTACTACACGCCCAATCTGTTTGGCCTGTGGGTGTCGGTAAACCTGCTGCGCCCGGGTGAATACGCGCCGTATCTGGTGCAAGGTGGCCTTGGCCTGCCGGATCGGGATTTTTATCTCGAAGGCGGGCGCATGGCCGAGTTGCGCGCCCAGTACTTGGCCTACCTCAGCCAACTGTTCGAACTGGCCGGGCTGGACGATCCGCAGGGACGCGCCACGCGCGTGCTGACACTGGAAACCGCGATTGCGCGTGTGCACGCCAGCCAGCTCGATACCAACGATGTGCAGAAAGGTGCCAATGAGTGGGCTGCGGCCGACTTCGCCACGCGCGCGCCGGGTATGGACTGGGGCGTGTTTTTTGAAGCCGCAGGTCTCGGCCAGCAGAGTCAGTTCATCGTCTGGCAACCCACGGCCGTCAGCGGCATCGCGGGTCTGGTCGCCAGTCAACCCATCGCCACGTGGCAGGATTGGCTGACCGCCCACGCACTGAGTGGTGCCGCGCCTTACCTGCCCAAGGCCTTCAGCGACGCCAACTTCGCGTTTTACGGCACGGCGCTGTCGGGCACGCCACAACAACTGGATCGTTGGAAGCGTGCGGTAGGCGAGCTCAATCAGGCCTTGGGTGAGGCCGTGGGTCGCGTCTATGTCGAACGCCATTTTCCAGCGCAGACCAAGGCCCGCGCCCAGACCATGGTCGACAACGTCATTCGTGCCTTTGGCCAACGCATCGACAAACTGGAATGGATGACGGCGGCCACCAAGGATCGCGCCCGTGCCAAGTTGCAGAGCTTGAAGGTGAGCCTGGGTTATCCCGAGCGCTGGCGTGACTACGGCGCGCTGGAAATCCGTCGCGACGATGTGCTCGGCAACATCGAGCGTGCGGGTCAGTTCGAATACCGTCGCAACCTGGCCAAGCTCGGCCAGCCAGTCGACCATGACGAATGGTTCATGCTGCCGCAGGTGGTCAACGCACTGAACGTGCCGCTGGAAAATCGTTTGATTTTCCCGGCGGCCATCCTGCAACCACCCTTCTTCGACGGCGCGGCCGATGATGCCGTCAACTATGGTGCGATCGGGGCCATCATCGGTCATGAAATCAGCCATAGCTTCGACAACACCGGCGCCTTGTTCGACGAAACCGGCAAGCTCTCCAATTGGTGGACGAACGAGGACCTGGCCCACTTCGAAGCCGCCGGCGCGGCGCTGGCCGCGCAGTTCAGCGCCTATCACCCGTTCCCCGATCTGGCGGTCAATGGTGAACTCACCTTGGGCGAAAACATCGCCGATGTGGCCGGTCTGGCCACAGCCTACGACGCCTACCACTTGGCCCATCCCGATGCCGTCGACTCGATCGATGGTTACAGCCCCGACCAGCGCCTGTTCCTCGGCTGGGCGCAGGCGTGGCGCGGCAAGGCGCGCGAGCCGGCGCTGCGCAATTCGCTGCTGACCAATGTGCACGCGCCCGGCCAATACCGCGCGCTGACGGTGCGCAACCTCGATGCCTGGTATCCGGCCTTCAAGGTGGTCGAGGGCCAGGCCTTGTATCTGGCGCCTGACAAACGGGTGAAAATCTGGTGAGTGGTTGACCTGGATCAGGGGACGATCAGGCGCGGCGGCTGATACTGGACAACTTCCATCCTGTTTCCGCCGAGGCCGCTCATGTCCCTGCGCTACGCCACCGTTTCCACCAGCATCCTCGATGCCATCGGCGATACGCCCCTGCTGGAGATCGAGGACGGCATCTTCGCCAAGTGCGAATTCCTCAATCCATCCGGTTCGATCAAGGCGCGCATCGCCAAGTACATCGTGGAAAAGGCCGAGGCCACGGGCCAGTTGAAGCCGGGTGACACCATCGTCGAAGCCACCAGTGGCAACACCGGCAATGCCTTTTCCATGGTCGCAGCCGTCAAGGGCTATCGCATGATCGTGGTGATGCCCGAAGGCCTGTCGAGCGAGCGCGTCGCCATATCGCGCGCGTTCGGCGCCGAGGTCTTGTTCTGCGGCAACTTCCACGTCAATGCCGCACTGGAGCGCGCGCGCGAGCTGGGCAAGCAGCCCGGCTTCTTCTTTCCCGGCCAGTTCGAGTCGGAATGGAACGTGGAAGAAAACCGCGAATGGCTCGGCCCGGAAATCCTCACCCAACTGGGGCCGCAGCGGGTACCTGACGCCTTCGTCCACGGCGTCGGCACCGGCGGCACCTTGATCGGTGTCGGCCAAGCCTTTCGCAAGGTCAATCCGAACGTGCGCCTGTTCGCGATGGAACCGTCCGAATCCAAAACCATCCTCTGCGGCGAAGTGGCCCTGCACCAGATCGAGGGCATTTCCGATGGTTTCATTCCCGGCATCTTCGCCAAGCATCGCGATCTGGTGAACGACTTGACCGCCGTGGACAGCAACGAAGCGGTGGCTCAAATGCGTGCTCTGGCGCGCGAGCGTGGTCTGTTTTGCGGCCCCAGTTCTGGCGCACACCTGATTGCGGCGCGCCGCATCAAGGCGCAGTTTCCCGAACTCAAGACCATCGTCACCCTCTTCGACGACGAGGGCGAAAAGTACATGCAGGACTTCTTCATGCACCCACGCCCGAACCACGACCAACCGTTGCCCTTCCACTGACCGACATGATCCTGCTGGATGCCCTCAGCCCGGCCCCGCGCACCGTCCGCATGTTTCTCGCGGAGAAGGGCGTGCGCCTGCCGACGCGCCAGATCGACGTGTTCGGCGGTGAAAACCGACAAGCCGCGTACCTGGCGCGCAACCCGGCCGGACAAACACCGGCACTGGTGCTGGATGATGGCGCCACGCTCAGTGAGGCCGTGGCGATCATGGAGTATCTGGACGAACGGCATCCAAATCCGCCACTGATCGGCACCGACGCCGAAGAGCGTGCCATCACCCGCCAATGGCAACGACGGGTCGAGCTCAACATCACCGAGTTCATCCACAACGCCTACCACTACGCCGAAGGCCTCCAGCGCTTCAAGGATCGCATCCCGGTCGCGCCGGAGTCGGCAGAAGACTTGAAACGTATCGCGCAAGATCGCATCGCCTGGCTCGATGCGATGCTCGATGGCCACCTGTTTCTTGCCGGTGAACGCTTTACCATCGCCGACATCTGGCTTTATGTCTGGCTGGACTTTGGTATTTCGGTCGGCCAGCCATTCGATCGATCACTGCCAAACCTCGGCCCATGGTTCGAACGCATCGGCGCACGCGCATCCGCCACGGCCAGCCTGCATCCGGGGTGCAAACCCGGCGGGGTGCGCGGCTGATCCCATGTAAAGATCAACGGAGAACGATCATGACGCAACGACTCAATTACGGCGCGGCTTCGGTCGCAGGCATGAAGGCCATGCTCGGTCTGCAACGGCACGTGGACAACTGCGGGCTTGAGCACAGCTTGCTTGAGCTGGTGAAAACCCGCGCCTCGCAAATCAACGGCTGCGCCTACTGCATCGACATGCACACCAAGGACGCCCGTGCCGCCGGCGAAACCGAGCAGCGCCTGTACCTGCTCAATGCCTGGCGCGAGTCGCCGTTCTACAGCGACCGCGAACGCGCCGCCCTCGCCTGGACCGAAGCCTTGACCACGATTGCCCACACCCAGGACATCAGCGACGCGCTCTACGACGAAGCCCGCGCGCACTTCAGCGACAGGGAACTGGTCGACCTGACGTTCGCCATCATCGCCATCAATGGCTGGAACCGGCTGGCGATTCCCTTCCGCTCCGAGCCGGGGCACTACCAGCCGGGCGATCACGGCTCCGAGAGCTGACGCGTCAAGGGCGTCCTGTGAGCTTCCGCACACTGGTTGGACGGCGCCCTGACGCCACCGATGCGCTGACATAAGATCGGCGCATGAGTCGTCGATGCATACAAGGATTATTGGGATTCATCCTGCTGCTCGCCTGTGGCTTCGTGGGCGCGCAGCCCGATGTGGCGCGTTGGATGGCCTCGCACCTGCCGCCGCAGGGGCCGGATGCATCGGCGCTGGCGCAAACCCCGGATGGTTTTCTGTGGGTGGGTGAAGGGGGTGCGGTGGTGCGCTTCGACGGCGTGCAGTGGCGGGAATTTCACCTCCCGCCGTCGTCACCGCCCAACGTGGATGACCTACTGGTCGATCCCACGGGGCAACTCTGGATCGGCAACGGCCATCAGTTGTTGCGGATGGAAGGGGATGCGATCGAGGTGGTGGCGAGCGTGTCGCCTGAAGACGCCGCCATCCGCCGTCTGCGTTGGGTCGATGGCGCCCTGCATCTGGCCACCACACATGGCGTTTATCGGTTCGATCCGCCGGCGTCACTCCACCGCATCGTGGATGTCGAAGGCAGCACGGTCTTCGACCTGATCCGTCAGGCACCCGATCAGCCGTTGTTGGTGGGCGGGATACAGGGCTTGTTCGCGGCGACCGACCACGGCATCGCAGCCCGTGCCACCGGCACGCGTGAGGACCTCATCACCAGTTTGGAACCCGATGGTGAAGACGGGCTTTGGTTGGGCGGTTATGTACTGCGCAGACTCACGCAGCGCGGCGAAATCGAACCGGTGCCTGCGCCGGCGCGGTGGGTGCGGCGAATGGCGATGTTGAGCAACGGCGAGCTGTGGGTCGGCACGCACTCCGATGGTCTCTACATTCGTTCGCCGGCGGGCGCGTGGCGACGTGGCGACCGACGCCTGCGTGGCGAACTGGTGAATGCGATCTTCGAAGATCGCGAGCGCAATGTCTGGGTTGCCACGGCCGGTTCCGGCGTACACCGCTTTGCCCTCGTGGGCATGGAGGAGATCCAGTTCGAAGATGGCCTGCCGACCCGGCTGCTGTCTTCGATAGCAGGCGGTTCCGACGGCGACGTGTGGCTGGCAACGTATGGGCGTGGTCTGTTGAACCTGAGCGCGGCGCGTGTTCTGACGCCGGTCGATACACCGTGCGGTGATGCGCTGGTCAGCCTCGTCCGGCAACCACCCGACACGCTCTGGGTGGGTGGCGAAGCGGGACTGTGCCGCGTGCGTGCCGGCGAGGTCGAGCGCGTGGCGTCAGCCGGCAAGATCCAGGCGCTGGCATTGGCTTCCAACGATGCGCTCTGGGTGATGGATGAAACGGGCCTGAGGCTGCTCGCCGAAGGCGAAGTCCGACAGCACGTCCCACGTCCCGATGGGCCGGAGGACAGACCGGTATCGGCTATGCTCGATGACGGCGAGGGCGGCGTGTGGCTGGCGGACGCCGAAGGCCTGTCCCATCTGGGTCCGACGGGCTGGAAAACCGTGGATACGCGTGGCCACGTGCGCGCACTTTGGCCCGCCGCGGGGGGCGGGCTGTGGCTGCTGCAGAACGACCAGTTGGTGTTGCGAAACGCCGACGGCACTCGCCATGCCACGCCCTCCTTGCCCGGTGCCTGGCTGCTGTGGGGCGATGGCGCAGGCATGCTGTGGCAGGTCTCACGCAGCGGCACAGCACGAGCCGCCGAGTCGCATGTGCGCCGACAGCTCGAAGCCGGCCTGTCCGCACCGACCTTGGAGGTGTTCGGGTTGTCGGAGGGCCACGGTGGCAGCAATGCCACACAGATCGGCACGCCCCAATGGACGAGCTTGCCGGATGGCGGCATGGCGTATGTGATGTTCGGTCAGGTGCGCATCGGTCGCTTGGCGTCCGACCCATGGAAAGCCCCGCCGCCGCAGGCCCGGATCGAATCGGTCAGCGCCCCGGGTATCGATGCGGCGGAGTCGGGACATGCCTTCAGTCCGGAACGATGGCCGATCCGCATCAGCTACACCGCTGCCGCACTGCGTGCGCCCCAGGCGCTGCGCTTCCGTTACCGCTTGCTGCCGCTGGATTCGGCCTGGTCGTCCGCCACGCAGGAGCGTAGCCAGAGCTTTGCCCGCCTTGCGCCGGGTGACTATCGCTTCGAAGTTGCGGTCGAGGGCGAGGGCGAGGGCGAGGGCGCGAGCGCCGCAGCATCGTCGTTCGCGTTCAGCGTACTTCCCTTGTGGTACGAGGCCCGATGGGTACACGTGCTGATCGGCGTGGTGACACTCGTGCTCGGTGCACTGGCAACGATGTGGGTGCAGCGCTGGCGCATGCGCGGACTGACCGAACGCCAGCGCGAACTGGAGCTACTGGTGGCCACGCGCACCCAGGCCCTGCAAGATGCCAACCGGCAGCTGGCGATGCAGGCGCGTACCGACGCCCTCACCGGCCTGCTCAATCGGCGTGCCTTTCTCGATACCTACGCCTACCAGTGGCAGGTCACCCACCGAGATGGTGAACCCATTGCGGTGCTGATCATCGATGTGGATCACTTCAAGACCTACAACGACCAACACGGGCATGTCGCCGGCGATGAAACCCTGCGCCGCATCGCCCATGCCTTGACCCGTGGCCTGCACTGGCCCGATGGTCTGGTTGCGCGCTATGGCGGTGAGGAGTTCGTGGTGACACTGCCACGCGCCCGACTCGATCAGGCGTTGACGGTGGGTGAGGCGATGCGGGCGGCCGTGGCGGACATGGCCATCGCTCATCGCGGAGGCCATGAGTTCGGCATCGTCACGGTCAGCATCGGCGCGGCCGTCAGTGAGCGCGAGGATGACCTGTCGGCCGAGGCCTTGCTGATCCGTGCCGATGTCGCGCTTTACGAGGCCAAGCACGCCGGCAGGAATCGGGTGCGGGCATCGCATGGGTGAGCGCAAGTCGGTTCACACGCCCGAGGCGTGGAGCCGACGTGGAGTGGTAAAGGCAGCGGCCCGCCAAGCAACACACGCACTGACAACTGATCCGACCCTCAAATGTTTCGAACCCGGCGTAGCTGCCGAGCTTGCTCGGCAGGCTATGGAGCAAGCTCCATTGCGACAAAACACGGGCCGGATTGATCGCCGTTCAATCCGCGACCTCGGGAAACTGCGTCGGTGCGGGCGGCGCAGTGATGGGTTTGAGTGGGTTCTTCTCCAACTCCGCCAGCAATTCCTGCACCGCGCGCTCGATGCTCGGATCGCGTCCGGCCGCAATCAATTCCGGACGGTCGATCACCTCGATGTCGGGCACCACGCCCACGTCCTCCACGTCCCACTTTCCGTTGGTATCGAGGAAGCGGAAGGTGGCAGCCAGGATGGCACCGTTGTCGGCCAGCGCCGGATTGCCCGACAGCCCGATCAGGCCGCCCCAGGTGCGCGTGCCGATCAACTTGCCGAGGCCGAGCTTGCGGAAGTAGTACGGCAGGGCGTCACCGCCCGAGCTGGAAAGACCATTGATCAACATCGCCTTGGGGCCGCGATGGTGGAGGAAGGGCGTGGCATTGGGTTCAAGCCCGCGCTGCTTCCAATAGTTCAAGGGCGTGCGCGCCAAGAGTTCCACCAAGCGATCGGGGATGAAGCCGCCGCCGTTGTAGCGGTCGTCGATGATGAGCGCGTCCTTGTCGTGGTAGGCCACCAGGCCCTTGAACAATTCGCGGCTGCCTTCCACCGCCGTGTTGGGCACGTGGATGTAGCCGATGCGACCATCGGAAAGCTGCTCGACCATGCGCCGACGCGATTGCACCCAATCGAGGTAACGCAGTTCGCGTTCGCTGGTGAGGGTGCGCACCACCACCTCGCGGGCGCCCGATTCCTGCGGCAAGGCATTGACGCGCAGGCTCACCAGCCGATCGCCCTTGTTCTCCAGCAGGCGATAGACGTTGTCGACGCCTTGGGTGGAAACGCCATCGATGGCGATGAGGAATTCGCCTTCCTTCACCTTCACCCCCGGTTCGGTCAGTGGCGAGCGCGTGCGCGGCTCCCAGTTCTCGCCGGGAAAGATGTGTGCGATGCGGAAATAGCCACTGGCATCAGCCACCAGTTCGGCACCCAACAGGCCACCCTGCTTGCGCTCGACTGTTGGCTGATCGCCCGCTTGCACGTAGACGTGCCCCGAGTTCACCTCACCGGCAATTTCGGACAGGATGTAGTCCAGGTCGGCGCGACTGCGCACACCGGCCACCAGTGGCTGGTACTGCGCACGAATGGCGTTCCAGTCCGTGCCGTGCATGCCCGGGTCATAGAACCAATCGCGCAGGATGCGCCAGGCATCCACATACATCTGCTGCCACTCGCGCTTGGGTTCGATGCGCAAATCCATGCGATCCAGGGCGAGTTTGCCCTTGGCGAAGTCGGCCTCGGGCTTGGCGTCCGCGATGGCAAACTGCCCGTCCTGCTGCAGCAGGAGTTTCTTGCCATCGGCCGACAACGCGTAGGCGCTGGCCTCGGCGACATCCTGTGGCTTGGAGTCGGCGCGCAGCGCAAGAAATTGCAGTTGCGCCTTGCCACCTTCACGCCCGCGTCCGTCGGCCGTCACGAAGAACACACCCTCGCCATTGGCCGAAAGCGATTGATAGTTGCCCGCCGGCGCGTTGAGCGCCACGGTGCGCTGATCGAAACCGGGAATGTCGATCGTCAGGCGCGTCGGTGCCTTGTCCGCCTCGGTCTTGTCAGCACTCTCCACTGCTTGCCCCACTTCATCACTGCGCGGACGAAACAGGGCCGGACCATCGGCCGCCAGCGTGGCGGCATAGATGCGGGTAGCGTTGCGATACAGCCAGTTGAACTCATACGCCGAAAACGCAAGGTTGTAGTCGCGGTCCGACAGGAAATAGAGGTAACGCCCCTGTGGATCGAAAACCGGATTGAGTGCGGTGGTGGTGTCGGCGGTGAGCTGGGTGGTGATACCCGAATCCAGCGCGTACAGCCACAAGGCATTGTTGCCATTGGCGTGTTGCTTGGCGTACACCAGCCAACGACTGTCGGGGGCGAACACGTACTGGGTGATGTCCGCGTAGCGGCCGGTATCGACATCGCCGGTCGAACCGCTGGCCACATCAACCACGCGCAGGCGCTGGCGCTTGTCGGCATACGCCAGCTTTTTGGAATCCGGCGACCACACCGGCGCAAAGCGCCAGATGTCGCCGTCGGTGGTGATCCGGCGCGGTGCGCTGCGGCCGTCTTGCGCTTGCACGTAGAGTTCGTATTCGCCCGAAGCATCCGACAGAAATGCGATGGACTTGCCATCCGGCGACCAACTCACGCTGTGTTCGCGCGCATCGGGGGTGCGGCTGATGTTGCGCGGCTCGCCTTCCTTGGCCGGCACCGTGAACACCTCGCCTCGCGCACCGAACACGGCGCGCTCGCCGGCCGGCGAAATTCCGAAGGACTCGACGAACTCACCGGCTTTCACGAAGTGCGCTTGGGTGTCGGGGGCATCGGAGGCGATGTGGATCGGCACCGGCTGCGCCTGCCCCGAACTCGGATCGAAACGCCAGATCGCCCCGCCCTTTTCGAACACGATCGCGTCACTGCCAGCACTCGGCCACATGACGTCGAAGTCGCTGAACTGGGTCAGCTTGCGCGCCTCGCCTCCCTGCGGTGACATGGCGTAGAGATTGAGCTTGGTGTCGCTGCGGTCAGAGACGAAATAGAGGGTGTCGCCGATCCACATCGGCTGGTGGTCGGTGGCGCGATTGGCGGTCAACCGCTGCGACGTGTTGTTGACCAGGTCGTAGGTCCAGACGTCCTGACTGCGGCCGCCACGATAGCGTTTCCAACTGCGGAAGGATCGTCCGATCGGAGTGAAGACCAGGCTCTTGCCATCCGGGCTGTACATGCCATCGCCGATCTCGGGCACCGCAAGCGGAGTTTCCATGCCGCCCGTCGCTGGCACGATGTAAGGGCGACCACCGCGCTCGTCGAACGGAACCCGATTCATGCGCACCAGGATCGACTGCCCATCCGGGCTCCAGTCCAACACGCGGTAATCGGTGCCCCCGCGCGGCGGCATCGGGCCGACATCGTTGTACCAGGTGAGTTGGCGCGGCTCACCGCCAGCCGCCGGCATCACATACACCTGTCGGGTGCCGTTGTACTCGGCCGAGAACGCGATCTGGCTGCCATCGGGCGAAAACTTCGGATACAGCTCCTGGCCTTCATGCGAAGTCAGGCGGAAGGCGGTTCCGCCCTCGGCGCTGACGAGATAGAGATCACCGGCATGCACGAACACGATGCGCCCGGCCTGGATATCGGGATAGCGCAGGATTTGCGCCGCGGATTTGGCGTTTGCCGAGGCACCGATCATCGCCGTGGCCAGCGCCAGACATTGAAACCACTTCATGGGGAATCCAGCTTGGGGAACAGGCAACCGAGTATGCCGCAAGGCATCGCAAGTGCCAGTGCCATCGGTCCCGTCACAACCGTTACCCTTGCAGCGATGACCAGCGCCGTTCTACCGATCGATCCCCTGCTGCCGCAAATCCAGTCCAGCCTGGAACGGCATCCGCGCCTGGTGCTGGAAGCACCGCCCGGCGCGGGCAAGACCACGCGCGTGCCCTTGGCCTTGCTCGATGCACCGTGGCTTCAGGGGCGGCGCATCGTGATGCTGGAGCCGCGGCGTGTGGCTGCACGTGCCGCGGCCAGTTTCATGGCGGCCAGTCTGGGTGAGGAGGTTGGGCAAACGGTCGGCTATCGTATCCGCTTCGAAAATCGCACCAGTGCCACTACCCGCATCGAGGTGGTGACCGAGGGCATTCTCAGCCGCATGATCCAGAACGATCCTGCGCTGGAGGGCATTGGCGCGGTGGTGTTCGATGAGTTTCACGAACGGCATCTCAGTGGCGACCTCGGCCTGGCCTTGGCTCTGGACGTGCAGGCGCAACTGCGCGAAGACCTTCGCATCGTGGTGATGAGCGCCACGCTGGAGGGCGACAAGCTCGCACGCTTCCTCGATGCCCCATACCTGTGTTCGCCGGGGCGAAGTTTTCCGGTGCAGGTGGCGTACCTGCCAGCTCGGCGCGAGGAGTCCTTGACTGCGCACATGCGCCGTGCGGTGGAGCACGCCCTCGCACAGCTCCCAGGCGATGTGCTGGCGTTTCTGCCGGGCCAGCGCGAGATTGCCGAGGTGCAACGTGCGCTCGAAGCCGCTGCGTTGCCCGCCGAAGTACTGGCCCTGCATGGCGAATTGGCAGTCGAAGCGCAGGTGGCTGTGTTGCAGCCTGCGCCATCGGGGCAGCGTCGCGTGGTGCTGGCGACCAACGTGGCCGAATCCTCGGTGACCTTGCCGGGCGTGCGCGTGGTGATCGATTCCGGTCTTGCACGCGAACCGCGTTTTGATCCCAACTCCGGCTTTCCGCGGCTGGACACGGTAACGATTTCGCAGGCCTCGGCGCAGCAACGCGCCGGCCGTGCAGGACGGGTGGCCGAGGGCTGGTGTTATCGCCTCTGGCCCGAATCGCAGCGGCTGGAGCCGGCGCGACGAGCCGAAATCCTCACCACCGAACTGTCCGCGCTGGCGCTGGAGCTGGCGGCCTGGGGCAGTGATGCGCTGCGTTTCTTCGATGCCCCACCCAAGGGCGCGATGGCGGCGGCGCGTGACCTGCTCGCTCGCTTGGGTGCCCTCGACGATGGCCGTCTGACCGACCGCGGGCGACGCATGCTGGCACTGGGCACGCACCCGCGTATGGCGGCGATGTTGGTGGCCAGTGACGATGCGCACGAGGGCGCGCTGGCCTGCGATCTGGCAGCCTTGTTGGAGGCGCGTGATCCGCTCAAGGGATCGCGCCGCGATGATGTGATGGCGCGCTGGCAGGCGCTGGCCGGCTTTCGCCACGGACGCACGCCGACCGATGCCTCACGCGGCGCACTGGCGGCGATCGATCACGCCGCGCGGCACTGGCGTTCGCGCATGGGTTGGCGCACGCCGGCTGCGACCGATGCGGCCGCCCATCAATTGGGTGAACGCCTGATGCTGGCCTTCCCCGACCGCATCGCACGCCAGTATCCAAACGATGCCTTGCGTTATGCCTTGGCGAGTGGGCGTAGCGTACAACTGGTGCCCGACAGCGCCCTGTACGGCGAACGCTGGATCGTCGTGGCCGAACTGCGCGATGCCGAGCGTGACGCTCGCGTGCTGCGGGCCGCGCCTCTGGATGAAGCCGCCATCGAGCGCGTGTATCCCGAACGTTTCATCAGCGAGGATCGCGTGTACTGGGACGCCGATCAGCACGCCATCGCCGCCCACCGGGTCAAACGCTTCGATCGCATCGAGCTGGAACTGCATCCCATCGCCCAGCCCGACCCGGCGCGCTTTGCCGATGCCTTGGTCGATGCGGTGCGCAAACTTGGTCTCGATGCCCTGCCGTGGACGGAGTCGACGCGTCAGTGGCGTGAACGGGTGCGCTGCCTGCGGCTCTGGTTGCCTGAAGCCGGCTGGCCGGACTTTTCCGACGAGGCCTTGCTGGCCGACCTCGACCAGTGGTTGCGCCCGAGCCTGGTCGGCAAGCGCCGGCTGGATGCCCTGAGCGAAGCCGAGCTCGCCACGGCGCTCAAGTCATGCGTGGATTGGTCGCAGCGCGAGCGCGTCGATGCCCTGGCGCCCAGCCGCATTCGCGTGCCTTCGGGCATGGATCGCGCCATCCACTACGCCCACGATTCCGAACCGGTGCTGGCGGTGAAGTTGCAGGAATTGTTTGGCTTGGCCGACACCCCGCGCATCGCCGAAGGCCGCGTGGCCTTGACCTTGCACCTGCTCTCCCCGGCAGGCCGACCACTGCAGGTGACACGCGACCTCAAGGGCTTCTGGGAACGCACCTATCCCGAAGTCAAAAAGGAAATGAAGGGCCGTTACCCCAAACACCCGTGGCCCGATGATCCCTGGACCGCCGTCCCCACCCACCGCGCCAAGCCACGGACCTGAATGGCCCACGCTTTTGCCGGGACTGCACGGCAAAAGCCGCCCGTCGCGTGTCACGCCATCGCCGGATCAGCCCGCGCTGAAGCACCCGTCTGGATCATCGTGGCGGTCGAATGCATCCACGGATGATCCTTTTGGGCTCGATCCTGCGCGTCTACGGGATACGGGCGACTGTGCATTGCACGCGCAGCGCTTCGTCAACCCATTACAAGGAGTGCCTCTTGAACACCTCTCTTCACTGGAACACACGCATCGCCATGGCGTTGATCGCGGTCCTCGGCGTGGCGCATGCCGCGCAGGCCCAGGTCAGTCGCAGTCCTTGGCAAATGCACGAAGGCCAGGCCGTGATCAAACTCGATACCGAGTTGCCACCCAATGGCGCGTTGCCGGAAAACGGCTATGTCGCCTTCAACCAGGCCGACATCCCGGCCGAAGGCCCCGGCTGGGTTGCCGCACCCAATCCCGACACCATCGGATTTGGTGGGCCGAATGCGTCGAAAATCTCGGCGGCAGGCGGCAGTTGCCGCCGGGCCGTCGATTACACCTACTTCCAGACCTTCGTCGAGGTCTCGCCGAATGCGCGCGTGGATGAGTTCAAGATCGTTTTCGACGGCATGGACGATGCCTCTCGCATCACCATCTTCAACAGTCGCCATCCGGGCGGCACCGTGGTCGACGGCAGCTATGTGACGCGCGCTTCCCAGGGCGCTTCCACGACCGACCTCAAGGATCTGGTCGCACCGGGCCGCAACCGAGTGGTCATCACCCAGGTGGACTGGTGCCCGGTTGGCAATCAACTGAAATCGGCGCAGGTTTCCTTGAATGGCAGCACGGTCGTGGTCGACACGCCGCGTCCGAATCCGGGCCACTTCGTCCCGACTTCGCACGGTGACGTCCACATTCGCACCCTCGACGGCCTCGTGTTCGACTTCCAGGCCACCGGCGACTTCCTGTTGTTCCAGTCCACCAATGGCGAAGCCGTCATCCAGGCGCGCCAGGAGGCATGGGACAAGAACCCCAAGGTGTCGGTCAATCGCGCTGCGGCCATCCGCGTGATGGGGGATGTCATCGAGATGTACCAGCTCCCCGAGCTGAAGTTCCTCGTGAATGGAGAGCCCGCCGCGTTGCCGACGACGCGCACGACGCTGCCGGGTGGCGGTGCCATCGAGGGACAGTCATACGGCGGGAAATCGTTCGTTCTCATTTACTGGCCCAACGAGAGTCTGGTCGCGCGTCTGGTGTACTACCCCAACAAGACCATGGACATCGAAGTCCGTCGTGACTTGCCACCCAAGCGCACCTACGAGGGCCTGATCGGCAATCTGGACGGTGTACGCGACAATGATTTCCAGGTGCGTGGGGGTGAGGTCCTGTCCCTTTCCGGCGGTGATCAGGCCATTTCGCGCGTGGGTGAAAGCTGGCGCCTCAAGGCCAACGAGGCGCTGTTCGGACACGGCAAGCCCGTTCCTGCGACCGCGATCGCAGGCAAGCAGCAACGTGTCGCCGATCTGGATCCCGCCGCCCGTCGCGATGCGTACGACCAATGCAAGGCCGCAGCGATCAAGGATCCCATGGCCTTGTCCCACTGCGTCTATGACGTTGCGGCCACTGGCGATACCGGCTTCATCGCGAGCGCACAGCAGTTCCAGCAGACCATCACGGCGCTGCCGCCGTCGGAACGGGAGGCCGAGCGGCCCGCCCCGGTCGAAACCCTTGCGCCGGCCGCCACCGGGCAATCCATGGGTCTGTTCTTGCCCGGAGAAAAGCTGCAGCGCGGTTACCGCTATGGCATGGAAGGGCACTACATCACCTTCCAGAATGACGGCAACCTCTGCGTCTACACCAGCCAGGACAATCGCTTCGTCTGGTGCATCAACAATGATCCTGCGGTGAACTACGCGAATGCAGCCGCGGTCGAGATGACGCGCGATGGCCGCTTGGCGGTGACCGACGCCGATGGCGGGCTGATCTGGCAAGCACCGGCCACCGCCCCGCAATCGGGCAGCGGCGTCCACCTCACCGGCGATGGCGTTCTGGAAATTCGCGCGCCGTCCGGTGCGCTGGTGTGGTCCAGTCGCACGAAGTGAGGTTCGGCGTCGTCGGATCATGATTGCAGCCTGCTCGCCGCCGAATCCAGGGGCGAGCAGGTGTGCATCAGGCAGCCGGTTCAACGCGTCGTGCGAAGGTCGTCAATCGCGTTCATTCACTGAAACGGTGTCGTGCCCGATACGCCGAGTCCGCTGGGTAGGCACGATCAAGGCGAGGGCCATAGGTGCGTTCCAGCCCACGCGCGACATTTGTTTCGCCCACCGCCCGAAGGGCCTGCGCGTACGCGATTGCCAGACGGACGGTGCGTGGATTGTCGGCGCCACGATCTTCCAGCATCAATTCATACGCGATCCGCGATTGGTCGCGCGCGCCTTCCAGGTCACCACTTGCCGCCAGAATGATCGAACGGGTCGTGGCGGCACGCGCGTGCAGTTCTTGTTCGACACCATCGCCAACGGCGTCGATCTGTTTCAGCAAGACGTCGGCTTCCGCTGCCTCGCCGCGCGCCGCGTGCCATTGCGCAAGCGGCAGGCGCGCATAGGCCATGTCGTCGGCACTGCCGTCGCTTTTGCTGCGTTCGGCAAGCACGGACTCGAGCAAGGTGCGCGCCTCGGTATCGGCCTGCCCGGACTCGATCAGCGTCTGCGCCAGCGCGGTTTTCAGGACCAGCAATAGCCCGCGATCACCTGGCCCGACCAGGTCGCCCTGAATCACGAGTGCCTCCCGCAACCGTGGCAGCGCCGTCTGGAATTCGCCTTTGAGCGCGCGCAGCCAGCCTGCCATGAAGATGGCCTTTGCATACTGCGAGCTGTGCCGGCCGTTGCGTTGCCGAATCACCGGCAGCCCGAGCTCCATCAAGTGCTCGGCTTCGTCGAATGCGCCGCGTTCCCCCAGTCGATCGGCCATCATCACCCGCTCGATCGCAAGCACCGAGCTGTCTTCACCGTACAACTCGCGTGTAAGTGCCAGTCGCTCCCGTGCGAGCGCCAGGCTGCGCTCGTATTGACCGCGGTAGGCCAAGGTGCTTTCCAACCTGCGCAGGGCGACGCGATAGTCATTGCTGCGTTCGGCCCCGACGCTGGCATGGAGTGCAAGGGCACGTTCGCAATGCGTTTGTGCCTCGGCGTAGTGGCCAGCACCTGCGAGCACGTGGCACAGGTCGGTGTGACTTCGCGCCAGGTTCGTCGGTGAGTCGTGTGCGGATTCGCGAAGTTTCAAGGCCATGTGTACCGCGCGCACGGCCGCCCCGTCCTCGCCGGCCTCGTTGTGTGCGATGGCCACGCTGGCATAGGCATCCGCCATCGCCAAGGGATCATCACCGGCATGCATCCGGGTGAGTTCGAATGCGCGTAGTGCGGTGGCCTGCGCCTCGTCGGTGGCGCCGCCGCTGGCCAGGATGGCGGCGGACTTTGCGCGAAGATTTCGCGCCGCGGCCAAGGGCTTGTTGATCGCGGCACTCAGATTCAAATTCGCCGCCGAGTCGAACAAGGTCGCGCCCGAACGCCCTTCATTGATCCCGTAATACGCCTTGCCCAACCCCTCCAGCAACTCGGCCTGGACACGTGGCTGATCGGCCAACTCCTGATTCACGCGGTCACGACCACGGTCGAGCACGTCGCGTGCGCTGAAGCCGGTGCTATCGCTTTGTGTTGGATCGGACAAGGCAAACACCGACACCAGAAAGTCCGTCGTCCTCCGTGCCACCTGGGCTTGCAGGCGGGCCTCGCGCGCGGAATTCAGCGCATGCCACGTGAACGTGACCCCGGCCAGTGCCAGCGCCAAACCTGCGCCGAGTGGCCAGCGGTTACGCAGCACGTAGCGCTGGAGGCGGTAAGTCCACTGCCCCCGCCGCGCACGCACGGGACGCTCGGCCAGAAAGTTCCCCAGGTCTTCGGCCAACTCCCGCACCGAGGCATAGCGTTGCTGGGGCGCACGACGAAGCGCCTTGAGCACGATCGCGTCGATGTCCGCTGGAATCCGAAGGGCTCTGTGTGAGGCGAAATGTGAGGACGTGCTGAGCGTGCGAGGCTGACTGGGTGGTGGCGCATCCTGGGTCAGGGCGGCATGGCTTCGGGCCTGATCGGTATCCAGATAACCGAACGGGTGCAGGCCAGTCAGGAGTTCATACAGCACCAGTCCGAGCGACCACACATCGGTGGCCGTCCCCAGCGGCTTGCCCTCAAGCTGTTCGGGGCTGGCGTACGCGGGCGTCATCAACCGCGTCGTGGGTGAATGGGCGCCCTCGGCGTCGATCAGGCGAGCGATTCCGAAGTCCAGTAGTCGTGGTTCGCCCGACGTATCGATCAGGATGTTTGCCGGCTTGATGTCGCGGTGGATCACGAGGCGCTGATGGGCGTAAGAGACCGCAGCGCAAACCTTGATGAACAAGGCGATGCGCGCGCGCAGGTCCGGTTGGTGCTGCGAGCACCAATGGTCGATGCGCAGACCATCGACATATTCCATCGCCAGGAACGGAACGCCATTTTCATCGTCGCCCGCATCCACCAGACGTGCCACGTTCGGGTGGTCGATGGTCGCCAGAATCCGCTGCTCTTCGCGCAAGCGTGTGCGTTGGGCGCGGGAGCTGTGGTGCAGGCGCTTGAAGGCAACGCGCTGGAGCACGCCTGCGACTTCACGTTCCGCGAGCCATACCACGCCCATGCCGCCTTCGCCGATTTGCTCGATCAGGCGATATCGGCTGGATGCGGCCGCATCGACTCGCTGGTCGTCGGTGACCAGGCGCTGCGCCTGAAGGATGCTGTCGGGTACACAATCCAGTGCCTCATCCTCGGCCGCACGCAACAGCCACTCCACCTCGTGCTGCAGATCAAGTCTTCCAGCGCAGTGCTGGAGCAGGGCGTCAGCGCGTGCGGAGGGTGGCAATTCGAGCAAGACGTGTGCGATGGCTTGGGCTTGTGCATAAAGCGAATCAGTCATGCGCCAGCTCGCGTTGCAGCCATGCGCGCGCCATGCGCCAATCACGCACGACCGTTGGCCGCGCGACGCCAAGCACATCGGCGATCTCGTCCAATTCCAGGCCAGCGAAGAACTTCAGATCGATCACCTGTGCCTGCCGTGGATTCATCGACGCCAGCCGCTCCAGTGCGCTATCCAATTCACACAGATCGGCGCCCAACTGCGCATGGCCTTCATGCGATTCGATTTCAGCGATCGCGATCTGCATGTCGGACGTCGGTCGCTTGGCGGCACTGCGGCGGCGTGCGTGGTCAACGAGCACGCGGCGCATCATCTGCGCTGCAATGCCCAAGACCTGCGCGCGGTTGGCGGGGTCGAGACGACGCTGTTCGGCGACGCGCAACCACGCCTCGTTGACCAAGGCGGTTGTTTGCAGGGTGTGGCCGTGGCGCTCGCCTCGCAGCGCGCGTGCTGCGAGCGCCTTCAATTCGGTGTAGAGCAACGGAGACAGCGCGTCGTCGGTCCCACCAAGGCGGGAGGATTCACAAATCGGGTTGGGCGTAGGCTCTGGGGCAGGCATGCGTGGTGCGAATCCGTAGCAAACCATCGTGGTGACGGTGACTTCGATGTTCGCACAAACCCGAACCGCCCACTCATGAGGGTTTCGTCACATCATCTTTCGTGTCAGGTCAGGCGCGGTCGCCCAAACCGACGCACCGACAATCGGGCGCGATGCGGGGCTCGCCGCCGAGTTCCAAAGTGCCATGGTCTGCCTGCGAAACCGAATGCGACCATGATCGCGTTCGAAAATTGTCCAGCCCCAACCGACGTGTGTTTCAGGTGTCGGCGCTGGTGGCCCAGCCTTCGCCGGTGCCGTGTTGCAGTACGTGGTCCCCGGCACGCACGTCGCCGGCCGCCAAATCGCTTTGGTCGGCCAGTCGCGCGTAGATCGGATTGAACTCGGCCAAGGTGGCATCGAACAATTGCTGGAAGCTGTCGATCACGAAATAGGTTTTCTGAAAACTGTCGATGCGATAGCGGGTGCGCATCAGGCGTTCCAAGGAAAATCCGATGCGGTTGGGTGCGGCGGACTCCAGGCAATGGCGGCTTTCACCGGCGCTGCTGAGGATGCCCGAGCCGTAGATCCGCAGGCCGGCGCGGGTGTTGATCAGGCCGAATTCCACCGTGTACCAGTAGAGCCGCGCCAGTTGTTGCAGGGCGCGCGGCCCCAGCGCCAGCGCCTTCAGGCCGCCTTGGCCGTAGGCGCACATGTAGTCGGCGAAGATTGGGTTCATCAACAGCGGAACGTGCCCGAACAGATCGTGGAAGAGATCCGGTTCGGCGAGGTAATCGAGCTGCTCGGGGCTGCGGATCCAGCGCGTGACCGGAAACTCACGTGCCGCCAGATGGCCGAAGAACACCTCGTCGGGCAGCAGGCCTTCCACCGCTACCAGCTTCCAGCCGGTAGCGCGCTGCAAGTGCACATCCAGTTCCTCGAAGCGTGGAATCTGCTGCGGCCCCATCTCAAGGTGGGCCATGGCATCCAGGAACTCATCGCAGGCGCGGCCGCGCAACACTTCGCGCTGACGGGCGTAGAGCTGCGCCCACACGGCGTGATCGGTGTCGGTGTAGTGCGACCAGTCCTGCGCCACCACGCCGCTGGCATAGATCGGGACATAACCCTTGTCGGTGACCTTCTGGTCCAATCGTTGCGCAAGCATGATCGCAGCCGTGTTATGGAATGCTTCAATGTAGCGATTTGTCGGCGCAATGATCTTGCTTTGTTGCGTTACTCAGCCGTGTTTGCGCAATAATCGTGCGCAACAAGATCAATTGAAGTATGAATATGTCTTTCGCAGTCGAACTGGATCGGGCCGACCTGGCCTTGCTGTCGCATCTTCAACTCGGCGGCCGCCTGACCAACGCCGAACTGGCCGAGCGCGTGAACCTCTCGCCCTCGGCCTGCCTGCGGCGGGTGCAACGGTTGGAACGCGAGGGCGTGATTTCGGGGTATGGCGCGCATCTGGACCCCAAACGCATCGGCCTGGGACTGCAAGCCTTCGTGCGCCTGCAGTTGTTGCACCGCGAACCCGCACAGGTCGAACAGTTCGCCGAGCTGGTCAATGGTTGGGATGAAGTGGTGTCCTGCCATGCGCTCACTGGCGATGTGGATTACATCCTGCACGTGGCGGTGGCCGATCTGGATCAGTTCTCGCGTTTTCTGCTCGATCGGCTGCTGCGCGAGGATTGCGTGGCCAATGTCAATTCCAGCGTGGTGCTGCGGGTGGTGAAAGCGGGGCGATCCTTGCCCTTGAGTGCGGTGCGCACGTGAGTTCCACGAGCACGAGCCCTTCGTCAGACCGTGAGGCGCTGGCGGTGCTGTATCGCGATGAACAGCTCGCGGTGGTGAACAAACCCGCAGGACTCATGGTGCACGACAGCAAGCTGGCGCGCGGCGAATGCGATTTCGCGGCAGACCGTTTGCGCGAACAGTTCGGCAAATCCATCCACCTCATCCATCGTCTCGATCGTGCCACCAGCGGCTGCCTGTTGATGGCGTTTGACCGCGATACGGCCGGGCAGCTCGGTCGGCAGTTCATGTCACGCGAGGTCACGAAGCGCTATTGGGCCGTGTGCCGTGGCTGGCCCGCCGAAGCTGATTTCCGGGTTGACCACCCACTCGATGGCGGACCCGGCAAGCCGGACAAGAAGCCGGCAATCACTCAGTTTCGGGTATTGGCAAAAGGCGAACTGGACGAACCGGCCGCAGGCTTCCCAACGTCGCGTTATGCCTGGCTTGAATGCGCGCCCGAAACCGGGCGCTTTCGCCAGATCCGCCGGCACTTGAAACACATCGACCATCACCTGATTGGCGATACCAGCCACGGCGATGGCCGGCGCAATCTCGCCTTCCGCCTGCGTGGTATCCATCGCATGTTGCTGCATGCGCGCTCGCTCAGTTTCGCCCACCCAGTCGATGCCAGCCCGCTGCGGATCGAGGCACCACTCGACACCCCATTCGAGCGAGCCCTGCGGCTATTCCAGTGGCGCGATGACGCACAGGAAAGCGGTGCTTTGATGGATCGTGCACAATAGTGAGTCTGGCGGGGGCCAGCCTGCACGCGAGGCGTGAGTCGATTTTCGTGATTGCCACCAACACCAACGACGAACCTCTGGATCAGATCGCCCGCATTCTTGCGGCGACTGGCGAGGCCAATCCCATGGATGTGCTGATGCCACTGGTGCATCAGGATCTGCGGCGCTTGGCGCGTGCCCAGCGTCGGCGTATGGATGCCAGCGAAACCCTGTCCACCACGGCCCTGGTGCATGAGGCTTACCTCAAGCTGCGGCGCGCGGACTATCCCAATCTGGAAGGTCGGGAACACTTTTTCTCGCTCGTGGCGCGGGCGATGCGACAGATCCTGATCGATCATGCTCGCAGCCGGCTGACCGAGGCCAAACGCATGGGTGAGTTGCAACATGCGATGGACGAACAACCGTTCGAGGATGCCGCCGAATTGGCACGCCTGCTGGAAGTGGACTCGGCTCTGGACGAACTCGAACGGCACGATCCGCGACTGGCTCAAGTCGTGCTGTATCGCTACTTCGCCGGCTACAGCCCACAGGAAACCGCCGATCTTCTCGATGTCCATGTGCGCACCGTCAATCGCGACTGGCACAAGGCCCGCGCTTGGCTGATGTTGGCGCTGGATCAATCGGCCGTTCAATCAGGCTGAGCTTGGCATGAGCTTCGTTCTCGCGGCCGCGATGTTCAGCGTGCTGGTATCGGTGCTGCTGAAACTCATGCCGCGGCATCGCATCGATGTGGCACAGGCGGTGACCTGGAACTATCTGGCGGCAAGTGCGCTGTGCGTCTGGTGGCTTGATCCACCGCTGGCGCGACTGGACTCGCCCGGTACACCCTGGCTTGCGCTGCTGGCCTTGGCTGTGATCCTTCCGAGTCTGTTTCTGGTACTGGCCAATGCGGTGCGGCAGGCCGGCATCGTGCGCACCGACATTGCTCAGCGGTTGTCTTTGCTGCTGTCGTTGATCGCAGCATTCACGGTATTTTCCGAACCGGCCGGAACGATGAAGCTGCTGGGCCTGGGGCTTGGCCTGGTGGCGATCGTGGCGATTCTGGCGCGTCCGACCACGAATGCCACTGCCACGCGCCACACCCTCGTCTGGCTGTTGACGGTGTGGGTCGGTTTTGCCGTGGTGGATGTGGCACTGAAGTTCATTGCGCGCGCAGGTACGCCATTTTCCGCCAGTCTCACCGTGAGCTTTGCCTTGGCCTTTGCCGGAATGCTGGCGGTGCAGTGGTGGCGTCAATGGCGTGGGCGCGCGCGACTGAGCGTCCACAATCTGGCCGCCGGCCTGCTGTTGGGTGCGCTCAACTTCGGCAACATCATTTGCTATGTGCGGGCCCATCAGGTCTTGCCCGACAGTCCCGCCGTGGTGTTTGCCACGATGAACATCGGCGTCGTGGTACTCGGAACCCTCACCGGCGTGCTGGTGTTTTCCGAGCCGACCAGCCGCTGGAACCGGATCGGCATCGTGTTGGCGATCGCGGCCATTGCCGTGATCGCCATGGCCCCGCGTAGCTGAAATTCTCAGCCGGCAGCGAGCTGCGCGAACGCGCCGCGCGCGGCGTCGAGGGTGGCGGCGATGACGCCTTCGTCGTGGGCGCTGGAAAGAAAGCCGGCCTCGAACGCAGAAGGCGCAAGGAACACGCCGCGTGCCAGCATGCCCTGAAAGAAACGATTGAAGCGCGCCACATCGCAGGCCGTTGCTTGGGCGTAGGTCTCCACCTTCTCGCGCGTGAAGAACAAGCCGAACATCGCGCCCACGCGATGGGTGCTGAAGGCGATGCCCGCGCCGTCGGCGATGGCCTGTAGGCCGTCGCAGAGCAGGCGCGTGCGACGCGCGAGTTCCTCGTGGAAGCCGGGGGATTGGATCAACTCCAGCATCGCCAAACCTGCCGCCATCGCCACCGGATTGCCGCTGAGGGTGCCGGCTTGGTAGATCGGTCCTGCCGGCGCAATCTGCTCCATCAAATCGTGGCGCCCACCGTAAGCACCCACCGGCATGCCGCCGCCAATGATCTTGCCAAACGTGGTGAGGTCCGGTTTGATGCCGTAGTACGCCTGAGCGCCACCCAGCGCCACGCGAAAGCCGGTCATCACTTCATCGAAAATCAGAATCGCGCCGTACTGGGTGCACAGCGCACGCAGGTGTTGCAAATAGCCTTCACGCGGCGGAATGCAATTCATGTTGCCGGCCACCGGTTCCACGATCAGGCCAGCGATCTGGCTGCCATGGGTTTCAAACAGCCGGGTGGCCGCGGCGAAGTCGTTGTACGGCAAGGTCAGGGTAAGGTCGGCCAGGCTTGCCGGCACGCCGGGTGAGGTTGGCGTGCCGAGCGTCAGGGCGCCGGAGCCGGCTTTCACCAGAAACGAATCGCCGTGGCCGTGATAGCAACCTTCGAACTTGACGATGCACGTGCGTCCGGTGGCGCCACGCGCCAAGCGGATAGCCGACATCGTGGCCTCGGTGCCGGAGTTGACCATGCGCACCACTTCGACGGATGACACAAGGCGTGTGATCGTCTCGGCCATGGTGACTTCCGCCGGACAGGGTGTGCCATAGCTGAGCCCGTTGCCGATCGCACTCGCGACCGCGTCGCGCACCTTGGGGTGATTGTGGCCGACGATCATGGGCCCCCAGGATCCGACGTAATCGATGTAACGCGCGCCTTCGACGTCCCACAGGTATGGGCCATCGGCACGGGCAGTGAAGAACGGTTCGCCACCCACGGCGCGAAAGGCCCGCACCGGCGAATTGACGCCACCTGGAATACAGCGCTGGGCGCGTTGGAACAGTTCGTGATTGGTACTCATGCAGGGCTCGTGTTTTGGCAGGGCGAGGACAGACGCACAGTTATGCGGCCTCAGTTCAGGCGTGGGGCGCGTGCGCTGCTGTCGATCAACAAGTCGCGCACGGCATCGGCATCGTCGGCGTTGGGAAGGATCACCAAGTAACGCGACAGGTCCGCACGTGCCGCACTCAGGTGTCCCAATTGGTGATAGAGCATACCGCGATCGCGCAAGGCATCGGCTTGGTTAGGCGCCACGCGCACCAGCCGATCGGCGCAGCGCAGGGCCTTGTCGAGGCACTCCTGCTCTTCGTACACATGCATGAGATTACGCAACATGCGCATCACGATCAGTCGGTGACTGGCTGGTTCGAGCATCTGCATGAGCTGTTGATCGTCGATCTCCACGCCGCCCATGTGCGGGCTGGCGCGCGAACGCAGCTCATCGGCATCGATCGAGCGCCCGTGGTTGTAGGGATCAAGCACCAGCAAGCCACCATCCACTTGCAGACGGAGCAGAAAATGCCCCGGGAACGAAACGCCCTGCAAGGGCACGTCGAGGCGTCGTGCGACCTCCATCTGCACCACACCCAGGCTCAATGGAATTCCCAGCTTGCGCTCCAGAACCTGATTCAGATAACTGTTGCGTGGGTCGTAGAAGGCCTCGTGATTGCCAGAAAAGCCGACTTGCTCGAACAGATAATGCGACAAGATGGCCAGTCGCTGTTGCAGGTTGGCATCCTCCGGCAGCGACGCCTTCACGCGTTGCACGTGCTCATCGAGCTGCGCCTGACACAGCGCCACATCCATGTCGGGATACTCATCGCGCGCCACCAGCAGCGATGCGGAAAGCAAGTCCAGCTGCGCATCCGGCGTGGTGCCAAGTGCCGTCCATGCCTCCAGTGGCGATGGCTTGGGCGATGGGGTCATTGGCGATCACCGCCATCGCGTGGAGGTGGTTGAATGCGAGCGCGCAATGCGGGGGCCAACCGCAAAGTGTCGCCCGCTTTGGTGCCCAACTTGCGCACCTGCCCGGCGTTGAGTTCCAGCACAAATCGGCCAGGACCCTTGCTTGGATAGGACGGGCACTGCTGGGTGGTGCAGGGCGGTACGCCCGCAGCAATCGAGATCAATCGCAGTGAATCATCGAAGTAAAGGATGTCCAGCGGGATACGGGTGTTGCGCATCCAGAACGCCAAGGGCTGCTGCTGATCGAACACGAACAACATGCCGTGGGTTTGCGGCATGTCGTCGCGGAACATCAGACCCCGAATGCGACTGTCGTCGTCCATCGCCAGCTCGACTTCGTAGCGCTGGCCATTCAACTCCACCCACGGCGATGCGCCATCGGCGCAGCCCGAAAGCAGGAGCAAGAACAGCATCGTTGCAGTGATCGCCTTCATCGAATGATCCATGGCGTGTCCGAGACACTTTGCATCCGCTGACGATAGCGCATGCGCCGCCAGATCGGCAGTTGCCCTTGCTTGACGGGCGGTTGGCACAAGGCGAGTCATACGAGCACCGCGTGCGAGGCTGCGTGCGAGGCTTGACAGATCGAAGATCCGGTCTAAACTGCGCGGCCCGCTAACGACATGCCCATTGTGGTCGGCGGCACTTGAGACGAGAGGCTGAACATTCTTCGAAGCAAGTGTTGACGAACGAAAAAACTGGTGTATAGTGAGCGGCTCGCTTGGACGAAACGCCCAAGTTGATGAAACCGAGAAGACACGCAAGTGTCGGCACGCAAGTGTCGTAGGTTTCGACCGGATCTTTGACAGTGTACGCAGGTAACTTGTGCGGACGTCTGGCGATGGGTGAGTAGCCTATTGCAAGCGTCAAACATAAACCTAAGAGTCAGCAATGAACGCTTGGGGTTGAA
>DASSYF010000037.1:0-14469 GCA_035703435.1 Chiayiivirga sp. | reverse complement strand
GCCCTTGCCACGCGCTTACGAATTTGTCGATGGCTCGGCCTACCTGCCCCACGTCGAGCGCGTACGGCGTGCGCGCGGGGCGCAGGTGCCCGAGAGCTTCTACACCGATCCCTTGATGTATCAGGCCACCAGTGGCGGCTTCCTTGGCCCGCGCGAGCCGGTGCGGGTACCGAGCGTGGACATGGGCATCGACCTTGAAGCCGAAGTGGTCGTGATTACCGATGATGTGCCAATGGCGGTGTCGGTGGAACAGGCCGCCAGCCACATCGTGCTGGTGGGCTTGGTCAACGATGTGTCGCTGCGCAACCTCATTCCGCCGGAGTTGGCCAAGGGCTTCGGATTTCTCCAATCCAAGCCGCGTTCGGCCTTGTCGCCGGTGTTCGTCACGCCGGATGAATTGGGTGAGGACTGGCGCGACAGCAAGCTGCATCGGCCGATGTTGACCCACTACAACGGCGAGTGGTTTGGCGCACCCGAAGCGGGCGTGGACATGCAGTTCAATTTCGCCCAACTCATCGCCCATGCGGCGCGCACCCGCCCGCTGACGGCAGGCACCCTCGTGGGTTCCGGTACCGTGGCCAATGAGGACACCCGCTTGGGTGCCTCATGCTTTGCCGAACGCCGAACCGTTGAAACTCTGGAGAGCGGGGCGCCGAAAACGGCTTTCATGAAGGCCGGCGACGTCGTGCGTATCGAAATGCTCGACCGTCGCGGAGCCACGATTTTCGGTGCGATCGAGCAGACGATGCGGGTGAGCGGCTGAGCTCAGTCGCACGCCGCCCCGGATCGCGCTACGCTGTAGCAAACGCAAGCGAGGGCGGTTCCATGAACGGAAAGTTGCGTCTGCACAGCTATTGGCGATCGAGCGCCTCCTACCGTGTCCGTATTGCGCTGAACCTCAAGGGTTTGGCCTATCAGTGTGTCCCGGTCCACCTCACCCGTGACGGCGGCGAGCAGCACGCCGAAGAGTTTCTGGCGGTCAACCCCGCCGGCTTGGTGCCGGTGTTCCAGCACGGCGAACGGATCGTGCGGCAATCCCTTGCCATCATCGAATATCTGGACGAAGTTCATCCCTCGCCGCCGCTGTTGCCGGAAGTTGCCCGCGACCGTGCGCGCGTGCGTGGGCTGGCACAGTTGGTGGCCTGCGACATTCACCCCTTGGCCAATCTGCGCGTGATGCAGTATCTGGAGCACACCTTGGGGGTAGGCGAGGATGCGCGTCTGGCTTGGACGCAGCATTGGATCGCCAGTGGACTGGCGGCCTTCGAGGCCTCGGTGTTTGATCATCCGTCGACCGGTGATTTTTGCGAAGGCGACATTCCGACCATGGCCGATTGTTGCCTCGTGCCGCAGCTCTACAACGCCCGTCGTTTCAACCTTGATCTATCGCCGTATCCGACTCTGTGTCGGATCGAGCAGCGCTGTCTGGAGCTGCGAGCGTTTCAGGATGCCCGGCCGGAAAACCAACCGGACGCGCCAGCGACCCACCACTGAACATTTGGCCCGCGCTGCCGCGCAGGCACAGTCCAAGCTCAGGTTCCGAACGTGTCGGCGTACGGATCGTGCTCGCCGCTGGCACCTTCGGACAGACGGATCTTGAGCGCCAGTCCGTCGTAGGAGTCGGCCTTGCGCAACGCTTCTTCCAGCGTGATCAGCCCGCTCTTGTACATGCGGAACAGATCCTGATCGAAGGTGCGCATGCCTTCTTCCAGCGAGCGCTCCATCGCTTCCTTGATCTCGTGAACCTGACCACGACGGATGATGTCGCGGATCAGCGGGGTATTGATCAAGACCTCGGTGGCCGGCATGCGCTTGCCGTCGGTGCCCGTGACCAGGCGTTGACTGACCACCGCTTTGAGGTTCAGCGACAAGTTCATCAGGATGTTCTTGTGCGCCGCCTCGGGGAAGAAGTTTAGGATGCGCTCCAAGGTCTGGTCGGCGTTGTTGGAGTGGAGCGTCGCCAAGCACAGGTGCCCGGTTTCGGCGAAGGAAATGGCCGCTTCCATCGTGGTCTGATCGAGGATCTCGCCGATCAGGATCACATCGGGTGCTTCACGCATGGCGTTCTTGAGCGCGTTATGGAAGCCGTGCGTGTCGAGACCCACCTCGCGCTGGTTGACCACGGACTTCTTGTGTCGATGCAGGAATTCGATGGGGTCTTCCACCGTGAGGATATGGCCGGTGGTGCTGGTATTGCGGTGATCGATCATCGCCGCCAGCGAGGTCGACTTGCCCGAACCGGTGGAACCCACCACCAGCACCAAGCCGCGCGGCTCCATGATGATTTCCTGCAGGATGTCCGGCAGTTTGAGTTGCGCGATCGTCGGAATATCACTCTTGATCGCGCGGATCACCATGCCCACTTCACCGCGCTGCTTGAACACATTGACGCGAAAACGCCCTGCGTCCTTCACTGCGATGGCCATGTTGAGTTCGAGGTCGCGTTCGAACTGTGGCACCTGACCTTCGTCCATCAGCGAGTAGGCGATCTTCTTCACCATGCCCGCCGGCAGGCCGGTATTGCCGAGTGGATAGAGTTTGCCCTCGACCTTGATGTTCACCGGTGCGCCGGTGGTCAGGAACATGTCCGAAGCGTTCTTCTCGGTCATGAGCTTGAGGAAGTAACCGATATCCATCTGCGATTCCTTGGTAAGTTCGATGAGCGCGCCCCGAGTCGAACGACCAGAGTTTGCACCGAAAACGTTGGGACGCCAGAATGCCATGTATCCCGGCCAATGTGCGTGCCCAATCCCCAAGCACCATCATATGACACCAAGACTCCTGACATTTCCAGCCTTGCTCATCATTTTTGTGATGTTGATCGGCTGTGCCACCACGCCGCCATCGCGCGCGGGTCTCGACAGTCTCCACGATCAGATCGCCGATGCCCGGGACCTTGGCGCGCAGAGCTATGCGCCGGTCGAGTTGAATCGTGCCTCGCAATTGCTGGCGGCGGCCGAGGCGGCGTTTTCCGAACGCGACTACGACGTGTCCGATCGCAATGCCGCTCGCGCTGAGCTGGAGGTGCAGCTGGCACAGGCGCGCTCGCGTGCGGCGACGCTGCGTGAAAAGGTGCGGGAATTGAGCGACGAGAACCAGCGTCTGCGTCGAGAACTGCTGGGCGAGGGCACGCTGCGATGAAGCTTTTATCTTGGATTGCCCTGATCGCCTTGGCAGTCAGTTTTTCGGCGCAGGCCGACAAGCTGGATCCCGATGTGGAGCGCATGCGTGCACAATTGAAGACACTGGAGCAGGATCCCGTCCTGGGCAGCCTTGCACCGGCCGAGCGCTTGCGCGCGCAGCAAGCCATCGATGCCTTGGCGCAGACGGGCCGGCGTCTGCGGGACGATGCGCTGTACGCGGCTGAGCGACGCCTCGACATTGCACGCGCCGTGGCGGAAGTGGAATCTCTCCAGCACCAAGTGCGCGAGTTGGAGCGGGAGAAAGATCGCATCTTGCTGACGGCCAGCCAGCGCGATGCCGAAGCGTCCCGCCTTGAGGCCGAGAAGCTGCGCCTGCAGAGCTTGGCGCGCGCCGAAGAGGCAGCGCGTGCGCAAGAGGAAGCGGCCAATGCGCTGGCTCTGAGCGAACTTTCCAGCGCCGAGGCCGAACAGGCCAAGCGCTTGGCCGAGGCGCAGTCGGCGGAAGCCGCGCTGGCGCGCAAGCAGGCCGACCTGGCCTTTGCCGCCGCCGATAGCCTGCGCTTGCAATTGCAGTCGATGACGGCGACCAGTGAAGCTCGCGGTCAAGTCATGACCCTGTCCGGCGATGCCTTCGCCAGCGGGCAATCACGACTCAAGCCCGAAGCGCGGGCCAACCTCCAGCGTGTGGTGGAGTTCGTCAATCGTTTCCCGGGCAAGGAGGTGATGATTGAAGGTCACACCGACAGCGAAGGCGGCGACAACCTCAATCAAGTGCTGTCGCAAAAACGTGCCGAGGCCGTGCGTGATGCCTTGGTGCAGGACGGCGTGGACGCCAAGCGCCTGACGGCCGTGGGCCTGGGAGAAGGGCGCCCGATTGCGGACAACGCCACGCGCGACGGAAGGGCGCGAAATCGGCGCGTGGAGATCGTGGTCCTGGGCGCCAATTGAGGCCCGCCTGTGGCGTGATGCGGTGCCACTTGCGAGTGATTCGCGAAGCGAGTAGGTTCAAGCGTGCGGGGTATTTGCGCCCCGCACGCACCTCGGAACTGGCACGATGCCCAATCCCAGCGGCTGCACGGCGTTTCGCCTCGGACAGGTCAACCGATCCGAGCGCGAACGCGGGCACGGGATTCATGGCTTGAGCCAAGCCGACCTCGCGCGCGTTTTCCCCTCGATGGAACATTTCGCTTCCGGCACGGTCCCCCGTGTTGGCGGGACGCGCGTTGTCCACGTGTCAGCCATCGATCAACAGGAGGTAAGCAGACATGTTTGAAGCCCACCCACAAAGTGAAATCGACGCTTTGCTGCAGTCCGACGGAGAATTTCGCCGGCTCTATCAACGGCATCAGAAGCTGGACCGCCAAGTGGCCGATGCGTCCAATGGCGCCTTGCCGCTGGCGCCCTCGGCCGTGGCCCAGATGAAGCGCGAAAAGCTCGCGACCAAGGAGAGACTGATGCGCTGGTACGAGCAGCGCGCGGTGAACTGATCGGTTCATTCGGAGGGCGAATCCGCCCTGAGCCCGAGCGCACCTGGGCGTGCGTCCGCTGACCCTGGCACTCGGGCTGGGGTCAGCGAGCGGGAGCGATTTCAACCGCCTACGGCGCGTTGCACCATCGCTTCGAAGCGCGCCTGATCGAAGCGCATCAGGATATCGGCGTTTGCGCGCAAATCGTGCTCGCCACGCCAGTCCACGACGGTCATGCCACGCGTGAACGCTCCACCCAATTCCACCGTCGCAGCGCGCGTCACACGCTCGAGGGCCGCGTGTGGCTCCAGCACCTGCGCCATCGCCAGCGCATCGGCGCAGGGCCAAGTCGGACCGCGGCAACCGGCCGACCATGCGCGACTGTTGCGCGAAATGCTCTGGTAGAACTGCGCCAGCGGATGCTTGGCTGAAAACCACTGATCGCAGGCTTGGTGCGGCAAGGCGTGTCGCAAGGTTGCCTCCCAGTCCACCAGCTCGAAGTGCGGCCAGCGCTCGAACACGATGCGGGCCGCTTCCGGATCGAAACCAATATTGAACTCCACCGGGATGCGCATGTTTCCATGGGCCGTCACGGCACCGCCCATGATGACCATTCGCGGCACGCGTTCCGGAAGCGTTGGATCCAGCGACAGGGCCAAGGCCAGATTGGTGAGCGGCCCCAGCATCACGAAGGTGAGTTCGCCCGGGCGTTCGCGTGTCAGGCGCAGCATGGCCAGTGCCGCGTGCTCGGGTTCGGCCACGAGGTTGGCGGGGCTGTAGGCGGTATCGCCAAATCCATCCTTGCCGTGCACGTGCGCGGCATCGTCCGGCCGGGTCACGAGGGGCAAGGCTGCGCCGGCAAATACCGGGGCTTTGATGCCCGCCACTTCGCAGAGCTTCAAGGCATTGGCCAGGGTGTGTGTCAGGCCGACGTTGCCGGCCGTGACGGTCATCGCGGCGATTCTGGCATCAGGATGCGCGGCCGCCATGAGGATGGCCAAGGCATCGTCGATGCCGGGATCGGTGTCAATCAAAAGGGTTTGGGTCATGCATTGGCCTTGCAAGTTTGGTATCAGTGCGTATGGTATCGACTCAGGGGCACGAACCAAGGCCACGTGATGAGGATGGGGAGCGCTGCGTTCGCAGCGATTGCATTCGCGCGGTTTGGCATGTCATGGCAGCACCATGCGGAGGGCGGGGCATGATTCGAGTCTATCTGGTGGATGATCACGCGTTGGTGCGCACCGGCTTTCGCATGGTGTTGAGCCAACACACCGATTTTTCCGTGGTCGGTGAGGCGGGTACCGGCGAAGACGCCTTGGTTGAGCTGCGCAAGATTCAGGCCGATGTGGTGCTGTGTGACCTGCATCTGCCCGGCATCAGCGGCCTGGAAGTGACCGATCGGCTGATCCGAGGTGGTTCCAGTGCCCGTGTGGTCGTGGTTTCGGCGCAGGAAGATGGGCCGCTGCCACGTCGGGTGCTCAATGCCGGGGCCAGTGGTTACATCGGCAAGGCGGCACCCGCCGAAGAACTTCTGCGCGCATTACGGGATGTCTCTCGCGGCAAGCGCTACATCTCAGGTTCGGTGGCGCAGCAGATGGCCATCAACAGCCTCGATGACGGTGAATCACCGTTCGAGCAGCTTTCGGTGCGCGAACTGGAAATTGCGATGCTTTTGGTGCAGGGCCATCGCATGACGGCCATAGCCAACAACCTCAATCTCAGCCCCAAGACCGTCGCCACCCACAAGTACAACCTCTTCGCCAAGCTCCAAGTCAATGACCTGGCCTCGCTGACTCGTCTTGCGATGCAGTACGGCTTGGCCACTACCTGAGGCGAGGTGGAGCTGATGCGCGGTGTGATTTCAGGGCTGAACGAGACGTCGACCAGCACGAAGGTGCGTACGGTCATATCCGGCTATTTGTGAACGATGTGCTCCAAAGGGCTGAATGGCGTGGTAATGTTTCACCTTGTGAAGCCGGCGACGGGTGTCGCCATCCACCAGGGGTTGGAGCAGGGCTTCGATCGTTTTGAATGAGGACGGAGGGGATTTCCGCCATGTCTGCCACACGAGCTGCTGTCAAGTCCACATCTCGCGACCCCAATCCGATGCGTACCTTTGTCTGGTCTGGGACCGACAAGCGCGGTACCACGATGAAGGGCGAAACACTGTCCCGGAGCGCCAGCCTGCTGAAGGCGGAACTGCGCAAGCAGGGTATCAATCCGACCGTGGTGAAGCCCAAGGCCAAGCCGCTGTTCGGTGCGGCGGGTAGTGCCATCTCGGCAAAGGACATCGCGTTCTTCAGTCGCCAGCTGGCGACGATGATGCAGTCGGGGGTGCCGCTGGTGACCTCGTTCGAGATCATTTCCGGTGGCGTCAAAAATCCGCGCATGAAAAAGCTGCTGGATGATGTCCGCGGAGACATCGAAGGTGGTAGCTCGTTGTACGAGGCCTTGGGCAAGCATCCGGTGCAGTTCGACGCGCTCTACCTCAACTTGGTGAAGGCCGGTGAAGGCGCGGGTGTGCTGGACACGGTGCTGGCCACGATCGCCAACTACAAGGAAAACATCGAGGCTATCAAAGGCAAGATCAAGAAAGCCTTGTTCTATCCGGCAGCGGTGATTGCGGTGGCGGTCATCGTCAGCTCGATCCTGTTGATCTTCGTGATTCCGCAGTTCCAGCAGGTTTTCCAAGGCTTTGGTGCGGACTTGCCGGCATTTACTCAGATGCTGGTTTCGATGTCCGAATTCATGGTGGACTGGTGGTTCATGATGGTATTAGGGGTCGCTGCGGCCGTAATTGCCTTTGTGCAGGCGAAAAAGCGCTCGAGGGCGTTCGCGCAGTTTCTCGACCGGATGATTCTCAAAGTTCCGGTGATCGGCGAGGTCATGCACAACTCGGCGATCGCACGTTTTGCGCGCACCCTGGCCATCACCTTCAAGGCGGGCGTGCCCTTGGTGGAGGCGCTCGACATCGTGGCCGGTGCAACCGGCAACATCGTGTATGAAAAAGCCGTTCACCAGATCAAGAACGATGTGGCGGTTGGCTATCAGCTCAACACGGCCATGCGCCAGGTCCCCGTGTTTCCACACATGGTGGTGCAGATGACGTCCATCGGTGAAGAGGCCGGTGCCTTGGATACCATGCTGATCAAAGTAGCCGAGTACTACGAGCAGGAAGTCAACAATGCCGTGGATGCACTGTCGAGCTTGCTGGAGCCCATGATCATGGTGTTCCTGGGCGTGGTGGTGGGTGGCATGCTGGTGGGCATGTACCTGCCGATCTTCAAGATTGCCGCTGCCGTCGGCTGATATGTGGGCACTGTTGCAAGCCTACCCGGCACTGGCGGTGGTCGGTGCCGGATTGTTCGGTTTGCTGGTCGGTAGCTTCCTCAACGTGGTGATCCTGCGTCTGCCGGTGCGGATGCAGTGGCAGTGGCAGCGTGAGGCGCGTGAGATTCTGGCGGACGTGGAACACGCGTGCGCCGAGCAGCCTTCGGTAGCAGGCGCAGACCTGTCCGCGACAAGCCCAGCGGCGAGCGAGTCGCCCAATGCGGCTACGGCTCTGACGGTGGAAGCGACCGAGCCACCCGGCATCGTGGTGGAAGGCTCGCACTGCCTCACGTGCGGGCATCGTCTCGCCGCGTGGGAGAACATACCGCTGCTCAGTTTTCTGTTGCTTGGCGGCAAGTGCCGTGGCTGCAAGGCGCGCATCTCGTGGCAGTACCCGGCGGTGGAAGCACTCACGGGCGTGCTGTTCGCGGCGGTGGTTTGGCGTTATGGGGTGAGCTGGCAGGCCGGCGCGATGCTGGTGGCGACGGGCTACTTCGTGGCCATGAGCGGCATCGACGCGCGCACCACGCTGTTGCCGGATTCCTTGACCTTGCCCTTGCTGTGGTTCGGCCTGCTCATCAGTCTGCTGCCGGTGTTCGTGTCGCCGGCTGAGGCGATCCTCGGAGCCGCAGTGGGCTATCTCTCGCTGTGGAGCGTGTACTGGGGTTTCAAGCTCCTGACCGGTAAGGAAGGCATGGGCTTTGGCGACTTCAAGCTCCTGGCGGCTATTGGTGCGCTCTGTGGCTGGCAGGCGATCTTGCCGGTGGTGCTGATGAGCTCGGTGATCGGCGCGATCGTTGGTATCGGCTTGATCGCCATCCAGGGCCGCGATCGTGCGCAGCCCATCCCATTTGGTCCATATCTGGCTGCTGCCGGTTGGGTGCAGATGCTTTACGGTGGCGACCTGCTGGGTACCTATCTGAATTGGGTTGCACCGGGCTGAGTTGGCCTGGGTCGAGTTGAACCCGACCTGCTTTTGATCCGGTCCTGAAATTGTCCGAACGTGGCGTAGCTGCCGCGCTTGCTCGGCAGGCAATGGAGCAAGCGCCATTGCCACAAAACATGGGCCGGTTCGATCGGGTATGGGTCGAGGCCGTGGTCGGGATTCATTCCGGCGGTTTTTCGATCAGAAGTGCAGCCACCAGCAACCACTGGCACGCACCACACGCAGGTCCACTTCACCGGCGAGCGGGTTGAACGCATCCGGCGCCAGCCCCACGCGCAGCGCGATGGGATCTTCCGGTGGAATGCCGGGAAACGTCTCCGGATCGAACACCACGAAGGCGGCTTCCGGATACACCAGCTCCAAGCGACCATCGGCGTGGGCCAGCAGGGTTTCCAGTCGATCCATCACCGCCCGCGCGCTGCCGGTGCCCATGCCGGGCCAGTGGTAGAAGCCCGCGAGGGCGTTGATGTCGCGCTGTTTCAGTGGCGCTTTCAGAGCCTCGACCAAAGCCTCGGGTGTGCGGGCGCAGTCCTGATTGACCGGGCCGGTATTGAGCTGTGACGATTCTGATGTCGAAAGCGCTGGATGCTTGCTCGCGCCGGATGGGTCGGCGAAATCGTCGGGCGTGATGCTGTCCTTCGCACCCAATCGCTCGCAGGGCTGGTCGGTGAAGATAACGCCGCCATCGGAGCCGATGCAGCGGCGTACCGAGGTGTCGGTCTGAGCCAACACCGGCAAGGACGAGAGGGTGAGACCGAGCAGAAGAACAACACGCATGCGCCCAGTCTGCCACGGTTGCGCGATCAGAGCCGTTCGAGAATGGCTGCCACCGGTCGCGCCAGATTGAGGGTGTAGAAATGCAGGCCCGGTGCGCCGCCCTCGAGCAGGCGGCGACAGAGATCGGCCACCGCGTCCGTGGCGAAGGCGCGGATGTTGTCCACATCATCGCCCCATGCGCTCATGCGGCGCTGCATCCAGCGCGGGATTTCCGCACCGCACAGCTCGGAAAATCGGCGCAGCTGGCTGAAGTTGGAAATCGGCATGATGCCGGGCACGATCGGAATGCTCACGCCCAGCGCCCGCACGTCGTCGACGAAGCGGAAATAGGCATCGGCGTTGTAGAAATACTGGGTGATGGCAGCACTGGCGCCGGCGTCGACCTTGCGCTTGAAGTGAGCGAGGTCGCTGAAGGCGTCTTCGGCTTGAGGATGGGTTTCCGGGTAGCAGCCCACGGCAATGTGGAAGTGATCGCCGTAGCGCCCGCGGATGAAACTCACCAGATCGCTGGCGTAGCGGAACTCGCCGGTGCTGGCCATGCCCGAAGGCAGGTCGCCGCGCAAGGCCACCAATCGGGTGCAGCCACCGTCTCGATACGCATCCAGCAGTTCGGCCAATTCCGAGCGCGTGCCACCGATGCAGGACACGTGCGGAGTCGCGTCCAGGCCATGTTCGTTGCGCAGGGCGGCGATGGTTTCCGGGGTATAACTCAAGGTCGAGCCACCGGCGCCGAAGGTGACCGAAACATAGTCCGGCTGATACTGTGCCAGACGCGCGGCGGTGCGATGCAGTTGCTCGCGTTGGACGTCGGTCTTGGGTGGGTAAAACTCGAAACTGATCGGTGGCATCGCGCGGGTCGACTTCGGGGGTAGAGGCAAAGTGTATCGCTTCATCGCGATAAATGGATAGCTTTTGATCCGATCTGTGGGTGCATCATCTCCCGAGTCGGTCGGGTGCAGGGGCCGCGACATGAGTTACCCTTTCGTGATGCACCACACGTGTTTGCCGCTCCTCAACTTCGATGCCTTCGAGGCGGTGCCTGCGGCCCTGCTGGGCGCGCGTGGCAACGCCACGGCGCGTGCGCTGGCCGAGGCCGACTGGGTGTTGCGGCGCAAGCGTGATGGGCGTTATCTGGCGGTTGCGACGCGCTCGGGTTTGCGGGCGTTGATGCCGCAGCAGTGGACCGAGGTGCTGGGGCGGAATACTTCGGAAGCGGTTTGGCAGCGACTGTATCGTTGCAGTCCACGCTTTGAGCCTGCACAGCTTTCCATGCGCACGATGCGGTCTTGGCTGGAACGTCTGGGTGTCGGGCCTGCCTACGCGCGCGAGCGCGGCCTGCAGGCGATTGCCGAGCCGGCGCGCTTGTGTTTTGCCGGATACGATCGCTATGCGCGGCCACTCTGGCTGACGGCTGCGACCGCGGTGGCTTGGCAGGCATTGAAGGCCGCCGCAGCGCGCGATGGCGTGATTCTGGAAGCCATTTCCGGCTATCGCAGTCATGCCTATCAGTTCGGGATCTTGGAGCGAAAACTGGCGCGGGGAGTGGGGTTGGCTGACATTCTGGCCGTGAATGCCGCGCCGGGATTCAGCGAGCATCACTCCGGTCGCGCGCTGGATCTGAGTACACCGGGAGAAGCCGCAGCCGAGGAAAGTTTTGAGGCCACCGCGGCCTTTGCCTGGCTGGGCGAACACGCTGGGCGTTTCGGTTTTGCGATGAGCTATCCGCGGGACAATCCGCACGGCATCGTGTACGAGCCTTGGCACTGGTGCCTCAAGCCATGAACGCGCCGAGCCTGCATCCATCCGATGCCGCCGGCCATATCGTGGTGGGCGGCGATTGGACCTTGGCGCAGTTGCCGGTCTTGTTGCGTCTGATGGAGTCGTTTCGCGGCACGCGTGGCAGCGCCCAGCGTTGGTCGGCGGCGGGGCTGGGCAAGCTCGATACCAGCGGCGCCAGCCTCCTGCTGGATCTGATCGGCGGCCCGGACGGATTGTCGCAATTGGTGGACTTGCCGCCACGCCATGCGCGTTTGCTGGAAACCGTGGCACAGGCCGAAGCCGTTGCGGCTGTGGTGCCTGGCCGTGGAGGCGCGGGCGAGTTTCTGGCGCAGATCGGCGCAGCACTGCAAGCCGTTTGGCTTGGCAGCGTGCAATTACTCGGCTTCCTCGGCCTGTTGCTCAGCCACTTGCCGCGGGTGCTGTTGGATCCGCGACGTTGGCGCATCACCTCGTGGGTCGTGCAGGTGCAGCAGACCGGTTTGGACGCGGTGCCGATCATTGCGCTCCTGACCTTTCTGGTCGGCGCGGTGGTGGCGTTCCTCGGTGCCACGATTCTGCGTGACTTCGGTGCCGTGCTCTACACCGTCGACCTGATCGCCTATTCCTTCCTGCGCGAATTCGGCGTGCTGCTGGTGGCGATCATGGTGGCCGGGCGCTCGGGCAGCGCCTTCACCGCGCAGTTGGGCTCGATGAAGGCGCGCGAGGAAATCGATGCGATCCGCACCTTGGGCATGAGTCCGGTTGAAGTCCTGGTGGTGCCGCGGGTGCTGGCCTTGCTGCTGAGTGTGCCGATCCTGACGGTGCTGGCCATGCTTTCGGGCATCGCCGGTGGTGCGCTGGTGTGTGCCACGGCCTTGGACATTTCACCCACGATGTATTTCGCCCGCATCCACGATGTTTTGGAACTGCGCCACTTCTGGGTCGGCATGAGCAAGGCGCCGGTATTCGCGGTGATGATTGCCCTGATTGGTTGTTTGGAAGGCTTCAAAGTGGCAGGAAGCGCCGAATCGGTCGGCCGCCACACCACCTCCAGCGTGGTGCAGTCGATCTTCGTGGTGATCCTGATCGATGCGCTGGCAGCGGTGTTCTTCATGGAGATGGACTGGTGAATGCCGTGCCGGAAGTGGTGAGCGAATCGCCCATCATTTCAGTGCGCGGCCTGCGCAATCAGTTCGGTGCGCAGGTGGTGCACGAGGATCTCGATCTCGACGTGCAGCGGGGCGAAATCCTGGGCGTGGTCGGCGGCTCGGGCAGCGGCAAGTCGGTGTTGATGCGCTCGATCATTGGCTTGAACCAGCCCGCCGCCGGGCGGGTGCGATTGTTCGACCAGTCCGTTGACGCCTTGAGTGGCAGCACGCGCGAGGCGATGGACCAACGCTGCGGCGTGCTGTTCCAGAACGGCGCGCTGTTCTCATCGCTCACCGTGCAAGAGAACGTGGAAGTGCCAATGCGAGAGCTGGGCAGCATCCCGGCAACGCTGATGCATCGTCTGTCGAGCCTCAAGCTGGTACTGGCCGGATTGCCGGCCTCGGCGGGCAGCAAGTATCCCTCGCAACTGTCCGGCGGCATGGTCAAGCGCGCGGCCCTGGCGCGCGCCCTGGCGCTGGATCCCGAACTGCTGTTTCTGGATGAGCCGACCGCCGGGCTCGATCCGATCGGCGCGGCTGCGTTCGATCAACTGATCCTGAGCCTGCGTGACAGCCTCGGGTTGACGGTGTTCCTCATCACCCACGATCTCGACACCCTCCACACCATTTGTGATCGGGTGGCGGTGCTGTCGCAAAAGCGCGTGCTGGTGATCGGCCCACTCGAGGCGGTGGCCGACTATCCTGATCCGTGGGTGCAGGAGTATTTCCGCGGCCCACGCGGCCGGGCCGCAGCCAATGCAGCCCACCCACTTCAACGGACATGACAGCTATGGAAACCCGGGCCAATCACATTCTTGTCGGAAGTTTCGTGGTGCTGATGGCGTTGATCACCTTGGGCAGCCTGTTGTGGCTGGGCAAGTTTGGCGACGAGCAAGACACCGCGCGCTTCGACATCCTGTTCGCCGAGTCGGTGATCGGCCTGAGCAAGGGTTCGCTGGTGTCTTACAACGGCGTACCGGTCGGCGAAGTGGAGTCGCTGCGGGTGGATCCCAACAACCTCAGCCGGGTGCTGGTGCGGGTGCGCATCAAGGGCGTCGACCTGGTGCGAACCGACACCGAGGCGACGCTGGGCTTTGCCGCGGTGACGGGCGTGGCCGACATCCGGCTGGAAGGTGGCTCGCTGAAGAGCCCAGCGCTCTACGATCCGGACACGATTCCCACCCTCGTGGCCAGTCCGTCGACCTTGGCCAAGCTCGCCGCATCGGGCAAGGACATCATGTCCAGCATCAACGAAGTGGCGGCGCGCCTGACCGACATGCTGTCGGAAGAAAACATCACCCACGTCAACACTGTGCTGAGCAATGTCGATGCCCTGACCACCTCGATGGCCGCCGAGCGCGAGGCGCTGGCACAGGCGATGAGGCAATTGGCCGATGTCGCCACTCAGGCCAAACGTACGCTCGCCAGCATCGATGAGGCCGCGCAATCGGTTCAGACCCTGATGAGTGGGGACGCACGCGAACTCTTGGCCAGCACCCAGGCCACCATGCAGAAGCTCGATGCCCTGAGCCTGCAACTGGATGCGCTGGTGAAGGAAAATCGCGGCGCGATTGCCGGCTTCACCCAGCAGGGTCTGCGCGAAGTCGGGCCGGCGCTGGATGAGCTGCGCACCACCTTGGCCACGGTGCAGCAACTGTCCAATCAATTGTCGCGATCGAGCAGTCCCCTGCTCGCCAATCCACAACCTCGGGAGTTCAAGCCATGATGAAACCAGCGCTGGTGCTGGCAGCGATGCTGTTGGCGGCCTGCAGTGTGCTGCCGGAAGCGCCGCGTGTGGCCCTGCACGATCCCGTCGTGCACTTTGCGGCCGCAAGCAAACCCGAGCCGGTGGCCTGGAGCCTGTCGTTGGCGCGTACGCGTGCCAGTGGTCCGTTGGC
>DASSYF010000063.1:0-33880 GCA_035703435.1 Chiayiivirga sp. | reverse complement strand
GAACTCGGCGGAATTGGCCGCGGCCATCTGCGCCGCCGTGACCAGCTTGTGCTCGCGCAGGTAGCCCGCAATCGGCTTGCGCGCGGCGGTGGCCTTGTCCAGCGCGTCGCGCGCGGTAGGCTCGTCCAGGGCGCCGTCCAGCACCAGCCGCCGTGCGATGCCTGTAATGCCGACCAAGTTGGCAGTCTGGACTACGCTCATGATGATTCCTCCCCGGAGCCTTCAAACTCTACCGCAAGCATGGCGCGTGCCATAGGGATCTGCGCCAGTTCGTGGATCAGTTGCCTTCAGGCACGACCCGTTTCGGGCTACTCTTGCCGCGAAAGGGGAACCCATGCATCTTTCCGTCATCCTGCCTGCCAAGAACGAGGCCGAAGGCCTGCGTCAGACGCTGCCGCGGCTGCGCGATGCCCAGCCCGACGCGGAGTTGATCGTCGTCGATGACGGCTCCAGCGACGACACCGCCGAGGTAGCCGCCGCTCACGGCGCCCGGGTGCTGTCCAGCCCCTATTCGATGGGCAACGGCGCGGCCATCAAGCGCGGCGTTCGCGCCGCCAGCGGGGAGATCCTCGTATTCATGGATGCCGACGGGCAGCACGACCCGGCCTGCATCGAAGGCCTGCTGGCGAAGATGGGCGAGGGCTACGACATGGTCGTCGGCGCGCGTGACTGGGCGGGGCAGGCCGGCGTGCATCGCGGCGCCGCCAACGCGTTCTACAACTGGCTCGCCAGCCGGATGACCGGGTTCAAGGTGTGGGACCTGACCTCGGGCTTCCGCGCGGTGCGCGCCGACAAGTTCCGCGAGTTCATCCACCTGCTGCCCAACGGTTTCAGCTACCCCACCACCAGCACCATGGCGTTCTTCCGCAGCGCCTACCCGGTGGCCTACATCCCGATCAAGGCCGCCACGCGCGTTGGCAAGAGCCATATCAAGCCATTCAAGGACGGCATCCGCTTCCTGCTGATCATCTTCAAGATCGCCACGCTGTATTCGCCGTTGAAGTTGTTTGTGCCGGCAAGTGCCGTGTTCTTCCTGCTCGGTTGTGCCAACTACCTCTGGACGTTCACTCACTATGGCCGACTCACCAACGGCAGCATGCTGATGTGGAGTGCATCCGTAATTGTGTTTCTGATCGGCTTGGTATCCGAGCAGATCACCGGCCTGATGTATCGGCGCGATGTATAGGGAGTCCCGAGAAATCCGCTTTCGGTAGAAGCGCACCCTGTGCCCGACACTCTTGTTGGCCGAGAGAGTCGTTTGTGGCCTGGATGACAGCCGTTGGCGCTATGTATATACTTTGCGTATATCCGTTCTGGAGATTACAACATGACTACCGCCAAGGTCTTTAAGTCAGGTAATAGCCAAGCTGTACGCTTGCCCAAGGCGTTTCGTTTCAGCACGGACGAAGTGGCCATTTTTCGCCGCGGCGACGAAGTCGTGTTGCGCGAAAAGCGCCCAAGCCTGGACGATGTGCTGGATCCGTTGCCGCCGTGGCCAGACGACATCACACCTCAGGCCATTCCGGATCTGCCTGTGCAGGAGCGCAAGGGACTGTAATGGCCGCCCCGCGCTACTTGCTGGATACCAACATACTCATCTATGTGTTGTCCGGGCGGTATCCCGCGCTGCGGTCGCGTATCGATCGTCTTGCGCCGGGACGGGCCGCCACTTCCGTCGTGGTTTGCGGCGAGTTGCAGTACGGCATCGCCAAGAGTTCGCGGCGACAGGACGCGTTGCAGCGGCTGGATGCGCTCCTCGAATTGGTTCCCGAGTTGCCCCTGCCTCCGAATGCTGCGGAACATTACGGGGACATTCGCGCCGAGCTTTCCGCCCGCGGCACCCCGATCGGTGCGAACGACCTTTGGATTGCGGCGCACGCGCGCGCAGCCCGATTGACCCTTGTGACAAACAACGTCCGAGAGTTCGAGCGTGTTGATGGCCTGAAGCTGGAGAACTGGACAGCATGAGCGCGTTGTTGCGGAGCGCCACAGTCATCTCGTTGTTGATCGGGATGGTCTTCGAACAGATCATTGCGTCGATGTGTCCTCGCGATGTCTGACCAGGAACTCCCGAGTGCCATGGCGTTATTGGTGACACGCAATTTTCCGCCGTTGCTTGGCGGCATGGAGAAGGTCAACCAGCATCTGCTTGAGGCATTGCAGCCAGCCTGGCGGACAGCATTGTGTGGGCCCATCGGGAGCGCTCAATACACAGCTGCGCAGACGGAAGTGAAGCAAAGCCGGGTCAAGCCGCTGCCGTTGTTTCTGGTGGCAACCGCGTGGCATGCGGTGTGTCTCGCGTGGCGGCGCAAGCCCGAGTGGGTCATCGCCGGAAGTGGTCTCACGGCGCCGATCGCCTGGTTGGCGGCGCGGTGTGCAAGGGGTAGGGCGGCCGTCTATCTGCACGGGCTCGATATCATCGTGCCCAGCCGCGTGTACCAGTGGCTCTGGCTATTCTTCATCCGGCGCTGCGACCTCGCCATCGTCAACAGTGCGAACACGGCCAGGCTGGCGCAGAGTCGAGGAGTTCAACCGGCCAAGACGCATGTGTTGCATCCAGGTACCGATTTGCCGCTCCTGGATGCCGAGGCCGCTCGCGTCTTTCGCCAGCGAAACAGCTTCGGACAACGCCCCTTGCTGCTGTCGGTCGGGCGCTTGACCCAACGCAAGGGGCTGACCGAATTTGTCGATAAATCGCTGCCCGGGATCGCATCGCGTCAACCCGATGTACTTCTGGTGGTGATCGGTGATGAAGCCAGCGATGCGCTTCATTCAAGGGCCGGATCGGAACGCGAGCGCATTACCGAAGCCGCTCGAATCCAGGGAGTCGAACGAAATCTGTGCTTCCTCGGCCGCTGTGACGACGAAACACTTGGCGCCGCATATCAGGCCGCAAACCTGCATGTTTTCCCCGTGCTTGAGCTGCCGGGTGATGTCGAGGGCTTCGGTATGGTGGCGTTGGAGTCCGCGGCACACGGACTGCCAACCGTGGCGTTTGCCGTGGGGGGAATACCCGATGCCGTCATGGATGGCCACACCGGAACCCTGATCGAGCCTGGCAACTATGTCGCGCTGGCGGAGGCCGTGATCCGGCAGCTTGCCTTGGCACGGGAAATTGACAATGTGGCGGCGTGTCGCGAATTTGCGACTGGCAAGGCTTGGCCGGTTTTCGGAGAGCGCCTGCGCAGTCTGCTGGATTCCCACCGTGTCTGATGCGCCATCCCGCCATCCAGAGCATGAAGTCGACGATGTCGATGGTGTGGCAGCGCGCCAGCCGCATGCCGTGCTGGATCTGCCGTCGCGGCGTTTCAAGGGCCTGAAGATCGAGCGCCTGCTGGATCTCGCCAGTCGCCCGCAACCCATTCGCATGCTTGAAGTCGGCACGGGTTCGGGTGGCATCGCGCATTATTTCGGTACCCATCCGCAGCTGCATTGCGAGGTGGACGCCGTGGACGTCCACGACAACCGCATGGTGACCGAAGGCTACCGCTACCATCAGGTGTGTGACACCACGCTTCCTTTTGCCGATGACTCATTTGATGTCGTACTCACCAACCACGTCATTGAACACGTCGGTGATGCCGATGCCCAGCACCGGCACTTGCTGGAGATCCACCGGGTCATGAAACCTGATGGTGTTGGCTACCTTGCAGTGCCCAATCGCTGGATGCTGGTCGAACCGCATTACAGGCTGGCCTTCCTCAGCTGGTGGCCGCATGCATGGCGCACGTCGTATCTTCGCGCCATGCGCAGGGGCGTGGTTTACGATTGCGAGCCGCTGCAGATGCGACAGGTTGAACACTTCTTGAGCCAGGCGGGATTCAAGTTTCACAACCTTTGCGTGGACGCGATGCGGCTCACTTTCGAGATCGAAAGGCCGGATTCCTTCGGTGCCGGCCTCTTGCGCAGGACGCCTGATGGGGTATTGAAATGCCTGCAAAGAATCATCCCGACGCTGATTTATCGATTCTCGCGTTGAAACAGACCGTATTCGTGTAATCGGCATGCATGCGATAGGGGTTCCCGATGAGTGATGGCGATACAGCGTCCCCCACACTGCCGCGCGATCCGATCGATGACGAGACGGTGGAAACCAGCGACGCGACCCGTCTCGTGAAAAGGCCGTTGGTGAGTGTGCTGATGATCACCTACAACCACGTTGAGTATCTTGCCGAAGCCATCGACGGCATCATCTCCCAGCAATGCGACTTCCCGTTCGAGCTGGTCGTCGGTGAAGACGCATCCACTGACGAAACGCGAAAAATCGCCCTGGACTATCAGCGACGTTATCCCGAAATCATCAGGATCATCCACTCCGCCACCAATGTCGGGATGAATGCGAACGGTGCGCGCGTTTTTTCAAGGGCGCGCGGCGAGTATGTCGCGTATTGCGAAGGTGACGATTACTGGTGTTCGCCTCACAAACTTGCACGGCAAGTCGCGCTGATTCGCGATCGTGCCGACGTGGGCATCGTTCACACGGACTGGGTCCGGGCACGTCGGGTAATTGAAGGATGGAAAGTGTGCTGGAACAAGTCCGTGCATTCGCATGTTCCGCGCACGTTGCTGGAAGGGGAGCTGTTCCGCACCTTCCATTACCCCAGGATTCTGCGCACTTGCACCATCCTGCTTCGACGCAGCACGCTGGAGGAGTTTGCCCGTTCGGAGCTGGCCGGAAGGCCTTACAAGTTTGGTGACGCCGTGCTGGCGGCGTACACGGCATCACGCTGGAAGGTGGCTTATCTGCCGGAAATCACTGCGGTCTACCGGGAAAGCCCAAATTCAGCGCTGCGTTCCGGCAAGCAAGCCAGGCTGGATTTCCTCAAGTCGAGCCTGGAGTTCGATACCGATGCGCGGCGATTTTTTGCCGATCGCGCAGACTATCCCCAAGCCTATCGCTGGGAGGTGGCGGTGGGCTTGGTGCTGTGGTCGATCAGTGCGAGGAATGCTGCGACGGCCAAGTTTGCACTTGCCGATATCCGTGCCCATTTCGGCGTGATCCGCTTTTTCGCGGAGGGCTGGCGCACGCTGATCATGCGTCGTCGCACCTTGCGTCGGCAGCAGCGCGATTCTGCGTTTGCACCCGGGACGGTGGCGAACGGAACTCACGGCGGATGAGCACAGGTTCCTTACTGCGCAGCCTCGACAGCCTGATGGCGCGGTTGGGCATCGGACGGCTTGGCCAGAACGCGTTGCTGTCCACGGCGGGGCTGGGCACGCGCGCGGTCATCCAGGCTGGCTATCTCATTGTCCTTTCGCGCTGGATGGGACCGCACGGCTATGGCCTCTTTGCCGGTTCCGTTGCCGCCGCGATAATCATTGCGCTGGTGTCTGGCTGGGGCATCGCCTATGTGGTGACGCAACGGGTGGCGCGTGATCGCGCGAGGTCGCATGCCTTGTGGGCAACTGCGATCCTGCAGGTTCTGCTGTCCGGCATTCTGCTCATCGGGGTGCTCATGGTGGGCTCCAGACTGGCTCTGGTCGAACGCGTGGATATCCGTTCGATGGTGCTGCTGGGTTTTGCAGAGTTGGTCGCGTTGCCTCTGGTGCAAGCCGCCACCAGCCTGTGTCTCGCCCTCGAGCGAGGCGCGACAGCCGCCGTGTCCATGTGTCTGGTCCCCGCCTTTCGCCTCTTCTCGATGATTGCGGCGGTGGCGGTCGGGGTTTCAGGGACCCCGGATCATGTGGCATTCCTGCACTTCGCCGGTTCGGTCATCGGCATGCTGGTTGCGGTCTACCTCGTCCATCGGGTCGATGGCGCACCGGCCTGGCGCGATCGGCTGTCGTTGCCAAAGGCGACCATCGAAGGTACTCGCTACGCCGTCGGGTCGCTGGTGGGTACGAGTTACCAGGAAGTGGACAAGGTGCTGCTTTTGCAGATACTCGGTGCGACCGTCGCTGGTACGTACACCGCTGCGTTCCGGGTGATGAGCGTGTTTGTATTGCCGGTTGCCGCACTGATGGGCGCCGCCTTGCCGCGCCTGTTCGCGACGCACGGCACGCCCGGCGGCGCCAGGCTGCTCAAGACGGTTGCGGTCGCTGTGCTGTGTTATGCCGTCGTGGCGTCAATCGCCGCTGCACTCGTGGCGCCGTTGATGCCATTCGTCTTTGGGCACAGTTATGCGGTATCCACAAGATATTTGCTGATGCTTTCGCCGTGGGCATTGGTGTTTGCCCTACACCAGTCCGCAGCCATCGGCTTGACAGCGTCAGGCCGTCAAGGTGCGCGTGTGGTGGTGGAAGCGCTTGGCCTCGGCCTCGTGATTGGAACGAATTTATGGTTGCTGCGAGGTTTCGGCGCTGGCGCAGCAGCGCTGGCGTTGCTGACGGCGGAAGTCTTCATGGCGTGCGGCTGTTGGTTGATGATGCGCAGACGTTAAGCTCCCTGTTTGCGGGAATCCAACGCACGTCAGCGTTGCACCGCGTAAAACACTGACTCCCAATGCACTGGGCTGTGATGCCCAAAGGTCAGCTCGTATCCTGGATTCAGAGCCTTCAGTTTCTGCGGTATTTGCCACAAGTCTTCTGGCTTGTGATAACCGGAGATTGCAAGTCTTGGCTTGAATGCGCGAATGACTTCGGTTGCTCCAATGAGCGCACCCAACTCCGCACCTTCCACATCCATCTTGATGAAGTCCACGCGATTGAGATTGTTCGCGGCGTAGTCGTCGAGGGTTGTGCAAGAGAACGCATCAATATTCAATCCACCCGGGTCGATCCGGTCGGAGTCCATGTGTGTGCCGTGTGCGGTATAGGTACGGTCACCCACGGCGAGCGTGTTGATGTGAAAGGCCGGCGCGACGGAGGGGTTCAACGACGCCTGCAGATGGCAATAGCGCGCATGAAGGGGTATAGGATCAAACGTGTGCACTTGCCCTTGCACACCTACCATTCCGGCAAACAGCAGCGAAAAATCACCAATGCATGCACCGCAATCGAGTACGATTTCACCAGGGGTGGGCGACAAATCGTAACCGTTTCGGCAAACGAGATATTGCCGATAACTGTTCAGCAAGCTCAGTTGACCTTTGGTTCCAATCATCCTCATCGGAGGCGCATTCGTGTCGCTACGCGGCAAACTCCGAAAGCGCACTTCGAATATTCCGAGCGGGGAGCCAAGGTAGTCGCGTGGGAGATCTTCCATGTCGAATGCGCACTCCGACCCAATGGCTACGAGGTCTTCGAAGTCAATGCGCGGGAAGTAGAAGTGCCGATGGCTGGTCATTCTGAGTATCAGTGCTGCGTCAAACAGCAGCTTGCTCAACTCATCGGCGAGCATGCATCTCGTTTCCCAAAGCAGCGTCGCGTTTTCGAGCATCCAGTCGACGGACACTGAACGCCTCTTCCTGGCGCCTGCTTTGTACAGATATTGCTTGATTACGCGCCGCGCGGTAAAGAAACGGCCTGATGGGCTGCGATCAAACCCCCTCCACTCAAACTCTGGATCGTTTCGGCGACGCGGAAGCGCCCGCCCGTAAAAGCGAGCTTCCCAAGCCATGCTGTTTGACCAGTTTGTGAAAGCGGTACTCATGAGTTTCCCTGTTTACTTCCGGATCTGGTTGGCAAGGGTTTTCAAGGTTGGGCATATGTGCTGGGATGTGTTGCGGGTTCAGTCATTGCCCACATGCTCAAGCAGCGTCACTCCCCACGACAAGCCGACGCCGAAGCCAACCGCCAAGATGAGCTCACCGCGGTGCAAGTTAGCCATCTGATCCTTCAGCAACAGCGGTATCGAGGCGGAGACCGTGTTGCCGAGGGTGGCACAGTTTTGCGGCACCTGTTCGGGTTCCAGCCTGAGCTTGCGTGCCAGTTGTCCCACCATGAAGCTATTGGCTTGGTGGAAAAGCACCATACGCAGTTGGTCCAAACGAAGGTCCTGTGCATCCAGCGTCAGTGCAATGGCTTCGGGTACTTTGCGCAGTGCGAAGTTCAGAATGCCGGGACCATTCATGTAGATGCCTGCCCGTAAGTCAGTGTCGCTGCGCAGGGCTGAACCGTGAGCTATGAAGGCGTCGTAGCCGGAGCCGTCAGCATAACTTCGGCAATCGACTATGCGCAGCCCTTTGCGTTGTGTAGAGTACAGCGTGGCTGCAGCAGCATCGCCGAACAGCGCACGAGTAGTCAGGTCGTCACGACGAATTAACTTAGAATAGGTGTCGGCGTTCACCAGAATGCCGTTACCGCCGGAGGCACGCAGCCAGTTGGCGATCACTTGGCTACCCACTACGAAGCCAGAACAACCTTGGTTGATGTCGAGTACGAAGCACTCTGTCGGGAAGCCAAGCTGTCCATGCAGGCGCGATGAGACACCGGGTATGAGATGGTCCGGCGTTTGGGTGCATACCAGTAGGGCGCCGAAGGACTCAGAGGGCATTGCCGTCTGTGCTAGTAGTGCTTCGGTGGCTGCGCGTGCCAAGTCGCTGGTGTACTGGTTGGGTGCTGAGATGGGGCGACTGTGGATGCCAATCTTGTCGACAAGTCGCTGGCTTTCCACCTCGGATTGACCAAGGGTCGCCGAATCGTTGCGCTCGGTCGTGCTGCCGAGTGCCGCGCCGATGTCATGGATGTAGACCTCGTGCATCATGCGCTCCCCGGAACGATGATCTTGGCTGGAACCCCAAACACGGTGGCGCCGGGTGGCACGTCCTTGATGACGACTGTACCGGCGCCGATCACGGCGCCCTCGCCTATGACGACATGAGGTAGCACCACTGCATGCGGATGGATGGTGCAGAACGGTTCCAATCTGGCGTTACCGCCGACGAAGGCATGGTTGCTGATTGTGCACCCGTCGCCCACTTCGGCATCGTGGCCGATGATGGCGAACCCCTGCACGAGCACGTCGTTCCCCACGGAGACGTTATGGGAAATGCTGCACGCCCCCATGAAAATGCTATTCCTGCTGGAAGATAGAGTGGACGCGCTAGTGACTTCCGGGAAAATAAGGGTCGAGAAAAGCGCGCCAGGTGTCTCCAGTTCCATGCGCAGCCGTTGACGTTGCCGGCCCTCACCCAGGCACACCAAATACAGCGTTTTCCCCGCTTGTGTCGGTAAATGCCCCTGGATTGGACCCAGCACTTCCGGACCGTCCTGGGTATCGTCAAGGAAGCCTTCGATGCGATATGGAAGGCCCCTAACCTTGATCCAGGCGGCCACCTCGCGGCCGAAGCCGCCGCGGCCGATCAGGATGAGTGGCTGCACGCTCATTGGATTGTGAACCCACCATCCACCACCAGGTTTTGCCCAGTCATGAAGGATGCGTCATTGGAAAGCAGGAACCTGACCACTGCCGACACCTCTTCAGGTTGCGCGTAGCGCTTGCCGAGCGGGTAGCGAGCCTTGTCCAAATTGATCGCTTCCGCCGAAAGTTGGTGGGAGCCTTCCACTAGCGGCGTCTGCACCATTCCGGGTGCTACCGCATTGACGCGAATGCCTCTGTGTGCGAACTCGAGCGCCATGACCTTGGCGTAGGCGGCCAGCGCCGCCTTGGTGGCGGCATAGGCAGCAGTGCCCTTCATGCCGATCTTCGTGCCCGTAATCGACGACAGCAACACGATAGATGCATTGTCGCGAAGTTTGTTCGCTCTCGCCAATTCGGCCACCAAGAGCAATGGCGCAGTCTGGTTGATATCGACGGTGCGCTGGTACTTCTCCAGCGAGAAGAAGCGTAAAGGATTGTTCTCGACAATACCGGCTGAGCAGACGAGGCCATCCAGCGATGGGATGTCGGCTACAAGATTTCGGTAAGCAGCGAAGTCTGTCAGATCGCAGGCGATGGTGGTGGCCCGCTCGCCGCCCAGTTGCGCGAGCTCATTCAGACGGCCTAGGTTGCGTCCGACCGCGAGCACCTGCGCATCCGTGGCAAGCAGATCCGTGGCCACTGTGTGGCCGATGCCGGAGGTTGCACCGGTGACGAGGATGCGTTTGTCAGCAAACATGCGTACTGCCCTCAGATATGCTCGTTTTCCATAGCGATGCCCGCGCGAACAACGCCCGCATTAGCGGTGCTATCAATAAGGTGGACATTTCCACTAACAACTATCGCCATGCAGCCGCTTCTTCCATTCGCTCTTGATCCAACTGCGCAGGTTGTACCGCCTCTTTTTACCGACAAAGGGTAAGCTCGCCGTCAGTTTGAGTAGCCTTGGCAAGGTATCGGCTTCCCGAGCGTGCAGGGGCATCCCGTCGCAGCGGATGGAAATCCTGTCGCTTCCGGCATCGTTCGTCCGATGGATCACATCCGCACGCATGATCAGGAGATCGTACACTTCAAGGCGCGGGACGACCTTACAGCGCTCAAGGTCGACGCCGATCTTCCAGCCCATGGTCGAGTCGTCGAAATCGTCAATTGCGAACCAGTCGCCGACCTTGATGTTCTGCCCCGGAAAGCGCATCGAGAACCATTCCTTGGTGTCCGACTCGACGCATCTGAAGCGCATTGCGCCTCGTCCGCGGATGTGGCGCGAGAGTTCAGGATCGAGGGACTCCAGTACGTCCGCTGGTATGATCGCGAGATTCGTGAGCTCGGGAGATGGTTTGACTACCGGCATATAGCAGATCAGCCAGTTCCAGTGATCGCGATACAGGTAATAGCTGAAATGATCCAAATGCCAGTTCAGTACGCCGCCTGGAGCCACCTTGGGGTCGCGGTGCATGTCGAAGGGGCGCCGCACGACAGTTGGGCCGTGTGCTTCCTGAATCCTGATTGCGCAGTAGTTGAAGCGATCGCGACAGATCGCCAACCCGGCCATACCAGCAATCTCGGGGATGAGTGTCTCGATCTTTCTTCGAATCCCTGACATCTTCCCGTCAGGTATGCCGTTGATGACGCCATCCGCGAACTTTGGTGCATTCGTCAGGAACGCCAGCAGATCTTTCCCGACATCCTTGTCCGAGAGAAAGCTGGGTACGACGGAGAACCCTTGCGTCATCAGTTCTTGCGCGATGTCGTGTTTCGCCTTGTCCATGTTCCAGCGCCTTCGATTGACTGATAATTCGCAAACATGCCGCAGCAAGCTGCCTACGTTTGCAGGTTCTCCATTCTTTCCGCGTACATCGAATGAAAATGCGTTATCCGACCTTCGCTCGGCTGGAACTGGCAAGCCATGCCGAACGACGAAAGGCCAAGCTGGCAAGCTTCGACCGACGCCTTGTCCTCAAGAAGAGTCGCGTTGGCGAACTCGATCGCATCCTTTTGAAAGTGCTCGCGTATGGGAGTCGCTAGTCCAGCGAGAGCGGGCAGTTCGAACAGGGACCATTCCAGTCGTGTGGAGGTGGCGCTGGTCGGTTGAAGACTGCCCAGGAATCCGATCAGGCCATTGGAATTGGCGAGGAAGAAATTTGGGAATACAAATGCGTGACTGTAGTAATGGCCCGCCGTCGCCGTGATGCGTCGATAAGCTTGGCTCCTGTCGTCGCCCGATTTCGGTGTCATGGTGCTCCACGAGACACCATCCTTTGCCTCATAGCGATAATCCGAGGTTGACTTGAAGCCGGCTTGCACGAAGGTGTCCTTGTGCACGTAACTCAGGTGATAGCCCTCAAGGACATTCTCGACCAGCAGCTTCCAATTGCATGCATGATCGAGCACTCCCCGGCAGAAAGGTTGCGCAAGGACGGAATTCGTCTCATCGAAGGCCAGCGCGACATCGGACACATCCGGGGAGTCTCGCTGACCGAGGAAGAACAAGCCGTTCGATTCAGACACGGGATAACTTGCAAGCTGGCGCTCGCAGATCGTGCTTTCGTTGGTCAACGGTGCATGCTTCAGCGCGCCATTGTGCCCGTAGCTCCAGCCATGGTAGTTGCAGCGGAATACCCGATTGCCGGAACCCACTGGATCGATCAGTGCGTTTCGGTGCAAGCATACATTGTTGAAAGCGCGAACTCCCTCTGGCGTATTGCGAATCGTGATGGCCCGATTACCGATCAGCAAGCTACGGTAATCGTTGGCGGCCGGTAGATCAAAAGTTGAGCCGACGTACATTCTGGCCCCGAAGAGACACGTCAGTTCTTTGCCAAATATGGATGGGTCGGTGTACGCGCGTCGATCAATAGACATGGTCGCTTTCGATGCCGGGGATGACTGTGCCTGGATCCAGAGATACCAACGCGCTCGCCCACGATAGGCCGACGCCAAATCCACAGAGCAGCGTGTCACTTTGCCTTCCGGAGAAATGCTGCGCGTTGGCGCACAAGGTGACGGGAATTGAGGCGGAACTGGTGTTGCCATAGCGATCAAGCGATGAAGGCACTTTATCGCCGGAGAATCCCGTCTTCTTGGCTATGGTGTCGTTGATCATTTTGTTGGCCTGATGCAACACCAGGAAGTCGATCAACTCGGCGGAAGTATTCGCGGCCTCCATTACCCTCTGGATACTCGATGGCACTTTGGAAATGGCGAAGCCGAAGATGTCGGCTCCACGGAGGATCAGCTGATCAGGGCGACGTGTGACGCCGTCGCGATCGGTTTCCTGCTCGGCTGGCCCGTCGCCAGGCGGGCGCCTGGACGCCAATCCGCCGCGCGGGATGATTATGGCGTCTTTGCCTGCGCCATTCGACATCAGGTCGAAGAACATGGGGGAAGCCTGTTCGTCCAACTCCAGGGCTGTAGTGGAGCCAGCGTCACCAAACAGTGGCCACGCACTCTTGTCGTGCACGGCGCAAGTCAGGCTGGACACGTCGCCAATCAGCAACAGTGCCCGCGGGATGCCAAGTGTAAGCATCATTGAGGAAACAATCGCAAGGCCGTAGGGATAGCTGGAGCAACCCAGGTTGACATCGAAAGCAATACAGCTCTGGGGCAGCCCGAGCTTGTGCTGGATGCTGATCGAAGTCGCCGGTACGGGCTGGTCGGCGGTCTGGGTTATCAAGATGAGCGCGCCGATGCTGTCTGGCCCCCATCCGAGATGCTCCAGCGCGCGCAGTGCAGACGCAATACACAGATCGGAGGCGCATTGTCCTGCATGGACTATATGGCGTTCAGCGATACCAGTGGCTTTTTGGAAACGTGCGCGCTCCTCGGGAGACAGATAGTCGTAATCCATCGTGCGGGCCACGCGTGTGGGCACAGCCGAGGCGATGGCGCGGACGGCAACGCCGGCGACCGGGTTTGTCACGCTTGTGCCTTGCCGGACACCACGGTCCACAAATCGGCGATCGTGCGGGCGTCGTTGATAGCCTGCCCACTCAGGGTGATGCCATAGTCTGCATCGGTCATTGCGATGATCGAGAGTGCGTTGAGGGAATCCCACTGCGGCAGTTGCTTATAGTTGGTTTCCGGTGCAAGTGAGGCCGGATCCGCCTCAATGGCAAAAGCGAACTTTTCAATGAATTCTTCGATGTTCATGGTGATCCCCTCAAAAGCTATTGAATTAATACGGTGAAGATGTCGCCGATAATTGTAATGGCACGATGATCGACCAGTCCCTTCCCGTTGGGTAGAACGATGATCTTTTCCGATATCCGTTCGGTGTTCTGCAGCAGAAGTCCCGCATGCGGAAACAGGTCACGGTACGGCTTCATCTTGTGGGAGCCGGGCCAGAAATACTTGCGGGCCAGGATGTTCTCGGCGTGCAGCGCGACGATGATGGCGTCACGCGAGGCGGGGTAGGCTTCGCCTACCTCGATCACCACGTAGTGATAGCTGTTGTGTTCCGCGAGGTTGTAGCCCAGCACGGAGATCCCTGGCAGTCCGGCTAGCGCCTTGCAATACGCAGCATGGTTGCGCCGGTTAATCTCCACCACCTCGTCGAATCCGTCGAGATTGGCCATCCCCATGGCGGCGCAGGCTTCGATCATCTTGCCGTTGGTGCCGGGGTGGATGACATTGTCGTAACCCTTGAAGCCGAAGTTGCGCATCAGGCGCAGGGCCTCTGCCAGCTCGTCGTCGTTGGTGGTGACGGCGCCACCTTCCATGGTGTTGAAGGCTTTGGTGGCGTGGAAGCTGAAAACCTCGCAGGCGCCAAAGCGGCCGATACTCTGTCCATTGAAGCTGCTGCCAAAAGCGTGGGCGGCATCGAACATCAGTTTCAACCCGTACTCGTCGGCGATGGCCTGCAACTCGTCGACAGGCGCCGCACGACCCCACAGGTGCACGCCGATGATGCCGCTGGTACGCGGCGTGATCATGCGCCGCACGGCATCGGGATCGAGGTTGTGGGTAGCGGGGTCGATGTCGGCGAACACTGGCGTGATGCCCTGCCAGTAAAGCGCTTGTGCCGTGGCTACGAAGGTCCACGATGGCACGATCACTTCACCTTCCAGGCCAAGAGCGCGAATGGCGATCTCGAGAGCGATGGTGCCGTTGCACATGGCGACGCAATGCTTTACGCCGAGATAGTCGACGATTCGCTGCTCGAACTCCTGCACCATCGGGCCGTTGTTGGTCAGCCACTGGTTGTCCAGGATCTGGTTGACCCGCTGCAGGAAGGCTTCGCGATTGCCGATGTTCGGGCGGCCCACGTGCAGTGGCTGGTCAAAGGCGGGTGGCGCGCCATTGATGGCCAAATCAGCTTTGCTGCGAATGACTTTGGTTGACACGTTGGGTGATTCCCAAGAATCGATGGTGTAGTTTGGATCAAGCGTATCGCAACCGACAACGATATAGCTGTGCCGAACTTCCCCGGTGAAGCCTACAACCCCGAGTTCCGCCCTATTGCATGCCCGGCAATGCGCGCAATTGTTTCAGACTGGCGTCTAGGCGCCCTCCGATATTGAGTGCCTGTAAGCCTTCGAGCGCGGCGCGAGCATCTGCTGAGCTTCCTTGTGCCGCCAGCATCCGCACCAAGGTGATGCGGTAGGCTGGCTCGTTCGGTTTGGCACTTACTGCCCCCTTGATCAGGCGCAATCCAAGGGCATGGTCGTCCAACACGTTCCAGGAATAGTCGCCGTAGGTGGCCTGCAGACGCGCGCTGGGTTCCGGATGCGTAAGCGCGGCGAGGAATGCCTGGATCATGCGCTGCTTGGGCAAGTCGCACCGGTGTTCGCGCGTGCACTGGGTCAGCGCGGCCAGCGAGCTCTCGTCTTGCACGCCCGGCCGGCGTGCCATGAGCTTGGTGATCATGCTGTCCCACCAGGCATCCTTGATCGGCAGGTGCATACGGGAGTTCATGAAGATCAGCGCCTGCTCGGGCAGGATCGAGGCATCGGGCAGCGCTGCGGCCCTCTCTAGCGGTGCGTAGGCCAGCGCGGTAAATGGCGACATGGGGTCGTAGTGCGAATAAACAATGTAGGTGCGGCCCAGCTCGTATTCGGCGCGTGGGGACTGTGGCGCCCGGCCGGCGAGGTCCTCGGCCAGGCGCAGCGGATTGCCCCAGGCATAGGCGGTGAGTGCGGTGAGCGCAGTCCAGCAAAGCAACAGCGCGCCCAGCAGTACGTGACGAGGCAGCGCAAACGTTTCGCCTCGTGGCGCCGCCAACAGCGGTACGACCGCCAGCAGCAGGCCGAAGCTGGCGAAGTAGTTGCGGTGTTCGTACACCAGCTCTAGCGGCAAGATGGTGCCGGTGAGCAGTTGGCAGCCGAGGAACAGGCCAATGCCCAGCGCCACCAGCGGCCGGCGCTTGCGCAGCCATATCATCAGCGTAGTCAGGGCGGCCAGGAATACGATGCTGGCGAGGGTGGTCCAGGGCTTCAGCATGCCGGTCGAGATACGGAAGTCGTCGTGATAGAACGACAAGGCATCCGGTGTTGGCAGCAGTGTCCAGCGGATGTAGTCGACCAAGATGCGCGCTTCGCTGAGTAGCCGCGTGCGTAGGTCGAAATCGCGGGTGGACCAGTTACCGGGGCTCAATACTTGAGGGAGCAACCATGCCACGCCCAAGATCATTGGCAGCCACAGTGCCATCGCGAACAGGCTGATCAGCCGGAAGTCCCGTTGACCTCCCGACTTGCGAAATCCGAAGATCAGCCATTCGATCAGCATGGCATACAGCGGTAGCATCACCGCTGTCTCCTTGGCTAAAATACCCACGCCGGTGCAGGCCACGATACTTGTCACGCACAACAGGAAGCCACACACGCCGGGCGCCATGCGTGACCTGTGTGCGTCTGCGTCGCCTCCGCCATCGCGAGGCATCGCGCTCAGCATGCGCCGGCGCCCGGCGATATAGACGAGCAGGCCGAGCAGAACGAACAGGTTGGCCATGCTCTCCATGCGTTGCACCACATACAGCACGGCGGTGAGGTTGATCGGAAGCAGCATCCAGCCGGCTGCGATCAGTGCGGCAATGACGCCAGCCCGTGGGCCTATTGATACGGCGGCGGACATCTTCAGCAGCTCTCTGGCTAGCAGAAATACCAGCAGTCCATTCAACAAATGTATGACAAGATTGGTCAGCTTCATCCAGTACGGATCGAGGCCGCTGGCCAAATAGTTGACCGCGAAACTCAGCGAGGCCAACGGTCGCTTGAATTCGCTGGCAGGCGATGAAAGCGCGGCACCCACCAGCGCCCCGAAGCTAGCGTCATTCGGCTGCACGCTGTGGTTGTCCACGATGTTCGGATAGTCGTCGAACAGGAATCCGCCGGACAAGCCTGGCCAGTAGGCCGCGAGCGTGAGGGCGAGCGCAGCGAACAGGAACCACCATGGCAAGGCCGGACGTCGGGAAAGTTGGTGCATCAATGGGTGGTGCTCGGCTCGGAGGTGGGATGTGCAGTATTAGCGCTGGCGGCATTGGCGTCGAGGCTCAGCTGATGTCGTAGCCGGGCCAGCTCATGTGGCCAGTAGTTCTGTCGCGTCAGTACCCACTCGTGGATCATCGGCATGCCAAAGCCGGGCGACATCATGCTGACCTGGACCTTTTGGTAATGGTCAAGCAGTTTCAAGCCCTGTGCGGGGTAGCCGGCCGCCCCCAGGGTGGCTGCCGATTTCAGTGCCATGGCCGGACGTACCTGCAGATCAAGTGCGCGAACAAAGTCCGCAAGTGCAGCATCGGGTTGGTGTTGAGCCAGCGCGATGCTGCCACGCATGTAGGTTAGATCCTGTTGTCGCCCGGCCCCGGCCAGTTTGGGGTTCTGCAGGCCATCGTTGATCAGGTCAAACAGATCCGCGGGCGTCAGACCCGGGCAGTCGCCGGCCGTGACGGCGGGCAGGGTGCGATCGAACCAATTGATGAACAACGCGCCCGCATTGGCGCTTTCGTGCATGGCAGTACGCGCCGCCTCGATATCGCGTGGCGTAACGCCGCCGGTCATGCAGCGGGCACCGATCAGGTTGAAGGCGAGTTGCGGCTGGTCAGGCTGGTCCACAAGCAGTTTTTCCAGTCGCTGTGCTGCTGCGTAAGGTTGCCCGGCTTGCATCTCGATTTGCGCCGCGTTGGTCTGCGCTCGTGCTGAATCAGGATTGATGCTTGCCCAGATCAGTGCCTGCGTGTGCACGTTGCCCCACACTTCGGCCCGGACATGGGTCATCAGCGCAAGACCAAGCGGCAGTGCGACCATCAAGCCACGTTTTATCCAGGTAAGCGTGCCGGTACCCGCCAGCCACAAACCCAGCGGCCAGAACATCAGCAAGGCGGGTATGTAATTGCGGTGCTCAAAGTACAACTCCAACGCGACCGAGGTTGACTCGAGCAGGTGGCCGGCAAAGTAGAACAGGATCGCCAGCGACCATGCTGGTTGGCGTCGCCGCAACCATAACGCCACACCAATCAACGCCAGCACGGCGATGAGCGCCGGTAGCGTGGTGGCGGGGTGCAACAGGGAGCTGGATACGATGTACTGATCGTTGAACAGACCGCTGGAAAATGGCCTTGGCAGCCACAGGAGCGAGAGGTAATCCAACAGCACGCGCGGCTCGGTAAGCAGGCGTTGTGCGATCGACCATGGTCGTATGCCGACGTTGCCACCTTGCAACAGACCGAGCACAGCGATTCGGATCAGGTAAACCAGTATGGCGGCCGCCGGGATCACCCCAAAAATCCACATTAAGCCGCGATGTACGCGCTTGGCCTGAGCTGAAATAGGGTCGCGCGTTCGCAGCAATACGACTTCGATGAGTAGAGCGTAGAAGGGCAACAAGGCGCCGTTGGCTTTGGCCAACACGCCCAACGCGGTGAACCCGCCCAGTCCGAGCACACTCAAGATCAGCCCACTGCACAGATGACCATGGTTCAGTTGTTGACGACCACGCAACCAGATCAGCAACCCGGTCAATACGCAGGTGGCTGGCAGCATGGCCTCTCGTTGCACGATATACAGCGTGGTGGATACCAGCAACGGGTGCAGCAACCAGAGCGCCATGCCAAGCAGGGCGGCGGTTTGGTAGCGGCGGGTTTCCAATGTGAGTGACCGGCCGAGCTTGGCCAGCAAGGTGTAGAGCAATGCACCGTTGGCGAGGTGTAGAGCCAGATTGGTGCGCTTGAATGGATAGGGGTCGGTAGGCCAGTTCCGTGCGTCGAGCAGAAAGGTCAGCAGAGTCAGTGGCCGACCGGTGGGATCGGCTGTGCCGGAGGTGATGTAGCGCCAGAATGCGGGCCAATTGTCGATGGGGCCGGGGGCGCCGAGGGCGGGCAGGTTGGCGAAATCATCGAACAGAAAGCCGCCGTGCAGACCGAGCCAGTACGCTGCAATTGCCAAAAGCCCCGTTAGCAAAAGCCCGAGTGCTACAGTCAGATGACTTCGTGCGAAACCTTCACGCATTGGCGGGGCCTGCCTTGGAAATTAAGAAGGGCCGCACTAGGCGGCCCTTCTCCTGTCACGCAACTCTGCTGTTTAAATTAACGGCAGGAGGTTGGCAGATACTTGGTCGCGACTGGATTGGTCGCGCCAGGTGCACACTTCCATTCGACGCTGCCGCCGTGGGTAATCGGAGACAACTGCAAGGTAGTGGGGCCGGTGCTGATAGCCGTATTGGCCTTCGGGCCGCCATATGAGGCGGTGATCAGTCCGTTCACCACTGCGACTTGACTGACATACTGACCGTGGATGCTGGTCGGCTGCGCGAGACCAGCTGATTCGTTAGCAGCCGGCATCCGCCCGGTGTTGCTGTAGAACTCGGCAACGGCGGTCTTGGCGCCATCGGCGAGTACCGCGCCCTCGGACACCTGCGTGCGAACCAGGTAGTCCTGGTATGCCGGGATGGCGATGGCGGCGAGGATCGCGATGATCGCAACCACGATCATCAATTCGATCAGGGTAAAGCCCTTTTGCATGTTCTTCATGGTGGTTCCTCTGTGTTGGTTAGCTAACCGGTGATGCCCCCTGAGCCCCAGTCCTGGATCCCCCTAGGCAGGATCGGACCCCATTACTCGTGGTCAGGAACGACCAGGAAGCTCGCGGCAAAGTGAAGCAGGTTGCGTGCCACCTCTGCCGCTGGTGTATTCCCGCATATTGCGGGCCCCGGGATTGTGCCTTTCGTCACGGATGGCCGCAACCACTGGTGCATTTGGGTTTGCACCGACTGGTCAGCTCACGCCGTAGAGCTGGCGGCGCTGTCGTCATGCGTCAATTTGTGACGAATTAGGTCAACTTGTGTGCGCCAAATTTGACCCATCCCAGCGATCAGGAGCGGCAGGACGTGGGCAGGTACTTGCGGTCGATCGTGCTCGGCGTACACGTCCAGATGATGCTGCCGGCTTGGGTGATGGGCGACAGCACCACGTACTTGCTGCTGGGGCGTATGGCTTCGTTGGCCTTGGGTCCATTGAATAGTACCTTGATGATTCCATCGGTCACATCGACGCTGGAGACGTAGGCACCATTGATCGAGACATCTTGGGCTAATCCGGCGGACCTGTTGTTCGGTGGGAAGCGCCCTGTGTTGGAAACGAAATCCCAGTTGGCGGCCTTGGCGCCACCGGCCAGCACCAAACCCTCGGACACCTGCGCCCGGATCAGATAGTCCTGGTAGGCCGGGATGGCTATGGCAGCAAGGATGGCGATGATCGCCACGACGATCATCAGTTCGATCAAGGTAAAACCGGCGGACAAGCGCTGGCGTGACATGGTGGATTCCCCCTGGAAGTCGTCAGGGGACAAGCACGTTCTGTACCGACGGCGCGTCCCTCGTGTGCGCGCCGTCACAATCTGGCGCTACGGCAGAGGGGGCGGAGCGGTGGGGCTTCGGAGCTGTATCGCCCATTGGCTCAAACGATGGGTCACGAACACGGCCAGCATGATCTCCAGGCCACGAAATGGAATTGAGTACCGTGGCTCGGCTTGAAGCGTGCAGTAGACAGCAGTGGCAAACAGCGTGGTCACCGCTACCACCGCGACGCCATGTTGCTGCCAGCGGCGCGTGAACGCGGCGAGCAGGCCACCTGCCAGGACCAGCATGAGCAACAATGGGTTGAGTGTGCGCCCGGCTGCTTTGGCTACCTCATAAAAGCGATTGTGTTCGAACGGCGATTTGCGGGTGGCATAGACGTAGATGTCGCCTTGGCCGATGCGGATGTTCCAGCCCCAGAACAGCGCCGGCTTGCCCAGATACCACTTGATGTACTTCCATGGATCGCGCCCCATGCGCTTTCCAATACGTTCGAACCCAGCAGCAGGCTCGTTCTGCAGCAGCGTGGTTTCGCTCTTGACGACCTGCATGATGAACTCACCCGTGGGATCGTGCTTCATCGCCGCGGCATAGGCGTCCTGAAAGCTGGGCCATGAACCTTGCACCAGATTCTCCAGAGCCCTGCCTTCCGAAGATATCGCGCCGGATGGAAGCGCGCTGTTGCGGATGCCCCAGGGGACGGTCAGGGCGAGTCCGCCAATGAGCAAGCCGGCGAACACGCGAGCAGGAATTTTGCGCCGTACCAGCAGGTACAACGCCAACAATGGTGCCAGCGGCAACAGGACGGCATTGGTCAATGCGCCAGCGGACAGCACCAACCCGCTTGCGGCAGCCCAGCCTGCTCGCCGTCTGTCCAGAGCGATACGCAGCAGCAGCAAGCCGAGCGCCAGCAGAAAACCGACCACGGTTTCGGTCAGCAGATAGCTGCACATGACCACACTGTGGGGCCAGATCGCCATCAGTACCCCCGCGCCCGTGAGCCAAGGCAGCGGCATCCAACTTCGGCCCAGCGACATCATGAAGACAACAGTCAGCGCTCCCAAGAGGGCCTGCGTGAGCAGGACAGCGGCATACCAGCTATCCCATTGCCCGAACAGTTTCATCCAGAGAGCCAGGAATACGGGGTAACCGGGGTCGCGGTAGCTGTCACCGACAACGGGGCTCGTTCCAGCGCGAGCTTTGGAAAACACTCCGTACTGACTCAGGTTGCGCGCGTAGTTGTAGTAATCGACCGCGTCGCCACGAACGTTGTCGGCGTTGACTGGTTGATAGACCTCGGCGTGGATGACGTAGTAGTAGCGGAATCCGAACGCGAAGAGCCCCATGCACAACAGCAGAAGCCACCACCGCCACTGGTCGGTCGAACTGGTCTTGGACATGCGTTGTCTGTCGGGTTCCCTGTGAGCGGCCAGTATGCACGACGAGGTCAATGTGCCGCCCGATACGTCCAGACGTTATGCAGCGCAAACGTGCTCGGCGTGACCAGCGCAATCACCAGTGCGATCCCGATGCGGTAGTCCAGCCCGGTGGCTTCGGCGGCAGCGGCGATGGCGGTGGTGGCGAGGAGGCCGAACGCGGCGACGCAGGCGTAGCGGCGCAGGGTGCGGCGGTCCATGCGGCTGGCGAAACTCCACAAGGTGTTGGTGGCGTAGGAGAACGCGGTGGCGGCCAGGAAGGCGATCGGGTTGGCCACATAGGGCGGGACGCGCCACCCGGCAATCAGGGTCACGGCGACGATGACGTGGATGGTGGTGGCAATGAGCCCGGTGATGCCGAAGCGCAGGAGCCGGGTGAACCAGTGCGGCGTGCGCCGGCTTTCATGCTGCACGGGCGATGGCCATCAGTGAGACGCCGGCAGGCAGGTTGAACCTGGTCAGCAGGTGTCGTTCGCTGGCGAAGATGGCGCGCAGCGCCGAGTTGATCGGCGCCGCTGGAACTTCCGTGCCGGACGATCGTTGGCGCGGCATGAAGCGATCCTTCAGCCGTGCCAACGCGGCCAGCGGTAGCAGCAACATGTTGAAATAACTGATCCGCTCGATCGCCAGGCCGCCTTCGGCTAAAGCTCGCTGCAAGCTGCGCGTCGTGTAACGCCGCTTGTGGTGCAGGAAGACATCGTGTGCGCTCCACAGCCACGGATAGGCGGGCACGGTCACCAGCATCCGGCCGCCGGGCGCAAGGCGGTGGCGAAGCGCAGCCAGCGTCTGCACATCTTCGTCGATGTGCTCCAGCACGTCGAACATGCAGATGAGATCGAACTGCTCGTCCGCGAACGGGATGTCGTGTGGACAGCGGCCGGCGCGGAGGGTAAAGCGGCCGGCGGTCTTCTCCGCGGCCAGCTTCCGGGCGTTGTCGTCCATCTCGAAGGCGCTGACGCTGCCGTGTCTGGAAAGCATCAGCAGGTTGCCGCCGGTGCCGGAACCGGCTTCAAGAATGCGGACCGACTCGGGCAGCTGCATGGCGCCGATGACGCGGTCGAGAATCTGTCGCCGGCCGCGGAACCACCAATGCACGGATTCCGTGCAGGCCATGTCCACATAGGCTTCAGGGTGCATCGCCGTCGCCGTAGACCTGGCGCACCACGTACACCGGGCGCTGCTTGGATTCGGCGTAGATCCGGCCGATGTATTCGCCGAGGATGCCGACACTGACCAGTTGCAGGCTGCCGAAGAACAGGATAGTGACCAGCAACGATGCGTAGCCGGGTACGTCCGCGCCGTAGATCAACGTGCGGGTGACGATGAAGATCAGGTAGATCAACGTCAGCAGCGTGCTGAACGCGCCGACGTAGGTCCAGATGCGCAGCGGCGCGCTACTGAAACTGGTGAAGCCTTCCAGCGCGAAGTTCCACAGCTTCCAGCCGGTGAACTTGCTGGTGCCGGCGGCGCGCGGTTGCCGGGTGTAGTCGATTACTTCGGTGCGGAAACCGATCCACGCGAACATGCCTTTCATGAAGCGCTGCCGCTCGGGCAGGCGCTTCAACGCGTCGACCGAGACGCGGTTCATCAGGCGGAAATCGCCCACGTTGGCAGGTATCTCCAAGTGGGAAACGTGGTTGTGGATCTTGTAGAACAGGTTGGCGGTGCCGCGCTTGGCGGCCGAGTCACCGTTGCGATCGCTGCGCCGCGCCAGCACTACGTCTGCGCCCGCGCGCCACTTTTCGATCATGCGCGGGATCAAATCGGGCGGGTCTTGCAGGTCGGCGTCCATCGGAATCACCGCGTCACCGGTGGCGGCATCCAGGCCGGCGGTCAGTGCCGCCTCCTTGCCGAAATTGCGCGACAGCTCGATGACCTTCATGCGCGGGTCGGAACGCGCCGCTGCCAGCAAACGCGCCAGCGTGTCGTCCTTGCTGCCGTCGTCGATGCAGACGATCTCGAACGTTACTACGTCGACGCTCGCCAGGGTCGCCGCGATGGTCCGCAGGAACACGTCGACGCCGGCACCTTCGTTGTAGAAGGGAACGACCAGCGACACGACGACGTTTGCTTGCATGTCCGGCCCCGTAGCGACAGCCCCAAGGCGAGGTCCCTGCGGCGCCGCCAAATGGTAGCGCAATGGCGCTGTGGCACGGGAAGGTTCGCTGAAGGGCGGGTGCCCGGTTGCCATCGGCGCACACGGCATCGACGGGTGCAGCGCTGGATCAAAGCTCCGATCAGGGGCTCCGCAGGATGGTGTCCAACTGCCTGGGTCTGCACAAGCCTGAATCAACGGCGCCTCCGCTCTTGGGACCTGCCACATGTGCAGGCTTCAATCCATTGGATTGCGATTGTTCTATGCTCCGGGCGTCGGTAGCTGCAGGGCCCTCACGCAGGGGTAGTACGCATGTCCGCGAGCAAGGGCGGTGATCCGTTGCATGGTTTGGCCGGCTCCGGTGCGAACGGGGTCGAAGCTCAGCTTGAGCTGCCTGTCCCTGAACATGTCCGGGACAAATGGCGGGATTTGCTCGACCTGGTGGCAGAGGCGGTTGGCGGTTGCGCCGGGCGGATCATGCGCATTGCCGGCTCCGATATGGAGGTGCTTGCGCTCGGCGGGGCGATGCAAGACCGATACCGGGTTGGCGAACGGATAAAGTTGGCGAACTCCCCCTTTTACGGCGCGAGCGTGATCACCGGGCGGGCTTGCCTCCTGGTCGGCGATGCATCCGTCGACTCGCGCTGGGGCGACAATCCGAACCGTGCACGCGGCATGGTTTCCTGTATCGGCTATCCCGTTCTCTGGCCGGATGGGAGTCCCTTCGGGGTGATCGATGTTCTCGATCGCCAGAGCAACAGCTGGTCCGTCGCGCAACAACGTTTGCTGGCGCATTTTCGGGACACCATCGAGACTGATCTGGCGATGATCTGGCCCGACTCGCCGAACGTGCTGAGCATGGTTGCAGCACTGCAGCGCGAGAGAGAGGCCTTGCGCCTGAGCGAGGAGCGTTTCCGGCTGCTGGTCGAGCACGCGGGGGACGATTTTTTTCTCCACGATGACAAGGGGCGTTTTCTCGACGTCAATGAGCGCGCTTGCCAGAGCACCGGTTACTCGCGTGAAGAGCTCCTGCAGATGAGCGTGATCGATCTTTCGCTCGATTTCAGCCAGCAGGAGCAGGAGGAGATCTGGAAGGGTATGGAGCCGGGGACGGCCACCTCGGTCTACTCTCATCATCGACGCAAGGACGGCACGGTTTTCCCCGTCGAAATCCGGATTTCCTGCCACCTGATCCGGGGGCAGAAGCTGTTTATCGGCATGGTGCGGGACATCACCGAGCGGGTCGAGTCGGAGCAGGTGCTGCAGCGACTCAATGCGGAGCTCGAACGGCGCGTGGTTGAGCGCACCCGGCAATGGCGCAAATCTGCCGACCTGCTGCAGGCCGTGATCGACGGAGCGACCGATGCGATTTTCCTCAAGGACCGGGAAGGGCGCATCCTGCTGTTCAATCGGGCCGCCGCCACGTTCGTCGGTCGCCCCGTCGAGGACATTCTTGGCAAGACCATTGCCGAATTGTTTGGGCCAACGGCGAGCGATGCCATCCGTGAAATCGAGCTGGAGGTGATGGCCAGCGGCAAGGCGTCCACGATCGAGGAGACCCTTCCCATGAAAGGGGGCCCCCGTCTGTTCCTGGCGACGCGCAGCCCGTATCGGGACGGCGAAGGCAACATCATTGGCTTGATCGGTATCTCCCGGGACATCACCGAGAAGAAGCGGGCCGAAGAGGCGCTGCGCGACAGCGAGGCCCGCTGGCAGTTCGCCGTGGACGGCGCCGGGGACGGCATCTGGGATTGGGATATTCCAAGCAGCAAGGTGTTCTACTCGCGGCAGTGGAAAGCCATGCTGGGCTATGCCGACGAGGAAGTGGGCAACACCCTCGAGGACTGGTCGTCTCGGGTGCATCCCGACGACTTCGACCGCTGCCAACAGGCGGTCGAGTCTCACTTGAGAGGCGATACGCCGGATTTTGTTTTCGAATACCGCATGCGGGCGAAGGACGGCTCGTGGTGCTGGGTACTGAGCCGCGGCAAGACGGTCGAACGTGGTGCAGGCGGCGGCTCGCTTCGGGTGATCGGCACGCACACGAATATCACCGAGCGCAAGCTGGCGGAGGAGGAGCTGCGCATCCAGCGCGAGCGGCTGATGCTCGCCGCCGCGGCGAATCAAATCGGCGTGTGGGAATACAGCCTCGACGACGACACCATTCTGTGCGACGAGCGCTGTCACGCCATTTTCGACATCGACAGTTCGACGTCAGCCAATGATGTCGGACTGTTCATCGACCGTGTACATCCCGACGATATCGATGGCATCCGGCACGACTGGCAGGATGCCTTTTCGACGCAACGGAAGCTCCATCACAGCAACTTCCGCATCGTGACGCCGTCGGGAGAGACGCGGTGGATCTCGTCCTCGGCCTGTTTCATCGAGCGCAACGAGCTGACGCCTCGCCGATTCGTCGGCATTGCCATGGACGTGACGCAAAGTCGGCTGACGGAAGCGAAGCTGAAGCGTAGCCTCGGCTCGCTGCGGCGGGCCGAAAAGCTGGCGAAGATCGGAAGCTGGACGCTCGATCTGGCAAGCGGGGAGTTTTTGTCGTCGGACACGCTCTATGAAATGAACGGCATGGATCCCGATGGTCCGCCGCTGACGCTGGGGGATCTGCGCAAACTGCTCGCCCCGGAAAGCTGCCAGAGGGTGATGGAGGCCATCGCCCGATGCGCCGAGACGGGCGAAGCCTACGGTATCGATGCCATGCACATGCGGCCCGACGGTACGAGTTTTGCCGTGCACATCAGGGGCCAGGCGGGCAGGGATTCCACCGGCAAGATCACCAGTTTGAACGGAACCGTCCAGGACATTACCGAAAGCGAGGAAGCCCGGGCGCGGCTCGTCGCGTTGGCCGACAACCTGCCGAGCGGCACCATCTACCGCATCGAGCATGATCCGGACGGCAACGGCACGATGAGCTACGTGAGTGCGAGTGTCCAGCGGTTGGTGGGCCTGTCGGCTGTCACCATCATCGACGATGTGCAGGCCTTCATGGCGTTGATCCACGAGGATGACCTGCCCCACTACCTGGAGCTCCAGCGCAAGGCACTGGAGACACGCATGCCTTTCGATTGCCAGTTCCGGGTGCGCGGCCGCGATGGCGAGGAGCGCTGGATGCACTGCCGGTCGGCCCCCTCGGTTGTCCGCGCAGACGGGTCGAGCGTGTGGGACGGCATCATGCGCGACATCACCGATGAGCGGCTGGCCGCCGAGGCCTTGAAAGAGGCCAAGGAGGCCGCCGAGCAGGCCGAGCGGGCCAAGGGGAACTTTCTCTCCACCATGAGCCATGAAATCCGGACGCCGATGAATACGGTGATCGGCATGACCCGCCTGACCTTGCAGACCGACCTGTCGGCCAGGCAGCGGAACTACCTGGAGAAGGTCGATGCCTCGGCCAGGATGCTGCTCTCGATCATCAACGACGTGCTGGATTTCTCGAAGATCGAAGCCGGCAGGATCGACCTGGAAGACACCGGGTTCACGCTGGACTCCGTGCTCGAGTCTGTCTCCGCCGCAACGGCCATGCGGGCGGAGGAAAAAGGCCTCGAAATGGTCTTTGCGGTCGCGCCCGATGTGCCGCGCCAGCTGCGGGGCGATCCGCTCCGCCTGGGCCAGGTATTGAACAACCTGGTGGGCAATGCCGTGAAATTCACGCTCCATGGCGAAGTCGTCGTTTCGATCGGGCTGGTCGTGGAAGACGGTGTCGAGCGGGTGTGGTTCGACGTCAGGGATACCGGCATTGGCCTCGACGGCAAGCAGATCGCCCGCCTTTTTCTCCCCTTTTTCCAGGCAGACGCCACGATCTCGCGCCACTATGGCGGCACCGGTTTGGGGCTGGCCATCAGCAAGCAACTGGTCGAGGCGATGGGCGGCGCGATCCACGTGGAAAGCGAGCCCGGCCAGGGCAGCAGTTTTCGTTTCACGATCGGGGCCGGCCATCCGGACGGGGCTTCGGAGCCCGACACGCCGCTCCCGTGCATGCGGGGGCTTGAGGGGCGCCGAGCGCTCGTCGTCGATGACAACGAGCGTGCCCGGCACGCCCTGCTCGACATGCTGCATGGCTTCGGGATGGAAGCCGTCGCGGCGGCTTCCGGGGACGAGGGAATCGATGTCTTGCAGGCGGCTTCCCGGCGGGGTGAGGCGTTCGATGTCGTGTTGATGGACTGGCGCATGCCCGGCATGGACGGCATCGAGTCGGCATGGCGGTTTCGCGCCGATGAAAGCCTGGGCCATGTACCGACGGTGCTGATGACGATGGCCAGCGCACAGGAGGACGTGTTCGATCGCGCCGACCAGCTTGGGCTGGAGGGCGTGCTGATCAAGCCGGTTATCGAATCGGCGCTGCATCGTGTGTTGGTGGACGCCGTGTCGGGCCATGCATCGGCCGCGCCGGCGAGCCTGTCCGGGCACGATCCGGTGGTTCCGCAGCGGCGCTCGTCGGTGCAGGCATTTGCGGCGCTGTCGGGTCGACGGGTACTGGTGGTAGACGACAACGCGTTCAATCGTGAGGTGGCGCGTGATTTCCTGATGGCTGCCGGTGTCGACGTCGATACCGCCGCGGACGGTCGGGATGCCCTGAAGCAACTCGCCGCAAACGACTACGACGCCGTCCTGATGGACGTGCACATGCCCGAAATGGATGGCATCGCCGCCACCCGGGAGATTCGCCGGCATGCGCGCTGGGCGAACCTTCCCATCGTGGCCCTGACCGCGCAGGCGCGTATCGAGGATCGCGAGGCCGGCCTCGACGTCGGCATGACCGCCCACCTCACCAAGCCGATCGACGAAGGCGAGCTGTACAAGACACTCCTCGAGGTCATTCCCGAGCAGCCTGTTCCGGGGGCGCGTGGCGGAAGCGATGACGGGGCTGAGGTTTCGGGCGCGAACACGCCGCCTGTTCCGGCCCGCGAGCTCGACATGGCCGTCGCCCTCAGGCTGACTGGCGGGGATCCGGATCGGGTCCACCGCATGATGCGGGGGTTCGCACGGGACTTCGGCGATGCGGAGGTTCGACTGGATGAGGCCCTGCAGCGGGGAAGCTTTCAGGAGATCGCCGCTTTGGCCCACTTGCTGAGGGGGGCGGCCAGTTATTTCGGCGCACCCGGATTCTGCTCGGCGGCCGACCGGCTGGAGCAATCGGCGCGGTGCGGCGACAGCGGGGCCGCAGAGGGGGAGATTCCGGCATTTCGTCACGGGATCAGAGTTCTGCTTGGCGAGATTGTCGATAGCCTCGCGGGCGCGCGGCAGTGCCATGCCATCGGGGGCGATATCGATTTCGAGGCAGTCCTGGCGCTCATCGCGGACATCGAGCCGCTGCTGGTGCGCGGCGACCATGCGGCACAGGCGCTGCTTGAAAATATTTGTACCCGACTGGCTGGAAGTCGGGATACCGCGCTCGCCGAAAGCATCCTCGCGCAGTTTGAAAAACTGGAACTGGCCGAGGCGGGTGTGGCGTTGCTGCGGCTGAAGAACCGGTTGCTGATACGTCAGGCTGCGGTGCTGTGAGCGTGGAGAGGCAGCCGACCGTGCTCATCGTCGACGATGAGCACGTCACTCGTGCCGCCTTGGCCGAGATGCTCAAGGGCGAATGTCGCGTGGTGCTTGCCGGGGATGGCTTGTCTGCGCTGTCACGGGTGGCCGAGGAGCCGGATATCGACTTGATCCTTCTCGACGTTTCCATGCCGCATATGGACGGCTACGAGGTATTGCGGCGCCCGCGGGCGGATGCGCAGACGGCTGCGATCGGCGTCATTTTCATCACTGGGTATGTCGAGGAAAAGGAAGAGGAGCGCGGACTGCTTCTGGGGGCCGTCGATTACGTGTCGAAGCCGGTTCGACCTGCGATTCTTCGCGCCCGGGTGCGCAATCACCTGAAACTGGCGATGCAACGCAGGGAGCTGGAGCACCTGTCCCGTCTGGATGAGCTGACCGGCATCGCCAACCGGCGCCATTTCGACGCGACTTTCGATCGGGTCCGCCGCCGGGCCTCGCGTTCGGGCGAACCCTTGTGCCTGGCGATGATCGATGTCGATCACTTCAAACTGTATAACGACCATTACGGCCACGGAGCAGGTGACAAGGCCCTGCAACGAGTCGCCCGTGTACTCGAGGAAATCACGCGGCATCCCCCTGGCCTTGTCGCACGTTACGGCGGCGAAGAGTTCGGGCTGCTGCTGACCGGTTCCGTGGAGTTGGAAGGTGTCCTGGAAAGGGTTTGCCGGGCCGTCCGGGCCTTGGCCATCCCTCATGAAATGTCGAGCGTGGCGAAGATCCTGACCGTCAGTTGCGGGGGAGTCGTCGTGCCATGTGCCTACGATGAAAGCCTGGAAACCTTGCTTCGCCACGCCGATATCGCGCTCTACCAATCCAAGCGCGACGGGAGAAATGGTGTTCACGTGACGAGGCTGGGTGCATGACTGGAGGGCATCCGGCGTCTGCCCGATGCCTGCCGGATCCCCAGCTTCCGTCCCGCAGGCGAAATGGCCTGCCTGGTACGTGGGACGGCGTTGTCGCGGCGCGTCGATATCCACCTGGCGCAGCAGAAAGCAGAAGGTGCTGGGGACCGGTCGGTTCCGGTCGTGGGTTGAAGCGATGACAGCCAGATTTGCGGTCGGGCGGCCGCCAGGACGTTCAAGTTGTCGCTGACACGAATGACACTTGCCCAAGGCCACCGGCCTCGCCACCGTTCACGCTGAGCGTAGCCCGCGCAGCGGGCGAAGTCGAAGCGCCACCGTGACACGAATGACACTTGCTTGAGGCCACTGGCCTCGCCACCGTTCACGCTGAGCGCAGCCCGCACAGCGGGCGAAGTCGAAGCGCCGCCGTGACACGAATGACACTTGCTTGAGGCCACTGGCCTCGCCACCGTTCACGCTGAGCGTAGCCCGCGCAGCGGGCGAAGTCGAAGCGCCGCCGTGACACGAATGACACTTGCTTGAGGCCACTGGCCTCGCAACCGTTCACGCTGAGCGTAGCCCGCGCAGCGGGCGAAGTCGAAGCGCCACCGTGACACGAATGACACTTGCTTGAGGCCACTGGCCTCGCAACCGTTCACGCTGAGCGTAGCCCGCGCAGCGGGCGAAGTCGAAGCGCCGCCGAGTACGAGCAGGTCGCAAGGGGGAAGGGAGTGGCGACGGAGCTTGCCTGGAACCGCGCTCGCGCTTAACGTCACGGTTTCGACCCGCCAAGGATCTTCCGATGAAACCTCTGCTTGCCGTGCTGCTGCTCGCACTGTCCACGGCCCCCGCGATGGCGGGCGACGTCGTCGACACCACGTTCGCCAAAACCCTGGGGCCGCATGCTTTCAACGTGCGCGACCTGGTGATGATGGATCGGGTCAGCGATCCGCAACTGTCGCCGGATGGCCGCTACGCGGCGTTCAGCGTGCGCAGCACGGATTACGCGGCAAACAAGGGCGTCAACGCGATCTATGTGCTGGATCTGCAGCGCAAGGGCGCGCAGCCGGTGAAGGTGGTGGACAAGGGCTCGTCGGCGCGCTGGTCGGTGGACGGAAAAAGCCTGCTTTTCGTGGCCCCGGTGAAGGACGTGGCGCAGCTGTGGCGCGTCGACCTGGGTGCGGACCTGTCCCGCCCTGCGACGCCGGTGCAGGTCAGCCATGCGCCGCTGGATATCGTCGACTACAAGCTCGGCCCGGACGGCAGGCAGGTACTCCTTTCTTATGAGGTGTTCACCGACTGCGCCACGCTGGCCTGCACCGAGCAGCGCATCGAGAAGCGCGCGCAGGACAAGGCCAGCGGCACTTTGTACAAGAAGTTGTTCGTGCGGCACTGGGATACCTGGGCCGATGGTCGGCGCAACCAGTTGTTCGTGGGTACGTTCGGCGCCGACGGCCAGCTGCCGGCCGAGCCGACCCTGCTGAGCCGCGGCATCGACGGCGACATACCGAGCAAACCGTTCGGCGACGCCAGCGAGTTCGCCTTCGCGCCGGATGGCAAGAGCGTGTATTTCGATGTGCGCATCGCCGGCACCACCGAGCCGTGGTCGACCAATTTCGATGTCTACCGCGTGTCGGTGGATGGTTCGGCCGCGCCCGTCAACCTCACCGCCGACAACAAGGCCTGGGATGCCGATCCGGTGCCTTCACCGGACGGCAAGACGCTTTATTACCTGGCGATGAAGGTGCCGGGCTTCGAGGCTGACCGCTTCGCGATCATGGCGAAGGACCTGGCCACCGGCGCCACCCGCGAGGTGGCACCGCGCTGGGATCGCTCACCCGGTGGCCTGGCGATTTCCGCCGACGGCAGGACCTTGTACACCACCACCGACGACGAGGGTCAGCATCCGCTGTTCGCGATCAACCCGGCCAATGGCGAGGTGCGCAGTCTTTCCGGCGAGGGCAGCGTGGGCGGCTATTCCTTTGCCGCGGGCAAGCTTCTGTTCGCGCGCGACGACCTGAAGCGGCCGGCCGACCTGTACCTGGCCAAGGCCGATGGCAAAGGCTTGAAGCAGGTCACCCACTTCAACGCGGAGGATCTGAAGGAGGCGAAAGTCGGCGACTTCGAGTTCTTCCAGTTTCCCGGCTGGAACGACGAAACCGTGCAGGGCTACGTGGTCAAGCCGGTGGACTACCAGAAGGGCAAGACCTATCCGGTGGCCTTCATCATCCACGGCGGCCCGCAGGGCGCGATGACCAACAGCTGGAGCTATCGCTGGAACCCGCAGACCTATGCCGGCCAGGGCTTTGCCGTGGTCACGATCAACTTCCACGGTTCCACCGGTTACGGCCAGAAGTTCACCGACTCGATTTCCGGCGACTGGGGCGGCAAGCCGCTGGAGGATCTGAAGCTGGGCTGGAAAGCCGCGCTGGACAAGTACAAGTTCCTCGACGGCGACCGTGCCTGCGCGCTCGGCGCCAGCTATGGCGGCTACATGGTGTACTGGATCGCCGGCGTCTGGAACCAGCCATGGAAATGCCTGGTGGACCACGACGGCGTGTTCGATGCACGCGCCATGTACTACGACACCGAGGAGCTGTGGTTCGAGGAGCACGAGAACGGTGGCACCCAGTACGAGCACCCGGAGAACTACGAGAAGTTCAACCCGCTGAACCACGTCAAGGACTGGCGCGTGCCGATGCTGGTGATCCACTCGGCCAGGGATTTCCGCATCCCCGATACCCAGGGCCTCGGTGCGTTCACGGCGCTGCAGCGCCGCGGCATCCCCAGCGAACTGCTGCACTTCCCCGACGAAAACCACTGGGTGCTGAAGCCGCACAACAGCGTGCAATGGCATGACGCGGTGAATGCCTGGTTGAAGCAGTGGACGGCGAAGGACGCACCATCGGCTGCGTCGAAATAACCCACACGTAGGGCGGGCACCCCCCGCCTGCGGTTCCGCGGCACGACGATGGCGGGCATTGCCCGCCCTACGGGTCGAAGCACTCCCATCCCTCACCGTTCACCCTGAGCGTAGCCGCGCAGCGGCGGAGTCGAAGGGCAGAGTGGCCGCGCGGCTTCGACTTCGCGCCTGTGGCGCTACGGTCAGGTTTCGCGGCACGGCGATGGCGGGCAGTGCCCGCCCTACAGCGAGCTGGCGGGCTCGTTGGCGGCGAGGTGCTGGAGCACTCCCATCCCTCACCGTTCACCCTGAGCGTAGCCGCGCAGCGGCGGAGTCGAAGGGCGGAGTGGCCGCGCGGCTTCGACTTTGCGCCTGCGGCGCTACGGTCAGGTTTCGCGGCACGGCGATGGCGGGCAGTGCCCGCCCTACAGCGGGCTGGCGGGCTCGTTGGCGGCCAGGTGCTGGAGCACTCCCATCCCTCACCGTTCACCCTGAGCGTAGCCGCGCAGCGGCGGAGTCGAAGGGCGGAGTGGCCGCGCGGCTTCGACTTCGCGCCTGCGGCGCTACGGTCAGGTTTCGCGGCACGGCGATGGCGGGCAGTGCCCGCCCTACAGTGGGCTGGCGGGCTCGTTGGCGGCGAGGTGCTGGAGCAGTTTGCGCACGGGGGCGGGCAGGCCGAGGGCCGCCAGGTCGCTTGCGCTGCACCAGCGCAGTTGCGCGTCGTCGGCAACCTTGTGCCGCGCGGCCGCCTGGTCGAACAGCAGCGGTTCGACGTTCAAGCGGTAATGGCTGAACACGTGGGTGAACGGTGCGAGGGCCTGCGCGTCGTCGATGTGTGCGTGTCGCTGGGCGATGCGCCAGGCGTCGTCGGCATCGGTGGCCTCGGGCAGGCTCCACAGGCCTGACCACACGCCTTGGGCACCACGCCGCTCCAGCAGGATGCGCTGCCGCGTGTCGCGCAGCACCAGCATCACGGTGGCGCGGACAGGAATGGATTTGCCTGCCTTGCGCGCGGGCAATTGCGCGGTGCGGCCTTCGCGGAAGGCAACGCAGTCG
>DASSYF010000054.1:0-3082 GCA_035703435.1 Chiayiivirga sp. | reverse complement strand
TACACCAGTTCGCGTGCATGCTGGGGCTGGTCGTTGACGCCCTGCATCAAGGTGTATTCGAAGGTGACCGAACTGCGCTTGCGTGCCAGCACGTAGCGCTCGCAGGCGGCCATCAGGACTTCGATCGGATACTTGCGATTGAGTGGCACCAAGGTCGAACGCAGGGTGTCATTGGCGGCGTGCAGCGATACCGCCAGCGACACATCCGACACGTCGGAAAGTCGGTCGATCATCGGCGCCACGCCGGCGGTGGAAAGTGTCACGCGCTTGCTCGCCAGACCGAAACCCAAGTCATCGCGCATCACATCCATCGCGGTGACGACGTTGTCGAAGTTCATGAGCGGCTCGCCCATGCCCATCATCACCACGTTGGTGAGTTTTCGTTCGCGGTGCGGCACATTGCCCAGATGCCGCGCAGCCACCCACACCTGGCCGATGATCTCGGCGGCGCTGAGGTTGCGATTGAATCCTTGCGTGCCCGTCGAACAGAAGCTGCAGTTCATCGCACAGCCGACCTGACTCGACACACACAGCGTGCCGCGACCTTTTTCGGGAATGAACACGGCTTCGATGGCATTACGGCCATCCATGCCCAAGAGCCACTTGTGGGTGCCATCCACGGAAGGCTTTTCAAGGATTACCTTGGGCGGCACGACTTCGGTGCGCGCGTACAACTTGGCACGCAAGGCCTTGCCAAGGTCGGTCATCTGCTCGAAGTCGGTGACGTGCTGGTGGTAAATCCACTTCATCACCTGATGGGCGCGGAAGCGCTTCTCGTCGAGGGACTCGACAAAGAAGCGCTCCAGCCCGGTGCGATCGAGCCCGAAGAGATTGACCTTGGCGTCACCGGTTTGCATGGGAATCAGCGTGGGCAGATTTCCGTGGAAGCGAAGAAGTACGCGATCTCAACGGCGGCGTTCTCGGCGCTATCGGAACCGTGCACGGCGTTGGCATCGATGGATTCTGCGAAGTCCGCACGAATGGTGCCGGCGTCGGCCTTCTTGGGATCGGTGGCACCCATCAGTTCGCGATTGCGCAGCACGGCGTTTTCGCCTTCCAGCACCTGGATCGACACCGGCCCGGAAATCATGAAATCCACCAGCGCATTGAAGAACGGACGCTCACGATGGACGGCATAAAAACCTTCGGCTTCGTGCCGCGACAGCTGCTTCATCTTGAGCCCGACCACGCGCAGACCGGCGCTCTCGAAACGGGCAAGAATGGCACCCACGGCGTTCTTGGCAACGGCGTCAGGCTTGATGATCGAAAGGGTGCGCTCCAGCGCCATGAAACTCTCCAGAAAGGTGTCGAAATGCCAACTCGCAGCAAAGGCGAGCCAAGTGGATCGCCATTGTAGCACCCCAAAGACGCGATGAAACCGTAGCTTAGCCGAGCCTTTGCAGGTTTCGCATTCACTGTGTTTCAGAATGTGACACATCGCACGGGAGACCATTGATACCCAGTATCAAACAAACGTTTGACTGCTTTTCGGCGCTCTGCCACTATCCCGCCATGCCACCCAACTTCTCCACCAAGGTCCGCATCCTCGACACCGCCGAAGCGCTGTTCGCCGAACACGGCTTTGCCGGCACCTCGTTGCGACAATTGACCGGCGACGCCGAGGTCAACATCGCCGCGGTCAACTACCACTTCGGCTCCAAGGACAACCTCGTCGCTGAAGTGTTCCGCCGACGCATGGATGCCATGAGCCGGGCACGACTGGGTCAACTTGCCCTCGCCCGCGCACGCACGCCCATCGCATTGGACGAGGTGCTTCGCGCTTTCATCGAACCCGCGCTGGCCTTGAGTCTGGATCGCCAGGGCGGCAAGGCGTTCGTGCGGGTGCTGGCGCGTGCCTATGCCGAACGCAACGAGCGCCTGCGGCAATTTCTGTCGGACAACTACGGCCATGTGTTGCGCGAGTTTTCACACGCCTTGGCCGACTGCCTGCCGCATCTGGACAAGCAAACCCTGCATTGGCGTCTGGACTTCCTCGCCGGCGCCCTGACCTATGCCATGGCCGACTTCGGCCTGTTGCGTCGCAGTGGCGATGGCGATGAACACGCCCACTGCACCCGTGCCGCCAATGAACTGGTCACCTTTGCCGCCGCAGGTTTGCGCGCGGCTTGATTTTCACCTTGAACCCAACGGAGTACCCGCCATGTCGCAACTTCGAATTCGCAAAGTCGCCGTTCTCGGCGCCGGTGTCATGGGCGCGCAAATCGCGGCCCATCTGGTCAATGCCGGCGTCGATACCGTGTTGTTCGACCTCACCGCCAAGGAGGGCGCGCCGAACGCCATCGTGGACAAGGCCATTGCCAATCTGGGCAAGCTGTCGCCGGCTCCTCTGGCCGACAAGGCACTGGCGGGATCCATCACGGCCGCCAACTACGATCAGCACCTCGATCTGCTGCGCAGCTGCGACCTGATCATCGAGGCCATTGCCGAACGCATGGACTGGAAGAAGGCACTCTACGACCGCATCGAGGATTACGTCGCCCCGCATGCCATCGTTGCCAGCAACACCTCGGGCCTGTCGATCAATGCCCTGGTCGATGCCCTGCCGGCCTCCTTGCACGAGCGATTCTGCGGCGTGCACTTCTTCAACCCGCCGCGTTACATGCACCTCGCGGAGTTGATCCCTTGCATCAATACAAAGCGCGAAGTACTTGAAGGGCTTGAAACTTTCTTGGTTACCACGCTGGGAAAAGGCGTGGTGTACGCAAAAGACACGCCCAACTTCATCGGCAATCGCATCGGCGTGTTCTCGATCCTGTCCACCATGCACCACACCGCCCAGTTCGGCCTGGGTTTCGATGAAGCCGACGCCCTCACCGGTCCACTGCTCGGGCGTCCCAAGTCGGCCACTTATCGCACCGCCGACGTCGTGGGTCTGGACACCATGGCCCACGTCATCAAGACCATGGCCGACACCCTGCCTGCCGATCCGTGGCACAGCTACTTCAAGGCGCCGGTCTGGTTGCAAGCCCTGATCGACAAAGGCGCACTGGGCCAGAAGACCGGTGCCGGCATCTTCCGCAAAGTGGGCAAGGACATCGTGGTGGTGGATCTGCAAAAACAG
>DASSYF010000051.1:0-24326 GCA_035703435.1 Chiayiivirga sp. | reverse complement strand
ATCGCGACACGATTCTGACGGACGAGATCGTGCATTTCTCCAACCCGACACCCGGCGGCAAGCGGCGCAATCGCTACACCGCCCCCTTGCGTCGCATCACGGTTGATCGCCCGGACGCGGCCACACCGCTGGTACTGGCAAGCAATGACCTTCGCACGCCCGCTCGCATCATTGCGCAGCACTACAAGGATCGTTGGAACATCGAACTGTTCTTCAAAAAACACCGTGGTCCGACGACGACAACGCCAACGCGCTGAGCTCATGCGCAGTCAAATGGAGTTATCGCTTTGATTTCATGGGATATGTTTACCGGACAGCAGTGCGCCTTCGCGAGAGTGACGAACAAATGTCGACGTGTTCAGACATTCACTAACGACCCGGAACCATTGGGCTGCATCCGTCGTGGCGTATGCCTGCCGTGGCACGGTGGTCTGCGCTTTCGATACACGACCTGGCGCGAGGCATCGCGGCATCATGCACCCTCGACCCAGGCCAAGGCGGCGGACAGCAAGGGTTCGAGCACCTGGTTCTGGAGTTGTTCGGCACGCTCGGGCGCGTACTCGGTACCGGCTTCGTCCATGTAGGTGGCTTGCGCCAATTCCAGTTGCACGGCATGCACGCCGCTCGCGGGTTGGCCGTAGTGGCGGGTGATGTAACCGCCCTTGAATCGACCATTGACGACATGGCTGTAACGGTTGGCGCCTTGCAACACCTGCGCCAGTTCGGCTTGCAGATCGGGTGCGCAACTGTGGCCCGATGCGGTACCGAGGTTGAGGTCGGGCAATCGGCCTTCGAACAGATACGGCAATTGCCCGCGAATGGAATGGCCATCCCACAGCAGCACGCGTGGATGGCGTGCGCGCAGGCGTGCCAGTTCGGCGCTCAAGGCATCGTGGTACGGCCACCAGTAGGTTTCGCGCCGCTGCGCGATCTCATCGGCCGAAGGCGTTTGGCCTGCCAGATACACCGATTCACCCGAAAACTGCACATCCGGACACAGGCCGGTGGTGTTCTGGCCGGGATAGAGGGAAACATCGTCGGGCGGACGATTGAGATCGACCACGTAGCGCGAATGACTCGGGCGCAGGATCGACGCGCCCAGTCCACGCGCAAAGGCATACAAGCGTGAGACATGCCAGTCGGTATCGGGTGCGGCGTGAGCGCTCGGCACCATGCGCTGACGCAAGGCATCCGGGATGAAACTGCCATCGTGCGGCAGGCTCACCAGCAAGGGCGCGTGGCCGGTTTCAAGGCTGAAGATATCCATGCCGCGATTGTAGGGCAGCCGCCTTACAGTCGCTGCACATCATCCAAGGGCTGCGGCTTGCGCTGGCGCAGAGGATCACGCCGCATGCCCACGCGGTAACGCCACCACAGCACGATGGCCACCGCGCACGAGGCAAACGCGGCCAGCGCCAAACCGATGCGATGCTGGGCCAGCAAGGGCGCGACGATGCCGGCAAGAACGGCGTTGAAGCTCAGCCCGGTGAGTGCCTGCATCGACGCCGCCGTGCCGCGACGACGCGGGTACATGTCGAGCATGGCGATGGTGAGTAGCGGCAGGATCAAGCCCACGCTGCAGGCAATCAGGCTCATCGGCAACACCGCCCACGGCAGATGCACCTCATCCACGGCGAGGTTGTAGACGAGATTCACCACCACCGCGAATGCCGACAGGGCAAAACCAAGACGTGCCGTGGCCGCTTCGCTGACCTTGCCGGCCATGCGACTTGAAAGGAACGAACCCAGCATCAAGCCCGCGACGATGGGCACGAACAACCAGCCGAACTGCTGCTGGTTCAAATGCAGGAACTCCAGCACCACGATGGGCGCCGAGAGGATGTACAAGAACAAGGCGCCGAAGTTGAAGCTCGCCGCCATCGACAACATCAGGAAGCGCCGATTGCGCAGCACGGCACCACTGCTGCGCGCCAATCGCTCCAGGCGCAAGGGCATGCGCGCCTGCGCCGGATGGGTTTCGGGCAACCAGATCAGGCAACTCAACAGCACGAGAAAGGCAAACAGCGCCATCACCCAGAAGATCGAAGGCCAGTCCGACCAACCGAGAATCCAGCCGCCGACGATGGGCGCCAAGGCCGGCGCAATGGAAAAGATCATCGCGGCCTGTGCCATCAAGCGCTGCGCCTGCTCGCCTTCGAGACAATCGCGGATCAAGGCGCGTCCCACGATCAGGCCCGCGCCGGCCGACATGCCTTGAATGGCGCGAAAGAACAGCAAGCCGAACAGGCTGGTCGCAAGCGCCGCGCCGATCGATGCCAGCACGAACACGGCCACGCCCGTAAGGATCACCGGCCTTCGACCGAGCGCATCCGATAACGGCCCGTGCAGCACGCTCATCGCGGCATAGGCCACCAGATACACGCTGATGGTTTGCTGCACGGCGGCATGCGAGGCGGAAAACTGCGCACGCAACTCCGGGAAGGCCGGAAAGATGGTGTCGATCGCAAACGGACCGAACATCGACAGGCCCGCCAGCAGCAACATCAAGCGCCAGAGAAAGGCGCGTGTGGGTTGGGTCATTGCAGTTCCATCAAGGCTGTTCGACCCGCATCACCGCCACGATCCGGGCGTGTCACTCGGATCGTGGTGTGCCGGCGATCAAGGCGTGTCCTTGCCGGAGGCTCCCTTGATGATCCATTCCACCGAGGCCGTGGTGATCGGGTGATAACCGGGGCGCGCGCGATCCAGCACGCTCTGCGCCAAGACGCGACCTTCCTCGCTGGCCACCAGCGCAGCGTAGGTCGGCATGATCAACTTGCGCCGGCCGACTTTGATCAGGAATTCTTCCATCGCAGGAAACGCCTGCTTGTAGCCACTGCGCACCGCCAGCGGATACCAGCGCTGGGCCAGTTCACCATTGGCCGTGCCGGTGAAGTGGTAGGCCGAATCCAGCGCTTCGAGTTTCTCGATCGGCAAGGTTTCCGGCAGGCCTTCGAGGAAATGGATCCACTCCTGGCTGCTCCATTCGTTGGTCAGTTCGCGGGCGGGCGGCTCGCCGCTGGCCTCCCAACTCTTGAGCGCGGTATCGACCAATTGCAGACGGATCGAGCGGACCTGCGGCGCGTTGTCGGGGATGCCCGGCTCGTACAACCACTGTTCGAGCTCGTCCATGCTCACCACGCCCGGATGCTTGGCCATGAGGTGGGTGCGGAAATACTCGACGAAGGTGGCAGTGTCGATGCTGCGGAAGGCGAAGTAATCGAAGTAACCGCGCAGGAAGGGATCGAACACCTCGCGGCCGTAACGCTCTTCCAGGAACTGCCAGAACCACGAGCCCTTGTCGTAGGCCACGCGCGAGCCTTCAAAATCCGGCGCAACGCTGACGCCCGGGCGCACGCCAAGCGCCTGCGCGGTGGCCGGCATATCGGCAATCGACTTGCGCAATGCGGCGCGGCTGATGACGCGCTCCATCACCGCGAAATCTTGGCCGTACAAGGCTTCCAGCACACGATTCTGGACATAGGTCGTCGTGCCCTCGTTGAGCCAGCCGTGCTTGGCGCTGGACATGGTGACGAGGTTGCCGGACCAGCTATGCGCCAATTCGTGCGCGATCAAGGACACCAGCGACTTGTCGCCGACGATCACGGTGGGCGTGATGAAGGACAGGCGCGGGTTCTCCATGCCGCCATACGGGAAACTCGGCGGCAGGATCAAAAGGTCATAGCGCCCCCAGCGATACGGGCCGTACAAGGTTTCGGTGGTGGCGATCATCTTTTCGGTGTCGGCAAACTCGGCCACGGCCGCATCCACCGTGGCCGGCTCGGCCCACACACCGGAACGCTCCGACAGCGGTTTGAACACCAGATCACCGGCAGCGATGGCCATCAAATACGACGGAATCGCCTGCGGCATCTGGAAAGAGTAATCACCATCGCGCACCGCAGCCGGATCGTTGTCGGCGCTCATCAGCACCATCACGTCCGGACGCGAGGTGACGTGCGCGCTGTAGGTGTAGCGCACCTGCGGGGTATCCTGCAGCGGCACCCAACTGCGCGCGTGGATCTGCTGGGACTGGCTGAACATCAAGGGCAACTGCTTGCCCTGGGTCATTTCCGGCGTCATCCATTGCAGGCCGGACGCGCGCGGTGAGGTGCGATAGCGCACCCGCACCTGCGCCGGACGCTCGGGCGTCTGGATCGTCAACTGGCTACCCAAGGTCTTGTCGGCTTCGGCCAGCGCAAATTGCAGCGGCTGCCAGGTGTCGCCCGTCTTGGCCTCGGCCGCCTCGATCTCCAGATCGCGGGTGTCGAGGCGAAGTTCGGTGGCCTTGGGGTCGAGCCAGTCGAGGTCGTAGGTGACCGTGCCTGCCAGGGTGCGCGCATCAAAATCCATGGCCAGATCGAGCGCCATGTGGGTGATCTTGACCTTCAGCGGTTCGGCATAGGATTGCTCGTCGTGATCCGCTGGCAATGGTGCGACGGTCTTGGCCGGCTCGGCGGGCGCTGCGGGAGCTGGCGCTTCGCGCTGGCAACCCACGGCCAGCAGAGCAACGCAGCACAAAGCGATCAAAGGAGTACGCATGCGGAAAATCCGGTTCCAACGGGAAGCCCACAGTGTAACGGCTGGGCCATGATCCGACCCCTGTTTTGTAGCAATGGAGCTTGCTCCATTGTCTGCCGAGCAAGCTCGGCAGCTACGTCGGGTTCGGGTCATTCGGGGCCGAATCAATACGGCATGATCCGACCCGTGACCAAGGTCAGTACCGGTGATCGCCATTCGCATGGCGCTTGAAGCTGGCATCATGCGCGATTGGATCAGGTGACCATCCCATGCTCGACACACACGACTGGCAACGCCTCGAAGAACTCTTTCACCAAGCCTGCTCCCTGCCCGCAGACGCACGCCATGCCTTTGCCTTGGCACAGACCGACGATCACCCGGCGCTGCGTGCCGAGTTGTTGCAGATGCTGGAAGCCGCCAGCGATGTGACGGCCAAGCTGGCCGAACCGATGCATCAGGCCACCGCCAGAATGAGCGCCGACGCCGAGCAGGCCTTGAGCGAAGGCGCGCGGATTGGGCCGTGGCAGGTGGATCGCCTGCTCGGCCAAGGTGGCATGGGAACGGTCTACCTCGGCCATCGCGCCGATGGTACCTATGAGCGGCAGGTCGCCATCAAGGTGATTGCGCCGCGGGTCAACAACGCCCGGATTCGCAGTTACTTCGAGTACGAACGGCAGTTGCTGGCGCATATGCATCACCCAGCCATTGCCCAGATTCTGGACGCCGGCGACGATGTCGACGGGCGCCTGTACCTGGTGATGGAATACGTCGAAGGCCTGTCGCTGATGCGCTGGTGTCAGCAGCACCGTTTGAACTTGCGCCAGCGCATCCAGCTCCTGATCCAGATCGCCAATGCCGTGCAGCACGCCCACCAGAAAGGCGTCATCCACCGCGACCTGAAGCCCGGCAACATTCTGGTGAGCGAGGTCAACGGCGCTGCCCTGCCCAAGATCATCGACTTCGGCATCGCCACTCGCAGCGGCGATGACGAGCGTCTGGAAGCCGCTGGAACGCCCGGTTACATGAGCCCGGAACAGGCGCGAAAAGGCAGCGACGTGGATAGCCGCAGCGATGTCTATTCGCTTGGTGCCATCTTGTACGAACTGGTTTCAGGCCATCGACCCAAGCGCGCTGCGAATGACAGCACGCCCAATAGCCTGCAACCGCTCTATCCCTCGGAGCGCATCAGCCAGCTCACGCCAGAAGAAAGCTCGCAGTTGGCCGAAGCCCTGCACACGCCCACGCCACGCCTGCGCCGCACCCTGCGCGATGACATCGATTGGATCGTGGCCAAGGCCACCCAGCCCGAACGCGAGCAACGTTACGCCAGCGCCGCCGCCCTCGCCGAAGACCTGCAACGCTGGCTGGATGGTTATCCGCCGGTCTCGGCACCACCGCATCGCTTGCGCAAACTGCGCAAGTTCGTGCGTCGCAATCGTCTGGCCGTGACGACATCGGCGGCCTTGCTGCTCGCCATCATCGCCGGTCTTGCGGCCACCACCTGGGCATGGCACCAAGCGCAACGAGCGATGCAACGTGAGCACGTGGTGAGCCAATTTCTCACCGACGTACTCACCAGCGCCGACCCAGCCCTCACCCACGACCTCGATCAAACCCTGATGCGGCGCGTGCTGGACAAGGCAGCCGAGCGCATCGGTCGTGACCTTGCCAGCGAGCCGGAAGCACAAGCGCGCCTGCAAACCACGCTGGCGCGCACCTACTTCAACCTCGGCGATGTCAAGAAAGCACGCTCCCTGCTGGAATCCGCCCTGACAACGGCGCGAACGCATCTGGGCCTGGATCACCTCACCACCCTCGATGCCGGTCAGGAGCTTGGCAATGTCCTCAGCCGCGAGGGTGATCTCAAAGGCGCGGAAGCGCTGTTTCGTGAACTTCTGCCCCATGCGCAGCAGCACGCTGCCATCGACCCGGTGCTCGAGCCACGCCTGGAGTCGCGGTTGGGATGGAATCTTCGCGATCAGGAGCGCCGCGACGAAGCCCTGCCACTCTTGCGTCATTCCTACGAAGCGCTGGTGCGCGCCGTGGGCGCCGACCATCCACGCAGCATCGATGCGGGCCAGAATTATGCGGTGGTGTTGCAGGAAACCGGCCAGTTGCCGAAAGCCATCGCACTGATGGGTGAACTGGTGCAACGACGCACCGCCGCCCACGGCGAGGACGACCCGCAAGCCATGGCCCTGCGCAACAGCCTTGCTGGCTTCCTGGTCGAAGCCGGCGACATGCAAGGCGCCGCCACCGAACTACGCGGCTTGATCAAGACCCTCAGCGGCCAACACGGCACCGCCACGCAAATGCTGCCGGTGCTGCAAGTCAACCTCGCCAGCGCGCTGGAGAAAATCGGCACGCCCGAGGCCATCAGCGAGGCCGGAACTCTGTATGAAGCCTCGGTCGCGGCGCAACTGGAACGCAGCGGCCCCGACACTCCGCAGTCGATCATCATGCGCAGCATGCGCGCGCGCTGGTTGTTCGCCACGGGTGATCTTGCCAGGGCCCTCAGCGAACAACAGGCCATCGTCGCCAGCAGTCGCACGGTGTTCGGTGAGGCGCATCCGCGATTGGCCAAGGAGCTGACCGCACTGGCACAAACCGAATGGAAGCTGGGCGATGGCGAACACGCCACCGAACACGCCCGCAGCGCACGCGCCATGCTCGAAGCCAACGCCGACCCGGAACTGCAGAGCGAGATCGAAACCCTGCTCGACACCATCACCCGCGCCCAGCCGGAAACACCATGACCGCCACGCCCGACCACCCCGTCATTGGCATCGTCGGCAGCCAGGGTCACTACGGACGCTGGTTGCGCCCGTTCTTCGAACACCGCATGGGCCTGCGCGTGCTGGGCAGTGACCGTGGGCAGGACGGCACGCTCACGCCCGACGAATTGATCGCGCAATGCGATGTCCTGGTATTCAGCGTGCCGATCCGACTCACACCGACCATCATTGCCGACTACGTGCAGCGTGCGGCCGGACGCGAGCGCGATCAACTCTGGCTCGACATCACCTCGGTCAAACAGGCTCCGGTCGAGGCCCTGTTGAGATCGAATGCCGAAGTGGTCGGCTTGCATCCGATGACGGCCGCGCCCAAGTCACCCACGCTCAAAGGCCGGGTGATGGTGGTGTGCGAGGCACGGCTGGATTGTTGGCGCGCGTGGTTCGACACCTTCATCGCCGCGCTGCGCGCCCAATGCGTGCGCACCACGCCCGAGCGACACGATCAGATCATGGCCGTGGTACAGGCCATGGTGCACGCGACCCACCTTGGCCAAGCCGGCGTGCTGCGCCAATTCGCGCAGGAGTTGGGCGGGCTGGACAGCCTGCTGCCGTTTCGCTCGGCCGCCTTCGAACTGGATGCGGCGATCATCGCGCGCATGCTGGCGATGAATCCGGCGATCTACGAGGACATCCAGTTCGGCAATCCGCATGCCGGCCCGATCCTCGAAAGCCTCGTGCGCGAAATCGAAACCTTGCGCCAACTCGTGGCGCAAGGCGATGACACCGCGCGAAGCGACTTCCGCGCCCGCTATTTCGATGCCACCCGTCAGGCGCTGGGCGAGAACACCATTGCTGCGGGCAACTACAACTTCGAACGCGTGGGGTATCTGCTTGCGGATCTGGCCGGCGAGCGCAGCCTGTCGGTGTACCTGCCGGAAGACCATCCCGGTTCGCTGCGCGCCCTGCTGCACGAGTTCGAGTGCCATGCCGTCAACATCGCTTCGATCCACTCCTCGCGCACACCCGCCGGCGAACTGCACTTTCGCATGGGCTTCGACCGCGAAGTCACCGCCGACGCCATAGCGCCCGTGATCGAGGCCATCCACACCAAGGGCATCGGCCGGCTGGTGGCGCTGTCGGAGGAACTGCACTGAACCATGGTCGTGCCGACGCGCAAGATCGTTCACGTGGACATGGATGCGTTCTACGCCTCGGTCGAGCAACGCGATGATCCTGCACTGCGCGGCAAGCCGGTGGTGGTGGCCTGGCGCGGATCGCGCTCGGTGGTGTGTGCGGCCAGTTACGAAGCACGACGATTCGGTATTCGTTCGGCGATGCCGGCCGTCACCGCCGAACGTCTTTGCCCGCAGGCGATCTTCGTGCCGCCGGATTTCACGCGCTACAAAGCCGTGTCGCATCAAGTCCGCGACATCTTTGCGCGCCATACCGATCTGATCGAACCGCTGTCGCTGGATGAAGCCTACCTCGATGTCAGCCAGCCACGGAGTGACCTGCCCTCGGCCACGGCAATCGCCGAGTCGATCCGTTGCGACATTCGCACCGAAACCGGATTGACCGCCTCGGCTGGCGTTGCGCCCAACAAGTTTCTCGCCAAGATCGCCTCCGATTGGAACAAACCCGATGGCTTGTTCGTGATCCGTCCCCGGCAGGCGCTGGCCTTTCTGGAACCACTGCCGGTCAGTCGCTTGCCCGGCGTCGGCAAAGTCACGGCCAAGCATCTGGAAGAACTCGGCGTGCTCACCGTGGGCCAATTGCGCGTGGTGGGCGAGGCGGCGTTGAGCGCGCGTTTCGGGCGCTGGGGCCAACGTTTGCACGCCTTGTCGATGGGCATCGATGAGCACGCAGTGGAAGCCAACCGGCCAACGCAATCGATTTCCTGCGAAGACACCTTCGCCCAGGATCTGCCCTTGGCGGATTTGGAACCGCAGGTGCGCGCACTTGCCGAACGCACCTTCGCCAGCTATCAACAACAACGCCAGCACGAGCCGGATCGGCTCGGCCGCACCGTAGTACTGAAACTGAAAACCGCCGACTTTCGCATCCTCACCCGCAGCCTCACGCCCAGTGCTTTGCCAGAAGATGTCGAAACCTTCTGCGACATCGCGTGGCATCTGCACGAACGGGTGAACCTGCCCGTCGATACCCGCTACCGACTGGCCGGCGTGGGCATCGGCGGCTTCATCGACATCGAAACAGGCATCGAGCAAGGCGAGTTGTTCGACACCCGCGACGGTTGATGGTCTTGATGCTGCTGGAGGCCTCTAGAGCGGCGTCAATTGGGACAAGAACGCAGCCACCAGAACCAGGAGCCCCAGCACGAGCCACGGCCAGAGCCGTGGTCTGGCCACCTCAGGTACACCATGGATACGCGGCAAGGCGGTGGCGCTTGGCGTCGCAGGCAATACCCGACTGGCCTCAGGAGAGGCTTCCACCAAGGTGGCCAGCATCGACAACACCGCACGCGCATCCGCGGGACGATCGTCCCGCGGATGCGCCGTCAGCGCGTCCACCAAGGGCTGCAGCCAGTGTGCCGACACTGGCAAGGTTTGCACGGGCAAGCTCACGCCCTCGACCGGACCATCCGATCCGACTGCTGGCTCGCTGGGCCGACCGGCCAGCATGTCGCGCAATACGCAACCCAGACTGTAGAGGTCGGCGCGCGCATCCAGCGCCTCGCCCCGTGCCTGCTCGGGACTCATGTAACCCGGCGTGCCACCCACGGCGCGCCGATGGTGGGCACGCATCAACACCGCGGTGCCAAAATCCACCAGCACCGCATCGCCGGTGCCGCGTGCGCCACGAAACAACACGTTGCTGGGCTTCACATCACCATGCACCACACCGCGCGCATGGGCGTGCGCCAAGCCACGACTCAGGTCGCCAAGAATCTCCAAGGCACGCGGCACGGGCATGGGTTTGGCGATGCGATCGGCCAAGGTGCCACCGGGCAGATACTCGCTCGCCAACCAGTGCTGGCCGCCATAAGCGCCCATCGCATGCACCCGCGCCAAATTGCGGTGACGCAAAGACGCCGCCACACGGCGCTCGTGTTCGATGTCCTCGGGCAAGGCCACATCCGGTCCGTCGATGGGCTCGAATAGCTTGAGCGCCACCTCGCGCTCGTCCTCCAACTCGATCGCCTGATACACCGTGCCGCTGGCGCCCTCGCCCAGCTTTCGCACGAGGCGAAAACCGGGAATCTGCGGCAGGGCAACGCGATTCATTGCATCAGCCCTCGTCCCGTGGCGGCCAGAGCGTCAAGCCAGACACCTTTTCGATCGCAGCCATGCGACGGACGTGGGCCGCACGCTCGCTGTCGCTGGCGAGCACCACCCGTACGCGGCGGCGACCACGCGCACCCAGGGCGGCCTGACGCGCCGCCATCGGGGCTGGCGCCGGCTCCAGGCCCAGGTCGAACTGACCGGATGTCATCGCCAGATACACGTCCAGCAACAAGCCGGCGTCGAGCAGGGCGCCGTGCAGCGTGCGGCCACTGATGTCGATATCGAAACGTCGACACAGCGCATTCAGCGAAGCCTGTTGTCCGGGATAGAGCTTGCGCGCCATCAAAAGGGTATCGGTGATGGCGTCAACGTGATCGCTCAGACGACCGTAGTGCGTCCCGCAGCGCGCCAGCTCGGCATCGATGAAGCCCACGTCGAATTCGGCGTTGTGGATGATGAGCTCGGCACCGGCCACGAAGGCCAGAAAATCGTCCACCACCTCGGCAATGCGCGGCTTGTCGGCAAGGAAATCCGACGTCAGGCCATGCACTTCCAAGGCCTTTGGATGGCTGTCCCGATCCGGATTGAGGTAGCGCTGGAAGCTTCGCCCGGTGGGGCGACGGTCGATCAGTTCGTGGCAACCGATTTCCACCACGCGATCACCTTGATCGGCGTCGCGCCCGGTGGTTTCGGTGTCCAGCACGATCTGCCTCATGCCGACACCTTCGGTGCGCCACGGGCTGCAAACGTTTGCGCGGCATCACGCGCCAGTCGATCCACGCGCTCGTTGCCGGCATCGCCCGCATGCCCGCGCACCCATTCCCAGGCAATCGTGTGTCGCGCGGCGGCGTGATTGAGGCGCTCCCACAGATCACGATTCTTGACTGCATCGCCACCGGCCGTACGCCAGTTCCGCGCAATCCAGCGCGGCATCCATTCGGTGATGCCTTGCCGCACGTACTGCGAATCGGTGCGCAGGCGGACTTCGCATGGCCGCTTGAGGGCTTCCAGCGCCATGATCGCGGCCATCAATTCCATGCGGTTGTTGGTGGTATCCCCTTCGCCGCCCGACAGCTCGCTGTCCGTTCCCTGATAGCTCAAGAGCACGCCCCAACCGCCCGGTCCGGGGTTGCCAAGACAGGCGCCATCGGTGTGGATCACGACCGTTGCCGAGTCACTCATGCGTTCGGCACTCCCAATGGTTCGGCACCCGTGGCACCGACCAGAGTCATGGCCGGCGCGGTCTTGCGCGCACGAATGGCGTAGGCGCGCAGCGGAAACCACGAGGGCAAACGCCAGTTGTGGCGCCAGAGCATGCCGCTGGAGTCAAGAGACGAGCGCGGACGCAAGGCATAGGTGACCGAAACCTCAAAGCCGACATCGCGCAACATCGCGCAAAGACGTCGCAATGAGACCGCCTTGAGACCCGAGCCTCGCCAGCGCCGCCGATACAGCGACAGGGGATAAAACTCGGTAAAGAACGCCGTACCGCCCACCGCGAGCAGGCGATGAATGGCTTCCAGTCGCTCGCGTCCGCCATCAAAGCTGCCGATCACGTGGGCGGCAATCACCAGATCAGCGCCATGCGCGCTACGGCTCGGCGTGGGTGTTGGTGGCATCGCGCCTTCGTGCCAGCCACGATCGCTGCACCAGAGGCGCGATTCGACCGACATCAAGGTGGGTTGTGCATGACGCGCTGCGCGTTCCGTGGGCATCACATGGCAGATCCGCGAACCGATGCAGCGCACCAGCAAAGGCATCAGCAAACCCATTTCATCCTGCAACAGCGCACTGCCCTCCGGCTCATCGAACCAGGCAAGGGGATGGCTTGGTTGACGGTTCGGGGAAGCTGCCGGCATGGTGCGTCCTGATTCTGCGATGGCCCAAGTGTAACCCGTGACGATGACGACTCTCACCGCCCTGCCCGCACTCACCGACAATTACATCTGGAGCATCACCGGCCCGGCTGGTGCAGCGGTGATCGTGGACCCAGGTGAAGCCGCGCCCGTGCTGGATGCGATCGCGAACGGCTTGCGCCCCTGCGCCATTCTCATCACCCATCACCACCACGACCACATCGGCGCGGCCGCCGATCTCGCGCAGCAGTTGGGCATTCCGATCCATGCACCCGTCGATGATCGCATCACGATGGACTGTCAGCGCGTGGGCGATGGCGACACGCTGCGGCTGGAAGAGGCTGGCCTGCACTTCGAGGTCATGGCCGTGCCCGGACATACCCTCAGCCACGTGGCCTATGTCGGTCATGGCGCGGCCTTCGTGGGCGACACCTTGTTCAGCTTGGGCTGTGGGCGACTGTTCGAAGGCAGCTCGGCGCAAATGCTGGCCTCGCTTCAACGTCTGGCGCAACTGCCACCGGACACGGCCGTGTGTTGCGCACACGAGTACACCCTCGCCAATGCCGCCTTTGCACTGCGCGTGGAACCCGACAATCCCGCCTTGTTGGCGCGCATCGAACACGCCAGGGCGCAACGTTCGACGGGGCACCCGACCTTGCCGACGAGCATCGCCCTGGAGCGCGCCACCAATCCGTTCCTGCGCTGCACCCAGCCAACAATCCGGGCGCAGGTCACGGCCTGGGATGGCGAGGCTGGCACCGATCCTGACGAACTGGCACTCTTCACCGCCCTGCGCCGCTGGAAAGACGGATTCGTCGCCCCATGAAACGCCTCCGCGCCCTTTGGCCACTCGCGGCCCTGCTGTTGGCGGCCTGCCAACCTCAGCCCATTCGCCCCACGGTGCCAGCAACCACGTCGCAAGACATTGCGCCACCTGCCGCGGCACCGGTCGTCGCCGAACCCACGGCCGAAGCCAGCGCCAACTCGGTCTCCAGTTACTTCCTGCTGCCGTCCGAGCCGCCGCTCCTCACCTCGCCGGATGCCATCCTGCAACGCTTGCGTGCTCGCATGCTCGACAACGGTTGCCGTGAATTGCCGCGCATCGCGTATTGGCAGGGGCGTTATGCCGGATCACCGCGCCGCTTCGTCGAGCATATCGACGCGATCCTTCCGCTCATGGCCACGGTGCTCGATGCACTGGACCGCTATCACCTTCCCGGTGAGTTCGCCCTGATGCCCATTGCCGAAAGCTGGTATCGCCCGCAGGCGCGCGGAACCGGCGATCATGTCGGCTTGTGGCAGATCGGCCGATCCACCGCCGACACCCTCGACTTGCGCGTGGACCCGACCTACGACGGACGCATGAATGTGCAGGCGTCGACCGATGCTGCCTTGCGTTATCTGAGCCAGTTGCACAACCAGTTCGGCGACTGGCGTCTGGCGGCTGCGGCCTACAACGCCGGCCCCTACCGCGTGCAGCGCTTGTTGAACGACAACGATGGCGCCGCCTTTTCCCATGTCCTGCGCGAGCCGTCGGGCCTGCCGTCGGAAACCTTCGATTACCTGGCGCGAATCGAGGCTCTGGCGTGCCTCCTGGCCAAGCCGAAACGCTTTGGTCTCGACTTTTCCAGTCTCGAACCCATCGACCCGCTGGTGTCGGTGCGGCTGCCGCAGGGCCAGTCCTCACTCAAGGCCATCGCACAGCAACAAGACCTTCCGGTGAGCCTGTTGAGCACCCTCAATCCAGCCTTTCGGCAAGGTTTCATCGACCGCAACGCACCGCGCAGCCTGTTGATTCCCGAATCACTATCCGATCGACTGGTGCAGTTCGAGCTACCCCATGTCGCCGCCCCACCACCGGAAGCCATTCCGGCCAACAAGGTGCACGTGGTGCGTGCAGGCGACACGCTCTGGGACATCGCGCGGCGTCATGGAGTGCGCCTGCGCACCTTGTTGGCGCTCAACGGACTCAACAGCACCTCGGTGTTGCGGCTGGGACAACGCATCCGTCTGGCACCCTGAGGCGGCAACCGTCAAACTATCAGGCCCCAACCGTCCACGTTCCAGGAGTCATCCATGGGTTTTCTCACCGGCAAGCGCGCCTTGATCATCGGCATCGCCAGTCAACGCTCCATCGCCAACGGCATCGCCGAAGCCATGCGCCGCGAGGGCGCGGAACTGGCTTTCACGTATCAAAACGACAAGCTCAAAAGTCGCGTGGAAGAAGCCGCCGCCGAGTACGGCTCCAATCTCGTGTTCCCGCTGGACGTGGCCGACGATGCACAAATTGCCCAGGTGTTCGAAGACCTCGGCAAACACTGGGATGGACTGGACATCCTCGTCCACTCGGTCGGTTTTGCCCCGCGTGAAACCCTCGATGGCGGATTCCTCGACAACCTCACGCGCGAAAGTTTCGGCATCGCGCTGGATATTTCCGCCTACAGCCTGGCGGCGGTTTCCAAGGCGGCACGCCCGATGATGGCCAACCGCAAGGGTTCCATTCTCACTCTCACCTATCTCGGCTCGGTCCGCGCCCTGCAAAACTACAACGTGATGGGCGTGGCCAAGGCCGCGCTGGAATCCTCGGTGCGCTACCTCGCCATGAACCTCGGCCCGGAAGGCACCCGCGTCAACGCCATTTCCGCCGGCCCGATAAAGACCCTCGCCGCTTCCGGCGTCGGCAACCTGCGCAAGATGCTGGCGCATGTGGAAGAACAGGCCCCGCTGCGTCGCAACGTCACCATCGAGGATGTCGGCAACGTCGGCGCCTTCTTGTGTTCGGACCTCGCCGCCGGCGTCACCGGCGAAGTGACCTATGTCGATTGCGGTTACAACATTCTGGGCATGACCGGCCTGAATTGATCTCGCTCCAAACTCGCACCTGATCAGCCATTCCTCAGCCGACTCCAGGCCCTCCGTTGTCGCAAATTCCACACAACAAGCAGGCTTTCGTAGAGCGCAGCTTGCTGCGCTGAGAGCAGGGGCAGCGCAGCAAGCTGCGCTCTACGAAAGCGCGGGTTCTGCGGCATGTTGTGGGTCAAATGACACGGTTTGGCTGAGTCATGGGGTCAATCAGGAACTCGCATCCACCACGAAAAATCCCCACCGCAGCGGGGGTTTTTCGTTCCTGCGTTCGGCACGCGCGCCTTTAAATCAGGGTTCGAATCCATCGCTGAAAATGAACTCGAGCTGCGCGTCAACGTGGGTAACGAAGCTACCCTGATTCGGCAAGATCGGGTCGTTGCTGCGGGTCGTGGCGTAAATGGGTGCGGTCACCGTGGTTCCGCCCGCTTGCGAACCCAGCGTCACCATCACGTTGAAACTGGCCGATGCGGAACTGCCCATGGGCGCAACGACCGTGCAAATGATCGCACCGGAGCCACCCACCGCAGGCGTCGAACACATCCAGCCTGGGGGCGCATTGAGGCTCGTGAAAAGCACCCCCGTCGGCAAGGTCAGCTCGAAACGCGCGTCCACGGCGTCGTCCGGGCCATGGTTGTCCAGGGTGAAAACGAACGTGAGCGTGTCTCCAACACTGGCATTGAGCGGAACCGGCGTCAGCGTCAATTCGAGATCGGCATTGCGGAAAGCCGCAATATCGAGGAAAACCAAGGCCGGATCGTGGTCGGAGTTGGCAAAGGCATTGCTGGCATCACTGGCGTCCGCCGGGGTGAAGTCGGCATTGACCCGGCCAAACTCCATGCGCGGCTCGCCTACCGTCGCCGACAACACCGCTTCGTTCACCAGAACCTGATCGATGGTTTGGGCGTTGCCCTCATGGCTGTAGCTGTAACGCTGGGCGTGCGGCACCAGTTCGGTCAACAGCACCAAATCGGGATCGACCAGATCAGCGCCATCATCGGGCACCACGGTTTCATCGTTGGCAGCCGGTTCGCCCTTGATCGTGCCCATCAGATCGGCGTAGCCGTCACTGAACTCGTAGGCATTGAAATCGCCCACCATCACGATCGCGCGAGCGGGATTATCCGTTTGCAACTGCTGCACCAACTCGGCCAGGAACTCAGCGTTCTGCTGGCGCTTGGCGCGATTGCGACGCCCTTCGCCACCGGGCATATACGTGCCGCCGCCATCATTGTTGAAGCAGGCATAGTTGGCATCGGCGTCGGCCGTGCTGTCCAGGTCGATCATCGACTTCAGGTGGTTGTTGATGATCGTCAGCGGCCAACTGAGTCCATTGGGGCCTTCGATCTGCACATCCATTTGCAAGGGTGGACGATCATTGAGAAGACCCGTGGTGTAGCTGACGCCATCCGGGCAGAGCACGTGCAGGCCAGCGCCGTGCTCGACCGGCGTGCCGTCGATGCTGACTCGCGGCGTGGCACCGACAAATGCCTTTTTCACCAAGAAGCCCAAGCGCTGTGTACCGCTGCTACCGACCAAGACCGCTTCGTACAGTGGATCGTTGGCGGCAATGCTCGACACGCGCGTGGCAATGTCCTGCAGGGTGGCAAGATCAGCCACTTCGATCAAGCCCAGCACATCGGGCGTCTGCAGGTAGTTGACGATGGTCTGGGCGATCTTGTCGGCCTTGCGGGTGTACGTGACACCACCAGCGTAGGCGAGGTTTTCGACGTTGTAGCCGCCGATGGTGACATCGGTGCGCGATGGCACGCTCACGGGTGTGCCAGCGGCCTGAGTGGACGCATCCAGCGTGAACGGCTCCGCCACACGCGTCAGGACGGTATAACGACCCGATGCGTAGTCGAGCACGCCGGTCAGGTCCTGCAAGACGGCACCCGTGCGCATGACGGGCAAGACCGCACCGCCCGCCAATAGCTTGCTCTTGATGCGCAGCAATTCGGGGTTGTGATCAAAGCACGACACATTCGCCGGCGCTTCGACCGGCAAGGCCGTGGTACCTGGAATCGCCGGGTTGACGCCACAGCGGAAGAGATCGACGCCCGCTTCGCGGAAGGGGCGCGAAACACCTTCGATCACGCCGAACTGCTCGTCGCTGGCGCCCGATCCGGTGGGTGCCGACACCACGAAACGGGGGATCGTCACGCGCATGTATTCGTAGCGTTCCAGCGCGTCGATGGCGCCATTGGGGTCGGTATCGGCACCGCTGAGCACGATCGGCGCAGGCAGACTGTTTGCGGAGGAAAGGACGGTCGTCGTGGTCCAACTCAACTCGGTGATGGGCAAGCCACCGGATGCCGGCGAGTACTCCGTCACGGTACCGCTGACGTACACCAGATCGCCCAAGGCCAAACCTGTCGCTGCCGGCGTGGCCGATGTGCCGTAGACATACAGCCCTTCCGAACTGGCGGGATCCGAGTCCTCGTCCACGGCCTGCGATTGCAGGTAGTAGCTGCGGCCATCGTCGGTGATTCCGGTGACGATACCGCGCGTGGTCACGCTCTGACCCACCAGCGGTGACACCGCTCCCGTACCCTGGATCGCGCTGATCGCAGTGAAAGGAATGTCGTCATCCACGATGGTGGCCGACATCTGCACGGGATCGCTCTGGCTGGCATCGGCACCGCTGAAATTGCTCAGACTGATGCTCACGCTGGTATTGCCATCGATCACGGTATTGGGCACGGTCTCGACATTGATCAGGAAGGGGCTGACTGCGGTATCGTCCAGCACGATGCTGCTCGGCCCGGTGTAGCTGAAGCGACCGGCGTCACCGGAGACTGCAATGTCGAAACCCAGCGTCTGTCCACTGGCAATGGCCGGCGCGAAATGGACGATGAAGGTGAACACATGGGCCGCCGCATCACCTTCGGCGACCGTGATCGTGCTCGTATCGAAGCTCACGACCGGCGCGGTTGGCCCGCCACTGCAAACGTTGAGCGTTGCCTCAGAATTGCGCGGCACAGGCGCTTGCGCCGTGAAATCGGCGTCATTGCTGTTGGTATCGTTGCAGCCAGCATCGGCGCGCATGGCCGCGGTGGTACTGGAAATGCCTGGAGCCGGCCCATTGCCCTCGTAACACGTCGCTGACGAGCCGATGCCGATCATGTCCTGAATCAGGCTGCTCGCCGGACACGCACCACTGAGCTCACTGGTGCCGGCCACCAGCGCGACTTTGCCGCTGGAGCCTGACATGGAGATGCCACCCATCACATCCGGCGTTGGCAGGGCCGTTGAACCACCGCTACCTTGCGCTTGTTGGACCAAGTAGTACTGTCCGGGTTGGAGTGTGGTGGATCCCAGCGGAGTCACCTGCCACGAACTCCCACTCGCGCTGGCGTACTGCACCGACCAGCCGCTCAAGTCCACCGGCGCATGGCCACGGTTGAACAACTCGATGAAATCGTGGGTGTAGGTCGCGCCGCTGTTTCCGCCACCGCCATAGGATTGGCTGATCACCACCTGCGCCTCAGCGCCACCACCCGCCAAGCCAAGCACAGCCAACAACGCCAAGCCGGCGCCCAGGCGCCGAACATTCCGCAAACCGATCATTCTTCGTCCCCGAATCTGTTGAATGAAAATCCTGCCGAACCCTGCGCCCCTGATCGCGGATGCAGACGGGCATGCTACACGGGTCCCCATCAAGCAACCGCGTGACAGCACGCACTTTCTCTGCGGTTTTTCCGCAGCCGCAGCTTCACGTCCAAGGAACATCTGAATAAGCCGTCATTGCGAGATCCCTTTTCCGTTCCGAAAATGCCCACGAGCCATGAACCTGCCACCCACCCGTCATGGCGAGGCCCGAAGGGCCGTGGCACTGCGCAGGCATGGATGCCGAAGCGAACATTCGCGCAGCGAATGGCCCGCAGGGCAGACTGCAGGAGGCAGTCTGTAATCCAGACATTCGGAGCCAAAACGCTGGATCGCTTTGCTGCGCTCGCGATGACGAATCAATAACTTATCGCATCGGTTCATGGAGAGGCGCGCAGCGACGCGGCACTGCGTAGGCATGGATGCCGGAGCGAACATTCGCGCAGCGAATGGCCCGCAGGGCAGGCCTCAGGAGGCGGCCTGTCATCCATGGATGTTCGACAAATCAAAGACATGGATTGCTTCGCTTCGCGCGCAATGACAGCGTTCCCAATGGATCAGATGTTCCCTCAACAATCAGCCACTTGCACCAAGCCAAGGCTCATCACCTCGCGCAGTCTCGAATCCACGCTCGGGCCAAGTCGCACCGCGATATCGGGATAAACGATCTGTTCCTCTTTTTCGTCGTGCGCTTCCAGCAACATCACGAACCGCCGCACGTGATCGGCATCGTGCAGATCATCGAGTTGCCGCTTGAGCATGACGTGCTCCTTGCACAGGCCATTGACCCAGCCGACCGTGCCGCCGGCGTCGAGATAGGCTGGGAACAGCAGCCGCTCCTCGATCACCAGATGCCGCGCCAAACCATTGCGCAGCCAGCGCATGCGTCCACTGTCGCCTTGCAAGGCACCGGTGAGCGCGGCTTCCAACACGGCGTGATCGCGTCCGAGATATTCCAGAAGGTCGATGGGTTGCGCGGCTCGGGCGATCAAGGCGATCACGCCGGCCTCGGTCTGATCGAGCGGATGCCAGCCGATGTGCCCCCCACTTTGGCTCCAAGCCTGTGCAAACCAGTCGCCGATGGCTGCATCGGCACAGACCAGACGCCGTTCTCCTGCCGCCAGACTCGCCAGCATCGCGTGGAACTGGGTTTCATCTTCGATCCGAACCTGCGGCGCTTCCTCCAGGATCGCGGCGCGACGAGGTTGCGGCGCGGCCGGTTCGATCGATTCGTCAGCGTAGATCTCGAGGGCAAAACTGGCATCGTCCGGCATCTGTGCGATGCGCCAACGGGCACCGGGCGCCACCCAGCGCACTTCGCCCGTACCCACGGTGTCCACGACGAGATCCTCGATGCCAAGCCGCTCGATGCGCAGCACGCCGGTTAGAACCTGCAGACATTCCCAACGATTGGCGCGCGGGGCGTGCCACTGAAAAAACCGCTCGGGCACATCGGCTCGAACGTAGCTGCGCGTGCGGCCCAGCGCCCGGCGGGCAATGGGCGGTGCGGTGGTGGACGATGGATCCATGCGACGTATTGCCCTCGGTACACCCGACAAAGGCCGATGGTGACAGCAAGGCATGCCAAGCGCGATGCTCCGCAGGACGCCATGTCGGGATAAATCCCGACCTACCAAAGTCTTGGGAACATCTGATCAAGTCCAAACGCCGTCATTGCGAGATTCCTTTTCCGTTCCGAAAATGCCCACGGGCAATGAACCTGCCACACACCCGTCATGGCGAGGCCCGAAGGGCCGTGGCACTGCGCAGGCATGGATGCCGAAGCGAACATTCGCGCAGCGAATGGCCCGGAGGGCAGACTGCAGGAGGCAGTCTGTAATCCAGACATTCGGAGCCAAACCGCTGGATCGCTTCGCTGCGCTCGCGATGACGAGATTGGATTGCCGCGTCGCTTCGCTCCTCGCAATGACGTGGTTGTTCGGAGGCTCCCCAAAGCCTCGTGTCGGGTTGAAACCCGACCCGCGAAGCGCGATGCCCCGCAGGTCGGGCTTCAGCCCGACAGGCGTGTCAACCAACCCCCTCAATCGCCCCGGTCGGTGAATGGCACGGTGATGCGGTTGATGTCGTCCTCGAAGCCGTCGCGGAACAGGCCGTCGGGCAGGATGCGGTCGGCGTCGGTGTCGCTGTTGTTGCTCGCATCCAGTTCGGTCAGGCCGGCGGGCGCGGTGACGGTGGCAGTGTTGATGAGGTCGAGGTCGACCGTGGTCTCTACCGCCGTGGCCAGCAGGGAATAGCGCAACACGCTGCCTGCCGGCAGGTCCACCTGCTCATCGATCGAACCCGTGCCGCTGCTGGCGGCGCAGCTTGCGCGCAGGATCGCCGTGCACGACCACATCGCGTTCTCCAGTTCCACCGGCACGTTGTCCTGCACCCGCGCCCCGAACGCATCGTTCGGTCCGGCGTTGGCAACGTAGATGTCATACACGACGCTGGCACCCGGCGCGACGCTGCTGACGCCGTTGGACTTGCTGATCTGCAAATCCGCGCCACTGTCCACCGTGATCGCAAACGCCACCGGGGCCGAGGTCGGCTGGCCGCCGTTGGCCGTGCCGCCGCTGTCGGTGGCGCGAATCTCGAACTGCGCGGTGCCGCCGTGGCCGGTCAACTGGTAGGCCAGACTGCCATCGACGGCCACGTTGATCGAGCTGACCACGTGGTTCGGGTCGGCCACCTGCAACACGCTGTAGCCGAGGATGAGCTGATCGGCTTCGTTGGCCGGGCCGACGACGGTCGTGGCGATGAAGCCGGCCACCGTGCGCAGGCCGCTGGCGCCCGCCGCTTCGCTGCGGTTGCCGGTGGTGGTGAAGCTCGGTGCATAGTTGACCGGGCGCACCTGCACCTGGAACACGCGGCTTGCGCTCAGGCCGCCTTCATCGGTCACCGTCACCGTCACATCGATCGGGCCACCGAAGGCATCGGCCACCGGCGTCAGGCTCATCTGGCGCTTGGTGGGGTCGGGGTCGGCGGTGATGCTCGGGTCCGGCAGGATCGTCGCCTGCGCGGAAGCGGCCACAACCGTCAATGCCGCCGGCAGGCTTTCGAGGTCGTCCACCGTCAGCACGGTCGAGAGCGTGCCATCTTCGTTCAACACGATGGCATCGATCACGCCCAGGCTCGGCGCGCTGTTGGAGCAGATCGCATGCAAGGTCTGGTCGTAGGCCGGCATCGGGAAGCTGGCACCGGGCGCGTAGGCGGTGCCGCTGCCATCGGCCGCCGTGTTCCACTGCACGAAGTGGTAACCCGCGCGGCCGGGGCCGGCGGGCACGGTGACCGGGCTGGCGAAATCCTGCGTGATCGCCGCGATGGCACTGCCGCCGTGGCTGTCGAAGCTGACCGTGAACTGGCTGATCGCAAACGTCGCCGTGCAGGTCTTGGCCGCGTCCATCGTCACCGTGGTCGAGGCGCTGGCGCCACTGCAATCGCCGCCCCAGGCCAGCCAGTGTTGGCCCACGTCCGGCGTGGCGTCGAGGCTGACGCTGGCGCCTTCCACGTAAACGGCCTGGCAGGTGGCCCCGCCGCTGTGGGTGCAGGCCGCGATGCCACCGATGACGGGCAAGGGGGTGGCGGCGGCGCTGACCGCGCCGAGGCCGCTGACGCCGACCACCAGCGCGAACTGTTCCACCTCCACCGCGCCGATGTCGCAGCCGGCGCCCTGTGGCCGCACCACGCCGCGCTGGTCGGTGACGGGTGCGCCGGTGCAGGTGCCGGCATCGATCGCCGCCGAACCGGCGCCGGGCAGCAGGCTTTCGGTGAAGCCGCCGTGGTCGCCCATCGCGCCCAGCAGGGGATCGCCGGTGACCAGAGCCGTACACGTCGCCCCGCTCGGGCAGCCGCCTTCGACCAGGCTGTGATCCAGCGTTGGCGCGCCGTACATGTTGTGAAGCTGCGCGCCGCTGGGCGCGGCGTTGCCCCACAAGATGACGTTGACGAAAGCGGGGTTGCCGCTGCCGGGTTCCATCCCCATCGCCGCGTTGTAAATGGCCCCACCCTCACTGCCGGCGCTGTTGCCGCTGAAGCTGACGTTGACGAGCGTGAGGTTGCCGATGCCGAGCATGGGCCCCATCGGGTCGTTTGAGATCCCCCGCCGCGATACGCGCTGTTGCCGCTGAAGCTGACGTTGACCAAGCTGGGGTTGCCGTCCGTGCTGCTGATCGCTCCACCCCTACCCCAGGTGCCGGCGCTGTTGCCGCTGAAGCCGACCTCGGCAAAGCTCGGGTTGCCACCGAAGGTGTGTACCGCGCCACCGTCCATGTCGGCGTGGTTGCCACGGAACTGCACCTGATGGAAGCTCGGGCTGGCAGGGCGCAAATACACCGCGCCGCCATAGGCACTGGCGACGTTGCCGCTGAACACCAGTTGCGCCAGGGTGGGATCGCAGAGATTACTGTCCGTCACCAGATCCGCGCAGTAGAGCCCGCCGCCACGGGTGTGCGGCCAGACTCCATCGGCTTGCCCGGCGGTAATCACGAAACCATCGATCACCGTGCCGGCGCCGTAGGCCTGCACCGAGGCATCCAGCCACAGCACGTGATCGCTGTTGCTGCCGACGATGTCGGTCCAAGTTTCGGCGATGGCGTTGCCATCGGTATTGGTGTCGTTGGCGTCGATATCGCCCGACAGGATGCTGAGGTTCAGCTTCGGATCGCGCGCGCTGCGCTGGCTCTCGTTGCCGGCAAAACCGCCGTAGAGCTGCACGTCCGGCTTGGGCGCAAAGCTGTCCGATGCGACCGTGCCGGGCGTGTACACGCCCGCCGCCACCCACACCTCGGTGCAGGCCGGGTTGGTCAGTGCCGATTGCAGGCTGGTGTAGGCATCGTCCCACGACGCCCCGGTGTTGCCGCCGCCGGCATCGTCGTTGACAAAGCAGGTGGCGGCCAGCAAGGACTGGCTGAACAGCACGCTGGCCAAAGCCAGCCACCACGCCGCAACCAGATGCCGCCGCGCCGAACGCCGGCCTTGGACACGCGCCTAGCGAGCGATGGTGATTTCCCCGTTCTGCTGATTCATGACGCGCCCCTGTGCGCTGGATGGATGCGCGCAGTATCGGTGTGGCCCCCGGCCCGGTATCTGATCTATGTCAAACAGATCACAAAAAAGCGTCATGCCCTGTCGGTCTAGGGAATGTCTGAACAAGCCCGTCATGCCCGCGAAGGCGCACTGCCGTCCGGTAAACATATCCCATGAAATCAAAGCGATAGCTCCATTTGGCTGCGCATGAGCTCAGCGCGTTGGCGTTGTCGTCGTCGGACCACGGTGTTTTTTGAAGAACAGTTCGATGTTCCAACGATCCTTGTAGTGCTGCGCAATGATGCGAGCAGGCGTGCGAAGGTCATTGGTTGCCAGTACCAGCGGTGTGGCCGCGTCCGGGCGATCAACCGTGATGCGACGCAAGGGGGCGGTGTAGCGATTGCGCCGCTTGCCGCCGGGTGTCGGGTTGGAGAAATGCACGATCTCGTCCGTCAGAATCGTGTCGCGAT
>DASSYF010000048.1:0-27534 GCA_035703435.1 Chiayiivirga sp. | reverse complement strand
GTTGTGGTGGATCAAAGCGGGCCCGGCATTTCCCGGCTGGCAGGCGGCACTCCCGGTCATCGCTACTGCAGTCTTGTTGCACGCTGGTGCGTCGGGTAGTTCATGGGTGCAGCGTCTGTTGTCGCTGAAACCGCTGGTATTTGTGGGCCTGATCTCGTACTCCCTTTATTTGTGGCACTGGCCCCTGTTTGTTATGGTGCGCTATCGCAACGGCATGGAGCCGCTTGCCCCTGCCGTGAGTTTTCTGCTTTGTGGCGTTGCCATCTTGTTGGCTGCTGCCAGTTACCGTTGGGTTGAAACGCCCCTACGCCGAAAGACAAGCCGGGCTTCCGGAGTTTCTTGGCGAACAGTACTTGCCACTGCATTGAGTTCCACGTTGGCTCTAGCAATAGGTGCGCATATTGTGAAAATAGATCACGGCAGGCAATCCCGGTTTTCAAAAGAAATAATCAAATTTGATAATTACCGGAATCCAGTAATTCCCTTCGTGGAGTGTCAAGGGAATGTTCATTTCAAGAGATATGACCCCTGCGTCGTCGGAGACGTCAATTCTGATCGACGTATACTGCTTTGGGGGGATAGTTATGCAATGGCCTGGGTGCCAGCATTCGATGTGCTAGGTAAAATACATAGTTTTGCAGTGGATACTGCAATACTGAGTTCTTGTCCCGGCTTGGTAGGTATTGATATATCTGGTGGCCACGGCTGCAAGAGTTTCAATGAAAAAATAGTCGAATATCTGTCTGGCTTGCAAGGGCATTCCTACGAAGCAATCGTCTTGATTGGTAGTTGGGGGCCTTACCTTGATTCAGCAAGCGGAATATTTCTAGATGGTCAGCTTGATGAACAGGCCAAAGCTTCTGTATTCAGTATGGGGTTACGTAATTCTATTTCAATCATTGCCGCCAGTGGTGCAAAGCCCATCATTATCGGCCCAACACCAGGCGCGCCAGGTGATGTGCCGTATAGGATTGCGGCAGCTATGGCTTTCAATTTCAAGCTTCCACAGGGTAAATCAATTCGTGAAGTCGACGCTTATGATTCTCGATTCTGGAGCATTGCAAATAAATTCAAATCCATGCAAGCTTTGACGTTGGTTGATCCATCGCCATGGTTTATTGCTGGCAATGAATATCTGTTCAAATCTGAACAAGATGGGTTGTTGTATCGTGATAGCGGTCATCTGAGTCTGGCTGGCGCCAATTTTGTGGCAAGGCAATTTCCAGTCAACATCATTCCAAACGCAATGTCGATCACCACTCAGCATGGGCCGAAACCCTGAATGTCCACCCGCAAACTCGCTTCCGCCGTTTCCTGGCTGAGTCTCGGTAATGTCATGACTCGGGCATTGTCCTTCGTTACCATGCCAATCCTGACACGATTCCTGTCCCCCGAATCCTACGGTGTGGCTGCTCTGGTCGGAACTTTGGTGTCACTGGCCAGTGTGTTTGCCATTGCTGGTATTGACATGAGTTATTCACGGCATGCTTTTTCCGGGAGATCAGGGACGGTTGATGCCGTTGAGATATTTTGCTGGCGCTGGGTTTTGGCCGGAGCGGCGCTGGTTGCTTGCGTTGCAGGTGGGCTGTGGTGGATTGCAGGAGTGCGTCTTGGTGCGCCTCGCACTTTTGCCGGGTTTGTGATGGCCGGGGTGTTTTTTTCGGCGCTCATGACGATGTCACAGACGCGTGCCCGTTTGCAGTATCGATACCTCAATCTTACGTGGGTACAACTTGTCACGGCCTGCTTCGCAGCTGTTACCAGCATCGGAATGGCTGTTTACTGGCGCCAGGATGCGTGGCCCTTGCTCGCAGCCATGGTCTTGGGTTATGCGCTGCCGGTGTTGTTGTTGGGAACACCGCCGTTGGTGAAGTTGCGTGCGCCATCCGGCTTGGCTGCGCGGCAGCGTCGATCGGTCTTCACCACCGGACTGGCGGGCATCATCACCGCGCCAGCCTATTGGGCCTTGAGCAGCTCCGACCGTTGGTTTCTGGCGGCGTACCAAGACAGCGCGACGGTGGGTATTTATTCCATCGGTTTCACGGTCGGCACCGTGGGCGCTGTAGTCAGCTCAGCGATCACTGCGGCCTGGCTGCCTGAATTGTCCCGCGATGAATCGATGCAAGGAAGCAATCTGGCAGCGCGCAAATCAGACATGACACATCTGCTTGTCGCAGCTCTGTTGATCGTCGCGGTCGCGGTTGCGGCATCCGGCGGCGATGTCATTCGCGCCCTGGCAGACGCGCGGTTCCATGCTGCGGCAGCGGTGGTGCCATGGTTGGCAGCGGGGGTGTTTTTCTATGGGGTCATGCACGTGGGCAATGCCATGCTGGTGATGCGCGGCAAACTGCATTGGGCGGCATGGGCTTGGTTGATCGCGCTGTTGGTGTCGCTGGGGCTCAATAGTTGGCTGGTGCCACGCGACGGTGCATCGGGTGCGGCCTTGACTCAGGCGATATCATTTTTCCTGGTGATGGTGCTCGTTTGGAAGGCGGTTCTGCGCTACGAACCCTTGCCGCTGCTTTGGGGCAGGTTGTTGGTGGGCTTGGTTCTGGCCGTGCTCACCGCTGTCGCCATGCAGTTCCCTTGGCAAGTCGATCCGTGGTTCAGTCTGGTGCTGAAATTGCCGGTTGGCCTGGTGTTTGCGGCACTTTGTTTGGTGATCGTGGCACCACGAACCAGTGCCATCGGTTGGAACACATTGAAGGGGATTGTTTGATGTGTGGCTTGGCAGGGCAAGTGCATTTTGGCGGTGCGATCGACCGTGCCGCGACCGAGCAAATGGCGAACGGCATCGCCCATCGCGGCCCGGACGACCATGGCAGTTGGGTCGAAGCCGGGCAGCGTTGCGTATTGGCGCACAGGCGGCTCAGCATCATCGACCTGAGTCCGCTGGGGCATCAGCCGATGCTCGATCCAGACACTGGCAACGCGCTGGTTTTCAATGGCGAAATCTACAATTACCGCGACCTGCGCAGGCAATGCGAGGCGGCTGGAGACCGATTCCGCTCGGAATCCGACACGGAAGTCATCTTGGCGCTCTATCGCCGCCACGGCGTGCGGTGTTTGCAGTATCTGTGTGGCATGTTCGCCATTGCATTGTGGGATGCGCGTACACAACAGTTGTTTCTGGCGCGTGACCGCGTGGGCAAGAAGCCGCTGAATTACGCATTGACCCCGGATGGCATCGTTTTTTGCTCGGAATTGCAGCCGCTGGTTCGTCACCCACTGGTCTCACGCGAGCGCGATGATGATGCGCTGGAACTTTACTTGCAGTTGCAAGCGGTTCCGGCGCCATGGAGTATCTACAAACAGATTCGCAAGCTCCCGCCTGCGCACTATGCAGTATTCAGCCGCGATGACCTTCGCATCGAGAAGTACTGGGATGTCGATTATCGGGAGAAACTCGCCTTAACCGAGTCCGAGGCATTGGAGGCATTCGAGGAAAAGCTTACTGAGGCCGTGCGGCTGCGCATGATCGCGGACGTGCCCTTGGGCGCACTGCTGAGTGGCGGAGTCGATTCTTCGGTGGTCGTCGCCCTGATGGCCAAGCTATCGAATATGCCGGTGCGCACATTCAGTATCGGCTTCCAGGAGCAAGCGTTCAATGAACTGCCGTTTGCACAACAAGCGGCCGATATCTGCGGAACCCTGCATCATCCGCAAATTGTCGCCGGTGATGTTGCACACTTGCTGCCACAGATCGCGCGCCATTATGGAGAGCCTTATGCGGATTCGTCCGCAGTCCCTTCATTTCATGTCAGTCGGGTGGCGCGCCAGCATGTCACGGTGGTGCTCAATGGCGATGGCGGGGACGAGCTACTGGGCGGTTATGGCCGCTATGCAGTTCCCGACCACGCCATCCGCGCAGGCAGTGTCGTATCACGGTGGTTGGGGCCGGAACGGCTGGTGGCACTGATGCCGTTCTGGGCCAATGCGCGCAGTTTCCCGGCGCGGGCGCTACGTCGCCTTGCGCGCGATTTCATGAGCCCTGAAATGGGGGGCTTGCTGATGTTCATGGGCTACTGGAATGACGAGCTGCGTCGTGAGTTGTTGGGGCAGCCGCAAGGAAACGGGCTGTTGCAACGCTGGCGCTTGCAGTGGCTGCAACAGGCTTTCGCCCATGCCGACAATCCGATCGACCGCATGCTGTGGCTAGACAATCGAACCTACCTGCCCGATGACTTGCTGGTGAAAATGGACATCGCCACCATGCATTGCGGTTTGGAGGGGCGCTCGCCCCTGCTGGATCATGAAATCATCGAATTCTGTGCGCGATTGCCCGTTCACATGAAAGTTCAGAGCCGCACCGGCAAGTACCTGCTCAAGCGGCTGGCCGAGAAGTACTTCCCTCGCGAGTTCGTGCATCGCAAGAAGATGGGCTTCGGCATCCCTGTTGCGAATTGGTTGCGTGGTGAGCTGCGAGGGTATGTGGAAGATTTGATCCTAGATTCAAGCATCATGGAACCTCTGCAAATGCCAGCCATCCGCGCATCGTGGAAGCGCTTGCTGACGGCGGATGGCCCCGCGTCCGAAGCCGAAGCCGGCCGCGTCTGGGCACTGTTGATGTATGCGCAATGGCGTTCGATGGAGAGGGAAACCCCATGAATTGGCACCTGAACAAGATGGCGCGCTTCGCATGGCGAGCATCCAAAAATGTGCGCTGCGCCATTGATATCGTGGCCAAAAAGGTACCCAGTCAATGCGCGTGCTGATGTTCTGCCCGCAATTTGCGCCCTTGATTGGGGGTGCAGAGCGGCAGGCGGAGAAGCTCGGCATGGCGTTGCGCACTGCGGGCGTGGACGTGCGCGTGTTGACGCCACGCCTCGATGCCGAGTCACCGGCGCATGAGGTCAGGGCAGGTTTGCCCGTGCGTCGGTTCCGCCTGTCCGATCTTTCGGCGCGCTTCCCGCGTTTGAGGGGTATCGGGCTGGTGAACGCCCCGTGGATTGCCTTGCAGATCCTGTGGCAAGTCTGGCGCGAAGCCGGGAACGTCGATGTCGTGCATTGCCATATCGGCAGCCTGCAGACCGTTGCTGCGGCGCTGGCGGCGCGCCTGCGCGGTGTGCCGGCGATCTGCAAGGCCGCAATAGCCGATGACCGCAGCGATCTGGGGGAAGCGGCGCGCGCAGGCATCACGGGGAAGGTGGTGGCGTGGGCCGGCAAACACGCATTCGCGCGCTGGGTAGCGACCACGCAGGCCGTCAAGGTGGCCTTGCAGCGTGCCGGGGTTGCGGCGGAACGCATTATCGTCATCCCCAATGGGGTCGATATCGTACCCATGCCGGCGCCCATGTCGGCAAAGGCGGCGCGCCGCTTTCTGTATCTGGGGCGCCTGTCCACCAATATCGAGCGCGACGTGCCCGGCCTGATTCGTGCGTTCGACGCGTTGGCCGATCAGGTCGCCGATGTGGAACTGGCCATCGTGGGTGATGGTGATTTGCTGAATACCACCCGCACACAAGTAACGCAGTGTCGCCATGCGGATCGTATCCAGGTGCCTGGCATCGGGAACTCCGCCGCGTGGCTGGCATGGGCCGATTGTTTCGTGTTGCCATCGCGTCGTGAAGGCCTGTCCAACGCCCTGTTGGAAGCAATGGCGGCAGGATTGCCGTGCATCGCCAACGACATTCCGCCCAATCGGGAGGTGCTGGCCGACGGGGAGGCAGGGATGCTGGTGCCGGTCGAGGATGTAGGGCAGCTGCAAGCGGCGATGTTGAAGTGTGCGATGGATGCCGAGCATGCGGCCCAGATGACGCGGGCTGCGTATGACCGGATTGAATGTTGGTATGGAATGAACAGGGTGGTACGGCAGTATTTATTTTTATATCGGCCACTATTTTCTAAGAGCTCGGCACTGTGATGAATACGTTCATTGCGGTTCTTTTCATGCTGATTGCTGCACTGGGCTTCGCCCATACGGTGGCAGCACCTGGAATGCGTCGCTTTGCAGTTTTGCTTAACCTGACGTCCTTTGTGGCTCTGTTGACTGTGCTCGGGTTTGTTAATGACTGGCTCCCATTCAGCAGTGGGGGCGACGACTATTCTTATTTCCATTTTGCAAGTGTTGCTGACAATTGGCCCGATGCGCTATCCCCCGATTTGTTTTCCAGGTATTACGCGCAGCCGGGTTTCGCCATGGTGCTGAATGCGTACAATCTTGTGTTCGAGCCTGGGCTGTTTGGCTTCAAAGTCTTGAATCTCACGTTCTTCTTGATTCTGATGCAGGTGTGGACAAGGACTTTTGCCGAGATCGAAGGGGTGGAATCAGCACGAAAGTTTGCCCTGTGTTGCGTGGTGTTGACGCCCCTGTGGTTTTATTTTTTCTTTCTCCTGAAAGATATGTTGATCGCTTTGTTATTCGCGACTTTTGTCATGGGTGCAGTCTCAAGCTGGAAGATGCCCACGGCGCTGAAAGGCTGGGCACTGCAGCTGATGGCAGTGCTGGCGCTCATCCCCTTCAGGGCGCCACTAACTGTCCAGGCGTTGGCTGTGATGATTATTGCCATCACAGCACGCAACCTTGGCAAGGGTGAGGGGCGGGGTAAGATCACCTTCCTTGTGCTGGGAGGATGCGTACTGGCTGCCATCTACGCCATGTCCACACAATCAGATTTGTTTGATGTATTCGGCGTGGTAAATGACGGTCGCGTGCTAGGCACCGATAAAATGACAGATCGTGCATCCGCTTTGTTGCAGGAGTCTAGTGTCAACAGGGTGTTGTTTCCCGTCATCTATCTCTTCACCGAGATATCTACCTTTAACGCGGCTGCTTGGCGTGTACTTGATGCAACTTGGGTGCGTGGCATTTTGGCAGTGCCGTGGATTTTACTTGGTATCCCAGCACTGATGCTTGGTTTTGTCGGTTTGCTTAAACAGCCGACTCAACAGGGACGGGCAGATCGGTCATCCTTCCGTTTTCGGGAGTCGCGAATGGTCTCCTCGCCTTGGGCGGTAGTTGTTGCGTTCATTGTCATCTCCATGATGACTTCATGGATTGTTGGGGATACAACGCGTTGGCGTCTTTCAGACATGCCGGCACTACTTGCCGTGGCAGTCAGCGCCACATCTTCGTTCAGCAAAAGAAGGATCTTTGCATTAACCGCACTATGGATTCTTTGTCTGGGCACTGCTTTTGCGCTCGTTGCGCTGCTTAGAATCACGTAGCCATGAAATTGAAATCGTGATCCGATGAAAATTCTCATGCTCTGCCCCCAATTCCGTCCGCTCACCGGCGGCTATGAGCGCGCGGCCGAGCGGCTGTCGGTTGCGCTGGCAGCGCGTGGGCATGCCGTAACCGTGATCACCGAGCGGCGGGAAGTCGCGTGGGCGGCGTGTGAGGACATGGACGGCGTGACTGTGCGGCGCCTGTGGTGCCTCTACCGTCGTGGCTTGCACGCGATGACTTCCCAGTTCAGCTTCGGGCTTTGGCTGTTGTTGCACGGCCGATCATACGCGGTCTGGCACGTGCATCAGTACGGTGTGCATGCCACGCTGGCGGTGCTGTTGGGCAAGCTGCTGCGCCGGCCTGTCGTGCTGAAACTGACCAGCTCCGGGGTGCAGGGCGTGGACACTGCCTTGTCGGCATTGCGCTGTGCGCGATGGCATCGCTGGGCGCACCGGCAGGTGGCGGCCTGTGTTGCGGTTTCTGATGAAACGGCGCAGGAGGCACGTGTGTTTGGCATTCCAGCACAGCGGGTTCATGCCATCAGCAATGGTGTTGCCACCGAACGACTGCGGCCGGTTTCAACGCAAACGCGGCACCAGATGCGCCAGCGGCTTTCCATTGGTGACGGATTCGTGGCACTTGCCGTAGGCCGGCTTGCTGTCGAGAAGAATCCGATCGGCATGTTGCATGCGTGGGCCATGGCACTGCCACATTTGCCGGCCGATGTACAGTTGATCTGGGTGGGCGATGGCCCCCTGCATGCGGAAGCGATGGCCTGCATCACGCGTCTGGGCCTATCAATGCGTGTGCGCTTGGTGGGGCATTCAGATGATGTGCCTTCCTGGCTGGTGAGTGCGGACGTGTTTGCGCTGTCTTCGCACAATGAGGGCATGGCCAACACCTTGCTGGAGGCGATGGCCTGCGGCCTGCCGAGTGTTGCCACGGCGGTTTCAGGGACGGCACAGTTGCTGGTTCAGCCCAATGCCGGCGTGGTGGTGCCCGTGGGGGATATGGAGGCGTTGGCGGATGCCATGATCAGACTTGCAGCGGATCGTGATCTGCGGGCACAGATGGGCCAACGGGCACGCGCCTTGATCGAAGCCGAATATTCCATCGATGGTGTGGCCAGCCGAATCGAAAGACTGTATGAGCAGGTCATCACCGATGCCTGAGCAGAAGACAGCGCCGCCGCGCGTGCTGATGGTGGTGCCGCAGTTCCCCTATCCCGTCGTGGGGGGGCTGGAGAAGCAGTCGCGCCTGTTGTCCGAAGAGCTTGTTCTGCAAGGATGCAAGGTGCGGGTGTTGTCCGGGCGGATCACACCGGATCAACCTGCTTTCGCGAGTGAGGATGGCATCGAAATACATCGCTTGCCTTGGCCGCGCCACCGCCTTGTACGCTGGCTCACCGCGCCGTGGTCGTTCGCGGCCACCTTCGTGCGTTTGGCGCGTGCCAGCGATGTCGTGCATTGCCACGTGCTCAGTGGCGTGTGCGCCTTGGCGATTATGCTTGCAGGGCTGTGCCGCCGGCCGATCATGGTCAAGCTGCCCGGTGTGGGCGCGTTTGGCATTCCGGGCATTCGCGCGGGCAGGCTCGGAGCCTTGCGGCTTTATTTGCTTCGCCGTGCCGATGCCATTGTGGCGATGAGCATGCAGAGCGTGAATGAGTTGGCCGGCATCGATTTTCCGCACGACTGTACTTTGGTGACACCCAATGGAATCTGTTTGTCGCGGCTATCTGCGGGTGACGATGCGCCGACTATCGGCGAAGTGCCCAGTTCAAGCGGCCGAGTGGACGCGGGTTGCCGACTCTTGTTCGTGGGTCGCCTGGATCCACAAAAGGGCCTGCCCGACTTGCTGCAGGCATTGCAGGGCGTAATGCGTGGTGCAGCGCCATGTGTCGTGACGCTGGACATTGCCGGTGATGGTGAAGAACGTGCACGCATCGAAGCCATGGTGCAGTCACTGGGACTGGGCACCTGTGTGCGCCTGCTTGGCCATGTCGAAGGCATTCCAGAACGCATGCCAGACTACGACGCCTTGGTGCTTCCTTCCTACGGTGAAGGCAATTCCAACGTGATTCTGGAGGCGATGGCGGCGGGCTTGCCGGTTATCAGCACGCACGTCGGCGGCACGCCGATGTTGGTGGGGGCAACCGGCGTGCGCTTGCTGCACGCGCCGGGCGATGTGGGCGCATTGGCACATTTGATCGCCGAAGTGGCCCGTGATGCCCATTTTCGCTGCAGCATGGGTGATGCCATGCGCGCGCGTGCACAACAACTGTTCGATATTCGCGTCATCGCACAACGGTATCGTGCTGCATATGCCCTGCTTGCACAGCGCCAGCGCAACGCAATGCTGGACTTGGCCTGCGCCGAAATTCTTGCAGAAGCACCAGAAGCAGGGCCGTCGCCATGTGCGGGCTGATCGCTGCGCTCTTCACCACGCCACTCCCCGAGACTGCCCTGCGCGCGGGGCTGACCCACATGCGCGCCCGCGGCCCCGACGGCGGAGGCGTTTGGCAAGACGGTGGCGCCTGGCTCGGTCATCGCCGACTCGCCATTCTGGATTTGGACCCGCGCGCAGCGCAGCCGATGCATTCGGCCTGTGGCCGCTACGTGGTGGCCTTCAATGGCGAAATCTACAATTTCCGCGCCTTGCGCAGTGAGCTTGAAGCGGCTGGTGCGTCGTTTCGTACCGAAAGCGACACCGAAGTGCTGCTGGAATTATTCGCCCGCCATGGCGAAGTGATGTTGCCAAAACTGCACGGCATGTTCGCCTTCGTCATTTGGGATCGACACGCGCAGCGCGGGTTTGTGGCGCGTGATCCCTATGGCATCAAGCCGTTGTATGTGGCGAAGGTCGAAGGCGGAGTGATGCTGGCGTCGCAGGTGAAGGCCTTGATGGCGACGGGGCTGGTATCACATGCGGCGGATGTGGAAGGGCAAGCGGGCTATTGGTTGCTGGGCAGCGTGCCGGAACCGCGCACGTGGTATCGCGATGTTCATGCGATTTCGGCGGGCCATTACGCGTGGATCGAACACAACGCGATTTCAAAAGCCACCTGCTGGCATGACATCGGCACGGCATGGCGCAACACATCAACCCAAGCCTTGCCCGAGGAGGAAGTGCGGGCGAGCGTGCGCGATGCACTGCACGAATCGGTAGCGCGGCATTTGGTGGCCGATGTGCCGGTGGGTGTGTTTTTGTCCGGTGGCATCGACTCGGGCGCACTGGCGGGCATGATGGCCGAGGCTGGTGCACGCGATCTGGTCGGCGTGACCTTGGCCTATGACGAATTTGCCGGACGCCACGACGACGAAGCACCCGTGGCGGCGCAGATCGCTTCGCACTATGGCATTCGCCACCACGTTCGTCGGGTGACGCGCGATGAGTTTCGTGCTGATTTGCCCCGCATCCTCGATGCCATGGATCAACCCAGCATCGACGGCATCAACACGTGGTATGCCAGCAAGGCGGTGGCCGAATTGGGCCTGAAGGTGGTGGTGTCGGGTGTCGGCGGCGATGAATTGTTTCAGGGCTACGAGAGCTTCGCGCAACTGCCGCGTCTGGTGGCACGCTGGCGTGCCCTGTCGCGCATCCCAGGCGCACCACTGATGGCGCGTCTGGCCGGACAAACGCAGGCGCGCCGCAGCGGCAATGCACGCTGGCGACATGCAGCCGATTGGGCGCGCAGCCTCGAAGGCGCGTGGTGGTTGCGTCGCAGCGTTCACGCGCCCGAAGACTTGCCCACGCTCATGGGGCTGGAGGCCGCACACGAAGTCGTGCGTGATTTCGATGCCGTGGCATGGGTGCGTGAGATGACCGGCCCGCTACCCGTCGACCCGCGCTTGGCTTTGGGCCAGCTTGAATCGATGACCTACCTGCGCAACCAACTCTTGCGCGATAGCGACTGGGCCAGCATGGATCACAGCGTGGAATTGCGAACGCCACTGGTGGATGCCTTCCTGTTGCAGCAATTGCAACCGCTGTTGGGCAACTTCCACCGATTCCCCAACAAACGCCTGCTCGCCCAAGCCCCGCGCAAGCCGCTGCCCGAGGCCATCATCGCCCGCCGCAAAACCGGCTTTGGCATCCCGGTGGCGCGTTGGTTGGCCGAGGCTGGAGTGGGCGGCGGAAGTGGTAGTCGGGGTTGGGCGGTGGAGGTGGCGCGGCGGCAAGGGTGGGCGCATGCATGAGGGTTTGAGCAGCCGGCCGGTCGTGCTTGCATTCACTCGGTGGTACCTGCCCGGCTATCAGGCGGGCGGTCCCATCCGCACCCTGTCAAACATGGTTGATCGGTTGGGGGATCAACTGGATTTTCGGATCGTCACCCAAGACCGCGACCTGAACGATCAGGCCGCCTATCCCGGCATCGATGCCACAGATTGGAATCCACAGGGTCATTCCCATGTGCGTTATTTGGCCAGACCAAATATCACGCTGCGCTCGCTCGTGCGGATCATTCGCGAGGTGACTCCTGATGTGCTGTACCTCAACAGTTTCTTTGATCCATTGCTCACCCAGCGCGTGTTGCTGCTACGTAGGCTGGGCTTGCTTGCGGATATTCCTGTGGTGCTCGCACCCCGAGGAGAGTTTTCAGCGGGTGCAATTGCACTCAAGAGCTGGAAGAAGAACCAGTACCTGCGTGCGAGCCGATGGCTGGGCCTGTACGACGGGCTGATTTGGCAGGCATCCAGCGACCTGGAAAGGCACGATATCCTGCGCTGGTTGCCGCAAATTGACAGCCGGAGCGTCAAGTTGGCATCGAATCTCGCCGCAACGGCAGTGCCGGTTACGGCGGGTGCATCCGCGCGTAAAGAAGGCGATCCACTCAAGGTCTGCTTCCTCTCGCGGATCTCGCCAATGAAAAACCTCGACTTCGCCCTGACAGCCCTTGGCCGCACCCGTGCGGACGTGATCCTGACCATCCATGGGCCGCGCGAGGATCAAGCCTACTGGGCGACGTGCGAGACGTTATGCACCAGCTTGCCTGATAACGTTCAGGTACGTTATTCTGGAGAAGTGGAGTATCAGAATGTGGTAAAGACCCTGTCTTCGCATGACCTTTTCTTTTTTCCCACCCGCGGAGAAAACTACGGTCATGTCATCCAGGAGGCACTGGCTGCTGGGTTGCCGGTATTGATCAGTGATCAAACACCTTGGCGTGATCTGGAAAAAAACGGCGTCGGCTGGGCGTTGCCGCTGGATGAGCCTGCCGCCTTTGCCAGAATCATCGATGCTGTTGCAGCATGGCCCATTGATCATGCGCAAACAATACGCGAAAGAGCCAATACCTATGCCCGCAACAAAGCAAATGACTCCGACGTGGTGCGCGCCAATTTGGAATTATTTAGACGGGTGCTGAAGCGATAAGCAGGTCTGTGAAATGCCGTTGGATGTGTTTTTAATTTCTTTCAATAAATTGTTTGGGAAAAACGATGTTTGAACACAAAACCCTCCTGATCTCCGGCGGCACCGGCTCGTTCGGCAACGCCGTGCTGCGGCGCTTCCTTCAGACCGGCATCGGTGAAATCCGCATCTTCAGCCGCGACGAGAAGAAGCAGGACGACATGCGCAAGCGTTATGCGTCGGACAAGCTGAAGTTCTACATTGGCGATGTGCGTGACCCGGCCAGTGTGATGAGTGCGATGCGTGGGGTGGACTATGTGTTTCACGCGGCGGCGTTGAAGCAGGTGCCGTCGTGCGAGTTTTATCCGTTGGAAGCGGTGAAGACCAATGTGCTGGGCACCGAAAACGCGACCGAGGCGGCGGTGCAATGCGGTGTGAAGCGGATGATCTGCTTGAGTACCGACAAGGCGGTGTACCCCATCAACGCCATGGGCATTTCCAAAGCCATGATGGAAAAAATCTTCACGGCCAAGTCGCGCAATGTGGACCCGGCCAAAACCACCATTTGTGGCACGCGCTACGGCAATGTGATGGCCTCGCGAGGGTCGGTGATTCCGCTGTTCGTTAATCAAATTAATGCGGGGCAGCCGATCACCATCACCGACCCGGAGATGACGCGGTTCATGATGACGCTGGACGATGCGGTGGACTTGGTGTTGTATGCCTTTGCGCACGGCAATAGCGGCGACATCTTTGTGCAGAAGGCACCTGCAGCCACCATGGATACCTTGGCACGTGCATTGACCGAGCTGCTTGGCAAGCCCGATCACCCGATCCAGATCATCGGCACCCGCCACGGCGAGAAGAAGCACGAGACCTTGCTCAGCCGCGAGGAGATGACGCACGCGGAGGATCTTCCAGGCTATTTCCGCGTCCGCCCTGATTTGCGTGATCTGAACTACGAGAAATACTTCGAGGTTGGGGAAAGGAGGATCACTACGGCTGAGGATTACACCTCCGCCAATACCGAACGATTGGATGTCGGCACCATGAAAAACCTGCTGATGAAGCTGGAATTCATCCGCGAACTGGTTGCCGGGCGCCCTGCCTTGCCGTTGGAATAATAATGAAGATCCTTGTCCTTGGTGCAGATGGCATGCTCGGTCATCAGTTGGTGTCAAGTTTTCGTGTTCGCCATGATGTGGCTGGCACCGTGCGCAAGCCAGCCTATTATTACGGCGGTGTCTCCAGTTTTCTGCCCGATACGTTGTTTGATTCCGTTGATGTTAAGGACTTCCAGGCAATAGAAAACACTGTGACCAAATTCAAGCCAGATGCCATCGTCAATGCCATTGGCATTGTCAAGCAGCGGCGCGAGGCGAAGAACGTGATCGAAAGCATCGAGGTGAATGCGCTGCTGCCTCACCGTTTAGCGAATATGTGCTTGCGTTCAGGTGTAAAGTTGATCCACCTCAGTACCGATTGTGTATTTACGGGGACAGTAGGAGGCTATGCCGACGATGCGGTGCATGATGCACGCGACATCTACGGGCGCAGCAAATCGATGGGCGAAACAGAAGGGCCGGGAATCATCACGTTGCGGACATCGATCATCGGCTTGGAATTGGCGCGCAAGGCCAGTCTCGTCGAATGGTTCCTGGCACAAGAGGGCCAGATTCACGGGTTCACCAGGGCCATCTATTCCGGGTTCTCCACGCTGGAAATGGCGAGGATCATTGAGCGGCTGGTCACCTCGCCGATTGAATTTTCTGGAACATACAACGTAAGCAGCGAGCCGCTCGACAAGTTTAGTCTACTGTATGGGCTCCGTGACCGTTTGAGAAAAGAGATTGAGATCATACCAGACGACAGTTTCAAGTGCGATCGAAGCTTGAACTCGGATAGATTTCGTTCCGAATTCAGCTACCAACCACCTGCTTGGGATGCTATGCTGGACGAACTCGCCACTCAGATACGCGTGCGGTGCGAAATCGGTCATGTGGCAGGTCGTGCATGATTGTCGGCTTGGGTTCCGTTCGCTCACGTCTGGGTTCCAGCTTGGCGCACGTTCACCAACATCGGCGACGACGAGCTGGTGGTGATGCTGTGGGCGAATGAAATTTTTGACCGGCAGAAGCCGGATACGGTGGCCATCCGGGTGGCTTGACTTCGGTGGCCGAATCTGGAGGATATACACTCATAGTATGTATATCCTCTGGAGATTGCCATGAAGGTCGCCAAATGGGGCAACAGTTTGGCCGTCCGCCTGCCCGCAGCCGTGGTGGAGGTACTGCAACTGGAGGACGGCGATGACGTTGAGATTCGCGTGGATGCCCCCCGCACGCTGACGGTGGTGAAGAATCCCGACATCGAGGAAATGCTGCGCAGGCTGCGCCGTTTCCGCGGGCGCATGCCTGCGGACTTCAAGTTCAATCGCGAGGAGTTGTACGAGCGTGACTGACCGGGTTTTCCTGGATACCAACACGCTGGTCTATTTCGCCGATGCCGATGCCGGAAAGGCGATGGTTGCCGAATCGTTGTTGCTGGCGGGCGGCATCATCAGTGTGCAAGTGTTGAACGAGTTGACCCTGGCCTGCCTGTGCAAACTGCGGATGGACTGGGCGGAAGTGGATGAAGTGCTGGGTGTCGTGCGCACCGCGTGTCGCATCGAGCCGGTGACCGAAGCCACCTTTGACCTTGGCCGGCGGTTGGCAGAGCGTTACCAGTTCCGAGTGTACGACGCGATGATCGTGGCGGCCGCGCTGCTGGCCGACGTCGATACGCTGTACAGCGAAGACATGCACGACGGTTTGCTGGTCGAGAACCGCTTGCGCATTTGCAATCCGTTCCGCACGCATTCCGTGCAGGACACACCTTGAAACACCACACGGACAACGGGCGCTCACGAATGACCACGCGCAGGCTGAAAGTTGCCACCATCGTTGGCACCCGACCGGAAATCATCCGGCTGTCACGGGTGTTGGCGGCTCTGGATATGCACTGCAACCACGTGCTGGTGCACACCGGCCAGAACTACGATTACGAGCTCAACGGCATCTTTTTCGATGACCTGGGCATCCGCAAACCGGATGTGTTTCTGGAAGCGGCCGGCGCCACGGGTGCTGAAACCATCGGCAAGGTGATCATCGCTGCCGATGCTGCGCTGGCGGATATCCAGCCCGATGCAGTGCTGGTGCTCGGCGATACCAACAGTTGCCTCGCGGTGATCCCCGCCAAGCGGCGCAAGATTCCGACCTTCCACATGGAGGCCGGCAATCGCTGCTTCGACATGCGCGTGCCGGAGGAGATCAATCGCCGCATCGTGGATCACACCGCCGACATCAACCTGACCTACAGTGACATTGCGCGCGAATGCTTGCTGGCCGAGGGCCTGCCGCCGGACCGGGCTATCAAGACTGGCAGCCCGATGTGCGAGGTGCTGGCGCACTACGCCGGGAAGATCGCCGCATCTGACGTGCACGCAAGACTTGCAGTCGAGCCGGGGCGCTACTTCGTGGTCAGTGCGCACCGCGAGGAAAACATCGAGTCCGATCGCAACTTCGCAGGCCTTGTGGAAACACTCAACGCCGTCGCGGCGAAGTACGACATGCCGGTGGTGGTGTCGACCCACCCACGCACCCGCAAACGCATCGATGCGCAGGGCATCGTGCTGGACGCGCGCGTGCAATTGCTCAAGCCGCTCGGCTTCAGCGACTACGTACGCTTGCAGCAGGACGCCAAGGCGACGCTGTCCGACAGCGGCACCATCAACGAGGAAGCATCGATTCTCAATTTCCGCGCGCTCAACCTGCGCGATGCGCACGAGCGCCCGGAAGGCATGGAGGAAGCCGCGGTGATGATGGTTGGCATGAACGTGGAACGGGTGATGCAGGGGCTTGCCATCCTCGAATCGCAGCCGACAGGCAGCGATCGCCTGTTGCGTCAGGTGGAGGACTATTCGATGCCCAATGTCTCCGACAAAGTGGTGCGTATCATCCACAGCTACGTGGATTACGTGAACCGGGTCGTCTGGAAGCGCTACTGATGCGGCTGCTGCTGGTCGCCGATACCTATCCGCCGGCGCGGATTTCCGGCGCTTTGCAGATGCAGGACTTGGCGCATGCACTGGCCGCACTCGGGCATCGCCCCTTGGTGCTGGTGCCAGCACTCGACGGCCCGCCCGGTCTGAGCGAACAGGAGGGGGTGCAAGTGTTGCTGGTGCGCGCACCAACCACCAAGGATGTGCCCTATTGGCAACGCACCTTGGCCGAACTGGCCTTGCCATGGGTGCTGCTGCGCGGATTGCGCCGCAGCGGTCTGCGAAACGAAGCCTGGCAGGGCGTGGTGTGCTATTCGCCCAGCATCTTTCTTGGGCCGGTGATCCGGGCCATCAAGCGTCGGCCAGGGTGTCAGGCCTATCTCATCGTGCGCGATCTGTTCCCGGATTGGGCGGTGGATGCCGGTGTGCTGCGCAAGCACAGCCTGCCCTGGCGCTTCTTCAAGGCGATCGAGCGTGGGCTTTACCGGCAGGCGGACGTGATCGGTGTGCAGACCCCATCCAATATGCCGCTGGTGGCCAAGGATGCGCCGGCGGATGCGCAGATCGAGGTGCTACACAATTGGCTTGCTCCACCCAGCCGCGACGGCCAGCGATCCTCGCCCACGTTGGGGGCTCTGGAAGGACGCATCAATTTCATCTATGCCGGGAACATGGGCGTGGCCCAGGACATGGGCGCCTTCGTTGAACTCGCCCAGCGGATGCAGGATCGTGATGACGTCGGATTTGTGTTTGTCGGGCGCGGCAGCGAGGCCGCGCGCTTGAAGCAGTTGGCGCAATCCTTGCCCAATCTGCTGGTGCTGGATGAAGTGGATCCCGTTGTCTTGCCTTCATTGTTGGCGCAGTGCCACGTCGGAATCGTGGCACTGCACCCGGCCCATCACACCCACAATATTCCGGGGAAGCTGTTGACCTACCTGCACGCGGGCCTTCCGGTGCTGGCGCGAGCCAATGCCAATAATGACTTGATTGGGCTGGTTGAACGCGAGGGCGTTGGGCTGGCCGTTGCAGGTGGTGATTCAGATCTGCTGTACACCCATGCGTTGCATCTCGCCGACAATGCCGACGGACGTGCGGCCATGGGCCAAGCTGGAATCGCTTTGGCCACCCGGATCTTTTCTCCCAAGAGTGCTGCCAGTGCCATTGTGGCCCGTCTGGCGCAGCATCGGCCCACACGTACGGGCTGAGATGGTGGTAGGTGGGGGCGTGGATTGCCACGTCGGGCTGCGCCCTCCACGCAATGACGGTGGGGGTATCGCGGGCCCCTTCTCCGTCATCGCGAGCGCAGCGAAGCGATCCAGCGTCTTGCCCATAACGCCACCAAACCTGAGCCAACGCCGATCATGTCGTAGGTAAAATCTTCGAGGCTGGCGCTGCGCCCGGGGATGGGGATTTGGATCAATTCACCCACGGTGGCCAGCGCTGCCAATGCCGCGGCGATCTGCCACGGGTTCAGCCTCGGTCGCAGCCATTTGAGGCAGGGTACCAACCAAGCAAAAATCACCACGTGGAAGTCACGATCAAAACGAAAGGGCGTGGTTTCCAAATAGCTCAGGACTTGGCCCAGAAGGTGATCCTTGCTGTAGAACCATGCCAGAGCCGCGCTTGGCAGCAGCAAGGCCGTGAGCAGGATGACAAGGGTGAACGCGGTGCACGCCAGTGGCCAAAACTGTGGGTTTCGGGTCATTCGCGCAAGCCCGGCTTCATGCGCCGCCACAGGCGCTTGATGCGGCTCAGGCGCTGGCGCGCAGGCGATTTTTCCGCGCCTTCACTGTGTTGCAGATAACTCGGATCGGGAAAGAGTCTCTCCCAAAGCCATGTAGGGCGCACCTTCCACGGGAGAGCATGCAGGCTCTGCCTTTGCATGTAGCACCAATCGCTCAACATCGCCGGCTTGAGTTTTTCCAAACAGGCCCGCTGTTCGAGCGCGTGCAGGGTTTCGCTCGGCACGTCCGTACACAACTCCTTGCGCGCAGCCTCAAGCGCGGAGTGCACGACACCACAAAGCCCGGCTCTCGAACAAAGTTCCACCACGTGCGCCCAGTCCTCGGCATTGAGCTGCTCGATCAGCAAGTGGATGTCGTACAGGCATTTCAGAAGATCGCCAACGCCGGTGTACAGGTTCACCACCCGATTCATGGCTGCATGCAGAAGCGCATGGACCGGGTTCAAGCCGCGCGCTTGGCTGCCAAGGCCCGACAGCGGAATGGAGCCTTCCCATAGCTCATGAAACACCAAGGCCCGCGCAAATACCGGAGCATTGAGCAAGCGCCAGTGCAGGTCCACCTCCAGGCGTGGCGAGGTCGTGCTCGTCGATTCGCACAGTCGCTCATAGGCGTGTCGTCCTTGGACGTAGCCTGCGGCATATCCCAATCCGGCCAGAATTTCACTGGTGCGTTGCGCATCCTCGGCGGTGGCAACCAGCACATCCAAGTCGTTCGAGGCGCGCAAATAAGTTTCTGGGTACAGCCAATCGCCCAGCGCGACGCCCTTGAGCACCAACACCTGCACTCCTTGCGCATGCAGCTCGGTGAGCAGTCGCTGGGCTTCAGCCCGTATCCACAACAAGCATGCCGCTTGGCGACGAGTCGCTTCAGCGAAAGCCATGCGCAACGGGCTTGATGTCGGTGCGTTTTCAGGGTGGCTCGCCCACTGTTTCTCGATCAGCGCAACCACGCCTTCGCGCTGCGCCGTGCCAAGCACCGCGGCGGCATCCTCCGATTCGATCGTGTTGCACTGCCTGCCGATGAGAGCATCAATCAGGCATTTGCGTGCATCCAGGCGCATGGTGAGTTCAGGTGATTTGATGGTTGGCAGGATAGTTCATGTGGCTTGTAGGAACCCGATTTGCCCCACCCCTCAGCCGGTTCCACGCCCTTCGCCATCGAAAACTCCACAAAACAAGCAGGCTTTCGTAGAGCGCAGCTTGCTGCGCTGGGTGACCGGTACAGCAAGGGCAGCGCAGCAAGCTGCGCTCTACAAAAACGCCGGTTCTGCCGCATTTCACGGGTCAAACGGTCACAGTTTGACTGAGCCATGGAGCTAATCAAGTGAAGGAATGGGTGCGCGCGCGTATCCCTTCAAACCAACATCGAAGCGGCCCGTGCCAGCAGGCCTTGCCATGTGGCTTTGGAGTTCTGGACGATGTCCTGGCCGGTTTCCAGCCGTGCAATCGAGCGGGCTTGAAGCAGGTGTGTGAACAGGTCTTGCAATTGCCGGCGCTCGTGCGGGAAGTCCGGCCCGAGCAACAGCGGCTGGGTGGCTGTGACCAAGGCCGCGAACAGTTCGGCTTGCGAAATCGCTGCGAGTGTGGAGTGTGTCTGTCGTCCTGCACGCGGGCGGGTCAGCAGCCAGAGGTGGTCGATGTGGCCGTGGTCAGGGAAGCGATCGCTCGCAGCATCGATCGCCAGAAAGGCGCGGTTGCCGCTGCGATTAAGCCGCCAGGTGTCATTCGAGCCTTCGAACAAGGTGCGCGCCGCCCACGACTGGCGCAAGGACAGGAAGGCGCGAATCCGCTCCCCCACGAGCGCGCCATCGCGCACACCCACGAGGATTTGATCGTCGCTCACGATCCTGCCGCCGGCCACCAGCGCGCTGCTGGCGAGCACGGACTTGCCGGCACCGCGCTGCCCCAGCACCAGCACGCCTGCGCCATCGACTTCCAACAACGCGCCGTGGATGCAGGCATGACCTAGCCGCGCCCACTGCTGGGCAAAGGCAAAATCCATCGCCAAGGGGATGTGGCGCGGATCGCCGGCTTGGTGATCGGCGCGGATCGTGACCATGGCCGATCCATCCTCGTGGCAGTGGAAATGGCTGTCGCCGAGATCCAGTTCCAGTGGCGGCGATGATTCATCGCCCCGCGCCAAGCCCTGTGCATCGTCCGGCAACACGGCTTCGAAATGAACCGGCCCGATGGCCCGCACTTGCGCCCACGAAGGCCGCCCCGCCGCACCCAGATAGAGCGCCGCCAGCGGCAGCGCCTGCGCGGCGAAGATCCGTACCGCACCGCTCAGTGCGGAGGCCAGCAGCAAGTCGTCATGGGCGATCATCACGGGCGAGCTTCATGGGCTACGTCATGGCTGTCAACCCGAGCGCGCCTCGATCAACGCCCGCACCGCAAGCATCCCTCACCGGCAGTGCAAGCGTTCCTCACCATCATCGCGAGCGTCCCTCACCGTCATCGCGAGCGCTCCTCACCGTCATCGCGAGCGTCCCTCACCGTCATCGCGAGCGCAGCGAAGCGATCCAGCTCTTTCACCCCAGACGGCCAGTGCCCGCAACCATCCCCATCGCGTCGAATTCTGGATTGCTTCATCGCTGCGATCTCCATGAACTCATGCGATACGTTGTTGATTCGTCATCGCGAGCGTAGCGAAGCGATCCAGCGGTTTGGCTCCGAATGTCTGGATTACAGACTGCCTCCTGCAGTCGGCCCTCCGGGCCATTCGCTGCGCGAATGTTCGCTTCGGCATCCATGCCTACGCAGTGCCACGGCCCTTCGGGCCTCGCCATGACGGGGTGGGTGGCAGGTTCATGGCCCGTGGGCACTACGGAACGGAAAAGGGATCTCGCCATGACGGCTTGGGGCAGGTTCATCGAGTGGAGGTGCTGGGCTCCGGGGAGGTCGCGGCCTTGCCGGACAGGAACTGGGCGGGCATCGGGATCAGGTCCCCATTCTTATCCAGTGCGTCGCATCCGCACTGGGCCATCTCGGCGCGCGAGTGGTAGCCACTGCCGTCGCGCTCGAACCGCTGGGCCTCGGCGAGCTTCACTGCGTTCGCGATGACGGCGAGGGTGTGCGCGATGACGTGGGGAAGGCGCATGATGATGACTCAACAACGCATCGCGTAGGCTGATGGAATGGCAGAGAAGCGATCCAGCGCGTTCACCTCGAATGCCCTGACGCGGGGGCGTTCGGTCGGCATTGCAGCGCGATCCCTTGATACGGCGCGCCCATCCCTCGACACAAACAAAAACGCCAGAGTGTGGGGCTCTGGCGCTTTTCCCGAAACGTGACTCGGCGACTTTAGAAATCGACTTGGACCAAGCCGCCACACGCTGCATGCTGCTCAACTGTCGCAGCCCCACCTTCCGCAAAGGCCACACGGACATCAATCGAATTTGGAACTCCGGAGCCACCGCTCAGGGTGGCAAGGTTTTCCAGCGCGTGGTAACTGGCCTTGGTAAACCAAATTGGCCCGCCAGGTGTGCTACTTGAGGGTACCGCGAGCGCATACCCCTGATCAGCGATTTCCCATACCGTTGACGTCGAGCGCTTGATCTCCAAAAAGCCGAAACTCCCACTGGTGTACCCGTTAACACTATTTACGCGAAGCTTTACTTGTAACGATGTGTTCAAGGTTGCGTGCGTGGAGCCGAGTGGAACAGGGATGTTCTCCACGACCATGTACTCGCTGGGAGTCGCAAATGTGCCGCCCATTACCGAAACGCAGCTGCCATATGGATTCGATCGCCATTGGAATCGTTGACCGGCCGGTGGCCCAATCGTGTCCAGTGTCGGGTCCGCCAAGACTGCGTATATCCGCGGCGTGGCGTTGTAGACTTCCTTGCACTGGGTGCGTGTGCACTCCACGTCAGGCAGCGTGCCCGGTTTGGGGTTGCGCGTGTCCATGCCTCCAGCAAGCGCAGCGCTGGTTGCTACGAGCATCGAAGTCGTGAGTAGTGAAACTTTCAAAGCACTGGTCATTGGCATATCCCCTAAACATTTATGGTTGGGTACCCGGTCCAAAATCATCAGAATTCCCCCCACTCGCCCCCGCCACCACCGCCGCCAATGGCAACGACACCAGTCGGGGGGGTTCGTAGGGTATGCGCAAAGTGGCTGAGACGGGCGGGCTTTGGGGCGCGCTCGACGGCGATTGGATCGGTGACGGATTCATGCGGTGGCTCCCTGTGGTAACGGCGATGGCTCATGCGCAGACATCGACTTTCTTCCGTAGCCTAAAACCCTTGGCAATGCAAGTCAATCCGTGCTCGGATGAGTGGGAAAGTCTGTGGGCTGGATCCCGAATACGGCAACCGGCTCGTCGAAGGCGACCTTGCTGCATGGGGTCGAGGCGATGCTCGGGGCGTGGGCCCGTAGGTAGCGATGGGCCAGGGCCTTGCGGCGTGGGCCGTCAGGACGGGTGTCGTCCGTCGGATCGATGTATGGCAGGAAGGGGCCGCGGAAGAAGGGATAGTCGGCCAATAGCCCGTAGCATGCGGCAAGGCGGCTGCTGATTTCATAGCCGCAGCCTTGGGGCAGGATAAGTCGGCGCGCCAGGCGCCAGGTGTGCAGCGCATCTGCGGGCAAGTGCCAGGCGCGCAGTTGGCGTCGCAAGGTTCGCAGACCGTGCAGTCCGAGTGTCGTCAAGGCCAGGGCTTTGGCTTCGTCGAGGCCGCTGCGGGTGCGGCGCAGGGTGCGCATCTGGCCGAGGCGGCGCAGGCGTTCGAGCAGATTCAGGCGCAGGATGTCGCCGGCGTTGAATTGGAACAGCTCGTCACCGCCGTGCCCGCCGAGGATCAGGCTGGCACCGCGCCGGCGCGCTTCATCCATGCACAGGCCACCCATGAAGCTGGTGGGAAAGATGGGGGTGTCCATCCACGCAAGGCACTGCTGGTGCGCCGTGCGCGCGTTGTCGGCCGTGGCGATGATCGGTGCCCATTCGAAGTTCGCCAGTTGGATGATACGTGCGATGGCCTCGCTTTCGTCGCACGAAAACCCCGGAAACACCACGCTGGTGCACAGCACTTGATCGCGACGCAGGATGCCCTGCTCCACCGCATCCATCAGGCCCACCAGTAGCACACGCGAATCGGCGCCGCCGCTGAGGCGCAGCGCGACTTTGCGATTGCCATAGGTCGCGAAGACTTCGCGCAGGCCATCGGTGAGGATTCCGACCGGATCGGCGTCGGCGCGGACACGCGATTCGGGGGCCATGAGACGGCGGTCTTCGACGGTGGCGCTGCCGGGCGCAACGCGGTAGCGCACGCCGGCAAAACACCGGTTCACGCCTTCATAAAACGAGGATTCCGGATCCAGCAGGTGCTGGTCTTGCCATTGCTCAAGGTCACGCGTGCTGCGGCGCACGTCACCCAGTTTCGATGCCACGGTCAGACGCGCGTCGGCGATCACCAGACGGTCGTGGTTCTGACCAAAGAGCAAGGACGTGGCGCCCTCGAACGACCGCCCGAAATACAGCGCGCCGCTGCGTTGGCAGCCCGCCACGAAGGCCACCAGGCCAAGATCTTCGAGGCCGGCGAGGATGGATTCCAGCGGGCGCGAAGGACTCAGCAGCGTGGTCAAGTCGGGGAAACAGTCGAGGCCGACCGGCGTGGCCGCCCACACCCACCAGTCCGGTCCCTGTACGAGGGTGCTGCAGGCATCGGGAACCGTCTGCAGGGTGTCGATGAGGTGCGGATGGGCCGGATGGGTCAATTCGAGGCGAATTTCACGGCTGGACGACGCTGCGGCCGGCTGCGACGTGGGTGCACTGGCGGGCGTTCGGCGTTGACGCTGGAACAAGATCATGCCGCGATTGTGCCGGGTTCGGGGTGGAAATGGTGGGATTTGAACACGTCGATACCTGACTAGCCTCATCACTCAGCCAACGCTGTTGCTCTATCCCTTCTCCCGCCGGGAGAAGGTGCCCGAAGGGCGGATGAGGGGCCTTTATCTTGCTTTGTCGGCAACGATTCCCTCACCCCAACCCCTCTCCCTGAGGGCGAGGGGCTATACAGCGGCTGAGGAATGGGGCCAGTCAGGATTCGTAGAGCGCAGCTTGCTGCGCTGGGCGACCCGTAAAGCCGAGGCAGCGCAGCAAGCTGCGCTCTACAAGAGCGTTGGCTTTGAATTTCTGGATGGCCACGGCCCTTCGGGCCTCACCATGACGGTTGAGTGTCAGGTTCATGGCCCTTGGGGAACATATGAATAAGCCGTCATTGCGAGGAGCGCAGCGACGTGGCAATCCATGGATATTCGATAACTCAAAGACATGGATTGCTTCGCTTCGCTCGCAATGACAGCGTTCTGACTTGTTCAGAGGTTCCTTGGGCATTTTCGGAACGGAAAAGGGATGTCGCAACCACGGGGCAACCGCACTGGCAACGGCGATCACGGCTTGGCCTTGGCCTCCCGGATGAAGGCGTGGATCTGGTCTTCCAGCACGGGCAGCGGCACCGAGCCTTCGCGCAGTACGGCGTCGTGGAAGGCGCGCAGGTCGAATTGGTCGCCCAGGGCCTGTTCGGCTTCGGCGCGCAGTTGCACGATGCGGATTTCGCCGAGCTTGTAGCTCAATGCCTGTCCCGGCCATGAGATGTAGCGATCCACCTCGGTGGTGACTTCGTGCTCGGATAGCGCGGTGCGGTCGCGCAGGTAGGCAAGCGCCTGATCGCGGGTCCAGCCCTTGTGATGGACGCCGGTGTCGATCACCAGGCGTGCGGCGCGCCACATTTCATAGGTGAGGCGACCGAAATCCTCGTAGGGGGTTTCGTAGATGCCCATTTCCTGGCCGAGCTTCTCGCAGTACAGGCCCCAACCTTCACCGTAGGCGGAAATGTAGTTGTCGCGGCGGAAGGCGGGTTGTTCGCCCTGCTCTTTCGCCAAGGCGCCCTGCATGGCGTGGCCGGGGTCCGATTCATGCAGGGTCAATGCCGGCAGGTTGTAGAGCGGGCGTGACGGCAGGTCGTAGGTGTTGACCCAATAGGTGCCATTGCCGCCACGGCCTGCGGTCCAGAAGGGGGCGATATCCGGTGGCACCGGCACGATGGTGAAGCGTGCGCGTGGCAGGGTGAAGTACTTGCCAAGGACGGCGTCCACGCGCTTGGAAATCCAAGCGGCGCGCATCAGGAGTTCTTCCGGCGTTTTCGCGTAGAACTGCGGATCGGTGCGCAAAAAGTGCAGAAAATCGGCGAAACTGCCTTCAAATCCGGCCTTTCTGATGACTTCATCCATTTCCGCCTGAATCCGGGCGACTTCCTTCAGGCCGATCTGGTGGATCTCCTCGGCGGATAGATCAAGCGTGGTGTAGGCGCGGATCTGCTGGCGGTAATACGCCTCGCCGTCGGGCATGGCCTCGGCCGCCAAGGTGGTGCGGGCCTGGGGCACGTATTCTTCGCGGAAGAAGGTCAGGAGCTTGGCGAAGGCCGGGATGAGGCGGGTTTCGATCGCCTTGCGCGCATCGGCACGCAATTGGCGCTGGTGCGCGGCATCGATGCTGGCCGGCAGGGTCTTGAGCGGTTCCCAGAAGGCACTGGCTTCGGCATCCTTGACCTCGGCCACGGCGGCGATGGAGACATCGCGCCCATCGAGCACCGCACGCGGCACGCTGAAACCGCGCGCAAGCCCGGCGCGCATGTTCTCGATCTGCTGGTCGAAGTAGCGCGGCACATCGTTCAGGCGCGCAATGTAGGCGCGGTAGTCATCGAGGTTGTTGAATGGTTGACGGGTCATGAAGCCCAGGTTCGACCAGAACGAGGAATCCGCGTTGAACGGCATCTCGTAGCTGCGAAATCGCACGTCGGCAGCAAGATTTTCGATCTGCGGGCGATAGATGCGGTAATTGATGCGCTGCACAGGCGACAGTGCGTTCTGGTCGATGCCATCCAGCCGTTTCAAGGTGTCCTGCCAGACTTTCAGCCGTGCTTGCTGGGCCTTGGCATCGACATCGGCAAAGCGTGCGCGACGGGAAAAGTCTCCGTTTTCGGGATCGCCCTCGGTTTCACCCTGCCGCCACGCCCATTCCTGAGTGTAGATGTCGATGAAGGCCTGATCGGCGCCATGGGTCTTTGCCACGGGCGCATCGGCAGCGGCCACGGCCGGAAGGCTCAGGCAAAGGGCCAGAAGCAAGGTTCGCATCGGTACGACTCCACACAATCTCGATGCGCCATCATCGCAGCCTGCGCTGCCACTGTCGTGTGCAAAAGGTCTTGGTCGTCGTTGCGAAGACCCTCCCATCGTCATTGCAAGCACCCTCCCATCGTCATTGCAAGCACCCTCCCATCGTCATTGCGAAAGCCTTCCCATCGTCATTGCGAAAGCCTTCCTATCGTCATTGCGAGCGTAGCGAAGCAATCCAGCCTTTGTGGATGGCTGACCGCAACAACTGGATTGCCACGTCGCTGCGCTCCTCGCAATGACGGTGAGGGGTGGGTGATTGTCACGGCGAGCTGTGCGCACCTTGTTATGACGCTTGGATGGCACGCGTTATGGTGCTGTTTCGAGGTGTTTCGATACCGCTCAGGCCTGGCTGAAATCAAAGGCCAGAACATCGGCGATGCAATCGGTATCGAGCATTTCCATCAAGAGTCGCTCCATGCCGAGTGCGACGCCGGCACACTCGGGCAGGCCGGCGTCCATCGCCGCGAGCAAGTGGGTGTCGATGGGTAATTCGCGCTGGCCGCGTGCGGCGCGGCGACGGTTGTCGTTCTCGAAGCGTACGCGTTGTTCGGTGGCGTCGGTCAGTTCGTGGTAGCCATTGGCCAGTTCGCTATGCCCCAGATAGACCTCGTAGCGCGCCGCCACCGCGTCCGTGCCCTGCCCCACGATCCGTGCCAGCGCGCATTGGCTGGGCGGAAAGCCGTGGATCACACGCAGCACCTCATCTTCGAAGTCCGGTTGCAGGCGATGGGTCATCAAGAGATCGAGCCAGTCATCACGACCCAGCCCTTCGGCGTGAATGGCATGATCGGCCAGTGGCGCCTTGATGGTTTCGATGCTTGCGGTGAAGGGATCGAAGCCGAAAGCAGACTGGTACAGGCCGCGATAGCTGCGGGTTTCGCGTCGTGGGCGACGCTCGACCAAGGCCATGGCGCGCTCGATCAGGTCGCAGGTTTCGCTGGCAAGGTCGATATGCGACCAAGCCAGTCGATACCACTCCAGCAGGGTGAACTCGGGATTGTGGCGACGCCCGGCTTCGCCATCGCGAAACACTCGTCCAAGCTCGTAGCAATCGCCCAC
>DASSYF010000032.1:0-18473 GCA_035703435.1 Chiayiivirga sp. | reverse complement strand
ATCGACTACGCCGTGATGGAGCGTGCCGAGCGCCGCGCCGTGGTGCCGGCGCATTTCGACTGGAGCGATATCGGTTCATGGAATGCGTTGGGTGATCTGGTGGCCCCGGACGCGGCCAACAATCGCGTGCAGGGCGAAGCGATCGTGGTGGAAGGAACCGGCAACTTCATCCAAACCGAGGGCCGTCTGGTGGCGGCGGTGGGCGTGAAGGATCTGGTGATCGTCGATGCCGGCGATGCCGTGCTGGTGGCCGATCGCCATCAGGTCCAGGCCGTGCGGCATGTCGTCGATACCCTGCGCCAGCGCAGCCATTACGCCGCCCAGCACCACCTCACCGTGCATCGCCCTTGGGGCAGCTACACCGTGCTGGAGGATGCACAGGACTGCAAGGTCAAGCGCCTCACGGTAAAGCCGGGCGGGGTGTTGTCCCTGCAGCGCCATCAGCGACGCAGCGAGCATTGGACCGTGGTCGATGGCACCGCCAAGGTGCGCATCGGCGACGAGGAAATCCTGCTCGAACGCAACCAGTCCACCTACATTCCGATGAACACCCTGCACCGTCTGGAAAACCCCACCGACCGCGACGTGCACCTGATCGAAACCCAGTGTGGCGATTATTTCGGCGAGGACGATATCGAGCGTCTGGAAGACGTGTACGGCCGGGTGTGAGCGCACGCCGTCAGGGCGCTGATTGGTATCAACGCCCGAAATGGTACGCCAGATTCAGCGTGGCCAAGCCGATGTCGAAGCGTCCGTTGGTGTCTTCTGCCTCGAAACCGAAGCGCTTGCCGATGCCTTGATAGCGATCGTAGTCCAGCCTCAGATCAAACGAAGGCGTGAGGCGCCAGGTCAGGCCGAGGCCGAAACCTGGGACGGTGTCGTGGTTGGTGTGAGAAAAGTCCGGGTAGTCATAGATCGTGGTGTTGTGCTGGAAAAAATCCAGACGGGTGTTGAATGCCCCGGCGCGCACACTCGCGGAAAATGTGGGTGAAAACGCCCACTCATAGAAGGCGGACAGGCCATAGGCTTGGGCGTCATAGCGGCCCTCAAGCAGAAAATCGGGCGAAGGCTGAAGGATGGAAACGACTTTCGCGTGGTACAGGCTCGCCGCCGAGCCGAAGTCCACGAACGAGGCCTCCAATCCGAAGCCATTGCTGAAACGGTAGCCGGCGAAGAACTTCCAGACGGTGCTCGTATCGTCCACCACGTCCGCTGACAGCAGTTCGAGCGTAGGCCGCTGATCGAATGCATCCTGCATCTGGCCGACAAGGCCGCCGGAGTAGTTGGCCTGGCCGCCACCGCCGCCGAGATAAAACCCTGGATCGGCGGCGAACGCGCTTGAGCAAACACCCAGACCAAGAATCAGGGTTGCCTGTTTGAGGTTCATGTGAAGACTCCTTGATTGTGCGGGTGCGCGCTGACTGGCGTCATGGGCGCCGGAAACATGCATCGGTGCGGCCATCGTGCCTCAGTGGTGCAGGAATGTCAAAAAAAGCACTAAATTTCAATTATTTGGATTGATTGTGATTGAAGCCAGAAGCAGCTGATCGGCAGCGAATGCATCTGCGTCGTGGCCGCACTACAAAGCGCGGCTTTGCGTAATGATCCGGCCCTCGAATTGTCCGCACCTGGCGTAGCTGCCGAGCCAGCTCCATTGCTACAGAGCCAGGGCCGGTTCGATCGGACGTCGTCGCTCGCGGTGGAGTCGCTGTGCTCAGGCCGGGACTCGCGGTGTCATGGCGCTCGCGGGCTTGTGCTCGCGGGCACGCTCAGTTGCGTAAGCGCGCCAGGATTTCCTCACGCGCCTCACGCAGGATGGAATCACGATCCAGCGAGGCCACGATATCGCTGACCACGCGCTTGGGGCCAAGCTCACCCCAGCTTTTACCTTGTGCCAGATACTTGGCCGCAGCTTCTCCGACCAACACCGTTGCGTACCAAGCCAACGCGCCCTGCGCCACGGCCGTCAGCGCGGTCGACAGGCCGACGCTGGCGATCTTCAGCGCCGATGCCACCAGATGCACGCCCCAGATGGCACTCATCAGTGCTGCCAATTGCGCGACGATGGTGGTCAGGAGTTTGCCGGCTTCGACCCGTGTCAGCGGCAGGCCGTAGATGCGCGACAGATGCATGACCAGCGCCACATCGAGCGTGGCCGCCGCCAAGAGGTCCGCCACCGGCACCGGATTGAGCGCCACCGCCACGCCCTTCCCCAGGCAGTAAAGGCGAATGGTGCGGCTCGCGAGATCCTTGCGCACCGCCGTCAGTCGCTGGCCGATTTGATCGGACAATTCACCGGCAAAGAGTGCGGCGTTGAGTGCGGCCAGGGTTTTGCCTTCGGATTCGAGGATGGCGAGGATGCGTTCGCGCAGGGCGCCCACGTCCACGGCGCGGCTGCGTTCTTCTTCGATCTCCGAACCATCGTCTTGCACCCGAAGCACGCGCTGCGTGCCGGGTTGCGCCATCACGGCGACGATGTTTTCCGGGTTCACCATGCCGCGCGCGTGTTGCCTCAGGCGTTCCAACAGTTCCGTGCGTTGTGTCGTCGTGTAACGATCAGCCTTGTTGAGGGCCAGCAACAAGGGCCGGCGAGTGCGGGCGAGCAGCTTGAGCGAATCCACTTCGATCGAGGTCATGTCGCCATCGACCACGTAGATCACCAGATCGCTGCGGCCGGCGACTTCGAACGCCAGTGCCTCACGTTCTTCACCGGACAGCTCATTGATGCCGGGCGTGTCGATCAGGTGCACGCCGTTGGCGCGGGCTTCTTGCCAACATTGGTGTTCGGCAGTGATCGTGGTGCCATGCAGGACCCCCACGGGGAACGCGGTCTCGCCCAGCAAGGCATTGAGCAGGGCGGACTTGCCCACGCTCACCCGCCCGAACACGGCGATGTGCACATGGCCGCGTTCGAGTTTGTCCAGCATCAGTTCGATGCGGCTGTAGTCGGCCGCCAGACCGGTTCGGATCGAGGCCGGAATCGAGCGGTCATCGAGTAGGGCGCGCAGGCTGTCAGCCGCACGCAGCAGGTTCGTCTCACCCGCTTGCGCAGCTGTATCCGATGTCGCCGTGCGACCGAAGAGGCGTTGCCAGCGTTCGCGCAGACGCATGCCTGAGCAATCAGGGCTGTGTCAGATCGAGATGGGTGCTCACACGAACCTCGTGTGCCACGGTGGATGCATCGGCCCAGTCGCCGGCACCGACGGCGAAATCCAGACGGTTGAGCGTGGCCGTGCCGTCGAGCGTGGCGTGCTTGTCCGTTGCGACCCAAGTGAACGCCAGCGTCACCGGCTTTTCCACTCCGCGCAGCGACAGGCTTCCGTCGGCTGCAAATCGACCATTGCCCAGGTCACGGAAAGCCGTGGCGACGTAGTTCGCCTGCGGAAAACGTTCCACCGCGAAGAAGTCGCTGCCCTTCAAGGTGTCATCGCGATCGGCGTTGGCGGTATCGGCGCTGGCGAGGGTGATCTTCACATCGAAACGCGCCGTGGTCAGATCGCTTGGATCAAAGCGAATGCTGGGCGAGAACTGCTTGAACTGGCCCTCGAAGGCCATGCCTTCGGCGGTGCTGGAAAAGCCCAACTTGGACGTGGCGGCATCGGCAGACCAGTCCGCCGCATGAGCCGAGGGGATTGCCAACAGCAGGGCAACAAGCACGGGCAGGTAACGCATGGTCAACTCCTTGGATATCAGGACTCTTTCTCGAACGTGGCGGGCAACATGCGATACAAGGTGCGATCGCGCTGACCAAAGTGGTGCAGCAAGGCGCCGCCGATGTGGGCAAGCACGAGCGCGGTGAGGATGATCGCACCCCAGACATGAACCTCGTGCGCCAAATCCTTGATCTGAGGGTTCGGTGCAATCAGTTTTGGAACGGTGAATAGGCCGAAGAATTTCATCGCACGCAGGCCGCTGGCCGAGTCGTGCAGCCAGCCGGCGATCGGCATGATGAACAGCATCAGGTACAGGCCCAGATGCACCAGATTGGCCAACCAACGTTGCAGGACCGACGTCCCTGGAACCGGCTGAGGCGCACCAGCGTAAAGACGCCAGAGAAGTCGCACAAGCATCAGTGCCAGCACCGTGATGCCGATCGACTTGTGCAGATCAAACACCCAGAAGTACTTCGGTGATTTGGGCAATTGCACCATCACGAAGCCGACCATCAAGAGTCCGAAGATCAGGATCGCGATCAGCCAATGCAGGCTCATGCTGGGCCATCCCCATCGCTGCTCGCTGTTGCGCAATGCCATGGTGCTTCTCCGGAACGTATCGTGGCTGCCAGCCTAGCCAGCCGTCGATGGCTTGCAAAGCCTCGGGTGGCGGCCGCGGCGTTGTCGCAATGCGAACAATGGTGGATCTGCCCGATAGCTCCGCGTGCTGCCTGTGGTACGGCCGCATGGCGTGGGCCGATTCCAGAGCGCGGTATCATCGCGGCACGCCGTTCCTGCGGCAGGGTCGGGTTGAACCGGGGCCAAGCCTCGACGGCGTGGCCCTCAAGTACCCAGCATCATCAATTCCCATAAAAGTCGAGACCGCACGTACATGGCGAACATGGCCTGGTGGCAGCAACTCCTGGTGATTGGTGCCGGCGGCGCCGTGGGCTCGATCGGGCGTTTTCTCACCAGCGAATGGATTGCGAAGCAGGCCGGGCGTGGGTTCCCCTGGGGCACGCTCACGGTGAATTTTCTCGGAAGCTTCCTGGCGGGATTGGCGTTTGCGTGGTTGGCCAGTCGCGACGGTGGGCCGGCCTGGTTGCGCTTGTTGCTGATGGTGGGCGTGCTGGGTGGATTTACTACCTGGTCCAGCTTCGCACTGGAAACACTGCTGCTTGGGCGTGGCGGCGGCTTCGGATTGGCGGGCGCTTATGTGCTCGCCAGCCTGTTCGGCGGCATGTTGCTGGTGGCCTTGGGCTGGTGGTTGGGCGCGCGTGGATTTGGCTGACAGTCCATGTTGGGTTCTGTAGCATGCGTGCCGGGCGCGGTTTGTGCGCTCGATCACGGGAGTTGCACACATGGATTGGGGAAAATTTTTCTTTTCGTTCCAAGGACGCATTTCGCGCAAGGCGTTCTGGCTGTATCTGCTGGCCTCAATCATCTTGGGATTCATACTGAACTTCCTGGCCATGCCAGCGCAGCCGGTCATCGATGCCTCGACCTCGCCGGAGCAGGCGATGGCGGCCGTGTCCGGGTATTACGGCGCCATCCCGATCTGGTACTGGTTGTTGCAGGTGGTGCTGTTGTGGGTTGGCTTGGCGGTGATGGCCAAGCGCTGGCACGATCAGGATCGCTCGGGCTGGTGGACCTTGCTCCTGCTCATCCCGCTGCTGGGCTTCATCGTCGTCTTGATCATGCTGGGCTTCATCGCGGGTACCCCGGGCCCCAATCGCTTCGGTGATGGGCCGATGGCCTAGGCCATTACCGTCGTCGCGGGGGTCGGTGTGGCCCCCGCGACCTGTTCTTGCTGTTGCAAGCGCCACATGTGCGCGTAGTGGCCATCGTGTGCGAGCAGGTCCGCGTGGCGGCCACGCTCCACGATGCGTCCGGCATCCAGCACCAGGATTTCATCGGCCGCCATGATGGTGGACAGGCGATGGGCGATGATCAGGGTGGTGCGACCGACGGCAATCCGATCCAGTTCGGCCTGAATGGCTTTCTCCGAGGCCGAATCGAGCGCCGAAGTGGCTTCATCGAAGATCAGGATCGCGGGGTTCTTGAGCAAGGCCCTGGCGATGGCCACGCGCTGCTTTTCGCCGCCTGAGAGTTTGAGGCCGCGCTCGCCCACCGGAGTGTCATAGCCGTCGGGAAGGGACACGATCAGATCGTGAATGTGGGCCGCGCGCGCGGCGGTTTCCACATCTTCGCGGCTGGCATCCGGGCGGCCATACAGGATGTTGTAGTAGATGCTGTCGTTGAACAGCACCGTGTCCTGCGGGACGATGGCAATGGCACGTCGCAGCGAGGCTTGGCTGAGTTCGCGCAGGTCGCGATGCGCGCCTTGGTCGTCGCTGATGCGAATGTGGCCTTCACCGACGTCATAGAAGCGGTACAGCAAACGCGCCAAGGTGGATTTGCCGGAACCGGAGTGTCCGACCACGGCTACCGTGGCGCCGGCAGGAACCTGAAAATCGATGCCGTGCAGGATCATTCGGCGAGGGTCATAGCCAAAATGCACCGACTCGAAGTGGATGGAAGGCTGGCGGGTCACCAGCGCCACCGAATCGTCACGATCTTCCACATCTCGGCGCTCATCCAGCAAGCCAAACAAGCGCTCCAGATTGGTGAAGGCCTGTTTGACCTCGCGGTACATCATGCCCAGAAGGTTCAATGGCGCAGCCAGTTGCAGCAGGTAGGCATTGACCAACACCAGGTCGCCCACCGTCATGCGACCATCGACCACGCCGGCCGCGGCGCGCCACATCACTGCCGTGACCCCGATGGCGATGATGGCGCTCTGGCCCAGATTGAGCACGGCCAGCGTCGTGCGGCTTTTTACCTGCGCCTGTTCCAGATCCACCAGCGCATGGTCGTAGCGTTGAGCCTCGTGGGCCTCGTTGTTGAAGTACTTGACCGTTTCGTAATTGAGCAGCGAATCCACGGCGCGCTCGTTGGCGCGAGTATCCGCCTCCACGGCGGCGCGGTAATAGCGGTTGCGCCAGTCGGTGACGGAGAAGGTGAAGGCGATATAGGCTGTCAAGGTCGCAAACACGATCATGGCGAATACCCAGTCGTAGGCCCAGACCAGCACCGCAGCCACCAGCAGCACTTCCAGCGCGGTCGGCACGATGGTGTAGAGCGACCAGTCCAACAAGTCAGCGATCGCGCCGCTGCCGCGTTCGACATCGCGTGCCACGCCGCCGGTGCGGCGCGCAAGGTGGAAACGCAGGCTGAGCGCGTGCAAATGACCGAACACTTGCAAGGCCACGCGCCGCGCCACCCGCGCCATCACCCGTGCGAACACCACTTGCCGAAGCTCGGTGAACAAGGTCACCAGCAGACGCGAGCAGCCATAAGCCAGCAGCAAGGCGATGGGCAAGGCCAGTGACATGTCTCGCACGGACAGGCCATCGACCAGTTGTTTGAGCAGGATCGGCACGACGAGGTTGGCGAGTTTGCCAGCCACGACCAAGGCCAGCGCCAGGCCGATGCGTGCGGCGTAAGGTCGAAGGTAGGGCAACAAGGCTTTGACCGCCTGCCATTCGCTGCGCGCGCCGTGCGCACGCGCCACAGGCTGGACGGCTTGGTCGGGTTCCGGAACGGAATCGGGAGGGATCGTGCTCATCGCATCAAGGTGGTGGCGATGTTGCGTTCATGCAAGCGATGAGTTTCAGTCGGTGCGGTGTCGTGCATTGCCACAGCCGACACGTGGCGAGGATAATGATGGGCTTGAGTTTTTCTGGATGGTGTCATGCTGGATCCCAATCTGTTGCGTAGTTCCTTGGCTGCCACCGCCGAGCGTTTGCTGGCCAGTCGTGGCTACGCGCTCGACGTGGCCGCGTTCGAACGACTGGAGGCCGAACGCAAGGCAATCCAGGTGCGCACGCAGGAACTTCAGAACCTGCGAAACACCCGCTCCAAGGCCATCGGACAGGCCAAGGCCAAGGGTGAAGACGCCAGCGCCATTTTGGCCGAAGTGGCCGGGATCGGTGACGAGCTCAAGGCCAGCGAAGCACGTTTGGAGTCACTGCTGGCCGAGATCGACGCCATTGCCAGCGGCATTCCGAACCTGCCGGATGCCTTGGTGCCAGTGGGTTCGGACGAGGCCGGCAACGTCGAGCAACATCGCTGGGGGACGCCACGCACGTTTGACTTCGAGATCAAGGACCACGTCGAACTGGGCGCACGCCATGGCTGGCTCGATGGTGAGGCGGGTGCCAAGTTGTCGGGCTCGCGCTTCACCGTGCTGCGCGGTGACTTGGCTCGCCTGCACCGCGCCTTGGCGCAGTTCATGCTCGATCTGCACACCGGCGAGCACGGCTATCTGGAAGTCAACGTGCCGCTGATCGTCAATGCCGATTCCATGCGCGGTACGGGTCAGTTGCCCAAGTTCGAAGCCGACCTGTTCGGCACCGCATTGGGCGAGGATCGCCGTTATCTCATTCCGACGGCCGAGGTGCCGCTGACCAACCTGGTGCGTGATGAGATCGTGGACGCGGCCGGTCTACCCCAGCGCATGACTGCCCATTCCCTGTGCTTCCGATCGGAAGCCGGCAGCGGTGGGCGCGATGTGCGCGGCATGATTCGCCAGCACCAGTTCGAGAAAGTGGAGTTGGTGAGTCTGGCGCACCCGGATCAGAGCCATGAAGAACACGAGCGCATGACGCGCTCTGCCGAAGTGGTGTTGGAGCGCCTGGGGCTGCCCTATCGCCGCATGTTGCTGTGTTCAGGCGACATGGGCTTTTCCGCGATCATGACCTTCGATCTGGAAGTCTGGCTGCCGAGCCAGCAGCGTTACCGCGAGATCAGTTCCTGCTCCAACTGCGGTGACTTTCAGGCGCGGCGCATGCAAGCGCGCTATCGCGATCCGGAAACTGGCAAGCCACAGTGGCTGCACACCCTCAATGGTTCGGGCGTGGCCGTGGGCCGCGCCATGATCGCGGTGATGGAGAATTTTCAGAACGCCGATGGCAGCATCACCGTGCCGGCGGCCTTGCGGCCGTACATGGCTGGAGTCGAGCGAATCGGCTGATCCGCGACCGCATTTGCCGTTGGATACGGCCGTTTGTCGGCCATACATCCAAGGTGCTGGATTTTGTGAACAAAATCGCGTATGGTGCGCTCGCTGTGTTTTTTGCTTGGGGTCACGGGGTATCGTGACCTGACAGCCACCCCAAACGGGGTTGGTGCGTCGTTTCGTTACATTCCACTCCCGCAAAAAAGCAGTCAATCCCGCCCGCAAGGGCGTTTTTTCGTTTTTTGCTGGAGTTTCAAAAATGTCTGATCGTCAGACCGGAACCGTCAAGTGGTTCAACGATGCCAAGGGCTTTGGTTTCATCACCCCCGAGAGCGGCCCCGACCTGTTCGTGCACTTCCGCGCCATCCAGGGCAACGGCTTCAAGTCGCTGCAGGAAGGCCAGAAGGTAACGTTCGTCGCAGTGCAGGGCCAGAAGGGCATGCAGGCTGACCAGGTGCAGGCACTCTGATCACCTGGCGATGGCCTGATGGTCGTCGTCTAGCTTGTGTCCATCAACAATGCCGGAGGGCTCGCGCCTTCCGGCATTGTTTTTTTGTGTCTCGGACTCGGCGAGTGGAACTTTCCACAGTCGCTGTGGAACAGGTCCGGGAAAGTCTGTGGACAAGTCGCCACCAGCCCTTGTTGCTCAGTCAGATAGCTTGGTTTGATTAGATTTTTATCAGCATGAGCGTGTTCGGAGCCACCGCTGACCCGAGACAAGGTGGCGGTGTACCATGCACTTGGATTGTCGCGCCCGGCACCCCATTTGGGGATGTGAAGCATGACGCCATCGGCACCCGCTGCCGCACAACAACACATCACAAGAATTCAGGAGTTCGCCGTCATGTCCAAAGGTCAATCACTGCAAGACCCGTTCCTCAATGCGTTGCGACGCGAGCGCGTTCCGGTTTCGATCTATCTGGTCAACGGCATCAAATTGCAGGGCACGGTCGAGTCCTTCGACCAGTTCGTGGTGCTGCTACGCAACACCGTCAGCCAGATGGTTTACAAACATGCCATTTCCACCGTGGTGCCGGCGCGCAATGTGCGCATCGCCACGGGCGGTGATGACGACGAAGAGGGCTCCGCCGACTGATGTTTGAACGCTCACGCAAGGGTGAACGTGCCCTGTTGATTCAACCGCTCGATTCGGGCGCTCACGCAGAAGACTTGCTGCAGGAATTTGCGGAGCTGACCCGTTCCGCTGGCGCGACGGTGGTCGCCAAACTCACCGCGCGCATCGACAAGATCAATCCCGCCACGTTCATCGGCAGTGGCAAGCTGGACGAGGCCTTGCTGGCAGCAGAGACCCATCAGGCGGACTTGATTCTGGTCAATCACACCCTGTCGCCGGTTCAGGAGCGAAATCTGGAGCGTGCCTTGAAGCGGCGCGTGGTGGATCGCACCGGACTGATTCTTGACATATTCGCCCAGCGCGCCCGTTCGCACGAGGGCAAGTTGCAAGTGGAACTGGCGCAGTTGAAGCATATGGCCACGCGTCTGGTGCGTGGTTGGACGCATCTGGAACGTCAGGCGGGTGGCGCCATCGGCTTGCGTGGTCCGGGTGAAACGCAGCTTGAAACCGACCGGCGCTTGCTCGCGGCACGGGTGGATGCGCTCAAGGCGCGCTTGGCCAAGGTCGAGGTCCAACGGTCGCAGATGCGGCGTTCGCGTTTGCGCAATGGCGTGGCGCGGGTGGCACTGGTGGGCTATACCAATGCGGGCAAGTCCACCTTGTTCAATGCCTTGACGGGAGCCGATGCCTACGAGGCCGATCAGCTCTTTGCCACGCTCGATCCCACGGTGCGCAAGCTCAAGGGATTGCCCTGTGGTGATGTGGTGGTGTCGGACACCGTGGGTTTCGTGCGTGACTTGCCACATGATCTGGTTGCCGCATTCCGGTCCACCTTGTCAGAAGCGCGCGATGCGGATTTGTTGCTGCACGTTGTCGACGCATCCGATCCCATGTGTGATGAGCGAATCGGACAAGTCGATGCGGTGCTGGCCGACATTGGTACCGGTGACATTCCGCAGTTGCTGGTCTTCAACAAGATCGATCGCATGAGCGATGCCGATGCCCGCCTTGACCTCGCCGAGGACGGGTCGGTCGCACGCGCCTGGGTTTCGGCGCGCACCGGGACGGGTCTGGCGGCCTTGCGTTCGGCCATATCATCGCGACTGCCGGGTGAGCGGCTGCGTGCCAGCGTGCGACTGTCACCGATGGGTGGGCGTTTGCGCGCACGCCTGTTCGAGGTGGGTGCAGTATGCGGTGAACGTTGCGATGATCAGGGCTGGCAGATCGATCTTGACATGCCCGTGGCGCTGGCACAGCAGGTTCTGGCCGGTACCGATTCCGATAGCGTGGCGTTGCGCGGGCAATTGCTTGCCGCTCACTAGGGCGGCTACTTACAATTCATTATTCAATCTACGACACCATCGAGCCGCTTCAACCGCCTCTGCAGGCGTTCAGGCGCGATGGCACAGTCAACTCGGGAGTTTTGCATGGCCTGGAATGAGCCTGGCGACGGCAGCGGCAAGGGATCCAAGGGTTCCGGCAATCAGGGCAACAAGGGGCAGGGCGCAGACGTTGACGCCTTCCTCGATCGGCTCAAGTCCAGCCTCGGTCGCGTATTCGGTGGCGACAATGGCCAATCCGGTCGCGGGCGTGGCGTGGGTGGTGGTAATGGCGGCCCACCACTGGGCCTGATCATCTTGGCGGCATTGATGATCTGGGTGGTGTTTGATTCCTGGACGCTGATCGACGAGCGTCAACGCGGCGTGGTACTGCGCTTTGGCAAATACGACCGACTGCTGACTCCGGGGCCGGGGTTCAAGTTGCCGCGCCCGTTTGAAAGCGTCATCAAGGTCGATGCGACCCAGGTGCGCAATGTGTCCGATCAGGTGCGCATGCTCACCCGCGATGAAAACATCGTGCTGGTGGATTTCAACGTGCAATACCAAGTGTCCGATCCGGTTTTGTACCTGTTCGGTACGCGCGATCCGGACGAAACCTTGCAGCAGGCGGCCGAAAGCGCGGTGCGCGAAGTGATGGGCAACAGCGTGATGGACACCATTCTTTCCGGTCAACGTGCCGAGCTGGCCTCGCAGGCGCGTGATCGCCTGCAGGCGGCCCTGGATCAATATCGCACCGGACTTACCGTCAGTGAGTTCAATCTGCAGAACGCCCGTCCGCCGCAGGAAGTGAAGGACGCCTTCGACGATGCGATCATCGCGCGTGAGGACAAACAACGCTTCGAGAACGATGCCCTGGGCTATGCCAGCAAGCAGGTACCCGAGGCACGCGGCGCGGCGGCGCGAATCAAGGCCGAAGCCGAAGCCTACAAAGCCAGCGTCATCGCGCACGCCGAAGGTGACGCCGATCGCTTCACCCTGATGGTGGACGAGTATCGCAAGGCGCCAGAAGTCACCCGCAAGCGCTTGTATCTGGAAACCATGCAGGATGTGTTGGCGCACAATCCCAAAGTGGTGCTGGCCAATCGCAATGGCAACAACGTGATCTATTTGCCCTTGGACAAGCTCTCCGGAGGTGACACTGGCTCGGCATCGTCCGATTCGAAATCCACCTTCACCGAGCGCCTGCCGGCGATGCGAACCGGTGTTCCGCAGGAGCCATCTTCCGACCGATCCCGTGGCGCAACGCGCACGGCCACGCGCAACCCACGCGAGGGCTCAAGTCAATGAAAAACATCGCAATTGCAGTACTTGCAGCGGTCGCCTTGCTGCTCACGGGTACGGTTTTCATCGTGCGTGAATCGCAGGTCGGTGTGGTGTTTCAATTGGGGCGCATCGTGCGTACCGGTGTGGCCCCGGGCGTGCACCTCAAGATTCCACTGATCCAGGATGTGCGCATCTTCGACAGCCGCATCATGACCCTGAATTCGCAGCCCGAGCGGTATCTCACCTCGGAAAAGAAGGACGTCAGCGTCGATTTCTTCGCCAAGTGGCGCATCAGCGAGGTGGATCGGTACTACACCACCACCTCGGGTGACGAGTTGCAGGCCATGCAGCGTCTGCATCCGATCATCAAGGAAGCCCTGCGCAACCAGATCAACCAGCGCACCTTGCAGGAAACGGTTTCCGATGCGCGCAGCAAGATGACCGAAACGCTGGTGCGCACCGCCAACGAGGGCGCGAAGAATCTCGGCATCACGGTGGTGGATGTGCGCATCAAGCGCATCGATTTGCCTGAAGAGGTGTCCGAATCGGTATACAACCGCATGCGTGCCGAGCGCTCCCGGGTAGCCAATGAGCTGCGCTCCGAGGGCGTGGAGGCGGCCGAGGCCATTCGCGCCAATGCCGATCGAGAGCGTCAGGTCATCTTGGCCGAGGCTGAGCGTGATGCGCAGCGTGTGCGAGGCGAGGGTGATGCCAAGGCCACCGACATCTACGCTGCCGCGTACACCCGTGATGCCGAGTTCTATGGCTTCCAACGCAGTCTGGAGGCCTATCGTGCTTCCTTCGAGAGCGGCGACGGCGTGTTGGTGCTCGATCCGGACTCCGAGTTCCTGCAACATTTCGGTGGTGCGGGGCGCGGGCGCTAGGCCCGGACCATGGATCTGGCAGCCGCGCTGTGCTTGGTGCTGGTGTTTGAAGGTCTGGTTCTGTTCGCCATACCTGCGCTCTGGAAAGAGGCAGTCGCGCAATTGCTCGAACGCAGCGATGCCCAGCTGCGTTCGATGGGTGGACTGATGATCATCGCGGGTTTGTTGGCACTGCAGATGCTGCGTTGAGTGCGTGTACGGCTTGAAAAGTGAACTGCAGGCTGAATCGGGCGGGCGCGATCTGATCTACGTCAGTCGATCGTGCTTCACGCGGGTGGACAATAGCGCCACGCCCGATCGGACGCGCGTCCAAGCGCCGATCAACGCGCACTCTTTCAACCCAAGGAGCTGTTCCATGTTTCGTACTCTGATCATTGCTTCCGCTGCCCTGCTCATGTCGACCCAGATTCAGGCCAAGACCTGCGAAGTGTCGATCGATTCCACCGACCAAATGTCGTTCAGCGCCAAAGAGCTGAAAGTGGCCGCCGATTGCACCGATGTCACCCTCACCTTGCACCACACCGGCAAGCTGGCCAAGAACGTCATGGGCCACAACTGGGTGCTGACCAAGACTGCGGATTATCAGGCGGTCGCCCAGGACGGCATGAAGGCCGGTGCGGCAGCCGACTACCTGACTGCGGGTGACGCCCGCATCATTGCCCACACCAAGTTGATCGGTGCTGGTGAGAGCGACAGCGTGACCTTCTCGCTCAAGGGTCTGGAAGCCGGTGGTGACTACACCTTCTTCTGCTCGTTCCCTGGCCACTGGGCCGTGATGCATGGCAAGTTCGTGATCGGCGGTTGATCCGAATTCCGGCCTGAAACAGAAAGAGCCTCCGGTGTTGGAGGCTCTTTTCATTTGTGGCAGTTCTACACGATGAGCGTGGGCCCGTGGCTCAAGGGGTCTGTGCCAGCCTCAGACGAACCGTTTCCGCGCTGAATCCAAGGGCGGCAGCCACCTGTTCGAGGGTCTCACGTTCGCGCGGGAACAGGCGGCCATCGGCCATTGCGACCCGCACCAGAACGTCGAGCCATTGCACCAGCTCGGTGGAGCCTACCGGATAGATGGCTTTGATGCGTTCGGTCTCGCGCACCAGGTCGATCTGGCGCATGCGGCCACGCTCAAAAGCTTCATTTGCGATGGCGCGACCGCCGCTGGGCAGTTGCATTTCATCCATCAAGGTGTTGACCAAATCGGCCTCGTGGCTGGTGACGATGCTGTCGGCCTTGGCGACGAAGCCAATCAGGGAGAACAACACGTCGACAGGAACCTCGCGCTCCTTGGCCAACTTGCCGCCCGTGAAGAGCTCACCAATCGCACTGCGCAGATCGCGCAAGACGCCACCGACTCCACTACCTGCATTGTCTGAACTCATCTTGTGGTCTCCCTGGTTCGACGCGCATCGTGTACCGGTCGATGCTCGCGTCGGATCATATCAAAGTGTTCGGCCGGTCATGGGTGCATCCTAAACCCTTGGTTGATTTTTGCCAGCGCTTGGCGAGGCGCGTAGGCATCAGAACTTGGCAAAGTTGATGGGCCTGTGTTGTGATACACATAACAAATTATCTGGTGCGGCGCCCCACGTCGGGTGTGCATCTGGCACGCCAAGGAGTGGTTGTGGCTCTGACATTCGAACGGATTGGGGACGGTTTCAAACTCTGCTTCACGTGGGATGGCGAAGTTCTGATCGCGCGTGTCATAGGGGACCACGACACGTTCGAGATTTCGGTGAGCTATTGGAAGATCGTTGCATCCGAGCGGGAGCGTCTGGCGGCAGATCGAGTCCTTGTGCTGGAAGAGCTGCTTGAGTCAGGGCCACGTGAGACTGTCGTGGACCTGTTTCCGGAGTTGGTCAAGCTGGGCTTTCAGGGGCACAAGGTCGCCTTTGTCGACAACGTCGACTGGCATCGCGCCGAGCAGGAGCAGGTCGCGATACTTGCGCGCGAAAATGGCATCCATGCAGCCGTGTTCGCCGACAGCCATCAGGCGTTGACGTGGCTGCGTTACGGCGGCGATTGAGGATCGTTCGATGTATCGTCTTCGCCAGAGGCACCTGCGCTGGAACGAAACAACAAAAGGCCCGCATGTGCGGGCCTGATGATGCCAGATGAGCCTCTGACTGGCGTCCCCACGGGGATTCGAACCCCGGTCGCAACCGTGAAAGGGTTGTGTCCTAGGCCTCTAGACGATGGGGACAAGGAGTTGGTGGAGCTAATCGGGATCGAACCGATGACCTCTACAATGCCATTGTAGCGCTCTCCCAGCTGAGCTATAGCCCCACGTGCTGGAAAGACGGGCACTTTATAGAGTTTGTTCGATGCCGTCAATACGGCAGCATGACTTTTTCGCGTGGACATGAGTCGTCATGATCGCCGCGCATGCACAGGGTGAACGGTGAGTGGCCCAGGTCGGAAAGGTAGTCGAGCCACTTCCAGAGAAAAGTGTTCATGCGCATGCGATGCCCTACCAGGGTAGCGAGGCTGGGGTTGAGTCCAAGCACGTCCTGCCAGCGCCGGCCCAGATGGCAATGCGTGACCTCGATCAGGCGGGCATCGTGATAGATGCGAAGGTAGGCCGATGGATCCGGTGCGCCGGTCAACGGGTCTGCCAGGTCGTAGGTCAAGCGGATCTCGGTGGTGTAGCGGTGCCGTTCGATCACGTCCAGATGCAGGTCCAGGCCATCGTCGACGCTGGATCGCCAGTGGTTTGCCGGTAGGCGCTGCAAGGGGAAGGTGCGTTGGAAACGGGCGAAGTTTTCGGCGTACAGGTCCATCAGGTGCCCAAATCGGCTTGGCTGGAGGTTGCGTGCGCGATGGTGGGTTGCGATGGGCATGTGATGGATTCAGAACAGGTGCTTTTCGATGTGGAGCTTGGAGAGCACCTTGCTGGCGATCTCCTCGATCGAGGTGTTGGTGGTGCTCAAGGACGGCAGGTGCTCCTGCTTGAACAGCGCTTCGGCGGTTTGCACCTCTTGGCGGCAGGTATCGAGGGTTGCGTAGCGGCTGCCGGGGCGACGGGCTTCGCGAATCTGGTGCAGGCGCACCGGGTCGATGGTCAGGCCGAACAGCTTGCGACGGTGGGCGCGCAGGTGCTTGGGCAATTCGCCGCTGCCAAGGTCCTCTTCGGTGAGTGGATAGTTGGCGGCTTTGACGCCGAAATGCAACGCCAGATACAGGCAGGTCGGGGTTTTGCCGGAGCGCGAGACGCCCACGAGGATCACCTCGGCTTCGTCGTAGTGCACGTTGGCGCCGTCGTCGTGGCTGAGCGCGTAGTTGGTGGCATTGATGCGCGATTCGTACTTGGCGTAGTCCACCATGCCATGCGCTTGGCCCACCGCTGGCTTCCGCTTGACGCCCAACTCGGATTCGAGCGGGTCCATGAAGGGGGCAAATACGTCCAACATCAAGGCGCCGCTTTCGGCCAGCAGCGCGGTCAACGCGGTGTCCATCACGGTATTGATGACAATCGGCCGCAGGCCACTTTCCTTGCCTTGAGCCTGAACCTTGAGAGCAGCATTGCGGGCTTTGGATTCGGTGCCCACGAAGGGAATGCGCTGGGTGGAAAAGCGTGATTCGGGGAATTGGGTCAAAAGCCCATTGCCAATGGTTTCGGCGGTGATGCCGGTTCCATCGGAAATGAAAAAAACGGGGCGGGGCGGGGTCATCGTGCGTTCCTTATGACGATGGTGGCAGTGTAGCCAGCGCCCGCGTCCTTAACGAGCTTGTAACCTCGGGATGGGGCCATCAAAATAGTGGGCCGCCGCTTTTGGCCACATCGACCATCCCGATTTGGAGTACTCGTGACCACGAACATCCTGTGGCTGCATCAATTGCGCATGGCCGACCTCGCGCAGGTCGGTGGCAAGAACTCGTCCTTGGGCGAAATGATCGGCAATCTGTCCAATCTTGGGGTGTCGGTACCGGGTGGCTATGCCACGACCGCAGATGCGTTTCGAGACTTCATCGCCCACAACGATTTGCACCAGCGCATCTTCGATCGTCTGGCGGGTCTGGATGTGGAGGATGTAAGCGCGTTGACGCGCGCCGGCGGCGAAATTCGCGGTTGGGTGATCGATGCGCCCTTGCAGCCGGCGTTGGATGCCGACATTCGTGCCGCCTACGCCACGCTCTGTGCAGGCAATGGTGGTGGCGAGATTGCGGTCGCGGTGCGTTCGTCGGCGACAGCGGAAGACCTGCCCGATGCCAGCTTTGCAGGGCAACAGGAAACCTTCCTCAATGTCACCGGTGCCGATGACGTCGTGCACAAGGTCAAGGAGGTTTTCGCATCCCTCTACAACGATCGCGCCATCGCCTATCGCGTGCACCAGGGCTTCAAGCACGAGGACGTGTTCCTGTCGGCGGGCGTGCAGTTGATGGTGCGCTCGGACTGCGGCTCATCGGGTGTACTGTTCACGCTCGACACCGAATCAGGTTTCCGCGATGTCGTGTTCGTCACCGCCAGCTATGGCTTGGGCGAAAACGTGGTGCAAGGCGCGGTCAATCCTGACGAGTTCTACGTCTACAAGCCGACTCTGCGCCAGGGCAAGCAGGCGATCCTGCGCCGCACGCTCGGCACCAAGCAGATTCGCATGGTGTATTCCAATGCGGCCGGCGAGCGCGTGCGCAACGAAGAAACGCCGGCCGAGCTGCGGGCAAAGTTTTCGATCTCAGATGCCGATGTGCAGGAGCTGTCCAAGCAGGCGCTGGTGATCGAAGAGCACTACGGTCGCCCGATGGATATCGAGTGGGCCAAGGATGGCATCAGCGGCAAGCTGTTCATCGTGCAGGCACGTCCGGAAACGGTGAAGTCGCGCGCCCGCAGCACCCAGATCGAGCGCTACCTTTTGCAACAGCGCGGCCCGGTCATCGCCGAAGGCCGCGCCATCGGGCAGAAGATCGGCAGCGGCGTGGCGCGCGTGGTGCGTCGCATCGACGACATGAGTCGTGTGCAGCCGGGCGATGTGTTGGTGGCCGACATGACCGATCCCGATTGGGAGCCGGTGATGAAGCGTGCGTCTGCCATCGTGACCAATCGCGGTGGCCGAACCTGCCACGCGGCCATCATCGCGCGCGAATTGGGCGTGCCGGCGGTGGTGGGCACCGGCAACGGACTCGATGTTATCGAGGATGGCAGCCCGGTGACGGTGAGCTGTGCCGAGGGCGACACCGGTTTCATTTATGCCGGTGCCTTGCCGTTCGAGCGCGTGGCTACCGATCTCACCGACATGCCCGAAGCGC